>JBATUR010000107.1:0-31332 GCA_049671305.1 Coleofasciculaceae cyanobacterium
TCATCTACAAAATTTCATAAATGTTTTAGAATTGCCATAGATAAACTCCATACCAAGTCAAAACCTGTCAGACATTGGGAGAAAAAAGTTGAACAACATTGGATTAGTAGCTATTGGACGAAATGAAGGTGAACGATTGCGTCAATGCTTACTTTCAGTAGTAGGAAAAGTGGCGCAAGTTGTCTATGTTGATTCGGGTTCAACAGATGGCAGTGTTGAATTAGCAAAAGCGCTGGGTGTATCTGTTGTTGAACTTGACTTATCAATACCATTTACTGCGGCACGTGCTAGAAATGCTGGATTTACTCATTTATTGGAAGTTGAACCACAAATTCAATATGTTCAATTTGTTGATGGGGACTGTGAAGTTGTGGAAGGATGGCTCAATTTTGCCCAACAAGAACTTAACGCTCAATCTAATGTAGCAGTTGTTTGCGGGCGTCGCCGCGAACGCAATCCAGAACAATCTATTTACAATCAATTGTGTGATTTGGAGTGGGATACACCCATTGGCGAGGCAGAAGCTTGTGGCGGAGATTCGATGATGCGAGTCGAGGCATTTCAGCAGGCAGGAGGCTTTAATGATGCATTAATTGCTGGAGAGGAACCGGAGTTGTGTGTCAGATTGCGTCAGAAGCAATGGAAAGTTCTCCGACTTGATGCGGAAATGACCCTACATGACGCCCAGATGCTTCATTTTAGCCAATGGTGGAAACGCGCCCTCCGTGCAGGTCATGCCTATGCAGAGGGTGCATCGCTACATGGAGGCACTGATGGACATTGGAAAAAGGAGAGCAAAAGTATTTGGTTTTGGGGATTTTATTTACCTGTGCTGGCTTTAGGATTAGCCGTACCTAGTCATGGACTTTCTTTGTTGCTTTTGCTGGGA
Source organism: Coleofasciculaceae cyanobacterium (assembly GCA_049671305.1). Taxonomy (GTDB): domain Bacteria; phylum Cyanobacteriota; class Cyanobacteriia; order Cyanobacteriales; family Coleofasciculaceae; genus CADCTM01. The sequence goes on from JBATUR010000107.1 coordinate 890, forward strand.
TATCCAGCACTTGCTAGTCGCATTTTTATCAAACAGCTTCGCCAAGGTATTTGCCGTCAACACGCTGCAATTTATGCAATTTCTTGTGTTTTAGGTAAGTTTGCCCAGGTGGGAGGAACACTAGGATTTTTACGCAATAAAATATTGGGTACTAAAAGTAAATTGATTGAATATAAAAACGTCTAAATTAATCGTAAATTTTCAATAGTGAAATAGACAAATTGCTTTGTTTTAAAATTGATTGTCGAGCAATCTTGAAATTAATAAAATAGACAAAACTGCTTCAATCTAAAATTGATCAACTGGCAATTTTAAAATTATTGAATTATCAGCATATTATAGATTTGGCTGCACAAGGGGGCAGTATTATGGTGTATATAGTTAAAACTTACAAGAATTATTATTGATGCAATTTTATTGAGTTTAACATTAAATAATTTTATCAGTTTTAGTTTAGTATTAAAGTTTCTATCAATTTTATTTGAATATTAATTTTTTATCGATTTTAGTCTAATATTAAAACCTTTTATTAATTTTAATTTAGTATTAAGTTTTTATCAATTTTAGTTTGGTACTAAATTTTTTATCAATAAAATCTTTATCAGTTGCATTAGAATCATAATTTTTAGTTAAAAATTACATTAATTTTTACTCAAGTAATCTAGTTTAAGAAAACCCCAGCTCAGTATTATTGAGAACAATCTTTAACACTAAAGCTGGGCTTCAAATTAAACTTAAAAACTAGTTAATACCTACCAACCATTGCGTGGTAAAGAAGGATCAATTTCTTTTGTCCATTCTTGAATGCCGCCGGAGTATTGAGTACCACGAACACCAGCATCTTGAAGTTTTACTAAGGCTACACCAGAACGATAACCATGTGTGCAGTAAGTAATCAAGCGACGACCTTGGAGTTGAGATTTAACTTTATCTATACCTCTTCCCTGTTCAATTTCTGTTAGTGGAACATTGACTGCACCTGGAATTTTAGAGAGCTTATATTCTTCAGGAGTCCGAACATCAAGCAACATATAATCTGTTTTTTTGCTATCAATTAATTGCTTGAGTTCTTGAGATGTAATTTGAGGTGTTTCTGCTCGTTTAACGGCAAACTTTACAACATTTGAATACGGCGCTGCCCATTTTAAGGGTACACCAGCATTAATCACAGGAATGAGCAAATCAGGCTTATGAGCAACGGTAATAGCAGCAGCAACAGTTCCTACTGTAACCACTAAACCACCGCCTGCAAGCCATTTTTGTTTATTTGAGAAGGATTTAGATTTAGTTGAAATTGGTGGATGTGCAGAAATATCTTTCATTGAGTACTGGGGAATAGATGGGTCGATTTCTTGACTCCAGGCGTCAATGCCACCTTTGACATTTGTACCTGTAATTCCTTGATCTTTAAGTAAGAAGAGAGTTTTTGCCGAACGTACACCCGCTTTACACATAACAATCAAATGCGGTTTGTTGTCAAGGCATTGATGCTTTTCTTTAAGTAGTTGTTTAATTTTAGCAATACCTTCTCCACTTTGTATTTCTGGATAAGGAATTAAAACCCATCCTGGCAGTTGAGCAATTTCATGCTCACTCTTATTACGAACATCAATTAATAAAAGGTTATCTGCTTGAGTATCAAGCTGTTTCTTAAGTTCCTGTACACTCATTTGAGGAACTTGTGTTTGTGCGACACGATTTCCGACAATCGGTATTTCAGCTATTTTACCGACAGAACCTACCATTGGAATAGGTTTGAAAAAACTTGCCTTAGAGTCCATCATGAGCTGAAAGTCCTTGTTTCAATAACTATAGTTGGATAGAAACTGATAAGCTGGTAAATATTTGGCTAAAAAATGAAGTTAATCATGTGTTGGATTAGTTTATCGAAGAAATATTTGACAACTTGAGATTGGCTTTGTGAAAGATTTAATTTAGTTAAACTTAAACCTATTTGAGCTAAACTTTTTATTAAAAGTTTAAATAACTCGGATAAAGGTTTATTAATTAGACCAAAACTTTATTTAGATAAATTGTGTTAGGAGACAACGTATCTGCCTTGGCATTTACATCATAGTATCTAGAAAACAAAAACTTAGATTCGAGAATAAGTCTTCTCTAATTTTTTAAAAATCACCTTTCCATTTAAAGCTTGCGTAAAGTTAATTTATAGGTAAGAGTTATTCAAAGCACTTTCCTCTAAACTAATAGTTGTTTTATGTTGAGTAGTAATTAGTTGTTGTTTATAAGTTAATAACAAGAAAATTTAAGTTAGCTGGAAAGTGGTATGATTATAATTATCAAAAAAGTGAATAATAGAATAATGATAAATAGCTGAAAAACAAAATTATTGTAGTTTTCAAAAAAGTGAATAATAGAATAATGATAAATAGCTGAAAAGCAAGATTATTGTAATTTTCAAAAAAGTGAGTAATAGAATAACAATAACTGACTGAAAAGCAAGATTATTACAAATAATATAGTATATTTATTTTCTTAAATACTATTTAAGAAAATAAATAGAAATTGGATTTAAATTGCCAAACCAGATGTAAGTAAGCTAGAATATTGAATTAACAGGTTGACAGAAAATAGCCAACCTGTTGTTAGCCAAAACCCAAAACTTCTGCAAAGAAGACCAATTAATCTCAAAAAAGCACTGAAAGCTACTCAATATTACTCATGAAAGTCGTGAATTGAGGCTACTACTCTAGCTTGGTATCCCAAAGTCAAAACATATAAAACGGCAAACTAAGTAAGCGATTGCTGATATCCTCAGTCATAGTACAATCACCTTCTTTACCTCCTAACGTATGTCCCATATCCGACAAATCTAATGGCAGATAATGAAACAAATTAGAGATAATTTTGGCTTTTAAAAGAGCAACAAAAGCTTGATACTTTCCTAAGAAAGGCTATAAAATATGCACTTATTCCAGCAAAACTATACCAATTTTTCCTCTAGAATAACCAGCCTATAACCATCAAGATTGAAAGAGTGAATTAAGATTTTGTCGGATCAACAGCATCACGCTCTGTACGAACCCATTTAGTCTGTCGTCGCCAGAGAAAGGAAAAGTAAAGAGGAATTTTCCAAGCAATATAAAAAGGTACAGACAATAGCGTTAAAATTGGCAAATCTTCACGACCAAATTTAGCCCAAGCACCAACAATTGCAATTAAAATTAATACTCCTTCTAGAGATAAAATAACAGCAGGAATCCCAGAAGTTCCTAACGTCGCCGCAAATATAGCAAGTCCTGTCACTGCTACCCAAATCATCACTAGTAGCGAAAGTGGTGGTACACACATATCTAAAGCTAATGCCAATAAGTCAAAACGTCTTTGCTCAATAGACGCTTTAAACAACCTCGGCACTTGTGTAAGTAAAGTTTGTAAATGACCATGTTCCCAGCGAGTTCGTTGAGTTTTCGCCGCTGCTGTTTGAGCAGGCAAACGACCAATTACTCTGGCATTAGGGCAAAATTGAGGAGCAGAACCAGCGATCGCCAAATCCAAAGCCAACTGCATATCCTCAACAATATTACCGCTAGCCAAAGTCACAGTTTGAATAACCGACCAAGGAAAAGCCATACCCGTACCTGTCAACAAACAAGGTAAACCCAAACGTTCTAAACCACTAGGTCTGACCAAATTTTTAACCATAAACGCCAACGCCGAAACCGCATCTTTCGGTTTTGGGTTCGTCGGTTGTTCCATCAAATAAGTCGCTTGCACCGGTCGTGCTGACGCCGCAGCTTGACGCGCAATAGTGCTAATTGCGCCAGGAGCAACAATACAATCAGCATCAACAAATACTACTACATCCGGTGGCTCGGCTTGAATAAATCGCAAGCCATAATCTAAAGCATATCCCTTGCCCAAAAGCTCCGTATTCTGCCGCTCAATGACCGTCACACCCAAGTTACGAGCAATTGAGGCAGTTTCGTCATTACAGTTGTCAGCAATGACTACAAGGCGGTCTTGGTCAGTTAGCTGCGGCAATAAAGTCTCTAGCGTTGCGCCAATACCCAAAGCTTCATTGTGTGCTGGAATTAAAATAGCAATCTTCGGTGAAGATTCTTTAGCAACTGCCTCGCTTCGACTTGACTCAGCGACCTCGCTTTTGCTTGACTCAGTGACCACACTTTTACTTGACTCAGTGACCACACTTTTACTTGGCAAAAGTGCCGCAAAGCACTCTACAAAAAGAACCGAGACAGGAACTAGAAGTCCCAAAGCCATCACCAATAAAACAATACCAACAAATAAAAACACGCTTTAACTCAATAAATAGTAAGGTGCAACAACACGTTAGCCAGCAGAATAGACTTTTGCCAAGTTACGCCTTTATTGTGGCAATCCCAACGACTAAAGAACAAGAGGCAGGAGTTAGGCAGTTAACTGACAAATTAAGACTCAATCAATATTTACATAGCCCCTTAACAGGCTAATACTCAACCAAGATTGGCACAACTTCAAAGCTAATCATGACTTCATGTTTCATTTTGAGCTTTCTGAGTGACATTTCAACCAAAGTTGGCACAACTTCAAAGCTAATCATGACTGCTTAACACCTCTTTACTCCCTAATATTGAGTTGTCCCATAAGGAGATGTGCCATCGGGCATAATTGCCAAATTCAAGTCAGCACCCTCCAAATTTGTCTGTTTTAGGGTAGCCTTAGACAAATTAGCGTAACGCATCAAAGCATTGCTAAGATTAGTGTTTGTCAAATTAGCTTCACTCATTTGTGCTCCTACCAAACTGGCTTGAGTCATATTAGCGCCCGTGAGATTAGCCCCCATCAAATTAGTATCTCGAAGTTCAGTCGATTTTAAAATTGCCATGCTCAAATTAGCCTTAGTCAAATCTGCATTAAGCATTTGAGCATTACTCAGGTCAGCACCTTTAAACTCAGCATTTTTAAAATCACCACCATCCAAATCGGCATACATCAATTTTGCCTGATTGAGGCGAACCCCGCTCATTTTGGCATCTTTTAGTTTAGTCTTGGTAAGATTGGCGCCCGATAAGTTAGCATTTCTAAAATCAGCCCCACTTAAATCCTTATCGCTCAAATCAATACCACTCAGGTCGCATCCGTTGCATTTCTTAGTTTTCAGAATCTGTGCAACATCTACTTTTTTAGCTCTAAGTGGAGAAAATGCTGCTTTAATCCTTTCGTCAGGTTTAATATTTAGTGACTGAGCAATTTTATCAACAAAAGATAAACGAATTGCTATCGGTAGCGTGACAGCGGCGGATAGCATGGCGATAATTAAGAAGCCTTTAAAATTCATACGCCATCATCTTGCCTTTCTTTTTGTGGTGATTGTCCCTTTATCTACATTAATCTGACACCCTAGCAAAAGACAGGACTATAAGTTTAAAGTTTTGATAAAGTGGAAAGATCAATAGCAAATATTGGTTGAGTACTGCCAATGGCAAAAGTAAATCCTGGCAATTAACTAAGAAATTAGCAAAAAAGGCAATAGTCTAAAATTGTCCTCAAAAGAAGCCAATCAGCTATTTTACTGAGCCTTCAGACAAAATCATCCCGATTTATCTGGATTAGGACAGAATGTAGGCTATGAGTACAATAGTCTAATCAGGAGTACACTACTCGTCTCAATTCACTTCTTTAGTTTCCAACATCAAGCATAGCGGTTGAATATGACCACTTATTCCCTCAGCAGCATTTTATTACCCGCTGTATTTGTCTCTAGTGCTGTTTTTTCTTGTTTGACCATACCATTTGCCTTAATAAAAACAGAACCTGTAGCAGTTGAATTTCCACCTTTTTTTAGTGGTGAAATTCAACCGATTTTTAATGGTGAACATAAAGACGTAGCAATTCCTTATATCGGATTTGCTATTGTAAGTAGTGTCGGAGCAGGAATTGCCACTGTTGAAGTAAATCGTAGATGGCACGCTTATCGTGAATCTTTGCTAATTCAATCAGAACCTGAAGAATCGCAAAGCGTAGAAGTCCAAGAAGTTATTGAGTTGCCAGAATATAGACCAGAAATTTCAGAAATAGATCTTTCCGGCAAAGAAGATAACTTTTGGAGTCAAGAATTAAGTGTTCCGTCTTCTTTAACTGAACAACTAATCTCGACAGAAGAAACTCAAGACAGTATTGATCTGACAAAACTGGTAACGTCTAGCCAAGACTCAATGGCTGCAAGCATTGCCGCAAATTTCAACCTATCTTTGGAAGAGCCAAAAAACTCGGATGATTTACTAGCTAATGGTAGCAAGTCTACAACCGAGACTGTTCAAAATCTCAACTCGAATTTTACTAAAATTCTTGATTTATGTCAGGAATATCAAACTTGTCGAATTAAAGTTCCTCATTTAAAACAAAGCTTATTTGCAATTATAGTTAATGGTAAATATTATAGTTTTTTGAGAACGGAATCGAGCCAGGAAAGAACTCTAGAAATTATCAGCAAACTGAGCCATAAGTTAGAAAATATGGTAGTTACAAATACAGAAAAAGGTTATGCAATCTGGAATTTTGAACCAGAAATTTTGACAAGAATTTAAGCTTGGATAAAAAAAGAGTATGACTATTAACTAGACTTACTCATAACCCTGCTGATAGCTTGGGTTTTCCCACTATAAAGTTATCCAGGTATAGCATAAGGCACGACCAAAGATTAAATAATATGGATGCTGACGAACTTTTAAAGCAATATTCAGCAGGAAGCAGAGATTTTAGTGGAACTGACTTAAGTAAAGCAAACTTAAGTGAGATAGACCTCCAAAGAGTCATCTTATGGCGAGCTAACCTAAGTAGCGCCAACCTGAAAGGCACAAATCTTACAGGTGCTGATTTATTAGGAGCAAACTTAGAAACAGCTAACTTGAGTCATACAACCTTGTGTGGCGCTAACCTCAGCGAAGCTAATCTAAAAAACGCCGTATTGCATAGCACAAACCTGCAAACTACACTCTATAACGAAGCGACTCAATTTCCCAAAAACTTTGATCCCGCAACAGAGGGTGCTTATTTAATTGCGCCAAATGTATCACTCAAAAAGGCAAATCTAAGCGGCGTCAATTTAAGTACTATTAATCTCAGCGGCGCTGATTTGAGTCAAGCTGATTTATGGCAAGCCAACTTACAAACAGCTTCTTTAAAAGATGCTAACCTCAGCAAAACTTGCTTAATTGGTGCTGATTTGAGTCAAGCCAATTTGAGTGGAGCCGACTTAAGAGAATCTAATTTATTAGGAGCTAATCTCAGCTCGGCTGTGCTTTATGAGTGTAACTTAGTTGGCGCACTATACAACGAAGCTACACAATTTCCTCCCAATTTTAAACCGCTTGAAGCTTACTTAATTGCACCAGAAGTGTCACTTCAAGGAGCAAATCTTAGTGGTACCAATTTTAGTGGTGTAGATCTTAGTGAATCTGATTTGAGGGATGTAAACTTATCTCAAGCTCATTTGTTTGGCATTGCCCTCAATCAAACCAATCTGAGTGGAGCCAATTTAAGTCAAACTTCTTTATGGGAAGCAGACCTTTCTAACACTAACTTAAGCTATGCCAATCTTAACAAAGCCGATTTATGGCAAGCCAAACTCAGCGGCGCTAACCTAAATAATGCTGACTTAAGCCAAGCTAATTTGTTTGGAGTAGATCTACGCTCAACCAGCCTGCAAGCTGTCAATATGCAAGGCGCACTCTACAACAAAGCGACTCAATTTCCTGCTGAATTTGATCCAATTAAAGCAGGCGCCCACCTAATTGCACCAGGAGTCTCACTTCTTGAAGTAAATCTTAGGGGCACTGACTTGAGAGGAGCCGACTTAAGTGGAGCCAATTTAAGGCAGGTTAACTTGTTTGGAGTTAATCTTCAAGCTGCCAACTTAGATAGTGTAAACCTAGAAGAAGCCCTCTACGACGCAGAAACCCAATTTCCTGAAGGTTTTGAGGTAAATGGACGCGGAGCCTACTTAATCGCCTCTGGAGCCTCCTTACGAGGCATGAATTTTAAGTCAGCAGATCTTAGTGGTGCTGATTTGAGAAAAGCTAATTTGTTTGGAGCAGATTTTCGTTTTAGCAACCTAGAAGCGGTAAAGCTGGAAGGAGCGCTCTACAATGAAGCAACTTTGTTTCCTGAAGGTTTTGATCCAATTGAATATGGGGCGCATTTAATCGCTCCTGAATTGTCTTTGGAAGGCGTAAATTTGAGTGGTGTCAGCTTAAGTGGAACGGATTTAAGCAAGGTGAATTTTAGTGGTGCCAATTTGGAAAAGGCTGATTTATGGGGTTCAAACTTGAATGAAGCTAATTTGAGTGGAGCCAATTTGCAAGAAGCCAATTTATCAGGAACTTCTTTGAGAGGTACTGAGTTGAGTGAGGCAATTTTGAGTGGCGCTAATCTACAGGGATCTGATTTGAGTGGAGCGATTCTCAAAGGTACTAATCTAGCAAATGTTGACTTAACGGAAGCTTTTCTGGCTGGTGCAATTATGCCGGATGGTACAATTCACAATTGAATTTATACGGGTTGAATATGATTAGTTAAAAGCCGGCATCTTCTAAGGCATCGTTTAACAAAAGCCGCACGATATCGGCTTTTTTCATGCCGGTTGTCGCGGCTAGAAGCGATAGTCTTTGATGTAGTGATTCTGATAAATCGACGGTGAAGCGTACTGTTGCTTCTTTGGGAGGTAGTGTTAATTTCTCCATCAGCCGTGATTTGTTGAGTGTTTTTTGGGTTGTGTTGGTAATAGTACGCTTGCTGGTTTTTGGTGAGGGAGATTCTGGAGGAGTGGGAGAAACTAGAGGTTCTGGTACTAAGTTTTCTGGGCTTTCTTGTTGCTCACCGTAGATAAATTGTTGCGCTAAGGCATCATCTAGAGATTTACGATTTCTTTTGGTGCTCATAATAGGGTTAAAATTTCTTTGAACAATCGCTCATATTCCCGCGCTGATTCTTTGGCTGGACGGCTGGATGAGTCCCAAACTGTGGCAGACTGACCGGAGGTATCAGCGATCGCTTGTTTTTGATGAACGACTGTTTTGAGCATGGTGACTTCTGGGGTTTTGCTCAAAAGTGCGATCGCTTCCTCTTTGAGCTTCGTACCCTTCACCGCTCGACTCAGAAACACGGCAGCCGCTGGTTGATTATTTCTGACTGACTGAGCTTGTTTAATCAACCTCACCGCATCAGACGCCGATCGCAAATCCACCCCAGTTGGCTGCACCGGCACGATCGCTAAATCCACCCTAAACAAAATTGCCCTCGTCGATTCTGCCAAACTCGCCGGACCATCAACAATAATCTGCTCATAATTACCCGCCAAATCGGGAATTTGATCAAGCAAATCATCAGGTGTCTGCACCACTTTGTAAGGTACTTTCTGATCCATACCTGACAACCACGCCGAGCTTGATTGTTGAGCATCAGCATCCACCAACAGCACATTCTTTTTCTGCTTAGTTGCTAGCCAGTAGGCGAAATGCACTGCAGTCGTGGATTTCCCGCAGCCTCCCTTTTGATTAATTAAGGCAATAATTGTCATACAACCTTGCTTACTGCATTGTTTGCTGCATTACTTGCTGCATTATATCAGTAATTACTGCCTGCTTTAAAGCTTTAAGTGTGTAATTAAGTATTTAAGTATTTAATTCCTCAAAGCCTTGAAAGACCTAACCCCCAACCCCTTCCCTGCAAGGGAAGGGGGGTAAAAATCAAAGCCTCTCTCCTCTTAGGAGAGAGGTCTTACCGTGTTCTTGTACCAGTAATGAAAGCGTCAAGCATTACTGAGGACTAGGAGAGAGGTCACTATGCAAATCTTGAGAGCTTAGTCCTCCAATTTTGTCGTGGCATCTTCAGCTTCACCAATCAAATCAGAGTCACAACCTACACAGTACCAGCCAATCTCCGAGTCTTCTGTCAACTTGATTTGTACTAAGTCAGCGCCGCATCTGTGGCATTTCGGTATGTTCATAGTTTCTTGAGTGAGTTTTTGCATTGTTTAACTGTAAAATTTTTCGCTCACTGTAGGTTAGATGAAACCAGAGGTAAAACTTTGACAACGGTATCAGGCTTAATTCTCTGGTTGATCAGGAAGCGCCCAGGGATCGATGCCTTGCTGCAAAAGTAGGCGTTCAAAGTAGTTTCTTTGTGATTTAGATTTGATCATCCATAGCAAATGCTTCCCCCAGCCGATTTAGATCAGTTTCAAGCTGTGAAATTCGCTCTTGCAATCTTTGGTTTCGCTCTTGTTCAGTATGAGTAGCGCCAAATGCGGTATCAAAACGACGTTCTAAAGTTTCAGTGAGCAATGCCCAAACTAGGGTTAGCGCTTGCTGGTTGCCTTGGTTCGCTTGATGGAACCAGTATGCTGTTACTACTTCCAAGGGTAGGGCATTAAAACGGCTTTGCCCGCGCGATTGTCCCGACTCTATTTCAAGACTGTCGGGCGTATAACTTTCTCCCAGTAAGGCTTTGATAGTTTTTGATGATAAAAAGCGTCGGGCGTTAATTTCTGGTTTCCCTACACACTCAGCAGCTTGAGTCTGAGACATTCGGTATGATCCATCAGGCATCATGAAGCCATCGACTTCTAGCGAGCCAATTTTTACGCGCTGCACGAGTAGCTTTGGTTGATTTGATTGCCAAGCGAAAACGCGCTTTTTGGCGATCGCTTCTATCTCCTCAAGAACTCCGTCTTCTTCAAGAAGATCATCAAGTGAAGAACCAATAAAAGGATTGTTGATCATTCTCTTTCTTCCAAGTCTCGCTTCCGAGATAAAGCTAAGTCTAAGTCTGCTTTGGGTGTTTTCTGCGTTTTCTTAATAAATCCATGAAGCAAAATTAATTCACTTTCGTAAAAGCAGAAGATGACACGAGCAATTCCATCAGGTAAATTAGTACGAACTTCAAATAACCCTTTTCCTAACGGTCTACAAGTTGGCATCCCGATCGGCCAGCCGTACTCAACTGTTTTGATATCAGTCCCAATCAAATAACGCTCACTTTGTCCTAGGCTCTTTAACCAATCACGAACAGGCTCATTACCCGCTTCGTTTTTATAGAACCTGGCAGGAACTTTTTTACTAGTCATTTCTAGTGTAAATAATTTATCTAACGAACTCAATGCCCGCAGGCTGGAAGCCTGGGGCTACAGAAACGAAGTCCGCCTGCGCGGACTGAATCTTGAGCCTGCGAAGGCAGGCTTTGTTCCGGTAGCCCAAGGCTTTAGTTACTTGGTATCAGCAGTGTTATCCGTGATAGGTGGTGATAAGGCTGGCTTTCGTCCATCAATCACCACTTGACCACCTTCAAGCCCCAGCTTGATATCAATCAGACCGTCAAAGCCACGGAGTATGGCTGTAAGCGCAACTCCTCCCAGCACAAGAGTGATGAGGAGAATCTTTGAGGGCTTTGGTGGTGGGGTTTTCTTGTCTTTGTCTGGTTTACCTGGTGTTGGCTCAATGTTATGATTAATATCAATCATGTGAAAACTGTCCTCCTAATATGGACGGAATTTAGAAATGTTTAAGCGGCTTAAAGCTTAGTAGGTCAAGCCGCTAGGAAATTAGACTTAGACCGAAAAATGGCGCTGTTTGTACTGGTAATACAACGGCGTTTTTTGTGTGTCTTTCTGCTGTTAGCTAGAACCCATTATTACCGATTTAAAAAGCCTTAAAAGCCAGCGCAACAAATCGTAACATATCTGGTTGTGTGTATAAATCTTATATACGAGCTGCATCTTATAGAACATCGCATATACAGTTGTTCAGCTAATTATAGTTGTTTAGCGCTAATTTTTATACTCACTAAATCACAATTCAAAGCTCATTAAGATTCTGTCTGTTGTTATTGACGCTAAAATCATAAAAGCTTTGTGGTGAAAGCATCTTGACTTATTTATGCATGATTTATTTTTGGATTAAATGATGGGTAAGATTCTTAATTTACAATAATAAAGCAGGGTTATTGGAAACTCCGCATTCTAGCAAAACGTCAATTCGAGAATTTTTTTTAAGCAAAACTTCAATTTGAGATTTTTTTTTCTAGCAAAACGTCAACTTGAAAATTTTTAGAAGACTTGTGAGCTTTTTTTTGCCCACCGTGAGCAAAAGGGGCTAGGGGATGAGGGGGGAAATCCCAGCAACTACACGATCGCACATCCCCATCTTCCCCATCAAACTAGATCCCCCTCACCCCCAACCCCTCTCCCACAAGGGGCGAGGGGAGCAAGAGAATCATGCACAAAGGGCGAGCCACAGAGAAACAAGAAAATCATGTCCCCCTTTTGCTCACGGTGGGCAAAAAAAAGCTCACGGTGAGCAAAAGGGGCTAGAGAATGAGGGGGGAAATGCCGGCAACCACAAGATCGCCCAACCCCAACTGATCGCTCACCACCACCCCCAACAGATCGCACATTTCCCCCCCTTCCCCATCAAATTGAATCCCTCTCTCCCCCAACCCCTCTCCCACAAGGGGCGAGGGGAGCAAGAGAAGAGAATCCGGAATCATGTCCCCCTTCTCCCCTAGTGGGAGAAGGGGCTAGGGGATGAGGGGGATCTCCACACGATCGCACATTTCCCCAAAACACGCTAATATTATCTGCAAATAAATAAAAACACAGGACTGCGCCTCGGCTGAGTGTTACTAGCACCCAACCAAGACGACTTCACCTCCCATGAACACACCATGAAAGGAGCCATATCATGATGCCAGAAAATCCTCAAAACCACCACTGCGTAAGCATTCCAGCCGAATGGAGCTTACCCAAATTTGCCCTAGCCACCCGCATCCACACCACAACCGTCACCTACGGCAAAAAAATCAAAACAGGCGAAATCATCGGCATAGAATACCTCAGCCCAGATAGTCCCCAAGTACGGCAGGGCATCCAAGCAGGCTGGACCTACATCATCAGAATCGACACAGACCCAGAAGACCCCTGGTATCACCAAGCCCACACCCTCTGCATCTACGAAGCAGAACTTAGCCAACTCAAAACCTAACCAAAAACCCCGACATCACTGCCCCTACACACCCGTAGGGGCAAGCAACCCACATCTACCAGGGGAACTTTGCCAACATAAATACTTGTGTCAACACTTTTACAAGTAAAAGAGTGTCAAACAATCATTTATAATGCTGGCAAGCCAAAAAAACAAAGCCCCCTGTAAGAAGCAGGAGGCTTTAGAGATGTCGGAGTTAACGACATCCAATGTAAACAACACAATGTAAGTGGATCAACACAAATGCATACTAACAAAAATTTCGCCCACTGTTCCACAAATTCTGACCATAATTTCCAAAATTTTCAGACGAACAGCCCAAACAAACTGCTTTGTACAGACAAACCCCTTATTTTATCCGGCAGCCTCGCCGCCGCCCTCAAAAGTGCAGAAGCCGCCATCGTTTTACAGCAAGTACATTACTGGCTCGGCAAAAAAGGCGGCAAAATAATCGACGGAATTCACTGGATACACAACACCTACGAACAATGGTTAGAGCAATTCCCCTGGCTCACCAAATGGCGACTCCGCAAAATCTTCTACAGCCTCAGAGACACACAAATCCTCAAATTCGCCCAACACGACCAGCACGAATACAAACGTCGTGGCTACTACACCATCGACTACGAAAAGCTGAAAGCCCTGCAGCAGTCGATGTGTGAGTTAGACACACATCGATATGTAGACCCACCACCCCTCGAAATGCGTGATCCTCACACATCAGTAGAACAAGAGAATTCCTTACAAAAAGAATTCCTTACAGAAAACACCCACCCACCACACCCTGCTGCTGTTGGTAAAAAAATAGATCAAGAAAAAGAGAACCATCAAGAGCAAATGATGACTCTAACCCCTCAAATCAAAACAGTAGAAACAACACCAACCCAAAATTCCGCTCAAAACCAACCATGCACCCATACCAACAGCGAAGCAGTAGAGAATTCACAAGCATCACAAGAAGCAGTAGCCTCACAAGAAGCAATAGAAAACTCACAAGCATCACAAGAAGCCAAACTTGAGCTAATCAAAAACGCAGGAATTCGCCTTAACGTCCAACTCTCAGCACTAGTGCAAAACTTCACCCTAGAAAACGTCAAAAACGCGATCGCCTACTACCAACAAACCCTCACCAACAAAGAACGCATCGGCAAAACCATCAAAAGACCCGCAGGCTGGCTCACCGACTGCCTCAAGCACAACTGGTGCACCACCAAAGCGATCGCCAAAACCAAAAACGAAACCGAATTCAGCAACTGGTACAAAAACGCCATCGCCGTCGGCATCGTCGAAAACCTACCCATCTCCTGGCTAACCACAGACAGCCACCGCGACTACCTCGTAAGACAACGCAAACCAGGACTATTTGGCGCACCATACACCCTAATCTCTTGGCGAGAACTGCAAAACCAAACCACCGAACCAAACCAAACAGAACAAAACACCAAAAACCGTAAGATCAACGATGACTTTGAGGAATCAGATTAGTTAGATTAGTAAGGGACATAAAGAAGGTGTAGACACAAGCATCTAATCCGGATCAAGTTTCAAAAAGCCTGTATCAGTAAGACAGCATCCGTAACGCCTATCACTAGCGTCACAGAGCCAACCTGACAGCCTTTGAGCAATATTCGGATTAGACCAGAATTCGACACCCAAAAACTCTTAAAAGAATGGGCATCAGGGGCAGCATCTTGTAACAATACTCACCCCCCTGCTGATGAAACCCTTTCTCACACGAGCATTTACCCGTTCATCCCCAAAAAAACGTCGGACTCACCAACGTCGCCACTGGCAGCATCCCCTAGTATTGCTGTCACTCCTCTGCTGTGCGCTTCTCCTGGGAATAACCCCCAAACTCGTCCACGCCCAAAGCGACACCCCACCACCACCAACAGAAGCACCTCTGCCCTCAACCGAGACACTCAGAGAAAGCACCTCCAACGAGTTCAAAGAAAGAACCACACCAGACTCCACCGAAGCCACACCAGACACCACCCCACTCGAACTCAAGCCCCCAGCAGACGGCAAACAATACGTCCTAGAATTCAACCGTAGCCCCGTCGTCGGCACCCGCTTCAGCTTACGCGGCATCTACGACGAAGCCAGACTTGGATTTACCCGTCCCCGCGACTGGAAAATCAAATCCGTCAAAGCCCTAATTCGCTATCGCCACTCCCCCGCCCTGTATGCCACACGCTCCAACCTCACCGTCCTACTAAACGGTGCCAGCCTGAGCAGCATACCCCTCAACCGCAAAGAAGGCGAAGTCGGTAGCACCATATTTGACATACCCCTATCAGCCCTAAGAAACTATAACGAAGTCACCATTGCGGCACTACAAAACAACTCTCCCACCTGTACCCAAGACCCCTATGACACCTCCTTGTGGACAGAAGTGCTGCCCGACTCAAAAATCGTATTTAACTACAACACCGAGCCTCTTGCCCTCGACTTCAATAGCTTTCCCTACCCACTCTTCGACGAACTCAGCCTTGAACCAAACCGCTTAGTTTACCTGCTACCAAACAAAGTAGACCAGCCTTGGCTCACCTCAACTTCCCGTCTCCAGTCCACTATCGGCAGACTCGCCGACTACCGACGCATGGAGACTCGCCTGATCAAAACCCTAGGCGAAGTCAAACTAACCGAACGCCTTGCCATCGTTGGGACCCCAGAACAACAACCAGCCCTCAAAGACCTCAAACTGCCAATGTCCCTGGCAGACAACAAAATCCTGGATAGCAACAAAAAACCCTTACCACCAGAAGTCGGGGTTTTAATGCTAACCAGCACCTTAGAATCCAAAGTCCCCGTACTTGTCGCCACAGGTAACGGACCCGCCGGCGTCAGCAAAGCCGTACAATTTCTCGTCCAAGCCAAAGACCGCAAAATCGGCACCGGACAATCGATCATCGTTAAAGACCTCACATTGATACCTACGCCGCCCCCACGCGAGTGGCAAGGTTATCTGCCCCTATCCGATAACTTCACCCTTAGCGACCTCAAGAATCGCAATAACGAGCCATATAAGGACATATCTGTACGCGGTTCCGACTCTCCACCTATTGAAATCGACTTCCGGTCGTTACCCGACGACAAACTGTTGCCAGGTAGCACCATGAACCTGAGTTACAGCTATGGTCCCCAAATCAACCCCAAAACCTCACTTGTCGAAGTCAAACTAGACGGCGTGGCACTAGTGGGCAAACGCCTGCCTTCCATCGATGGCGGCAACAAAGAAACCCTCAAAATTGCCCTACCAGAAAACCTAATCAAACCCACATCCAAACTACAAGTTGACTTCCGCCTCGATGCGCGGGAACGTCGGTCATGTAGTCGAGTCACCGACCAACAACTTTGGGGAACCTTACACGCCGATACCAGCTTCAACATCAAGCGCACCAACGCTTTCGCACTACCAGACCTCAAACTTTTAC
Organism: Coleofasciculaceae cyanobacterium; assembly: GCA_049671305.1. Taxonomy (GTDB): domain Bacteria; phylum Cyanobacteriota; class Cyanobacteriia; order Cyanobacteriales; family Coleofasciculaceae; genus CADCTM01. The sequence goes on from JBATUR010000107.1 coordinate 17,328, forward strand.
AATACGGCTTTCCCTTTGCTGAACCCCAAGACTTATCTAGTACAGCAATTGTGCTACCCAAAGCACCAACAGTCGGCGATTTAATGACCTTGTTAGAATTTAGCGCCAGACTGGGAAGACTGAGCAAAGCTACGAGCGTACAGTCGTCCGTTTACACAATAGACACCTTCCCCAAAGAGTTCCAAGACAAGCGCCACATCGTAGCAATTGGCACACAAAAAACCTTCCCATTTCCAGAAGCCTTAACAACAACAGACTTTGCCCTCAGAGACTTAGCGCGTCAGCGAGTTAAAAGTGAAATTCAACCCTCACCCGATAACGATGGCGTCGTCAAAGAAATCATCTCTCCCTGGAATAAAGAACGAGTTTTACTTGTCTTAACCAGTCAAACAGAACAAGGCTTAGAACAAGTCCAAAGCTTATTACGGCAAGACCCATTATTCTTCCAACTCAAAGAAGACACAGTATTGGTTAGTGCCAAATCACCAAGACCAGAAATATTAGACCCCAACGCCTATAACCTCGAATTTTTACAACGCGAAGAAAAGCGTCAAATCGACAAAACACCCGTACCAAATCGAGTTTTTCAACTTGTATCTGGCAGTTGGTTCCTGTTAGGACCCGCCATCGTTGCTGCAACATTACTTCTTTACGGAGTTGTCCAGTTATATCTCAAACGAGTATCAGGTCCCGTCAAATAAAGTAGAGGTTATTTATTGTTAGTTAGGTAAAGCCCAAAGCAAAATTGTCAAGCCCAAGCCCAAAACAAAATTGTTAAGCCCAAGCCCAAAACAAAATTGTCAAGCCCAAGCCCAAAACAAAATTGTTAAGCCCAAGCCAAAAACAAAATTGTTAAGCCTAAGCCAACTCAACAATAAATAACCAACACCTAACAGCCCAGAATTAATAAACACCAACCAACAACAGATGACGAGTACATCCTCCAAAGTCAAAACAAAGCTAAACACTAATAAGCGCTTTGGCATTTCCACCAAACAGCGCGAACGAATTTCGTCCTTATTAGTAGACAGCCTACCAGACAAATTCGACAAATTACTTCAGTGGTTAAGTGCCCGTCAAATACTAATTCTGATTGTTTGTCTAATCTGCTTACTGACGCCATTAATCACCTCACGTCCAGCGATTTGGCAACAAGGAGTAGTTGGGGCAATGCTCATTGCAGTCGGGCGTCTTGCACTGCAAATGGAAGAACATAATCCCAGTAAAAAAACTAGTGAATACCTGCATTTATTCCTAGTTTTACTAAGTTTAGTCACAACGATGCGCTATTTATATTACCGCATCAACTACACCTTAAACTTTGACGACTGGATTAACGGGATCTTTTGTTTCTTACTATTTACAGCAGAACTTTATGCAATTGTTACCCTATTTTTTGCCTACTTCCAAACTCTAAAAATCAAAGATAGAAAACCCGTAGATCTTTCTCTATATCCACAAGATCAATGGTTCAAAGTCGATGTATACATTCCCACTTATAACGAAGACGTTGAAATTGTCCGCAAAACCACATTAGCGGCACAAGCAATTGACTATCCAGCGCATCTCAAAAAAGTTTACGTCCTAGATGATGGTCGTGCCGAAAAATACAAAGACCGTCGAGAAGAACTGCGCCAAATGTGCGAAGAACTCGGCGTTACTATGTTAGTACGAGACAATAATGACCACGCCAAAGCTGGAAATATTAACACAGCATTTAAAGTCACCGACGGAGATTTAGTCTTAATTCTTGACTGCGATCATATGCCAGTCAAGCACTTTCTCATGCATACAGTTGGCTTCTTTTTCAACAAAAATGTTGCCTTTGTACAAACTCCTCACTGGTTTTATAACCCAGATCCTTTTGAGCGAAATCTACTTACTGGCGGTAAAATCCCCGTAGGTAATGAACTATTTTATAAAGTCCTACAAAAAGGTAATGACTTTTGGAATGCCGCTTTTTTCTGTGGATCAGCCGCAGTAATTCGTAAAGAATACGCCCTGCAAGTAGGAGGAATTGCTACAGAAACTGTAACAGAAGATTGCCATACCGCCTTTCGTTTACATTCTCTCGGTTACGAATCAGTCTACTACGACAAAATCATGGTAGCAGGACTTGCTCCAGAAAAATTCTCAGCATACGTTGGACAACAAGTCCGCTGGGCAAGAGGAATGGCACAAATCCTGCGTATTGAAAACCCCTTAATTAACCCCAAACTAAACCTGACAATTCCCCAGCGACTGTGCTACTTCAGCGCAACTTCCCATTTCTTCTATGGTTTTCCTCGATTGATGTATGCAATAGCCCCTCCCTTATTTTTATTATTTGGCATCAACTCCGTCAAAGGACTAGGACTAGAAACCTTATTTTACGCCATGCCTCACATCATTTTGTCGATGCAGACAAACCATATACCTTACAAAAATGTTCGTTTCTCTTTTTGGAACGAAATTTTTGAATTTGCGATGTCATTTCAGGCAGGAATCGTCACACTCTTAGCGCTGGTTAACCCAAAACTAGGAAGCTTTAACGTCACTGATAAGGGACTTTCTGTTACCAAACGTAGCTTTGATTTTGAATCAGTACGCTATTTAGTTATTGTTAGCGCTATTGCCGCCGCCTCCTTAATTGCTATTCCCTTTTGGTTATTTCTTTCACCAGACGATACCCAAGCCGTTTTAATTAATGCTTTTTGGTGTGTTTATAACCTATTCCTCCTATTAGCCGCCGTACTTGTTGCCTTTGAACAGCCTCAACTGCGTCGTGCTCACCGGATGCCGAGAAAACTGAGTGTAACTATTCATAGTCATAACCAAAGTTGGACAGGACAAACTCTTGATATTAGTGAAAGCGGTACGCAAATCCTTTTAGATGAATGGCCCAACATTCCTGATGAAATTAAAGTCGAACTAGTCGGCGACTATGGCGCCAAAGTTCTTATGAATGGCAAAGTTATTCGTGCTATTGCCACCAGTAAATTACAAGCCAGACTATTTGTTGACTTTGTTGATTTAACCCGCACTCAATTAGATGATCTAACCCTAGTCATTTTTTCAGATGTTAAAGAATGGTATTCTCAAACCCGCAAAGAAATAGATAACCCCGTTGAATCATTCAAATTTATTGTCACCAGTTTCAAGCGAGTTTTCAAAGAATTTCGTCCTGCTGTCGGTGTGAAAGTCCGCAAACAAGTAAATGCCTTTACTCAACTTTATTGGGAAGGTTGGGAAGGTCAATCTTATACAGCTAGAGTCACAGAAATTGGTACTGAAGAGATCAGAGTAGAAATAGAAGGCAGTGAAGTCTTTAACTTAGAGACGATGCAGAACACACAACCGTTAATTGGTCTACTTTTGAGCCAAGATGCCGACGATCTTCAGCCCACTAGTTTACTCGCTCAAGTTGAAACAATTGAAGACCTAACTCCTGTAAACCTGGGCATACCAAAAAGTTCAGAAGGAGCCAAATCACAAATCAGAATTGCCATTGAGTTAAGTTTTCCAGAATCCTTAAAAAGGCAGCAACAAATTAAAGTTCAACGACTTTTGAAGAAACTTAAGTAAATTTACATAGAAAGATCAATAATTTGCCAGTAAGATTAGTGACTCTCACGACGAGATCGAACCGGGAGTCACTTGACTTTGGGCTTAAACCTGTTAATGATTGAAATAGCTTAGTTTAGTCAATTACCCTTAATAGCTTGAGCCGATTGATTATCCAAATAACTTAGTTTAGTCGATTACCCTTAATAGCTTGAACCCGTTGATTATCCAAATAACTTAAACCCATAAGCTTACTTTAACTTCATTTATTTTTATCACCCTTTATGGGATCTTTACTATTTTTTCAAAAAAGCCTGTTAAAATTAATAGGAACGAGTACTATGCTTGTTTTTCTTCCTGGAAAACGAAATTATTTTCGTTACCAAAAGATGTATTAATGCTCTTGTAGTTTTGACAATAAATCATTAAAGTTAAAACAAGAGAGCTGATTGGTGAGTGATCAATTTATGCAATCAATCTGATGATTAGCCTAATGGGTTCAATCCTAAAAATGCCATTAAGCTAAAAACAGATTAGAGCAGCAGACGTCGTGAATCAAATCACTCCAATTTCATCAGGCGCAGTCTATCATTAAAACAGAAAATAAGGGAATGCAGCTACTCCCTGACTAAAATTTTTTAGTTTCGCTTATCCGAACTTCAGGGATTAATAAGGGAGCATTGATTCAATAAAATTGAATCATTGTTTATTACTGATTTTTTTGTTCGGGTTAACAAACCGATTTACAAAAAGATTAACCAAAATTTCTGACAAGTTTACTTTTGACTTGTACAACAAAACAACACTTCTAGTTTCACGATTAGATGAGACCAAGGTAGATACACATGAACACCGTTTCTATGGCTAGCTACAGATCTTCGCAAAGGCTAAACCCGCTTTCATTACTAGCACAATTATCTAGTCGTCAGGCAAATGGTTGTTTACAAGTATCTAGTGGCACTGTTGCTTGGTCTATTTATCTAGAACACGGAAAACTGTACCATGCTTCAGATTCCGTTGACCCATTTGAGCGCCTCGACCGTCATTTACGCCGCCTCAGTCGTCAAATTCCGACTCTTGTAAGTGCTGTGCGAGTTCAAGTCCGCCTGATATTTGAAACCGTAGAAAACCAACAAAATCCTGACTACCAAGCAATTTGTTGGTTAGTCAACCAACAGTATCTCAATCCCGACCAAGCGGCAACCCTTGTCGAAGAATTAGCAGAAGAAGTGCTAGTTTCCTTACTTGCTGTCAAAGAAGGAAGCTATCAATTAATCGAGCAAGTTCCCACAGAAGAAACACCAAAATTTTGCCGTTTAGATTTGAGAACATTAGTTGAACGTTGTCACGAACAAATGCGACGACAGCAACCAGCAGAAGCAAATCCTGCGGCAACAGGACGTGAATCCCCCGCTCAAAATGGCACGACCACTAACGTTGAAATGCGGCAATTATCAGCCCCAACAGCTAATAACAACGTAGCCAACACCAAAGCCAATAATTCCAACATCAACTCAGCAAAACCCCTAGCCAAAAGCACCTACACCATTGCCTGCATTGATGATAGTCCAACTGTTTTGAATGCAATCAACTCCTTCTTGGACGACAAAAGCTTCTCAGTCGTGATGATTAACGATCCAGTAAGAGCATTAATGCAAGTAGTCCGAATTAAACCCGACCTAATCTTGCTAGATGTCGAGATGCCAAACCTAGACGGTTACGAACTATGTTCGTTACTGCGAAAGCACTCACTCTTCAAATCTACCCCGATCATCATGGTGACAGGCAACACAGGTTTTCTTGACCGAGCCAAAGCAAAACTCGTCAGAGCATCAGGATACCTAACAAAACCCTTCAACCAATCCGAACTCCTAAAAATGGTGTTTAAGCACCTGTCTTAAACCCACACCTACTAAGAGATAGAAACGCGCCACCTCTGTTATTAAAACCTGAGATCACGACAAATGAGTATAACTTTGATGAGCACAGTTTTGGTTGTAGAAGATACACTCTCAGAGCTGGAATTAATGAGCCATTATCTGAGAGAAGGAGGTTACACCGTAATCAATGCAATTGGAGCCAAAGAAGCCCTTTCCAAAGTGCTAGAACAAAAACCTGACGTGATCATCACCGATGTTGTCATGCCAGGAATGAGCGGATTTGAACTATGCCGCCGACTCAAAACCCATCCCGCCACCGAAAACGTTCCCATTGTGATTTGTTCCTCAAAAGACCAAGAAATAGATCGACTTTGGGGAATGAAACAAGGAGCCGATGCCTACCTTACCAAACCCTTTACCCGCGAACAAATTCTGCGAGCCATTAAAGCCGTAGCCGTTTGAAGACATGAACACCTCCGCCCTTGCACTTTCCAAAACACCAGCCCAGAGCAAAAAAAACCTAGGAGATACCTATCTAAAGTTCAAATTTGGTCAACAAACCACCGCTGTTTTATTAATGAACCGGGCGCAAGAAGTAGTCATCTTACCAGTTGAACGCTTGACGCCCATGCCAACCATGCCTCCCCACGTCATGGGCTTATTAAATCGTCGTTCGCGAGTCATGTGGGTGATTGATCTCGCCAGGATGTTGGGTTTACCCGGAACCGAAATCAACGTCCAACACTACAACGTAATCATTATTAGTAACGGACCTGCAACATTTGGGTTAATCGTCCAGGCAGTCGAAGGCATCGTACGCCTAACCCCAGATGTCATACAATCTCCCCTCAGCCAAGTTTCATCTGGACTTGTCCCCTATTTACGAGGCTGCGTTTTACAAGAAAAAGAAATCTTATTAGTCATAGATGCTGAAGCGATTATCCGAGAAGCAGAGCAAGCGCATTAGCAACATTTTCCCTTCAATTTAGAAGAGATAAACAGTCAAATTCAACCAGATTCAACATTTTCTTTTCAATTCAATAGAGAGGCAAACAGTCAGATTCAAAATTTTCCCTTCAATTCAATAGAGAGATAAACAGTCAAATTCAACCAGATTCAACATTTTCTTTTCAATTCAATAGAGAGATCAACAGTCAGATTCAATTCACAACAGAGATAAACCTCGCATTGTGTACATCTCCTTACCCCTGCCAACTTATTAACCCTTAATGGTGCTTTGATTCATGGTCAAGCAATTCAACACAACCAGTGGCGATAACCAAATTCCCAGCAACCTCAACTCAAACGGCGTTGCCAAAAACCGAGCTGAGCACACTCAGCCACCAGCCGGAACCAACACAACCCCACTCAAAACTGATACACCAAACTATTACCAAACCGCTCAAAAAAGCGAACATCAAACCACATGGTGGGGGCGCTTAAGCCTAACCACCAAAGCCACAGCCTTAGCGATCGCCCTAGGCATCCTCCCAGTCCTTGCCATTAGCGGTACCAGCTATCTGGTTACCACACAAGCCCTCAAACCCGAACTAATCAAAGACCAACAACAAGCCCAAAACCTCAGCAACCAACTTGCCCTCATCCTCATCCTAGGACTCGGCACAACTGGCGCTATGGCGGTATTTCTTGCCAAACTTCTAAAGCTTGGCACCATCACACCAATTTCCAACGCCACCACCGCCCTGGCAAAACTCCAAGCCGGAGAACTCAATAGCCGCCTTAGCATAGAAGGCAGTGATGAACTCGCCATCTTAGGGTCAAACATCAACCGAATTGCCGACCAAATCCAGACCCTAACCGCCGAAAAAAGATCTAACCTTGAGCAGATCCAGAACTACGCCGACACCCTATCTGCCGCTTCACGTGGCGATAGCCAATTCCTCTTCGAGCAAGCAGTACAAGCCGCCAAACAACAGCTAAAAGTAGACCGTGTAGTCATCTACGGCTTTGAACCCAACTTTAGCGGCAGCATCGTCGCCGAAGCCGTAGACCCAGGCTGGCCCCGCGCCCTAGCCGACCGGATCAGCGATCCCTGCATACCAGGCAAACTGCTCGAAGAATATAAACAAGGACGAGTCGTTCCCACCAACGACGTTCGTGCCACCAACTATTCCCCCGCCCATATCCAACTACTAACCAGACTGCAAGTCAAAGCCAACCTAGTCGTCCCCATTGTCGCCGCCGACAACCTGCTAGGACTCCTAGTCGCCCATCAATGTTCTGGCACTCGTACCTGGCAGGAAGACGAAATCAACTACCTGCAACAACTAGCCATACAAGTTGGACTCTCCCTCACCGGCGTCAGTCTCGCCGCTCAAAAAGACATCCAGGCTGAACGAGCTCAACAACTCAACGACATTATCTCCAGAGTCCGAGAATCCCTCAAACCAGAAGAAATTTACCACGCCGCCATTACAGGCATCCGCACCATCCTCAAAACCGACCGTGCCGTTGTTTACCTGTTTGACGAAGACTGGCAAGGCAGCATCGTCGCCGAGTCTGTAGGTAGTAACTGGCCCAAAGCCCTTGGTGCCAACATCGCCGACCCTTGTTTTGCCGAACAATACGTTGAAAAATACAAACGTGGACGAGTCAAAGCGATCGAAAACATCTATGACGCCGGCTTAACCAAATGTTACCTAGGACAACTTGAACCATTTAAGGTAAAAGCCAACCTCGTCGCCCCGATTTTAGTTGATGGTAAACTCTTAGGTCTTTTAGTCACCCATCAATGTTCCAGCACTAGACCTTGGCAAGAATCTGATATAACCTTCTTCAAACAAGTCTCCATCCAAGTTGGCTTTGCCCTCGACCAAGCAGCACTCTTAGAACAGCGAGAACAAGCCCGGATCATCGCCGAAGTCGTATCCGAAGAACAACGCCGGGAAAAAGAAAGCCTGCAACTGCAACTGTTGGAACTCCTAAGCGACATTGAAGGCGCAGCATCCGGCGACCTCACCGTGCGTGCCGATGTCACCACTGGCGAAATAGGCACCGTCGCCGACTTCTTCAACGCCGTCATCGAAAGCCTGCGGGGCATCGTCACCCAAGTTAAAAAAGCCGCCAACCAAGTTAACACCTCACTAGGAGAAAACGAAGGCGCAATTCGACAACTATCCGTCGAAGCCCTCCAACAGGCTCAAGAAACCACCCGCACCCTGGACTCAGTGGAGCAAATGACCCGCTCCATCCAAGATGTAGCCGAAAATGCTCGTCAAGCCGCCGCCGTGGCTCGTACCGCCTCCTCCACTGCCGAAGCTGGAGGAATCGCGATGGACCGCTCAGTACAAAACATCCAAAGACTGCGGCAAACGGTATCAGAAACCGCTAAAAAAGTCAAACGCTTAGGTGAATCTTCCCAACAGATTACCAAAGTCGTGTCCTTAATTAACCAAATCGCCCTGCAAACCAACCTGCTAGCCATCAACGCCGGCATTGAAGCAGCCCGTGCTGGAGAAGAAGGACAAGGCTTCGCCGTCGTTGCCGAAGAAGTCGGAGAACTCGCCGCCCGTTCCGCCGCTGCCACCAAAGAAATCGAAAAAATCGTTGAAAACATCCAACAAGGAACCTCAGAAGTTGTTGAAGCAATGGAACTGGGTACAGCCCAGGTAGTAGAAGGAACCCATCTCGTCGAAGATGCCAAAAAGAGTTTGACCCAAATTCTCGAAGTATCCCGGCAGATTGACACCCTAGTGCAATCAATTTCCAGCGCAACAGTATCTCAGGCAGAAACCTCTCAAGTCGTAACCGAACTAATGAAAGAAATAGCCTTAGTAAGTGAGCGTACCTCCAATTCCACCCGCCAAGTTTCCGGTTCTCTCCAAGAAACCGTAGGCATTGCCCAGGAATTACAAGCAACCGTGAGAACCTTCAACGTTGGTGATTAGTATGCTCGTCATTGGTTTAAAAAGTCATAGTCAACCGTATTAGAAGAAAGTTATTGGTCAAAACCAGACAAAAACCGAATCTAACAACCAATCCCAATGACTAATGACTAATAAACCAATGACTTCCAACCTCTAACCATCATCTACCAATCATTAACAACCAACAATCATCATTTCTACCATGTCACAAGACAAGGAACGTGAAATTCAGCTCCAGTTTCTCGAAGAAGCACAGGAGTATCTGGACACCATAGAATCAGTACTCCTAGGTTTAGCCGGAAACCAAATCAGCGGACAGCAAATGGATGCCGTCTTGAGAGCCGCACATTCAGTCAAAGGTGGCGCGGGGATGATGGGGTATGGAGCATTAAGTCAACTCGCTCACCGCCTAGAAGACTCCTTCAAAGTCCTAAAAGTCCAAAGAAATAGCATCGTCGTAGATGGCGCCCTGGAAAGCCTGCTCCTAACAGGAGTAGACCGCCTGCGCCAAATACTCGTCCGTAACCGCCAAGGAACCAGCGTAGACGAACAGTGGCTAGAAACCGAAGGTCACCCCGTCTTTGAAAAACTCAGAGACCGCCTGGGCGACCCTGTAGCCGACGACGCCAGCAGTATGCTGGGTTCTGACGAAGGCACCAACGTCGCCGCCCTACTATTTGAAACCGAAGTTGAAGGCTGCCTCGTCCGCCTAGAATCAGTATTAGCCGACCCAGCCACACCCTGCCTAGAAGAAGAAGTCTCGATAATGGCTCAAGAGCTAGGCGGCTTGGGCGAAATGCTGCAACTAGAAGCCTTTACCCAACTTTGCGAATCTGTCATTTACCACTTGACAAACGCACCCGAAGCAGTGTGTGAAATCGCTAAACTCGCCCTCAACGCCTGGAGAAAATCCCAAGCCCTAGTCCTCGTCGGTCAAGTAGCGAGCCTACCCGCCGCCATCAACTGGGAAAGTACAGCCACTCCACAAACCACGCCACGCTTATCCACATTTGAAGAAGACTGGCTGCAAGCACCAGAAACTAGCGACTTCGACTTTGGCGAGACACCATCTGAACTCGATATCGAATCAGATCCCGCCTTCACACAACCTATCCCTCTCAGTGCCTCCGTTCCCCCTCCAGAACTAGAGCAAGAAACCCTAGATGTTGAACCCGCAATAGCCCCCGACATCATAGAAATCCAACCTCTAACTCCCACACCTACTGAAGCAGTAGTCGAAAATCCCTACCCAGAAGTACTAGCCGAAGCCTTTGACCGAATTGAACTAGACGGGGAAACCATACCCGAACTCGTCACCGCCGATAATAGCCGTGAAAAAGTCGAAGCAACCGCCAACAGCTCACTGTCAAAAACAGACAACGACGAAAACGAAGTTCCCGCTAACGACGTAGTTTGGCAAGAAGAGAAAAAACGCACCAAAACAGCTCCCCAAGCCGAGGGACCAGAAAACTCTGTACGCATACCAGTACGACAACTAGACCGACTCAACGATTTGTTTGGAGAACTAACAATTGAACGTAACGGACTAAGCTTACACCTAGGACGTTTACGCGGCTTGATTGAAAAACTGACCTCACGAGTCAGCAACCTCGAACAATCAAACATCGCCTTAAGAACCGCCTATGACACAGTAGCGACCCAAACTGGCGGTAGACTAGAATCCTCTCAACCAAAAGAAGAAACCAAAAACCAGCCAAACTACCTAGCCCTGCAACCCTTTTCCACCTACGGCGACGGCTACAACCACAACAATCGCTTCGACGCCTTAGAAATGGATCGTTACAGCGACCTACACTTGCTGTCAATGGAAGTGATGGAAACCATCGTCCAAATCCAAGAAGTCACCAGCGATATTAGCCTCAGCCTAGAAGACACCGACACAACTGCCCGTGAACTAAACCAAACCGCCAAACAACTGCAAACCAACCTCACCCGCGTGAGGATGCGCCCCCTATCCGATTTAGTCAGTCGATTTTCCCGTGCCCTGAGAGATCTTTCTGTACAGTACGGCAAACAAGTCGAACTCAAAGTCTTAGGCAAAGGCACCCTCATCGACCGCAGCATTTTGGAGGCAATGAACGACCCCCTAATGCACCTAGTCCGCAACGCCTTCGACCACGGCATTGAACCGCCAGCAACCCGTATTGCCCAAGGCAAACCCGCCCAAGCCGTCATTGAAATCAAAGCTGCCCACCGAGGCAACCAAACCATGATCACCGTCAGCGACGACGGTAACGGCATCAACCTCAACAAAATCCGTGCCCGTGCCGAAGCAATGGGCTTAGATGCTGGACTCCTCGCCGCCGCCAGCGAAGACGAACTACTCTCACTAATTTTTGAACCTGGTTTTAGCACCGCCGACCAAGTAACCGCCCTTTCTGGACGCGGTGTCGGTATGGACGTAGTTCGCAACAACCTCAAACAAATCCGAGGCGATATCCGCGTCGATACTCAACCAGGCAAAGGCACAACCTTCACCCTGACAGTACCCTTTACCCTCTCCGTCGCACGAGTTTTGCTCGTGGAAAGTAACGGAATGCTCCTCGCCTTTCCCACCGACGTTATCGAAGAAATGCTGTTACTGCAGCAAGAACAAGTCCTAACAACACCAGGCAGCGAAGTCCTAAGCTGGCAAGGAGAAATGGTTCCCCTAATTCGCTTAGGAGCAAATTTAACCTTCTACTGCCCCCGCCGAGTATCAAACTTAGAAGGTGTACCTAGCATAAGTGAGCCAACCGTACTAATGATTAGTCAAGGCGAGCAACTGCAAGGCATTCAAGTAGACCGCTGCTGGGGAGAAAGAGAAGTCGCAATTCGCAAAATCGAAGGTCCCCTCGCCATGCCTCCAGGTATGAGTAGTGCTTGCGTCCTGGGAGATGGCAAAGTCGTCCCCCTCGTTGACGCCAGTGCCCTGCTACGTTGGATCAAAAGTACAACTCAACCTGCTCGAAACAAAAACGTGAGGCGCACTATTACAGACGCCCCCAATAACACCCCAACCTCAACAACCGAGCTTAAAGAAGTCGAATCTTTTGCCTACAAAGACAGCCCACCAAGAGCGATTCCTATCAGCAAAAAAGACACAATTCTGGTTGTTGATGACTCAATCAACGTCCGTCGCTTTTTAGCCTTAGCCTTAGAAAAAGCAGGCTATTTGGTAGAACAGGCAAAAGATGGTCAAGACGCCGTTGAAAAACTACTTGGAGGATTAGCAGTAAAAGCCGTTATTTGTGACATTGAAATGCCTCGCCTCGATGGCTATGGCTTCTTAGCACGAATCAAATCCGATTCCAGATTCAGCACCTTACCAATTGCTATGCTAACCTCTCGTAGTGGAGACAAACATCGCCAACTAGCAATGACTCTAGGCGCTGCTGCCTATTTTTCCAAGCCCTACAATGAGCGGGAGTTACTAATAACTCTCAAACAATTAATTACAGAAAATCCACAAGAAGCACCTGTACCTATAGGTGTAGGGTGAATCGATTGAATAGACTTTTTGCATGAATTAATTTTCAAAACTAATAATTAGTTTTGAAGCCCTACTTTACCATTTATGCAATATGTTAATGGGTGCTTCTTCAAGAGGCGAGAGCAGATTCATAAATTAAGGTATGTATTTACCAAGACACAGAAATGCTTTCTCTTCTTCAGTGTCGAGAATTCTAGTTGTTTCAACTAACCCGCAACTCAAGAATTGCCAATTAAATTAGCTTTATGTCTGTTTTTTCTCCTCTAACCTCTAGACGCTTCAGTAATCGTAAAGTCAAGCCAACTCAACAAATCATTGTGTTTCGCTTGAGAAACGAAGGTTTTGCCCTACCGATTCGTGCTTCACTCAAAGTTATCCCACTAGGCGAAGTTTTTGGTGCACCCCAGGCTACTGGGGTAGGACTAACACTTTATCAAGAGCAAGAACTACTGGTCATAGACATCGGAAAGCGAATTTTTAGAAGTGTCGTAACAACTAAAACACTATCTGGTAATGATTTATCTAAAACACTATCTGGTAATGATTTAGATAAATCATCATCTAGTAGTGATTTATCTAAAACACTATCTGGTAATGATTTAGATAAATCATCATCTAGTAATGATTTATCTAAATCACTATCTGGTAATGATTTAGATAAATCGCTGCCATCATTGGGAACAATTGAAGGAAGCTATTTGTTGATTGTACAGAGTTCTACTCGCAAGCTCATTGGTTTACCGCTTTTGGAGCCACCTTTCTTGCAGCGTGTACCTGAGTCCGCATTTGCCCCTTTAACATCGGACTATCTAGCTTACGGCACAATTCAATGTGTCAGCGCCCTGATTATTCAAGGCAACGAGCAACCACCTTTATTTTTACTTAACCCAGATCAATTAGTTCAGCCCCAGTCAGCCTTACCCCCAACCCGTGACGAATATTGAAGTAAGCCAAGAAAGCCAGCACAGGCGATCGCTTATCCCGTCCAGTTCTTCTATTTCTAACTAATTGCTAAGATAGTTCAATTGCGCGACTCGATTACAGTCCAAGTAACCGTCATGCGTCGTAATATTATCTTTACATTATCCACTTAACTACTACTGCAATGAGCGACCTGCGACTTGACGATGAGCGGGTAGCGCCTATTAATCCTAGCAATCATCCCCACCCCTTGGCGCTCTTGACTCCGTTGCCTCTAACTC
>JBATUR010000108.1:0-27889 GCA_049671305.1 Coleofasciculaceae cyanobacterium
TGGACAGCTAACTGTAGCCATGTTACTAGAAAAAGGTTACTCAGTGCGCGTTCTCTGTCGTAGTGCTGCCAAAGCCCAAACTATGTTTAATAATCAAGTAGAAATTGTTGTAGGTGATATCCGTAACCCTACCACACTTGCTGCTGCTACACAAAACATTAATCAGATCATTTGTTGCACAGGTACAACGGCTTTTCCTTCTAATAAATGGGATTTTGAGAACTCTGAACAGCTTGAAGGTTTAGGTAGTGTATTGGAGTGGGGTAAAATCTATTTAGACTCGATATATCGCCAAAGTAACGCCCAAAATAGTCCTGAACAAATTGATGCCGAAGGTGTTAGTAATTTAGTAAAAGCAGCACCACAAAATTTGCAGAGATTTGTTTTTGTTTCCTCCTGCGGCATCTTACGCAAAGAGCAAATACCATTTAGTATTCTTAATGCTTATGGTGTACTTGATGCTAAACAAAAAGGCGAAACAGCTATTATTAATTCAGGCTTACCTTATACTATTATTCGTCCGGGAAGGTTGATTGATGGTCCCTATACTTCCTATGATTTAAATACACTCCTTAAGGCAAAAACTGGGGGAAAATTAGCGGTAGTTGTTGGTAAAGGTGATACTTTATCCGGTGATACAAGCCGAATTGATGTAGCGGCAGCTTGTGTAGAATCTCTTAATAACCCAGCGGCGGCAAATCAGGTTTTTGAAATAGTTAATCAAGGAAAAAGACCAGAGATAATTGATTGGTCAGCACTATTTTTAAGTTTAACATAAACTAGAATAATTAACTAGATTTAACTTTTGTCCACAACGCCAAACCGCCGCCTTTACCCCTAGCAGCAATATAATCATCTTCTACTAAAAAGTAGTTAAAAAATGCCTGGTCTTTGAGCTTTTGTTGGTAAAAATCTTCCTCACGCTTTTGTCCACCGCGAATGTAGCCAGAATACAACTTTAAGCCCGCCAAAGTTATTTGCATTTGTGTAAAATCAAAAGCCAAAATATTATTCTGCCAAAACTGAGTAGGACCTGTTAAAACTAGTTGTAACAGTCCAACTTGAACGGAATTTTTTACTTGTCCTTGTTCGGAATTTGCTTCTGACTGTTGGTAAGTTAGCTGAATTTTGACGATAGCAGGTAGAAAACGTCCAGCTTTTAAAATAACTCCAGCACGTTTTTGAGATTTTTTAGTTCCCGTAATAAAACCTAGTCGCCAAGTGCCTAATAACTGATTATAGGTATAACGAATTTTTTGCTGTTTTGTGTTTTTTTCTGCTATTAATAATTCCTCAACTACAGTAGAAGCTACGGGCGCTTTGGTTGTGGTTGTTAAAAAATCAGTCGCTTGAGTGATTGCTGTCATGTTTAATCCTCTTTAATAATATCTAAGACTTTTGCTTTTAAATCTTTGGCTGTGGCGGCGGCGTGATTTTTAATTTGTAAAGCTTTTGATCAATTTCTTGAAGTAATTGAAACTCTACTTCTGGTAAAGGTTGATGTTGCTTATTTGTACCTACTCTATGCTGTTCAAGAAAGGCAAATGCTTGGCGAAATTGTTGAGGACTACTATTAATAGGGCAGTCGAAATGACAAGCAATAATACGTTGAAAATTCCAGCTTGCTACCTTATTTGCCCAGTCAATTGTTGCTTGTGGAGCGCGGTTGAGAATTAGTGTTTGCAAAATTGGGGCAACAAAGAGGCGACCATTGCCACGCAGGGCATCAAAGCACTGTTTCCAATCGTTTTTCCAGTCGAAAGGATACCAGCCAAAATATGCCTGCTTTGACCGTTGTGGTGCTTTTTGGGCATCGCGAATTGACTGCACCATTTCCACCACATTTAAGGCGCTGGGTTTGAAATAAAGTGCAAATAAGCAGATGCGCTGCCACCCCTTGCGACGGCAACTGGTACTATCAGTAACGATATCGAAGGCATTGTCTTTGGCGTGAAATAGTAGGGGGTAGGGGTCAATTTGCACGATACTGGGGGCGTCTTCTGGCACAGACAGCACTGAGTCGGTGACTAGAAGTGTTTGGGAAGTTTTATGGAAAAAGGCAACTTCCTCAAACCTACCTGGACCAAGTTCAATGGGACCAAGGATAGCGTATTCAAACTCTGAGGCAAAAGGCGCAAGGGTGCTGTCTGATGGTAAAATATGGGTGCGTTGGGCAGGAAAGCCGAGCCAGCTTAAGGGTAAGTTGACGGGAAAACTCCACTGGTTGGGTGCGACAAAGACTTCTGCCTGCGGAAAGCGTCTGGCAAAGGGACCGACAAAAACTTTATGCTCCAAACCAGAAATTGTTGGTAAGATAATGTACTTTACTTCGCCATGTTCTGCTACCAATTCTTGGACGAGATTGATACATTCCTTGGTTGGCGCAATTGGTGCATAGATGAGTAGTCCGCCGTTTTTGAGCTTGATGACACTCATACGAATCGGTACGACAACGTAGACGATACCTTGCAACTGGTCGAATGTCCAAATTTGGTCTTTGATGACTTCTGTCCGCAGTGTCCGTCTTGTGCCGTAGGGATAAAGGGGTACAAGGGGCCAGAAAGACCAGGAATAATCTTTAGTTTGCTCTGATTTAATTACTGTTTCAGCCACGCCTCTACCCCCCTAATGCTGATGCTCAATTTTTCTTACTTAAATCGCATCAATTGCTACTTGATAAAACCAGATAAGTTAAGCAAAATCCCTTTAATACTACCGATAAATATTGGTTTGATTAAGATCGATGGGACGACTATCAACCAGACTACTAGCTTGCACACCAACTAAAAGCGCTAAATCTTCGCCAGTGCTGGTAATTCTGACTAAAGTATCATTCGCTTCCTGAACATAGCTAAGACCAATAAATAACGCAGTATCTGTTATGGCAAATTGCGTATTACCTGGCTGGAAATTGTTAATTGTATCGATATCCTTGCCACTTTCCAAAACAATTACATCACGACCACCACCCAGCCAAATTGTATCGTTGCCAAGACTAGAATAAATTACATCATCGCCAGCACCCGTGTAGATAAAGTCATCGCCAGCACCTCCAGAAACGGTGTTGTTGCCGCCAGCCGCAAAAATGCGATCGCTTCCATTACCACCATCAATATAATCAGCCCCAGAACCGCCGTAAATTAAATCATCACCATCGCCGCCACCCATTGTATTAACTCCTTCGCCGCCAAACAGGGTATCATTACCACCACTACCAAAAATGCGATCGTCTTCTTGGGTACCATAAAGAGTATCATTGCAATCAGTGCCAGCGATCGTAACTTGACCAAAGATCACAGCACCATAACCAGCGTTGCGTTGAGCGTTAGGTGAGCCAAGAATCACATCATCAAGTCCGTCACCGTTAACGTCTCCGGCAGCACTAACCGAAAAGCCTAATGTGCTATCAGTAAGCCAATCTGCAGGGTTACTGGGAAGAGAATTGATAGAGAAACCTTCAATACCGTCAAGGTTGGCGAGGTCGATACTAGCTGAGAAATCACCACCATGACCGTACACTATATAGCTAGCACTCTCAAATCTATTATCGGTCAGAGGACTTGTAAAGGCTCCACCGATTAATATATCATCAACGCCATCACCGTTAAAGTCTCCCGCACTACTGACAGCAAAGCCAGCACCATTGATTGTAAAACCATTGACGCCGTTAAGCGAAGAAACATCAAGCGTTGCCGAGAAGCCTTCAAGACTACCGAAGACGACATAACTTTGGTCAGTGCCATTACTCAAAATTAAGTCATTAATACCATCATCATTGACATCACCTGCATTAGTACCATTGCTTGCACCATTGATGTTAAAGCCGTTGACGCCGTTGAGAGTTGAAATATCAAAGTTACTAGAAAAGCCTTGTGAGTTGCCAAAAATGACATGGCTATCTCTTACAACTGAGTTAATTGAGCTATCAATGCCATCTCCTACAATTAAGTCATCAATGCCATCGCCATTGATATCTCCAGCACTGCTAACTGGATATCCTGAGTTGATTGTAAAGCCGTTACTGCCGTCGAGAGTTGAAACGTCAAAATTACTAGAAAAGCCTTCTCTGCTGCCATATACAACATAGCTAGCATCAGATACACTAAGAATTAAGTCATCAATACCATCGCCATTTATATCTCCAGCACCACTGATTGTGTTCCTGCCGTTGGAGCTAAAAGATAGCGTATTGTTATTGATATTAAAACCATTGCTACCATCGAGTGTAGAAGGATCAAGTATAGCTGGAAAACCATCACGGCTGCCAAACACAACATAGTTGTTGCCTAGATAGCTGCTCACAATCACGTCATCAATGCCATCACCGTTGATGTCGCCAACGCCACTAACATCGTCACCGGCACCCCTAATTGTGAAGCCGTTAGTACCATCAAGCGGTGATGAGAAGGAGTTAAATGTTTGTGGAAAGCCATCACGACTGCCAAATACGACAAAGCTATTGTATACAGGGAAAAACTGAGGAAAATCGCTAACAATTACATCAGAAATTCCATCGCCGTTGACATCGCCAGCACCACTGACACTGCGACCTGTTAAACTCTTTGGAGCATTTCCTCGAACCAAGAAGCCATTATTGCCGTTGAGGTCTGAAATATTAAAACCAATTAAATTAGGCATGAGAAATATACCCTGTGATTGCTTTAATCGTTACAAAAAAAAACCAATTTTTGTCTTATAACTTCTATGCTCAAATTGATAGTTCGCCTTTTTTAGAGACAAACTGGCTTGAAACATATATATGAAAACTAAGAGCTAGCCTATCTGGACAACCACACCCCAAGTATTAAGGAAGACAGTATCCTTATCTTGCCTTATCGAATCTATCAAGGGATAGAATAGATATAAATTGTATGATTTTCGGTTTCTTTAATTATCCCAAGTTTTGGTAATATTTCATCAGCAAAACTTGGCATAGTTAAGCTAGCTATTTGTTAAGATTTAGGCAAAGGTGGAAAAGCCTAAATCTGGCGGTACATCTTGAAGGCGTCCCTTGCCTATTGCTTGCACAGCTTCTCTGAGGGAAATGTCACCTGTATAGATAGCACGACCAACAATTACACCACTAACTCCCAACGGTTCAAGAGCAAGCATACTTAATAAATCGGTCATTGAGCTAACACCACCAGAGGCAATAATTGGGATGGAAATACTATTAGCGAGTTCTCTTAAGGCGTCAAAATTTGGTCCAATGAGCGTGCCATCTCGAAGAATATCAGTATAGATGATGGCGGCGACACCAAGTTGGCTCATTTGTTGGGCTAAGTCGGTTGCCATAACTTCAGAAGTTTCTATCCAACCGTGAGTCGCAACCAAACCTTGTCGTGCATCTATGCCGACAATAATTTTACCCGGAAACTCGGCACATAAGGATTCTACAATAGTCGGTTCCTCGACGGCAGCAGTGCCTAAGATGACTTGGTGGACGCCAGCATCTAACATTTTAGTAACACCCGTGCGATCGCGTAAACCTCCACCAACTTGCACAGGCACCGATACTGCCTCTACAATCGCCTCTATCGCCTTAGTATTGACAGGTTGTCCAAGTTTTGCCCCATCCAAGTCTACAACGTGTATGCGTGTTGCGCCTTGGTCAGCCCATTGTTTTGCAACCTCAACTGGGTTATCGTTAAACACTTGCGATTGTGCATAATCACCTTGATATAACCGCACACACCGACCTTCAAGCAAGTCAATTGCTGGAATAACATCCATCGTCACTTTCCTAATGAATGTTAATTAGCTTAACGGAGAAGGAACTAATTGCCAAATTAGACGATCTCTTGATTAGAATTAAAAAACTTTAATCTCCTAGCCTTAACTGTAATTTATCAAAACTTTTTAGGTAAACTTATTTTTGTTAATTATGAACAAGTCTTTACTTTCTATTTATCCACTAAATAATGTAACTAATCCTCGTATTCCTAGTTACTTTGTCGCAAGTACTGCACCAATTAATGTTGAAGGAGATAATCAACCTAAACATAGTAAAGCAGTTCCATCTGATCAATTATCTGCTGATCAGCAAGAGAAATCTCTCAATCAAATTGCTGATTTGCTTTTTCAGAAAATAAATAGCCCTGAGCATCAGGAAACTAACTGTTTAGAGTTAGTTATTTCTATCAATGGATTTAGTAATAGTGTTCAAGCTACCAAAGCACGGGTTGAAGAGATCTATCATTATATTAACAATGATGCTAGCCAGCAGATGCAAAATAAAGCTAATAACTTGATGTATATTGGCTATCGCTGGCCCTCAGAACCTCTAGTTGGTGATAATAGCTGGTGGTTGGAGAAAGTTTATAACGCTCTAGCTGCTTTGCCACTTTTACCTCGATTTATCCTATTTTTTGGTGTAATAAGTATTGCTTTATCAATGATATTTGATTGGCAATTCTTTGTAACTAATGGCTTTTTGTCTTTTTTATTTTCCTTGCTTGTCATAATTTTGACAACCATATTTTTCTTTGTGGTGAGTTTAGTAATTTTAAGATTATCGATTTATTTTAGAGATTACTATCGAGCTACAAATTATGGAGTACCTGATTTAGTTGAATTAGTACGACAATTGGATAAAGCTTTAGTTAATCATGCTAAGGAGCAGCATTTAGATAAAGTTAGCTTAGTGCATAAGTTCAAGATCTTAGTCTTGAAAAGAATCAGAACTAAATTATCTTTAGAAGGGAAAATTGCCACAAAACAAGAAGAACCATTTTTAGAAATAGCTTGTGAAAAAATTATTAATGACTATTTTCAAAATCAAGAAATTAATTCAATTAACCTAGAAGATTTATTATCGGATATTAACGATAGTAGTACCTGCAATCAGGAATATTTAGATCATATTGTCAATCTTGGTAGAGAAATTATCAATCGTACCGCAGATGATGAATTTGTAAAAATTAAAGAACGTACTAAAGAGATATTAGAAAATAAAGCAAAAAGATACTGGCAAGAACATAACCGCATAAAACTGTCATTTATTGGTCATAGTATGGGTGCTTATGTTGTCACTAGTGCTGTCAGAATTTTATCTGATGTCTTTGATTTAAACTCAGTAGGAACCTTGGGGTTAAACAATAAAATACCTACTTCAGACATTGGTAGCGTCTTTGCCCTAGATCGCTTACTGTTGGTTGCACCTGATATTCCAATTACGACAATTCTTTCAGGACGAGCTAATATTTTACGATCTTCTTTACGGCGTTTTAGGGAAGCTTATCTATTTAGTAACGAAGGTGACTTGGCATTAAGAATTGCTTCAACTGTTGCCAACTATTTTTCTTTTCCAGCACGAACGAGAGAAAGCGGTTATCGTTTAGGTAACGTTGCTATTAAAGATAGTGAAGGCTATGGTATTATTAATCTCAATCATGTTCGACAACAGCAACATCAAGATTTACTCAAAACACTTTTTGTGGACTCCTTTAACATTAGAAAATCTTTAGCAAATGTTCAAGAAGGATTTCATCTTGAAGAAGTAGTTGATCGTGAAGAAATCGCCAGCTTGTTTACCTACTTTGACTGTACAGATTATACCGACGAAACAACAAAATTTAACTCAAAAAAACGCCGTGTTTTGACTATAGCTAAATGGCGTTGGGAACCGCGTTGGTTATATTATGTTCGCTTAAGTATTGCTTATGGTTTAGGAATGAGAGACACCCACGGCGGTTACTTTCAAGGTCAATTTAGCCAGCAAGCAATTTACAGACTTGCCTTTTTAGGTTTTGCTGGTTTTCTTGATTCATTAAACCAAAAAGATCGAGCTTCTGCTCTAGATTATTTATCTCAACAATGCGCTCAAAAAAAGATTCAGGTTATTCTATCTCCAGAGCGCTATGAAGTCGATCTTTTAGAGCGCGGACGCGATCGCGTCCGCAAAGAAATGCTCAATGTCTAGATGGTTTTAGGTGGAATCAATTCTGCCAAAATCTTAAACCTGACATGGTTAATTGCTAATGCTCCAATTGAAGCATCTTCCTTCTTTACTTTTTTTCCTTGACTTCTGAGATTTTCAAAGGAAATACCTTTACCTAATTCCATATGATACCAGGCAAGACCCATAAAAAAGCGGGTAGGATAAGGACCACCTTCAACAATATCATCAGGATTAGATTCCATTGGCAACCAACCTAGTCCAGGCACATAAAATTCCATCCAAACATGATTAAAATCTGGTTCTAAAGGTTGATTAAATCTGTCAGCATGGGGAGGGCATTTGTAGCGTCCTACGGTGCGGCAAGCAATACCATTAAGTCGCCCTAAAGCTAGTAAAATACCTAGATATTCGCCGCAAGAACCAACCCCTCGTTCCAAAGCCACATCAGGAGTATCAATGTGAGGTTTGATACCATAAGAAAGCTTATCATAAACATAGTTGCGAATACTGTAGATTTTACGCAAAAAATTAGTTTCACGACCAATTGCTTCCTTTGCTGCACGACGAATAATTTCTGTATCCATCGCTAAATCATCATTATCTACCAAATAACGGTTCTCAAAATCTGGAGGTAACTCAGGCAAGTTTTCGACATCTCGTGGTGTTAGACGATATTTAATACTCCAGACTTCTAAAATAGCTTTCCAACCAAAGATATGACGTTCTCCTGGTTTAAGAATATCAAATTTAAAAACGGCGACCCGCTGACCATTTTGTATTTCTTCAGTAAATTCTCTGCCAATAAAATTAACAGATTTTACCTTTTGTCGGTCAGTTTCTGAAGGTAAAGCAATACGCCATTCAACATCTGTTAACTCAACATCATCAAGAGGAGAAAGTTCCTCAACA
Organism: Coleofasciculaceae cyanobacterium; assembly: GCA_049671305.1. Lineage (GTDB taxonomy): Bacteria > Cyanobacteriota > Cyanobacteriia > Cyanobacteriales > Coleofasciculaceae > CADCTM01. The sequence goes on from JBATUR010000108.1 coordinate 8,810, forward strand.
TAAGACATTTCAATTAGATAGCCATTAGACAAGGCATAGCGGTGGTCGGGATAATAGTTAAAGTGGAGAGGGTGGATGAAAGTGCGATCGCGATATTGCAATTCATAATTGGGGTCAGCATTCGGATTGTCCCGGATATATGGCTCCTCGCCAGCATAAGCCACATAAAGCGTACTTTGACCAGTTTTGGGGTCATCATAAAACGCTAGCCCTGTCGGCTGCTCAAACGGTGTGAGAACACTATATTGGATTTTACCTGTTGCCCGATCGAGACAAAATACTGTTTGTTCATCAGCATCCGTCACCCAAAGCTCTTCACCCCGTACGGTAATATGCTCAATACCCACACCAGGAGCAGACAAACGAGTAATTTCGCTCCCTGTTTCACGGTTGTAAACAAAAATATAGCCAGCTTTTTTGCAGGTAATATAAATCGTGGCGTCCCGCACTGCCACACCATTAGCGGTATAACTTAGAGAAGCAAAATGTTGCAGCGTCAAGTCTCCATTCAGTTGGCAAAAATAAACATTATTTTGCAACGTTAACCATAAAGTTTCTCCTGAAATTGCTAAACCCGTTGCACCGACAAAATCTAGCTCACGCGACGGGTTTAGAATAGTCGTATTCTCACTCTTGGGATCGATTTTTAGCAAATAGCCGCTTCTAGAGTCTATGGCAATAATTAACTCTCCCCAAAAGGCAATACCTTGCAAACAAGAAGCACCAATCGGTCTAATTGTTGCGAAAGGTTGCGGATATGGTGCTGTAGATGAAGCTGAATCAGGAATCATAGTCAATCCAGATGAAGATTTAGATAAGAGTCAACACAAAAACAGGCATTGCCCCTATAGCATCAGGTTAAAATGTTGACAACTTGGCAGATGCTCAACACGAACCTATGAAGAGTAAATTTGCCCTTGGTGTGTTGGAACCTAGGCGGCTGTTCTGCCATCTTTATACAAAACCTCGCTCTACCTAGACACTATTTTTATCATGGCTCGGTTTATACGCTCATCACGCTTTATCGGAATAGTAATAACTGTCGCTCTCATGCTAGGGTTGGGTGTTAATCTTCCCGCCCCAGTGCAAGCACAGTTTTCTTCCCTCGGTAGTCAATTAGAAAGCTCTTTCCGTCCACCGCGCTCAGACTCACCAGCACCGGAAAACCGGGAAGGTGGGGCAACGCGCAGTCCCTGTATTCGAGGCGATAAGCCGCTTGTGGCTTTGGTTCCCGTTTCTGGGGTAGGTAATACTGCTGCCGAGTCTCCTCGGATTTTTTGGTATATGCCTCAACTTTCATCGGAAGATTCACCATCGCCAGTTATAGAATTTCTGCTGCGCGATGCCAATAAAAAGGAGATTTATTCAACAAAATATCAATTAGCAAAAACTAATCAAGGCATTGTCGGTAGCCCAGGCTTGATGAGTTTGAATGTTAGCAATATTTATCCCTTGACAACTAATCAAGAGTATCGCTGGGAGCTAACACTCATGTGTGATGCCGACAGTCCCGACAGATCGCAAGATACCTTTGTGGAAGGTGCAATTAAGCGAGTTGAGGCAAACCCAGCACTAACCTTACGTTTGCAAAGAGCCACCCCTCTAGAACGTGTAGGAATCTATGCCAGAGAGCAACTTTGGTATGATACTTTAGCGACTTTGGTTGAGTTAAGACGCGATCGCCCAAATGACTCACTTTTAGCCGACGCTTGGGCTAAACTTTTTGACTCAGTTAATCTCAGCGCCATATCCAGGGAACCTTTATTTCAGGGTGTGAGAAGCCTAACAACTAACAACTAATAACTGTCATATGGCAACTCGTCGTTTTAACCGATTTTCTGGATTACTTTTGCTAGTGCTGACTTTAATGATCAGCCTGGCAACTTTGCTACAAACGCCTCAAGTCCTACTGGCAAACGGTATACCCCGACGTTGGGAAGCCAACCAATACCAACCACCTGCAGGACTTGGCGCCCCAACTCGGACTACAGGCGCCGGCACTCGTGGTGGATCTGAAACTAGTTGTCCTATTGTGGGTAAGCCTTTAACGGCATTACTACCTAGTAATAGCTTTGGTGTCACGGTAGCGCCATATCCGACTTTCTTTGTCTTTATGCCTAATCTCTCATCTCAAACGCCAACGCCTGTCGAGTTTTTGTTGGAAGATGCTGGTGGCAATGAAGTTTATAAGGCGAATTTTCAAACAAATGGTAAGTCGGGAATTATCGCGCTTAACCTGCCTACGCAAGCCGGATTAACGCCTTTGGAGGTTGGTCAAGATTATAAATGGTCATTTTCGATCATCTGCCAAGCGATTGAGCGCTCAAGAGATATTAGTGTTGAAGGAGGAGTTAGAAGGGTTGAATTTAATTCAACTTTAAGCAATCAGATCAAGCAAGCATCGCCCCAAAAGCGAGTAGAGCTTTATGCTGAGGCGGAAATTTGGCAAGATGCTTTGGCAACAATGGCTCAACTACGCCGTAATAATCCGAGTGATCAGGCGATCGCTCAAAGTTGGTCAAAGTTAATGACAGCAGCCGGTCTTGGTGAGCTTGCTCAAGAATCACTGCTACCTAATTCTGCACGTCCTCTGACTTCCTCACAACGCTAAAAGCCTTTTGCTCTTACAGCTCAAGTATTTAAAAGTAGTCCTCCTGATTTTGAGCAAAAGCAATATCCTGAAATTTAAGCAGCAGACTATCAACTGTGCTTTTTTTTGCGACTGTAGCGCTATAAGTAAAAGAAAAGCCAGTTGAATTTTGATGAACATTATTCAAATTCTTAAAGAAGACTACCAGCGCTTCCCCAGCGACCAAACTTACAGTATCTATGCCCAGGATGTCTATTTTAAAGACCCCCTCAACGAATTTCGGGGTGTAGAGCGCTACAAACTGATGATTGGTTTTATCAAAACTTGGTTTGGTGAACCGAAGATGGATCTTCATGACATAACCCAACTAGAAGATACCATCAAGACACGCTGGACACTGAGTTGGACAACCCCCTTGCCCTGGCGTCCGCGTATTGCTATACCTGGCTGGAGCGAATTAAAGCTGAATGACAACCTAATTATCTCTCACATCGATTACTGGGACTGCTCTCGTTTGGATGTCCTGAAGCAGCATTTTGGCGCTTAAAAAAAGATTAAAGAGATAATAAATAATGTAAACACTTTTGAGTAGATGCAGACCACTGTGTCTTATAGCCATCCATGCGTGTAATTTTGATGACGGGAAAAGGTGGAGTTGGTAAGACCTCCGTTGCCGCCGCGACAGGGCTTCGCTGTGCTGAGTTGGGCTATCGGACACTCGTCCTTAGTACCGATCCTGCCCACTCTTTAGCTGATAGTTTTGATGTTGAACTTGGACATGATCCTCGCTTGGTTCGTCCTAATCTTTTTGGGGCAGAACTTGATGCTCTCATGGAATTGGAAGGTAACTGGGGGGCAGTTAAACGTTATATTACCCAAGTTTTGCAGGCACGGGGCTTAGATGGCGTTCAGGCAGAAGAATTAGCTATTCTTCCTGGTATGGATGAAATTTTTGGCTTGGTGCGGATGAAACGTCACTATGACGAAAATGAGTTTGATGTTTTAATTATCGACTCAGCACCAACGGGGACAGCTTTACGGTTGCTTAGTTTACCGGAAGTTGGCGGCTGGTATATGCGGCGTTTTTATAAACCATTACAAGCGATGTCGGTTGCTCTTAGACCATTTGTTGAGCCTTTATTTAAACCCATTGCTGGCTTTTCTTTGCCTGATAAAGAAGTGATGGATGCTCCTTATGAATTTTATGAGCAAATTGAGGCTTTGGAAAAGATTTTAACTGATAATACTCAGACCTCGGTACGTTTAGTTACTAACCCTGAAAAAATGGTTATTAAGGAGACTTCACGCGCCCATGCTTATTTGAGTTTGTATAATGTTTCTACTGATTTAGTAATTGCTAATCGGATTATTCCTGATGAAGTAACTGACCCATTTTTTAAGCGTTGGAAGGAAAACCAGCAGGTATATCGTCAAGAAATCCATGATAATTTTAGCCCACTTCCCATTAAAGAAGTGCCGCTTTATTCTGAGGAAATGTGTGGTTTGGAAGCATTGGAAAGGTTGAAAGAAACTTTGTTTGCTGATTCAGAAGACCCTTCTCAGGTTTATTACAAAGAAAATACAATTCGGGTTGTGCAAATGGAAGGTTTTTATAGTTTAGAACTGTATCTGCCTGGTATTCCTAAAGACCAAATTCAATTGAATAAAACAGGAGATGAGTTAAATGTTCGCATTGGTAATCATCGACGTAATTTAGTGTTACCGCAAGCTTTGGCGGCGTTGCAACCTTCTGGGGCGAAGATGGATGAGGATTATTTGAAGATTAAGTTTGCTTAGGAACCCTCACCCCCAACCCCTCTCCCACGTGGGGAGAGGGGAGTAAGAGGGGTGGGATTAATCTTGAGGTGTCAGTTTCTCGATTTCAGCGATGGGTAGTAGTAAGGTGTCTTCGATATGCGATCGTGTTTTGGGGGTAATAGTTTTAGCTTTAGAAGCACTATTGAGACAATTTATTAGTAACTTATTGCCATAGTAATATTGTTTTAACAGTTCCTCTGTATGACTATCACTAAACTGCCAATCGTGACCGATATTACGATGCTCAATTATTACTTTCCTTAATTGTTCTGTCCAAGCTTGACCGTTTATTTTCCACCACTGCTCATAATCCGTTGTTTCATCATAATCAGTGAGATCACATTCCTCATCCTCGTCATTAGTTGGCAATTGAGGAAGTTGAGAGCCAAGCTGCATTAGCAATTGCTTGAGTTTAGGGTTATGGTCACAGTTGCGCGACAGAGAAAGAGAATCAATGGGAGCTTTAGCAAGAGCAATTTTTATTTTATGGACAAGATTAAGGTCAATAGCAAAATCTAAGGTATTAGAAAAAATGTGGGCATCAGTCAAGTTGGAAGAAGGATTAATATCCTGTGCAAATTCATTATCAATGCTGTCGATGTAAGTCCAATCAGTAATATTAGTCAAACTAGCGTTAAAAGTAAGGTCATAGGCAAGGACAAAATAAAAAGCACGAACAGTTATTTTTTTATAGGGAACTTTAAGAGGATTTGATTTGCAGTTGATACAAAGCAAAAAGTCTTGCAGCTCCCTACTCTTGTCTGAGATTATAATTTCATCAATGTTTTCTTTCAAAAATTTTAGCTGTGGTGCATTCCAATGCATATCTGTTACTAAGGTAAATACTTCATGCCAGCGCTTATCAGTGATATTAGTAAGTAATTCACGTATGTTGATATCAAAAATATCTACAGTTTTTTTTACTTTCCTGGCAGTAAAGTATTCTTGAAAGGTTAGATGAGAAAATGAATAAACTTCCTGAGCTCGTTCCACAAGTAGCCCATGCTGTGCTTCAATAGATTCTAGAACTGCTCTACTATCCTCTTGTAACGTAGCAGAATTAGAACTGGGTTCATTTAATGTGCAAAGAAATTCAGCAATTTCATACTGAATTTCATCTTTTCCAAAAAAATAACGACTATTTCCAAAAGTATTAGCTGCTATCTTAATCAAAAGTTCTATTTTCTGTTCAATAGACAATTTTCGATAAGCATCATCTCGTTTAACTCCTCTAGATTCATCCCAGCTTTTGAGAAGAGCCTCTATTCCTTTTTTATATAACAAAGTTCTGTTAGAGGGAAATTGTAATTTATTTTGAAAAGCCAAGCACGTTAGAGTAAGTAATATAGGTGTTACAGCAATTGCCTGTAAAGACTGGTTTTCTGGGTAATTTAGTTGATCAATAAATTTATTTGCATTAATTATCCTATCTTTCTCAGAGCTATTCAAAACTGCTAAAAACCAGTTTTGAGCAAACATTTTAATCTGCTCTAAATTGAAATCTGCTATTTCAATATCTTTGAAATCTGAAAATCTATACTTTCGAGCAGCGATTCTACAAGTAATAACAAATTTATTTTTAGGATATTGCTTGCAAAACGTATTAATACATTCTAAAGTTTTATCTTCCTGTTCTTTTGTAACTTCATCCAAACCATCTAGCAAAATTATTGCTCTTCCATATCTTAGTATGTTTTCGAGCCGCAATGATTCCTTGATACCACAATGGATAAACTCTTTAAAGATATATTTAAGTAAATCAAATTCTCCTATTTGTGTAGCGTCATCAGTAAAAGTTTTTAGTCCAATAAAAATCGAAACTCTGTCAACTTCTAATATACATTGATTATTCTGAAGCGTTAGATATTTTAGAAAAGTACTTTTACCCGCTCCCGGTTTGCCTAGTACCATCAATTTATGATACTTTTCTACAGCTAAAAGTCCTGGAATTGCTGACTGGCTAACTTGCCCTAAGCTTAAACGATCAAATTCATGTGTCTGGGGATTATAAACCTGCGGTAAATCAGAAACCTCTAACCATTTATAACTAGGTGGCTCATCTAGAATATTGACATAAACATACAGCTCATCTAGTTTAATTGGTCGAGAGATGTATAATAATTGAAGCTTTCCACATAACTCTAAAATTTTGTTATGGCGCAGCGCACGTATCAGCGGAACTTCTAAAGCAAGGACTCTCAAAAAATCTTTATCTATAAGCTTTTCCCAATCCAATTTTAGGGTTGAACATATCTTAATAAATTGCTGTTTGTCTAATGGCAATATTGCAAAAAAATCTTCAATTATTTGGATACTTATTTGTGTATCGTTAGATAATAAACTTTTCTGCTCTTGCAGAGTCAGCTCTTTTTCAAGGGACTTTAATTTCTCCTTTCCTGTCCAGTCAGGCATCCCTTTTTTTTCTTTTTCCCGTAACTCTAAGCGTTCTATATTACGCTTTTCCATTTCCTGAATCATTGAAGGAATGTTTTGCATAGCTTTGTAAGCTTGCTTGATGCTGCTTGGAGAAATCTGGAACAATCTTGCTTTCTTTATCAGCTCATCCAGATCGTTCTCATACAGAGATTCTGCGATCGCTTCCTCACGCCCCACAAAATCAGGATTTTTGGATATCGTTTCTTCTCGCGCCGGCTCTTGAGGCTGTGGAACTATTGCAGAATGCGATCGCGAGATCTTCTCTAACTCCCTCCGAAAATCGCTCTTAATAACCTTTTGCCCCAAGACTTGTGACAAGGACTTCCACAAGTCGGAAGCAGCATCATTAACGTTTCCTATGGTGCAAGGATAAGTCTCTGCAATTTCCTTATATTTTTTGCCCTCCCGACCTTTCCAGGATTCTTCAAATATTAAAACTTCAAGTGGTTTTAGAGTTCGTTTCAGCAGTTGCTCTGCCAGCTTTAATCCTTCTTCAACATCCATTTGTCAATCAAGCATCAGGATATTTTTGTTTGTAGTTTAACTCAGACCTTTCCGAGTTTTTCCGATCTCTCCCGATCTTTTCTGATTTTAGCAAAGCGTGAAACTCCCGATCTTACCCGATTGATAAGCATCTAGCCTATCGAGAGAATGATGTTGTGAGCTAAAAAAATGAAACTATTAGGACTGAATTACCGTGAGTTATCTACATAATCGAGAATGGTCAGACCGCTACATTCCTGAAATCAAATCAATCGTGGGGTCACATCTGTTAATTGAGTCACCACTAGAAATTGATCGACAACAAGCAACGGATTTGATTGTATTAAATGCTAAAAATTTAGCAATTGCTTGTCGCCTCAGACGACCAGGATACACAGACAAATATCCTTATGAATTCACGATTCGTAGCCGAACAGCGTCAGGAGCAACAACAGAACTGCAAAAAATTACAAATGGATGGGGTGATTGGATGTTCTACGGACACGCCGCATCTGAACCTGGCATCAAAATCAATCACTGGTTTCTAATCAATTTAACCAGTTGGAGAGCGCACATGATTCGCCGTAATCGTACTGCTATCAGGGGTGACGAAATATTAAATTCAGATGGAAGCGGTTTTGCCTGGTTTGACCTCTCCAGTTTTCCGCCTGAACCACCAATTCTTGTCGCCTCCAGTAAATCTTTACCTGATTATAGGCAAACAGCCTAACAACTAACCAAAGAAAAAGCGATCGCCTTTTCTACACTTACACACAAAAAAGCGATCGCCTTTTCCCCACTCACAACCAAAAAGCGATCTGCTTTAAGCAGCAGCGCTTCGCTATCGCCTAATTCCTACCCCCGAATCTGCACTGGCATAATCAAATAAGTCATCTTCAAACCACCCAACGGCGTCAAAATTACCGGAGTATCTGCCGTATTCATCTGCATCTGAATTTCTGAAGTTGAAAGCGCCTTTAAGCCATCAATAAGATACTTGACATTAAAAGCAATATCCAAACTTTCACCCGTAACTTGAGCCGGCATCGACTCTCGCCCACTTCCTACATCTTGCGCTTCTACAGATATGGAAAGCTCCTGACCAGCATAATCAATACTAAACTTGACAATATTATTCTTTTGGTCAGCCAACACGGCAATACGCTCCACTGCACTCAATAACTGACGCCGATCAATGGTAATCTGACGCTGGAATTGTTGTGGAATTAACTGCCGATAAGCCGGATACTGCCCTTCCAAGGTGCGACTAGTCAAACGATGTTCCCCGCCCTGAAAGACAATTTGACCCTGCTCAAACTGCAGGGAAACCGCCTCTGAAGATTGACGCATTCCCACCATACGCTCTAGTTCTCGTAGTGCTCTCGCGGGTAAAGTAAACTCCAAAGCCTGATCTTCAGTTTCTGTTTCCTCTTCCGTATTTTGGTTGGTGGTTTCTACAACTGCTAGTCGGTGTCCATCTGTTGCTGCAAATTCTACGCTATCTTGTTGCATAGTTAAGTGAACACCCGTTAGCACCTGCTTGGTTTCATCGGAACTTGTGGCAAATAAAGAACCGCTTAACCCTTCTGTCAAAGCTTCTGCTGAAAGCTGAATAAAGAGTCCCTTGTTTATTTGCGGCAATTCTGGAAACTCATCGGCACCCATACCGCGCATCTGATATTGTCCTGATGCTGAGGTTAAGGTAACAAGTACACTATCGCCTTCATCTGTCTCAGTCGCTTGATCTTCTAAAGTGATTTCGCCCTCTGGTAGACGCGAGACAATATCATTCAAAAGTTTGGCAGGAATAGTAATTTTTCCCCCAGTTTCCACAGTGGCAGCAAAGCTGGTTTGGATGCCCAAGCTGAGATCAAAAGCTGTCAGTTGGACTTGCTGACTTGCGAGATCTGCTGTAAATAAGACATTACCAAGCACGGGATGAGTAGGGCGAGAAGGAACCGCACGACTGACCAGCGAGAGATTGCTATTGAGGTCACTTTGTGTACAGACGAGTTTCATAGAAATTTAAATATCTATCTTAATTGTTTAACGATGAAGAAAGGAAATCAGCCCCTAGTTTTATTCAGTCGTGGCTCAATTTTTTGGAGCTTTACCAGGATAAGTCTGAGATTGCTTCTGGTCAATGTCTAAGTTGTTTTTGAGCTTTTATAGCAAGCCTTTACAAGATGCTTTTTAGATTAATTAGCTTGCTCATGAATTATTGTGGAAAATGTGGAAAACTCGGCAAGTTCCTTTAGTATAATGATTTAACTAATTACTAACCTGTGGAAAAAGTCGCGAATTCCACAGTTAAACGACTAATATTGCTCTACTCAGTTACTGCTGATTCTGCCAGCTAATGTGGCGACAACCAAAGCAACTTGCAGCAACTCCACAGGTTTTGCTAGGTGCATTTGGAAGCCTGCCGCGATCGCTTTTTCTTGATCCTGGCTTCCCGCATAAGCCGTTAAAGCAGCAGCAGGTATTTGCCCTCCGGCTTCGGCATTCAGCGCCCTTACCTGACGAATCAGCGTGTAGCCGTCTTCTTCTGGCATACTGATGTCAGACAACAGTACATCAAATTCTTCAGGACTAGCACTCAATTTTGCTAAGGCTTCTCTTGCTGATGCCGCTTCTGTGACAATGCAGCCTTCTTGTTCTAATAGCATTTTAAATATCTGACGGTTATCAGCTTCATCATCGACTATTAATAGCCGTATTCCGTTTAAGGATGGTTTCTCTATGACTGGCTGCAAATCTTCTGTTTCTGTTGTCTCTACTTTCTCAGGCGTTACTGCTTCTAAGTTCGATTTTAAAGGTAGTTTGACGATAAAACTTGACCCTTGCCCAGTACCAGAACTTTCTGCTTCAATTGTGCCGCCGTGCAGTTCAATCAAGTGACGCACAATAGTTAATCCTAATCCTAATCCAGTATTAGAGCGAGTTGGAGAGCCATCTGCTTGACGAAACCTTTCAAAGATATGAGGCAGGAATTCTGCACTAATGCCAATGCCTGTATCGCTGACTTGAATTTGTGCCAGTGAGTCGGTGTAGGTTAATGTAACTGAAACACGACCATCTGAAGGTGTAAATTTAATAGCATTTGAAAGTAAATTGCTCAGAATTTGTTGAATGCGTTCCAAATCACCCAATATTTGATGGGGCGTTAAATCGAGGTTAGATTCAATTTGAATTTGTTTGGCATCTGCTGAAACTTGAATTACTTGCAGTGCTGCGGTAATAATTTGCGCAAGGCTTATGGGATAAACGTTTAAGCGTAGCTTGCCGGAAGTAATGCGGGAAATATCTAAAAGATCTTCGATCAGTTTTGATTGTGTGAGGGCGCTGCGCTTGATCGACTCTAGTCCCTGAGTTATACGGGCAGGTTCGATATTTGGTCTGTTGAGCAACTGTGCCCACCCTAATAATGAGTTGAGGGGGTTTCTTAGTTCGTGAGAAAGCATTGATAAAAACTCATCCTTGGCAAGGTTAGCGGCTTCGGCTGCTGTACGCGCTGACTGTTCTTGTGCTAAAAGTTGGGTAAGTTCTGCTTGTAGTTGCCTTGCCTGGGTGATGTCTTTGATGGTTAGCAGAATCATTTCTTCTGAGTTGGCTTGCAGCAGTTTTTTGGCATTGAGCAGCATGATTTTGCGTCCAATTTGCTCAAAGTTATACTCTACTTCAAAATCTTGGACTTGCATTTCGCTTTGAGCCGGCAAAATCTCCTCGAATTGCGATCGCAAACCTTCAATATTCCATTGTCCATTACCTAACTCGTAGATTAACCGCTGTTCGGTTGCGGCGGGCGTAGTTTGAAACATTTCATAAAAAGAACGATTTGCTCTAATTACTTGTAAGTTGGTATCCATGACAACCAGTGCTTCTTGCATGGTTTCCACAATGGTTTCGGCATAATTGCGCGAGGCAAGCAATTGCTCGGCACTGCGTTTGAGGGCGTCAATGTCTACCAAAATCAGCACAGCACCATCAATTTTATTGTCAATTGTGCGATAAGGTCGAATTCGCAAATCATACCAATGTCCTGTTTGGTCTTGAACTTCTTGCACTTTTACGGTAAGTGTGCTAATAACTTCGATAATTTGTGCTTCTAAATCTGCCACACTGAGATTATGATTAATATCGCCAAAAGGTCGCCCGACATCGGTAGGAATTAACTTAAGGATGCTTTGTGCCAAAGGTGTAAAGCGCCGAATTCGCAAATCACCTTCTAGCATCAAAATGGGAATATTGATACTACTAAGTAAGTTTTGTAAATCGTTGCTAACGTGGGTTGATTCGATATTTCTGCGGTATAGTTCGTCGTTAATCGTATTTAATTCTTCATTTGCCGCTTGAATTTCTTCTTTAGCAGTTTCTAATTCTTCATTAGTGCTTTGCAACTCTTCATTGCTTGACAAAATCTCTTCGTTAGCAGCTCTTAAATCTTGATTTGTGGCTTGCTGCTCTTCAATAATTGATTGCAAATGTTCTTTAGTTGCTGCCAATTCTTGCCGCAGTCGAGCTACTTCCTGATCGCTGGTTTGTCCTTCACTTAATGCAGAACTCTTTTGTGAGGTAGATGAGATTTCTTTAAACAATACCAAATAGTTGCCTTCTATTCCTGTTGCTGTTTTAATAAGAATCACATCAATTTGGACTTGCTTAACGCGATCGCCTTCTTTGATAAAAATATCTGTTTTGCTAATTGCTGTTTCCTGCTTTTTTGCTTGCTGAAGTGCTGTACGCAGTTCTAAGCGTAATTCCGGTTTTGCCATTTTTAGCAAATTGAGGCTGGCTCTACCGGGAGCAGGTTCTAAATAAGTACTAGTTTTACCTCTAAACTGCACGATATCTAAATCACTGTTAATAATTACTCCCACCGGAGCAAATTGACTAAGGACAATCCGATCTGCTTCTTTTTGCAAATCAAAATCGTCTTGAGCTTCGTCACTTAAACTGACTTGGGGGCTTATGATCTGTGGAGAATAGTTACTAGCAAATAAATCAACATTTAAGGGTGCTGATACCAGTTTTCGAGAGTAAATTTTGCTTTTTTTGTCTACTAGGTTAAACAAGTCCAAAAAATCTCCTACGGTTTCTGAAGTTCCCAGCATCAGAAAGCCTGTTGGTTTAAGACCATAATGAAAGACTGGTAAAAGCTTTTTTTGTAAGTTGGCACCCAAATAAATCAAGACATTGCGACAAGTAATTAAATCAAGTCGCGAAAATGGTGGATCGCCGATTAAGTTTTGTCGGGCAAAAACACATTGTTCGCGTATGGTTTTGCTAATTTGGTAGCCGCTTTCGACTTGCATAAAAAAGCGTTGTAGCCGTTGCGGTGAAACATCTACAAGCTGATTATGTTTGTAGATGCCTGTACGGGCTTTTTCAATTACTGTATCGCTTAAATCTGTAGCGTAAATTTGCACAGGAACTTTAATTGCTTGCTCTGCTAAAAATTCTTGCAAGCAAATAGCGATAGAGTAGGCTTCTTCTCCTGTTGAGCAGCCGGCTACCCAAACTCGTACTGGTGTTGTCGGCGTTTTATCTTTAACAATGACGGGAAATACTTTGCTTCTTAGAGCTTCAAAGGCTTCCGAGTCTCGAAAAAAACTGGTGACGTTAATCAAGACATCATGATATAGTGCCGTGACTTCTTCGGAGTTGTTTTGCAAATACTGAACATAAGTTGAAAGCTTTTCGATTTTGTACAACGCCATGCGTCGCGCAATTCGCCGCTTCAGGGTAGTCTGTTTGTAGTTGGTAAAGTCAACACCTGTGGCTGCTTTGAGTAAAGCAAAGATGTTTGAGAAAGCATTTTCCTCTGGTTGCTCTTCGATGATTTGTATGGGGTTGGAACGGGTAATGTAGGGATGACGGCTAATTTTTATTAATTCTTTGGCGATATCTTCGGGGCATAATATAAAGTCTACTTGTCCTGTTGCCACCGCTGTGTTGGGCATACTATCAACTTTGGCGGTGTCTTGGCACTGAGCAAAGGTTATACCACCTGCTGCTTTGATTTCTTCTATTCCCCGTGCGCCATCCGAATCACCACCTGATAAGATAACAGCGATCGCTTTATTACCTCGTTCTGCTGCTAAGGAAATAAAAAAAGCATCGACGCTCATAAATATGCCACGAACTTGTTCGCGAGGCGTTAATTTTAGTACACCTTGAGCGATCGTCATTTTAAAATTAGGCGGAATTACATAAACATGATTTGGCTCAACGATTGTGTTATCTTCCACTTGAAGCACAGGCATTTGGGTTGCCCTAGCAAAGATCTCACTCAACATACTTTTGTGAGCTGGGGCTAAGTGCTGTACTACCACAAATGCCATGCCTGTGTCAGTTGGCAACTTACTAAGAATTTGGCTACATGGCTCTAACCCTCCTGCAGACGAACCAATAGCTACAATTGGAAATGATTGATCTATGTTGTCTTTTGATGCTTCTGGTGAAGTTTTAATAGCTTTAGATTGAGCTTTTTGGGAACGTTGTCTAGGCATTATAGGGAATCTTTACTAAGAAGTAGTTATAAGTATAGTTAAGTTCTTTAAAGAGCCTCAGTTAAAATTAGTTTTTAAACACAGGCTTTACACACAGGGAAGAAAATTGCTTACTGCAATAAAGTATTGCAGTAAGCAATTTTCTTCCTCTTTCCTAGGTAGCACAAACTTTTTTATGTTACTTGTTCCTTTGGTAGTATGAAAAAGCAGATTTTTTCTGTTTTGTTTTGTTTATAACTTCCAGAATTAACAATTGATTTAATTAGTGACCGAAAAATGGTATGTAAGAAATTTTGGTTTAATTTCTACTGGCAAAACTTAGGCGATCGCTTAATTCCCGTAGGGTTTGAGCTAGCTTAGTATCACTCTCTCGCAATTGAGTAATTTTATCACAGCTATACATCACTGTGGTATGATCTTTCCCCCCAAATTCTTCACCAATTCTCGGCAAACTTAAGTCAGTATATTGTCGCATTAAGTACATAGCAATCTGCCGTGACCAACTAATTTCTCGACGGCGCGAGTTACTTTTGAGGTCTTCAATTGAAACATTGAAAACTTCGGATACTGCCGTCATAATTGCTTCTGGCGAGGCTTGAATTTTTGGGGCAGGAGGATTTAAAATTGGGGCAATATTTTCAACACTCATAGATAATCCAGAAATCGAGACATAAGCCACGGCGCGAATTAAAGCCCCTTCTAATTCGCGAATGTTGGAAGTATAATTAGTAGCAATATATTCAATAACTGAGCGCGGCAAGCGCATATTTTCATACTCAGCTTTTTTCTGCAAAATTGCCATCCTTGTTTCTAAATCTGGCGGCTGAATATCAGCAATTAAACCCATCGAAAAACGAGAACAAAGGCGTTCTTGCAAGCGAGTAATTTGGTTAGGAGGACGATCAGAAGCTAAAACGATTTGTTTACCAGCTTCGTGCAAAGTATTGAAGGTATGAAAAAATTCTTCTTGAGTGTATTCTTTGCCTTCGATAAATTGAATATCATCAACTAATAACACTTCTGCCGTTCGGTAATGTTCCCGAAAAATTTGCATACTATCTTTACGAATTGCGGCAATTAAATCATTAGTAAATTGCTCAGTAGAAACATAAAATATTTTAGAATTAGGATTATTATCTAAACGATAATGACCAATTGCTTGCATTAAGTGGGTTTTTCCTAAACCAACTCCGCCACAAAGAAATAAAGGATTAAATTCACGTCCAGGAAATTCAGCCACTGCTAAAGAAGCAGCATGAGCCATACGATTATTTGAGCCGACAACAAAGCGTGAAAAGATATATTTATGATTTAACTGCGGCGCTTTAGGTTGGTGATCAGAGGGGTTTTCTAAAGTATTTGGAGCAACAGGTAATGCCCAAGAAGCACTTGCTTCAACGCTGGTAACATCCTCATCTCCAGCAGCAACGGTAAAACTAATTTCAACAGATTTACCTAAAATATCTTGCACTACATCAGCAATTGTTTTAACATAATATTTCTGCAACCAGTTTCGGGCAAAAGGATTAAGTGTGCGAATTACTAAACAATTATTATCTAATTGTTCAGCACTAGCTGTTTTAATCCAAGTCTCAAAAGTTGGTCGGCTTAATTGTAGCTGCAATCTTTCTAATACCTGACTCCAAAGCTTTTCTAGAGAAGTTTCCACAGATGTTCCTTTAAAGTAGTTTCAATTTTATTAATTTTTAAGAAAAAAAGAAGAGATAAAAGCTAATTTTGTGCTAAAAATAATCAAAATTAATATAGACAAGCTGCTTTGAACAAAAACAATGTTTTCGGCAACACTGCGCTAAACTATATTTTACTAACGTTGACACCTCCTCTCTATGTGTTAGGTTCGACTCATGACTGCACTATTGATCGCTCAGTTAGGTAATCCCATTCTGCGGCAAAAAGCCCAGACTGTTGACAACATTCAAGACGAGCGTATCCAAAATCTTATCGATGCTTTAATGGTAACGGTTACGGCAGCAAATGGTGTAGGAATCGCTGCACCTCAAGTTTCTCAAAGCGATCGCCTATTTATCGTGGCGTCTCGCCCCAATCAGCGCTATCCCAACGCCCCAGAAATGGAACCAACGGCGATGATTAATCCTCAAATTATTGCTCATTCCACAGAAATAGTTAACGGTTGGGAAGGTTGCTTAAGTATCCCTGGTATTCGTGGACTAGTTCCTCGCTATCAAGCAATTGAGGTTGAATATACCACAAGAGATGGCAAGCAAAATCGGCAAGAATTAACCGACTTTGTTGCCCGAATTTTTCAACATGAATACGATCATCTTGATGGAATTGTCTTTTTAGATCGGGTGAAAAGTACTCAAGATTTGATGACAGAGCAGGAATATGTACAGAGAATTGTTTAAAGTAAATCCATCTACATCCGCTCCAAAACTGAAATTCCTAATAGCGATAATCCCAGCTTTAAGGTTTGAGCCGTAATATCACATAATACTAATCGTGATGTTCTCAAAGGTTCCTCTGCTTTGAGAACAGGACATTGGTCATAAAATTGATTAAACTTTTGGCTAAGTTCAAACAAATACTGACAAAGACGATTAGGTAATAAATCTTGCTCAACAGTCTGAATAACTTCATTTAGCTGCAATAAATGCTTGGCTAAAACTAGCTCAGTTGGTTCTTGCAATAAAATTTTGGCATTTGTTGCCAACTGCTCAAAATCAATATCACCTTTACGACTAATACCGCGAATTCTCACATAAGCATAAAGCATATAAGGCGCTGTATTGCCTTGTAGAGCTAACATTTTATCGAAGCTAAAAATGTAGTTGCTGGTGCGATTTTGGCTGAGGTCAGCATATTTGACCGCACTGATTCCAACTACTTTAGCCACATGAGATTTAAACTCTTCGGTTTCCTCACGACCTTCTGCTGTTAATCTAGCTTCCAGATCAGCACGAGAACGTGCGATCGCTTCATCCAACAAATCCCGTAGTCTCACAGTCTCACCAGAACGAGTTTTCAGCTTCTTACCATCTTCACCCTGCACTAAACCAAAAGGAACGTGCTCTACCTTAACATCATCTGTCAACCAAAGAGCCCGACGTGCTACTTGAAATACTTGCGCGAAATGATTAGCTTGACCTGCATCAGTAACGTAAACAATTCTATCTACCTGCTCTTGCCGAATCCGATAGCGAATTGCCGCCAAATCAGTTGCAGCATAATTATAACCACCATCTGACTTTTGCACAATTAAAGGCAAAGGTTGACCAGATTTGTTAGTAAAGCCATCTAGAAAAACACACTTAGCGCCATCATTTTCCTCCAACAAACCTAACTCAGTCAGATCTTCTACAACTACAGGTAGCAAAGGATTATAAAATGATTCTCCACGTTCCGTTAATTGAACATCTAATAAGTCATAAATTATTTGAAACTCTCTTCTAGATTGTTCGCACAGCAATTGCCAAGCTTTTCTGCTACCTTCTTCACCAGATTGGAGTTTTACAACTTCTTGACGCGAGGCTTCTTTAAAAGCTTCGTCTTCATCAAAACGCTGTTTTGCTTGCTTATAAAAACTAACTAAATCTCCAATATCTAAAGCATCAGCAGTCGTCAATGCAGTTGGGTAAACTTCTCGCAGATAGCAAATCAACATTCCAAACTGCGTACCCCAATCACCGACATGATTTATTCTTAATACATCATGCCCTTGAAATTCTAAAATTCGGGCAAGCGAATCACCAATAATTGTCGAACGTAGATGTCCTACGTGCATTTCTTTGGCAATATTTGGCGAGGAAAAATCAACAATTACGTGTTGAGGTGTTTTGACAAGTTCAACTCCTAAACGTGCATTATTTTGAATTTCGCTCAGTTGAATTTCCCAGTAAGCAGGTTCAACCGTTAGGTTAATAAATCCTGGTCCTGCAATCGTTGGGGTTTGACAAATTCCTTGAACATCTAAATGTTCTAATATTTTTTGAGCAATTGCTCGTGGTTGCTGTCCTAGTTGCTTACTCAAGGACAAAGATACATTACACTGATAATCACCAAATTTCGGATTACTTGCAGGAACAAGCATCGGATCAATTTCTTGAAAATCTGCTCCAAAAGCGGCAACTAAAGCTTGGGTAAATTGAGTTTTTAGTTGTTCGACGACATTCATATTTATGTATTCAGCTTCATGCTTAAATCTAGCCAAGTAGAACGAGTGATGGGTGCACTGCTGGAAATAAAGTCTACCCCAGTCTCAGCCACCACACGAATTGTTTCTAGGGTGATGTTGCCAGACGCCTCAATTTTAATCTGCTTATTACTTTGACGAATTAGCTGCACTGCTTGCCGCATCAAGTCGGGTGGCATATTGTCTAGCATGATAATCTCAACACCACAATGCAGAGCTTCTTCTACTTGGTCTAAGGTTTCAGTTTCAACTTCTATAGTAAGAGGATAGGGGATTCGACCTCGTATTTGAGTAATAGCTTGACTGATTCCACCTGCTATGGCGATGTGATTATCTTTAATCATTACCGCATCATCTAACCCCATGCGGTGGTTAATTGCGCCTCCTACTTGAGAGGCATATTTTTCTAGGAGTCTTAAACCAGGAGTGGTTTTGCGAGTATCGACTAACTGTGTGGGTAAATCAGCAATTTGCTCAACATACTTGCGAGTCATGCTGGCAATACCACTAAGGCGCATTGCCAAGTTTAAAGCCACACGCTCTCCCATTAACAAGGTATCGAAGGAACCTTGCAGACGCGCAATGGTTTGTCCTGGATGGCAAAATTCTCCTTCAGAAGCAAGCGATACAAATTTAACCTGTTGGCTCAAAAGTTCAAAGACTCGTTTGGCAATGGGTAATCCAGCAATTACGCCTGCCTCTTTGACAATCCATTCAGCTTGCTGGACATGACCTTCCTCTATTAAGAGACTATTTGTAGTGCGATCGCCCCTTCCCAAGTCTTCCCGTAACCAATCTTGTAATAAAGGATCAAGCAGAAGCCAAGGAGGCAAAACAGCAATTAAGTTCACAGAGTTCCTGATTTGAGGGTGTATCTTAAAGAATAATTTACCTCAAAGCAAGAGCAGGAGGGAGTTGTAGAGACTAAGAAAATTCTTTTATAAAAAGGGTTGACAACTCTTGTGGGAGTGGATATATTAGTAAAGCGCTCAAAGGAAGCCAAGGCGGACTGAGAGTAGCGCCCCGAACCTAGACAAGCTAATAGTTTAAAAGTTTAACATACAAAAGCC
>JBATUR010000109.1:0-41814 GCA_049671305.1 Coleofasciculaceae cyanobacterium
TGTGGCACACATTTACTAACCTTAATCGATGATATCTTAGATTTTTCTAAAATAGAATCTCAGAAAACTGAACTTTGTCTTACTGAGTTTAATTTTGAGAATTTTCTTAATACTCTTGTGCAACTTTTCCGGATGCGTGCCCAGCAAAAAGGGATTTCATTTACTTATCAAAATCTTTCTCCATTGCCAAAAATTATTGTAGCAGATGAAAAAAGACTACGACAAGTTTTAATTAATTTATTGAGTAATGCTGTTAAGTTTACAGATTTAGGCGGGGTAACATTTAAAGTTTTTACAATAAATAACTTTACCACAGGCTTGAATAACATTAAAACAGAAAAAGTAGCTGAAAATTTAGTTAATACGAGGGTTCGTTTTCAGGTAGAAGATACGGGTATTGGCATCAACTCAAATCATTTTCAAGAAATATTTTTGCCGTTTTGTCAAGTAGGTGACCGCTCTCGTTTTACTGAAGGAACTGGGCTGGGGCTTGCGATTAGTCAAAAATTAGTTAAGTTTATGGATAGCTCGATTCAAGTTAAAAGTACTTTGACTAAAGGTAGTGTTTTTTGGTTCGACTTGGAGATGCTTCAAGCTTCCGAATACTTCCCTATTAATATTGATTTTAAAACAAAGAAGCGTAGGGTGTTAATTGTCGATGATAGTCAGGAATTCCGATTGCTTTTAAGAGAATTACTAAAGCCTTTAGGGTTAGTTATTCTTGAAGCAATGAATGGGCAAGATTGTTTAAGTAAGGCTTCAGAATTTAGACCTAATTTAATTTTGATGAATTTAACAATGCCAGTAAACGATAGCTTTGAGATTTTTGAAAGGTTAAAAGACCTAGTATCAAAAGATACGATTATAATTGCTTTATCAGATAGCAATTCTCAAGATACCCGACAGGCAAGCTTGAATATAGGTTTTCATGAAGTTCTCTTCAAGCCTGTACAAGCTGAACAACTTTTAAAATTAATCGAAAATTATCTAGCTATTGAACCTATTCAAAATGAGAATTTTGACTCTACTACGGTTGAATCTAACTTATTATTTGCACCAATTACGGCTCCATCTTCTTCAGAGCTTTCAACTTTAACTCAACTGGTTCAAATGGGTGATATTACAGGAATTATCAACTACGCAGAACGATTAGAAATGTTAGACAGTAATTTACTGCCATTTACAACTCAAACGCGGCAATTAGCAAAAAGTTTCAAGCTTAAACAACTCCTAGAATTCATCGAACAATGTTTGGAAGGTCATTAATATTTTCTGCAAACAAAGTTAATATTGCTGATTTTAAAACAATGTAGCCAAATCTGTTCTATTGAGCTATTATTTTGAAAATATAAAATTCTTGATAGTAGGTAATTTTACTAATTTAAAGGGAAAAACTTAGTATGACGGTGTGAGGGGTAAAGCCTGATATCTTAACTAGATAAGTGAGTTTAAAATAAACCTTAAGTAGTATCGTTATAAAAAATGAGTTTATGATCCGTACCAATACCTTTGAACTCAAAATGAGTCCTGAAATTCTCCAAAAATGCAACATTTTAATTATTGATGATAACCCAACCAACTTAAGCATCCTTTTCGAGTATTTAACTAATTATGGTTTTAAAGTTTTTGTTGCTCTAGATGGAGAAACTGCTATTGAGCAAATTGAATATACTCAGCCAGATCTGATTCTTTTAGATGTAATGATGCCAGGAATTGACGGCTTTGAAACTTGTCGCCGATTAAAAGCTATTCCCATGATACAAGAGATTCCAGTAATCTTTTTAACAGCTCTTGCTGATACAGTTGATAAAGTCACTGGTTTTAAAATAGGAGCGGTAGACTACATTACTAAACCAATTCAGCATGAAGAGGTATTAAGCCGAATTCAAACCCATTTAACAATTAGAAATCTCCAAAAGAAACTTCAAGAGAAGAACAAAGAACTTGCTTTACTTAACTACAATTTAGAAGCTTTAGTTGAGGCAAAAACTAAACAACTTATTCATCAAGAAAAAACAGCAATTATTGGACGTTTAACTCAAGGAATAATTCATAATATAAAAACACCACTTCAGACTATTTTTTTATATAGAGATATTGCCGAAGCACTTTCAGTAGAGCATTCTCAGAAACCCTTCTTTAGTTATATTCAAAAAATGGCACAAGCAGCTCAACAAATTAACCAATTAATGGATAACTTGATGTATAAAAGCCGCTTAGACCAAACTATAGAACTAGTACCAATAGATATCAATAGTCTCTTGCGGCGTGAGTTAGAATTGTTAGATGCTAACCCTTTCTTTAAATATTATATTGAAAAGCATTACTTATTTGATGAAGATTTACCAATTTTATTCTTAGTTTATGCTGATATTTCCTTAGTGTTTGACAATTTAATTAACAACGCCATTGATGCCATGTGGAATCAAGAAAAACAAGAATTAACTATTATTACTAGACAAGATAACGCACACGTTTATTTAGACTTTAAAGATACTGGCTGTGGGATATCTCCCGAAAATTTATCAAGAATTTTTGAACCTTTTTATACATCCAAACCTCCAAAAAGCGACGAGAAAACAATAGGTGAACCTACAGGTACTGGGCTGGGTTTATACACTTGTGTAGAGATTTTAAAAAGCTTTGGTGGAGAACTTATAGCTACTAGTAAAATAGGACAAGGAAGTATTTTTACTATTGTGCTGCCAAAGCAACCCCAATAAAATATAAATCCAAAACAATGATTAAAGAACTATCTATTAAAGATGTAATACTTATTGTTGATGATAATCCTAATAATTTAGGAGTATTGTTTGATTATTTGACTAATGAAGGCTTTACAGTTTTTGTGGCTTTAGATGGAGAAACTGCTATTGAACAAATTAAATATACAAACCCAAATCTTATTCTCCTAGATATAATGATGCCAGGAATTGATGGTTTTGAAACCTGTATTCGTTTGAAAAGTAACTCATTAACCCAAGATATACCAGTAATTTTTATGTCAGCAATTACTGAAACAGTCGATAAAGTTAATGCCTTTAAAATAGGAGCAGTAGACTACATTACCAAACCAATTCAACATCAAGAAGTATTAAGCCGAATTCAAACTCATTTAACAATCTGTAGACTTCATAAAAAACTTAATGAAAAAAATGAACAATTACTACAATCACAAATCCAAGAATATCAAAAAACCTTGAAACTTGAGCAGACATTACGGGAGTTACAACAAACTCAACTTGATTTAATTCAAGCGGAAAAAATGTCAGCTTTAGGCAAAATGATTTCTGGAGTGGCTCACGAGATTAATAATCCTATAGGCTTTATTTATGGCAACCTTGGCTATGCTAATGAATACATACAGCAGCTATTAGAATTGATTGAGCTTTATCAACAAACTTATGTAAATCCTACCCACCAAATTACTGCCAAAATTGATACAATAGAGTTAGAATTCATAAAGTCAGACCTCTGCCAAATTATGAGTTCTATACAAGTAGGTGCTGAACGTCTTTGTCAAATTGTACTATTGTTGAGAAATTTTTCTCGCTTACAAGAAGCTGAGTTAAAGTTAGTTGATATTCATGAAGGTATAGAAAGTACACTATTATTATTACAATATCGCTTGGAAGAAACCTCACAAAGACCTGCTATTAAAGTAATCAAACAATATGGCAACTTTGGCAAAATTGAGTGTTATGCAAGTCAGCTTAACCAAGTCTTCATGAATCTACTTTCAAACGCGGTTGATGCCTTAGATGTGTATAAAAAACCCACTTCATCTTTATCCAAAACTCAATTAGAAATAGCTGAGTTTCCTCAAATAACATCAGTTGAACAGCCGCTGATTCAGATTGCTACTGAGCGAATAGATGGCATCACTGTCATCCGTATTACAGACAACGGTATAGGAATATCAGAAGAAATATGCCAAAAGTTATTTGATCCTTTCTTTACAACCAAGCAAGTAGGTTCTGGAACTGGTTTAGGTTTGGCAATTTGCTATCAAGTGGTAGTAGAAAAACATAAAGGTCAGCTATTAGTTAATAGTGAAAGCGGTAAAGGTGCAGAATTTATCATTAAAATACCGCCTCGCATACTATAGATAAAAAAATACTAACAAAATTATAATGGCATCAATAATTAAAAATCAAGACAACATTAATCATATTGAGGACGATACAGTATCCACACTGCTAAATCTTACTGAATCATATCTTAGGGAATTTGTCGCACCAGTAGCCTACCAAATTGATCAAGATTCGCAAGCATTAAAAAAAGTACTGCAAGGTATGGGCGATCGCTCTTTATTAGGACTACGAATTCCTCAAACCTGGAGTGGTGTAGACATTACCGAAATAACCTATCGTCGCTTTCAACAACTAATCCCTCGCTACTCAGGCGCTTTAGCTTTTCTACAAACTCAGCATCAAAGTGCAGCCGAATTTATTAGCCATAGTCAAAATAAATCCTTACAACAACAATATCTGCCTCAAATGGGGAGTGGTAAAATCTTAGTTGGAGTCGGATTTTCTCACCTCAGAAAAAATGATAATTCACTACTCAAAGCTTTTCCTAAAAATGGTGGTTTTCAACTTAACGGGCAAGTCCCTTGGCTAACAGGATTTAATTTATTTTCTCAGTGTATTGTTGCTGCATCTCTCCCTGACGGGCAAGCCGTTTATGGCATTATTCCTTTTAATGAAATAAAGCAAAATATGGGTGCTACAATTACTTTAAGTAAGCCGATGCAACTAGGAGCAATGGCATCAACAAACACAGTTAGTGCAGCTATTAATAATTGGTTTTTAGCTGAAGAAAATGTAGTTTCAATTAAACCAGCCGGGGCAATTCAAGAAAGTGATCAGAAAAACGTTTTAAATCATGGTTTTACCTGCTTAGGCTGTGCAGAAGCGGCGCTAGATATTGTAGAAACGACAGCTCATACCAAGCAACTTCTGTTTATTAACAAGGCTTTTGACTCACTCGCTGATGAGCTAGTACGTTGCCAGAAAGCGATGCTAGAAGCCTTATCACCAAATACTAAATCTTGGCAAGAACGCTTGCAACTTCGGGCTTGGGCGATTAATTTAATGCTACGTTGTGCTAATGCTGCCGTCATAGTCTCTAGTGGTGCAGCTAACTATCAAAATCACCCAGCACAACGAGTTTATCGTGAAGCATTGGTGTTTGCTGTATCGGGTCAAACAACAGCAGTGATGGAAGCAACTTTGACAAAGTTAGTTGATTAATAAAATAGCTATTTAGTCTTAAACTAAGTCAAGCAATAAAATCTCCTCAAGAAGTAACCTATCGCCTACTGAATCTTCAATCATCAACCGAATTTTTGCCTCTTTACTAATGTTGATTCGACTATTTGAAACAACACTAAAATCACGATTTAAGATAAACCCTTGCTTTTCCAGCTTCGTCCTTGCTAAATTCATTGTTAGCTCCATCAAATCAAGCTCTGGCTCTAAATAAGAACAATTACGCAAAAGCCAACGACAAGCCTCTACATCACATTCTGCCAATTGATAAATCGCAGTTATAAAAATTTCTTCAACAAACTTAGGGTTTTCTAAAACCGTCAAAAAATCTTTAAGAGACATCAGCAAAGCCAAGTTTTGACTTCTAAAAACATCTATAGCTAACCCAACGTGTGGCTCATGGGTACTAGGTAAACACATATTCATGGCGCTATTCCTTTTTCCTCTTTGAAAGGAAACTTTTGGAGAACCCGAACCAGCATCATGGCTGAAGCCGATCACGGATGGGAATTATAGGCATACTCAACCATAACACTTACGTGATATTACTTAAGTACTGATGAGTTCGACTGAAACATGGCTTTAACTATAAGAATTGTAAAAATAAAGTTGCCATTAAGCGGTAAATTGCTAGTCGTTCGTGCCATAACTTAAGATAAGAGAGCAATGTGAATAATTTGTGAATTATCCAGAGTCAAAATAGTTTTATAAAATTGCCTTGATTACAGATTAATCCAGTTTTGTGAAGATTCTGTGAAGTTAGTGAAAATTAAGCTATTGAAAAATGCTTTAGTAACAGCATTTGGCACACCACAACTTCACCATCTGAGATTTCCCAGAGCCATTAATCAGCTATAACTCTAGCAGAAGTAAATTTTGTCAACTTTTCCTAATCAGCAAATAAGATACTAGGTGTTTCTACGGTACACTTAGTCCTTCCAACCCAAAATTATTCGCATTTGATCCACCAAATCCTGAGCCTTGAAAGGTTTCGTAATCACTCCAGTGACCCCCAAATTAATAAACTGCTGTTGTTCACTAATCTTTGCCTTCGCCGTCAGTAAAATTGTCGGAATGTCCTGAGTTATAACATTTGCGCGTAATCGTCGAAACGTCGTCGGTCCATCCATATCCGGCATCATCACATCCAGCAAAATCGCGTCAGGCAGGGTACTTTGAGCATTAATTAACCCTTCGCTGCCAGACGCCGCTGTAAACACTTGCCATCCTGCCACCGCCTCCAAGCAAATTTGAATAATTTCTCGGATACCATCTTCGTCATCAATCACTAAAATTCGCCTATTTGCCATGATTCTCATCATCTAATTGCTGTCCTGGTAACGTGAAGTAAAAACTACTACCTTCACCCAAAGTACTTTCTACCCAAATCCGACCGCCATGCTGCTGTACAATGCTACGGCAAATCCCCAGCCCCAAACCCGTACCTCCTTTTTTGCGAGAGTCTGAGGCATCAACTTGATGAAATCGTTCAAAAATACTTTCCAGCTTATCTTCTGGAATGCCACGACCTTGGTCTTGAACCTTAAACAGCACCATTGGTAACTCAGATCCAGAAACCACTGACAATTCCCTCACCCCATTCTCTCTCAATAGCTCTCGATTTCCTAGCTCAACTGTTAGCCAAATCTTGGTATCTCTAGCCGAAAACTTAATTGCATTGCCTAATAAATTGGTTAATACCTGAATAATTCGATCAGAATCAGCATTAAACTGAATTGGCATCGAAGAAACCAGCAAAGTGATCCCAGCTCGATTTGCCATCACCTGCATCATTTCTGTTGCCTTTTCTAGCAATTGCGACGCCTGACAAACTTGCTTGGATAAACTGATTTTTCCAGACTCCAGACGTTCCAGCTCTAAAATATCATTTACTAACCGTACTAAACGTTCAGCACTTTCTGCCGCAATTTCTAAAACACGTCGCCCTTTGTCTGACTTAATATCTACTAAATCACTAGAAAGTAAATTTAGTGCACCATGAATAGAAGTTAAAGGAGTGCGTAACTCATGACTCACTACCGAAATAAACTCTTCCTTCATCCGTTCAATAACTTGACGCTCTGTGATATCTTCACCAATACTCAATGTACCAATTACATTACCTTGTAAATCCTGCAACACAGTATTATTCCAAGCAATAACTCGTTCTTCCCCAGACTTGGTAAGAATCACATTATGATGATGAGTATTGAATTCCTGCGACCATAACTCAGCCAAATTATTTTGCATCTGCTTTTGTTGGTGAGTTGGCAGAAATGTCTTAATCCAATCTTGTCCAATAACTTCATTTTTGCTATAACCAACCAACTCCAAAAAACAGTGATTGGCATACTCAACTTTGCCTTGTTGATCTAATCCCACAACTACTAAGTACACATTATCCAGCAAGCTACGCCAACGTCTTTCTGCTTCAAATAGCGTTGCTGAAATCTGCTTTTGTTGGGTAATATCACGCGCAATTGTCGAAAACATATTGACATTACCATCCGCTGACTTATGAGCGACAATCAACTGAGAAACCGGGATTTCATGCCCATCATGACTTAAAAAAGCTGTTTCACCTACCCAAACTCCATCCCGCATTGCTGTAGAAATACCTTCATTACGCACAATCTCATAAGACCACTCAGGTTGGACATTAGCCAGGGTAAAATTAACGCAATCTTTATTTTCTTCAAAGCCAAATATTTGACGAGCAGCACTGTTTAAATAATGTATTTTTTCATTAAGATCAATTGTGCCAACAATATCAGGAGTTGCCTCTAGAATAGCAATCAATTTGGCACGTTCTGCTTCAGCTATTTTGCGAAGACGTAACTCGTCGCAGACATCAGTAATATCTGTAGAAATTCCACAAACTGCACAGGGAACTCCATTAGCATCATAGAGCGGAAACTTGATTGATCGATAAGTATGTAAGCCATCTTCATGAGAAGCAAATTCTTCAACCTCCAAAGGCATTCCTTGA
Organism: Coleofasciculaceae cyanobacterium; assembly: GCA_049671305.1. Lineage (GTDB taxonomy): Bacteria > Cyanobacteriota > Cyanobacteriia > Cyanobacteriales > Coleofasciculaceae > CADCTM01. The sequence goes on from JBATUR010000109.1 coordinate 8,263, forward strand.
TCAATTACCTGTTGACTATTCCTAACAAAAACCTCAGCTATTTCAGGAACCCAAACTTCATCAACACTCTTGCCAAGAATTTCTACAGAAGTTGTGTTGAACAAACTTTCAAATTTGCGATTAATTAATTTATAGCGGTGCTCTGTGTCAGTTAGATAAATAACTGCCGGAGAATAATCAAGAATTGCCTGTAATTGCTCTTGACTTTTACGCAGCGCTTCCTCTGCTTGTTTGCGTTGTATGGCGGCGGCTTTGGCTTCGCTGATATCTGTGTGTGAGCCCGTCAGGCGAATTGCATCGCCCTTTTGATCCCAAAGTGCCTGACCTCTTGCCAAAATCCATTTATAGCTGCCATCTTTACAGAGTAGGCGATGCTCACTTACATAAAATGAAGTTCTGCCTGTGATGTGGTCTTGGCAAGATTGGAGTACCTGTTCTAGGTCATCAGGATGGACTCGCTGACGCCATTCTTTACTAGTTGTACCAATATCCTCTTCTTGATAACCCAGCATTTCCTTCCAGCGGCTAGAAAAGAAGACTTGATCGGTTTTGAGGTTCCAGTCCCATATACCATCATTGGTGCCGCGTATTGCCAACTGCCAGCGCTCTTCACCTTCTCTCAAGGCACGCTCAACTCTTTCTCGTTGGAAAAGTTCCCGTTGCAAACGGTCTATTACTTCTGTTAATTCGCTTGTCCGCTGCCCAACTCGCACTTCTAGTGCTTCATTAGTCTGTCTTAAGGCTTCCTCTATAAGCTTGCGTTCGGTAATATCGAAAAAGCTTGTACGGATGACTGTGCCTCTTTGTGCATCTTTAACGATTGTGGCATTAATTAATGCAGGAAGCACTGTGCCATCTTTGCGTAGCAGGTGTAGTTCTTGCTCTTTTACAAAAGTTTGTACTAAAAATTGACCAACAACGTCTCTAAGCTCCAAGTCTTCTGGTACTAGTAGGTCTGAGATTTTGATTTTACCGATGATTTCTTCACGAGCATAGCCTAGCCAGCGCAAAGCCGTGTCATTAATGGCAATGATCGCGCCGTCTTCAGTTATGGAGTAATAGCCGCAGGGAGCGTTATTATACAAGTCTCGACAAGCTGCTTCTGCTTGTTTGAGCTTGGCAACTTGACGAGTTAAAAGATAGTATACCAGCACAAAAAGAGTCAAACTTAAGCCAGAATAATAGCTGGCAATAACACTTGTGGTGCTAACTTGTGCAGTCGAAACAAAAAGGGTTAGCAACGCTAATCCGAATACGCTAGTAATGAATTGTTTGTTCAAAGGAGCCTCTGATCAAGGTTGGAGTTGCCTTTAAGAGCCTTTAACTATTTATTGTGTTCCTAAATACGGTTGTAGTAAAGTTGCAAAACTTGATTTTTGCTTTTTGGCGCTCCTATATAAATTGTTGATCATTATTTTAGGCTCAAACCTAATCTACTAAAATTCACGAAATCTTCACATTTTTCTAGTACTCTTTTTTAAGATAAGCGATCGCTCATCCAATTGTCCTGTTACTGTCCGACTCTCACCAAACAAAAGCTAATTTTTTTGTTTGAGTAACAAGCTACACCACTAATGAGGAGCGACAAGAGTAATCATTTGTCTCAAGCTCAAGTTAATAGGGTTGCTCAGGAACAAAGCAGGTGCAGATACCCAATACAAAAAAATAAGAATTAGTTAACAATGGGAACTTATCAATGATCAGAACACTTAATGCTCAAACTAGCAATGAGCAACAAATAACTCAAGAACAATTTGAGAATTTCCTAGAACTAATCAAAACCAAGGGTATGGAAAAAGCAATTCAAGATGCCATAATTCAGGCAACTCTTGCAGAAAATTGGCATAAAGTCAGTCAGCTAGCTGATTTCGCGGCAGGTATTGAAGCCGTCAATTCAAAACGATCAAAGTCTGTAGAAGATGATACTCTCCAGTATTTAGAACTACCAAAACGCATTACTCAAGCCCTAGAAGAACAAGGTATTGTCACAGTAGCAGATCTGATTGAGTGGACATTTGAAGAATTATTGACGATTAAAGGCATTCGGGCTTCTTCAGCACAAAAAATTGCTAGGGCATTAGAAAAAAAACTTGGTATTACTTTGCCGGGATGGAAAAATTGGCAAAGAAGATGGCTCAACAAAAATCAACATCAAGGCTGGAAGCAACCTCAAAGAATTCTCAAGTTAATTCCTAACTAACTCATTAGTTTGCTTAATTTGCGTAGAATTTGTACTCTTTCTAGTCGATTGAGCATACGGGCAATTAACTCAGGTCCCACCACAGGCTTATTTACATAATCATCAGCACCCACTGAAAAAACTTTATGTACTGTTTCGCTATCAGTACGAGCTGATAAAAATAATATAGGTAGTTCACTCCAGCGCGAGTCATTTCTGACAACTTGACACAAATCAATTCCGCTCAAATGAGGCATTTCTACATCTAAAATTAATAAGTCTGGTGCACAAGTTTCTAAGGTTTTCCAAAACTGTTGAGGGTTATTAAGTAGAGTTAATTTGAAACCCCAGGGTTCTAATAATGTCCGCAAAAAATCAAGTAATTGTGGGTCGTCATCAACAACCATAACCTTGGCTTGAGGTATATCTGATTGTTGTAAAACTTGAGAGATTGCTTCTAAAACATGAGTTGGAGATACAGGTTTTTGCAAAAAGCCGCTTGCACCCAAACGAGCTACTTTAACGCGATCGGCAAAGCTTTCTTGAGCCGTGAAGACTATTACTGGGAGGGCGGTTTCAGCGTTGACTAGTTCTTTGAGCAGTTGAAAGCCATTGTACTTAGACTCAGGAAAACACAAGTCTAGCAAGACAACATCAGGTTGAAAACGAGCGATCGCTTTTCTAGCCTGTGAGATGCTACTTGCCGCCTCTGCTTGCATTCCCCAAGCTTTTGCCTCGGCAACTAAAGCCAGTGCCAGTGCTTGATCATCATCAACAATTAATAAGCGTGATGATTTGAGTCTTGGCGGTTGAGGCGTTGGCGGCGTTGATAAAACTGGCGTTGACTCTAAGGAGTCTGCCAAGGTTTTAATTAGTTGAGATAAGTGTTTTTCTTGAGCAGCATTAAGTCGAGAACTCGCTTGAAAAGCCTGCTCAATTTCGCGAGACAACTGAGAAGCTTCGCCCAAGCCAAAACTTCCTAAAGAACCAGCTAAGGTGTGAGCCTCTCTTAAAGCTTGTTGTTTGAGGTCTTCTGTCAGTTTACCTTTTTGCAGCGCCGTTACTGCTTCTTCTAAAGTCGTAATGCGATCGCGATATTTGCCCTTAAACCGCTCCCAAAGCGCCGTCAGTTCCGGTAAAATTTCCATCTGAGCCTTTTCAGGCAGTACAGCTAGTTTTTCTGTTTGACTTTTTCCTTGCTCTAAGAATTTGAGCCTATATCCTAATCCATAGACGGTTTCAATTAAATCCGCAGCAGCTCCTACTTTTTTGAGTTTCTGCCGCAAACTTTTAATGTGGGCACGAACCGTATTTGCTGAAGGAGATTCTTCATAAGACCAAAGATGATTCAGTAATGCACTTTGGCTGAAAATGCGTTGAGGATTTCTTAAAAACAGTTCTAACAAAGCATACTCTTTTGGCGTTAGAGATATTAGTTGAGCCTTGTAGGTAACCTCGCATTTATTAGGGTCAAAACGCACATTTTGCCACTCAATTACGGGTGTAGTTGTTAAACTGCCTCGACGTAGCAACGCCCGAATTCGAGCTAATAACTCATTGGAATCAAAAGGCTTAACGACATAATCATCAGCACCAGCATCCAAACCTAACACCTTATTGCTACTGGTATCATGACCCGTTAACAAAAGAATTGGTGTACGATCGCCAACACTGCGCCGTTGCTTACAAAAGCTAATACCATCCATTAGTGGCAAAATCAAATCTAGCAAAATTAAGTCATATTCATACACTTCTGCAAGTTCCCGACCCGTCTGCCCATCTGTCGCCAGATCAACCAAATAATGTTGACTTGAAAGAGTTGAAATTAGCAAGTCAGCAACAAACTCATCATCTTCTACTAACAGAATTTTCACGGTAGCTGATTATCCTTGATCACTTTTATGTTTTAATTGTTGAATTCTTTTTGCTGCAGATTGCCGCCGCTGACTTAATTTTAAGCTACCTTTTTAATTTACACAAATAGTTTAAATTTAGCTTTGATTAATTCTTAGCAAGATTCATATATTTACTGAAAAAAACAAAAAAATAGGTAACACTAAATTTAAATTATTGCCACCAAAATGAATTTATGCTCAACTTAAAGCCAACAAAGATTAATCAGTCTTAGATAGTTAGTTGCTCAAATTTCCTGCACGAGATTTTTTAGCACCGCCAAAATTGAGACGATGTACTGGGTAGATCGTCATACCAAAAACAGAAGAATGACAAAGGGTTGTCAAACTATCAAAAGAGAGAATTCTATACTAGAAAGAGGAGGGAATCTTTATAAGACACTACCTATGGCTCCCAATCCCACAATTATGACAACTGTTGAGCAGCTAGGCTATCGCGTCACCGTTGGAGACGTAGCAGCCAAAGCTGGACTCAATATCAATTTCGCACAGCAAGGATTATTAGTGCTTGCCTCCGAAGCAGGCGGACACTTGCAAGTTGCCGAGTCAGGCGAGATAGCTTACTTGTTTCCCCAAAACTTTCGTACCGTTTTGCGAAATAAATTCTTGCGGCTAAAGTTGCAGGAATGGTGGGAAAAAATCTGGCGCGTTTTGTTTTACCTAATTAGGATTTCCTTTGGAATCATCCTCATGGCTTCCATTGCCTTAATTGTGGCAGCGATCGCCATTATCGTGATTGCTATGACCATGAACAGCGATGATAGTAGTTCAGGCGGTGGTGGTAGTAGTGATAGTCATTCCTTTGGTGGTGCTGGACTATGGAATTTCTTTTGGTTATTTGACTTTGGCTCTAACCGACGAGATTACTATCAACAAAGCTCATCACGCTCCTCAAGAAGAAATAAACCGACGGCTCAACAGTTGTCCGCTAAAAACGAGATGAATTTCTTGGAGTCGATTTTCTCGTTTTTATTTGGTGATGGCAATCCCAATATTGATCTAGAAAGACGCCGTTGGCAAGAAATTGGTATTGTTATCCGTAACTCAAAAGGCGCTGTTACTGCTGAACAAATTGCTCCCTATCTTGATAATCTTGGCGAAGCATATCAGCGTCAGTCAGAAGATTATATGCTTCCTGTACTTAGCAAATTTGACGGACGCCCGGAAGTCAGCCCTGATGGTGAAATTGTCTATCATTTCCCAGAATTGCAGACAACAGCACGAGAACAGGAAGTAATCTCAGTACCAGCGAATTATTTGCGAGAGCAGCTTTGGCGCTTTAGTCATGCATCTAGTGGACAAATTATGATGTCCCTAGGGTTAGGTGCGCTAAATGTTGTTGGCGCTTTGGTTTTGGGTTCCTTATTAAAAGGTGGCATTGCCGTACAGTTAGGGGGACTAGTTGCCTTCGTCAATTCCATTTATTGGATTTTACTGGCTTATGGTGTTGGCTTTTTGGCAATTCCGCTAATTCGCTATTTTTGGATTCAATTCAAAAATCAGCAAATTGAAGCCAGAAATTACCAACGTCAGCAGCAAGCTATTGTCCTGAAAGAGCCAGATATTGCCTTACAAAAAAAGATGGTATATGCTCAACAATTTGCCGCCCAAAACATTATCAATGCCGACAATTTAGCTTACACCAGTGAAAAAGATTTACTGGATCAAGAGCTAGAACAATCAGATAAAATTGATGCCGAATGGAGAAAACGTTTAGAGTAATTTAACCAGTCAATAGTTTAGGGCATTCGAGCTAAGGTAGCATTTTGATAATAGTGGTCTAAAATTTGCTGATAGTTGATACCTTGAGCCGCCAAATTATGTGCCCCCCATTGACTTAAGCCTAAACCGTGACCGAAACCACGTCCGGTGACTTGGAAGCCGCTGCCTGCTGGGTTAACGACAAATAGTGTGCTCTTGAGGTTGAGAGCATTGCGTAAATCATTGCCACTGATACGTCTGGTAGCGCGATCGCCTTTGACTAACATAGTCACGACTCTACCTTGTGGTGTTGTTCGTTCGGCTCTCATCTCAACCACATTACCCACACCAGAAATCAGGCTGCTTAATTGGGTACCAGAAAAGTTTTTTGTCCACTCAAATACAGGTGCACCTTGGTCATAGTCAGCCACACCGCGTAGATATGGTAATGCTTCCTTCCAGATATCTTCCACATTTTCTGTATGCCCTCCTGAAGAAGAATGGAACACCGCCAAAATTACCCTGCCGCCATAAATCATCACTTGTCCGGCAGTGGCATCAACCGCCTGATGAGTGGGCAGGGCTTCGCTGTTTACACCTTTATAAACTTGCCAAGTCGTTGTATCACCTAAATCATAGACAGCATTGGCTGAAGTTGAGCGCTTATAAAGAGCATAGGAACGAGCCGCAACCGCTTGTGCCTTCAGGGCTTCCAGGGGCCAGTTGGGGAACATTTCCGAGCCGAGGACGCTGTAGAGATAGTCTTCGAGGTTGACGTAATTGACGGCAGTTAGACCGCCAGCAGTTGATACTAATTTTGTGCGTCCCCTGTACCAGCGATCGCCTATCCAGACTACACCATTAGCCGTCGGTTCGATCCACAACCGTTGCGATCGCCATTGTCCGAGGGCAACGTTACTACCACCACGAGCATTAAAAGCATTGAGGGGCGCTAATTCTCCAACCTGCTGACCGCTATCATCACGGATAATTGCTTTAGTTGAACTGCCAACTTGCACTTGGCTGACACCTTGTTTAATTGCTATTCGTAACTCTGTTGCTGCCTGGGCGGGAGCAATTAAAACTACCCACAATATAAAGGAGAGCCACCAATGACGCCCTCCTAATAAAATTACTTGCTTTAAGATTAATTGAAAAGAAGCAGACAAACGAATTGGTGCCATGTTTAAAATTTCCTCACAAGGGCGATGGTTCTCGTTTTGGGGATGGACAGCAATTGAATCTTGCTCTCAAGCCGGTTTAAGATGAGTTTTTGAGTTGCTGCGACAGTCCGCCAGGATTGATTTGGCTACTGACAAAGGTATGGTGGCTTTATCCAGATTTTTACCTCCCAAGTTAGATGCATCCGGATATATTTAGTCCTATGATTTTGAACACTTCAACATAAAACTCTAACTTGTTTTTTGATGTCTGAACGAGGCAATGTGTTCCGCCTCACCCAAAAAAGATAGTTTGGGTAAAAAAGTAACTCGAACTGGACACTTCAAAACTCCTGAATGAGCTGTGTACGATGGTAAGAGGGAAAAACATTTCCCGAAATGAGCTAATAAAGGCATTTGAGAGTGCAAATAACGTTTTTAGGAACCAGTTCCGGAGTACCAACGCGATCGCGTAATGTTTCTAGTGTGGCGCTGCGTCTCCCCCAACGGGCGGAAGTTTGGCTATTTGATTGCGGTGAAGGCACTCAACATCAAATTCTGCGTAGTGAAATTAGAGTTAGCCAAATTAGCCGCATTTTTATCACCCACATGCATGGTGACCATATTTATGGCTTGATGGGATTATTGGCAAGTTGTGGTTTGGCAGGAAATACAGATCGGATTGATATTTATGGTCCGCCGGAGTTAAATGATTATCTGCGTGCTGGTAAAAAGTACTCTCAAACTTACTTCTCTTATCCGGTTCAAGTTCACACGGTTAGTCCCGGTATTGTTTACGAGGATGCCGAATTTACGGTAAGTTGTCTGAGTTTAAAACATCGAGTGCCAGCTTTTGGCTATCGGGTGGAAGAAAAAGACCGCCCCGGACGTTTTGATGTGGAAAAAGCCACCGCTTTGGGCATTCCTTCAGGACCTTTGTATGGCAAGCTGAAAAAAGGTGAAACGGTGACAATGCCTGACGGGCGTCAGATTTTGGGAACTGATTTGTGTGGCGAAACCGAAGTTGGGCGTAAGCTGATTTATTGTACTGATACGATTTTTTGTGAGAATGCTGTGGAGTTGGCACAAGATGCTGATGTGTTGATTCATGAAGCGACGTTTGCTCATCAAGATGCCCAATTAGCCTTTGAGGCGTTACATTCTACCTCGACGATGGCGGCACAGGTGGCTTTGAGTGCGGGGGTAAGGCAGTTGATTATGACCCATTTTAGCCCCCGCTATACGCCAGGAAATGCCGTTGGGTTAGATGATTTGCTAGAGGAGGCACGGGCAATTTTTCCCCGTACTAAGTTGGCTTATGATTTTTTGACTTATGAGGTACCTCGGCGTCTAGCAAAAGTTGCCAAATGACGGGGATTGTGTCTTAAGCTAATTGGCTCAATTAGGTTAGGATAAGCGATCGCGTATTCCTTGTAAACGCCCTGTACTATTAACAGGATCTCGTGGCGCTGGTAGTTCTGTATTGGGCCAGGTTGGTAAGTCGTTGCAAGGACACAACTCAGGCGGCATTCCCACATTAACCACGGGTACAGGCATTTCACAACGGGCACAAGGACTAACATCCCATCTTGGGGTTAATAAGTCGCTGATCGTTTCTTGTGTGCCTTCTAGGTAGCAGTCGCCGTCGGATGAGATTAGTTGCTGCCAGATTTGTTCAAATTGATCACTATAGCGATCGCCTGCAATCACTGGTTGCGGTAGTACACTAGATTGACCGTTACCGATGACAACTTTTTTGCCTAGCTGAAACCAATAGGCAAGATAGCGCTTAACTTGTTGTTCAGATGCCATACGAGTGATCCAGTTGTGAATAGTTGCGGTTTAAGAAAAGTTTTGATACTTGTTTTTCTATGGTAGCGGTGATCCCAGGATACTGAGGTTAAGAACATGACCGCCTGTTACTAAGTAGACTGGGTTCGCTATACTGCCAAGACGACGAGTTAGTTCACCAAGGCGATCGCGAAATAGTCTACCAAGGGGATATGCTGGCACAACGCCCCATCCGGTTTCTTCAGCCACAAAAATTATAGTTGCTGTAATTTGTTTGAGGCTATCTAATAATTCTTGTGAAGTTGTCTGCCACTCGGCTGAATTTTGCTCTAGGCAGTTAGCTACCCAGGTTCCTAAAGAGTCAACTAGCAAGCAGCAACTAACTGCTGAATACTCTTGAATTGTCGTGGTTAGTTTAATTGGGACTAATAAGGTTTTCCAGTCTGCTGGACGCCTTGAGGAGTGTTTGGCAATTCGGGCAAGCCATTCTGCGTCATTTGGGTCAGTTTTTGCCGTTGCTATATAGATTACAGGTAAGTTTGTCTGTGTCGCTAGTTGTTCTGCCCATTCACTTTTACCAGAGCGAGATGGTCCTGTTACTAGCATGATGGTATGGTTGGTCATTTTTGATAACACCCCTTATTTTCAACCACGTTAATGTACCTGAAAAATCAAAACTTCTGGGTTTCGTGAGGATGCAGTTAAGATTAGTACATTCATTGCGTAACAAAAAATCCCTATTAATGATTGAAACGTGTTAAATGAAAGAGTTGGTGATTTGATACAGTGGCATGAGAATCCATGAAACCAAAACTGCAACTTGAGACAGCACTAGAGCGTATGGGAGAGGCACAGACAGGCAGTCCACCAAAGAATGCCAGTGTACAAACTGATGCTAGTCAAGAGTCTGGGCGTCAGCGAGAAGCTGGTGAACCGTCTTTTTCCCTGGCAGTACAAACTTTTTCGGCGCGCAAGCAGCAAAGTCCGCCGACGTTACCCAAGCTGAAACCGCTAAATATTAGTGAACATCGTCATGCGGCAAACCCGGCATTGGCGATGAATTTGCTGCAAGAGATTGAGGAAATTGTCGCCCGTTGGCAGACTGAGTTACAGACTATTGTGCGACAAATCCAAGATATTTATATTGAAGGTCCAATTGTCGATGGTTGGTTGGAGTCTCATGCCCGTGATGCCCAAGAAGCGCAAGGCACTGTACGTCCGACGACTGTTGACAGGTTGATGGATTATGTGCCCGAAGAGTGGCAAGCTGAGGGAGATGTGACGTTGGAGTCTCCTCGCACGGGTTATCGTCTTTGTGGGTTGGATGCTTCGGGTCAGTTTTGGGCGCGTCCTTGTCCACCGGATCAAGTTGTTAGTGTTAGTTTAGCGATCGCACGTCATCAAAAATTACGGCAACTTTTGACCCGTAAGCAAGAGTTGGAAGTTCGTTTAAGTCAATTGGCAGAAACTTTAATTGTGATGCACTCTCATTTAAGTAAGGATTGAAATAGAAGATTCGGATACCACGCCTTGCCAAGTTGGCGGGTTGGCAGGTTAGAACGTTAGGGAAGCTAATAATACGATAGTTAATGGCTATCGGCTAGATTTGCGTCGGCACTCTACCTTAATTTTATATGTCAGTTCCTGATATCTCTGCTATTATTTGCACTTACAATCGCGAGGAGTATTTAGGAGAAGCGATTGATAGCTTGCTCAGGCAAGATTTTGGTAATTATGAAGTGATTATAGTCGATAATGCCTCTAGCGATCGCACTCGTGAGCTAGTTGAGGCACGGCTAAAAAGTCCACAACTCAACTATGTTTATGAGCCAACGATGGGCTTATCTGTTGCCCGCAATACGGGTGCAAGGGAAGCCTTGGCGCCGATTTTGGCTTATTTGGACGATGATGCTGTTGCGAGTCCTTTGTGGCTGCAGGCTATTGCTGAGGCGTTTGAGCAAAATGAGAAATTAGCGATCGCAGGTGGTAAGGTAACTCTTTTATTACCAGAAGGCTGCAATATTCCGCCGTGGTTATCACCAGAATTAACGGGAACTTTGGGAGCTTATGATCTTGGTGATGCTGTTGTTTATATTAATCATCCTAGTTTGACTCCACGAGGTTTAAATTACTCAATTCGTCGTACTTTTTTGGAAGAAATTGGCGGTTTTGATATTAATCTTGGTCGTATTGGCAAAAATTTATTATCAAATGAAGAGTTGTATATGACAGAACTTGCCCTGCAAAAAGGGTGGCAGGTTGCTTATCTTCCCAATGCTTTAGTTGCTCATAATGTTGCTCCTGAGCGACTTCATCCTAGCTGGTTTTTAAGTCGTGGTTGGTGGCAAGGAATTAGTGAATGTTACCGCGAACAACTTACTGACCGCGCTGGTTCTGCACAGTTATTATGGGGAGGAGAACGTTTGGTGCGTGGGTTGTATAAATCGCTTAAATACTTGCGTAAGCCGGCAATGAGTTTCGATAATTTAGTTTATGCTTATGGTCAAGTTGGCTATTTAAATGCTGCTATCCAAGGTATTTTTAAAAAGCCCAAATTGCCTGCCAGTCCTCGCAGTTTAATTGAACATAAGGAAGATATTTGAGGTTTTATTTTTTATTACTCTAAAAATTAGCTAAATTTAAAATATTTAATTATGTCAACTGACTTGAAGATTCCAGTTTCCGTACTCATTCCAGCTAAAAATGAAGAGGCAAATTTAGCAGCTTGTTTGGAAAGTGTGGCAAGAGCAGATGAAGTATTTGTGGTTGATTCTCAAAGTAGCGATCGCTCTGTAGAAATTGCCAAAAGTTATGGAGCAAATATTGTCCAATTTCAGTTTAATGGACGCTGGCCCAAAAAGAAAAATTGGAGTTTAGAAAATCTGGCTTTTCGTAATGAATGGGTACTAATAGTTGACTGTGATGAAAGAATTTCTCCAGAACTTTGGTCAGAAATTGCCCTAGCTATCCAAAATCCCCAAATTGCGGGATATTATATCAATCGTAAGGTTTTCTTTTTGGGTAAATGGATTCGTTATGGTGGTAAATATCCTGACTGGAATCTACGCTTGTTTAAGCATAAACAAGGGCGCTACGAGAATTTAAATACTGAGGAAATTAGAAATACTGGTGATAATGAAGTTCATGAACACGTTATTTTAGATGGTGCAGTTAATTACCTCAAAAATGATATGTTACATATCGATTTTAGAGATATTTATCATTGGTTAGAACGGCATAATCGCTACTCAAATTGGGAAGCACGTGTTTATCTTAATTTAATTAACGGTAAAGACGATTCTGGAACAATTGGCGCTAATTTTTTCGGAGATGCTGTACAGCGTAAGCGTTTTTTAAAAAAGCTTTGGGTTAGATTGCCTTTTAAACCAACTTTACGCTTTATTTTATTTTACATTATTAGATTGGGATTTTTAGACGGAAAAGCTGGTTATATTTATGGGCGCTTGTTAAGTCAATATGAGTATCAAATTGGGGTTAAACTTTATGAGCTGCGTCAATTTGGCGGGCAGCTTAATGTTAATCAGAAGACGGATTTGATTGAGGAATAAGATTAATGATTGAGCAGAAACCCCTTGTTGATGCACCGTCTTTGGTTGATTTACGAAAGTACGATTCATCTAAATATGACCGAGGGCGTCCTGGGTGGTTGGTGTTATTGTGGTGGTTGGTACAAGCGATCGCTTTTCCCCTAAGTCTTCATACTTTTAATAATTTCCGTTGCTGGCTTTTGCGCTTGTTTGGAGCAAAGATTGGTACAGGTGTAATAATTCGACCAACTGCTCGTTTTACCTATCCTTGGAAAGTCGAAATTGGTGATTATAGTTGGATTGGTGATGATGTTGTTTTTTATAGTCTTGATCTGATAAAATTAGGTTCTCACTGCGTTATTTCTCAAGAATGTTATCTCTGTACAGGTAGCCATAATATTCAAGATTCAGCCTTTGCTTTAATAACTGCTCCGATTACTATTGGTAATGGCGTTTGGGTGGCAACTGATTGTTTTATTGCACCTGGTATTTGTATTGGTGCTAATGCAGTAATTGGTGCAAAAAGTAGTGTTTTTAAGAATATTCCCGCCCAACAAGTATGTTGGGGAACGCCAGCACAGCCTCATTATCAGCGACAAGTTGTGCCAGATCAAGGTTAAATTTGCTAATCTTTAAAAATTATTTGGTGTTTGGCATCAAAGCTAATTTTTTCTTGTTTCTGTAACTTACCCATTAAGCGAGTAATAGTAACTCTAGTAGTGCAGCAAGCATCAGCAATATCTTGATGAGTCAGGCGCACCGGCAAGTGAGTTCCTTGAGCAATTGGCTGACCAATTTCTCGCTTTAAAAATAGTAAGAAATACTCTAATCTTTCTTTGACTTGCCGCTTTCCAGAAATTGCCAAAAGGGCTTCTGTCTGTCGTAAACGTTGATTAAATTTAGGCAGAAGTACTTGAGTCAGACGCACAGAATCACAAATTTCTGTAAGAGGAATATATGCAACTTGAGCTGTTTCTGAAAGTACAAGGGCTTGATAGGTGGATAAGGCAGTCATACTAGAACCAAAAGGCATTGACTGTCCAATTAAACCAACTAAAACTTCTTCTCCGCGTTCGCTCATTGTACTCAATTTGACTAAACCATTACGCACTAAACAAATTGCTTGCGGCTCTAAAGGAATCAATTCTCCTTTAGTATAAAAATGTAAAGACCTATCTTCAGTTGGATTATATTGCTGGTTGTTTAAAGCTTTAAGTGCTCTTTGACGCTCACTACTATCGCGTACTATCCAACGCAAACTAGCTTGATTGTTGAGTGAGTCCCATGCTAAAGTTACAGTAATAGCAGCGTCAAAGCTTTCATGATTACGGGGTTGTACCAGCAGGGAAAGTTCTTGTACTTTATCTGTTAGTTGTAGTTGCTGTAGTTGTGCCAGTTGAGAACGAAAAATTAGACGCCTTTCTACTGGAATAAAGTTGATTAATAGTTTGTCTGTTAAGAAGGAAGGATGGACGTTGAGTAATGTGCTTGCTGCACGGTTAGCCTCCAAAATTTTGCCTTGAATATCTGTTACCAAATAGGCATTTGGCATGAATTCAAACAAGTCTCGGTAACGCTGACGTTCAGCTTCTATTTGTGTTCGTGTTGCAGCTATAAATTCTGTTTGTTGGTAGAGTTCTTCAGCGGCAACTTGTAATTCTTCGGAAGCGATACCGAGCTCTTTGAAGACAATTGGTAATAGTAAATTGGACTGTGTTGATAAGTCAGTGCCATTACCTTGGTAAAGTTTGGAGAGACGCCAGTGCAGCGCCTGTATTTGCTGGGCAAAATTATTAACGTTCATGTTAAACTTTTTTTAGATTGCAACTTTTACTTTCTAGATAAACTTAAAAAAACTTTGATTAAATATTCTTTGGTAGAACAATTTAGGGTGTATAGCTGTAATTAAACATGAGTTATCGCTTAACGCCTCTTTTTTTTGATTAAGATCTGGTTGTATACTTTGTCACACTAACAATTAACTTTAGCCCATTCTTGAGACAGACGTGTTTATGACGCCTCAAGGGATATTCTGGCAGGTGACCAACCTAACACCCAAGTGATTCCTGGGAGTTCCGGCAGAAGGCTAAAAGCAGCTACAACAGAACATCTGTATATGTTCATACCCTCACTGCTATCTAGTTGGCGTGTGAGAATTTCCCAGGTTTCTTAATTTGATGAACAGTATTAACATGAATTCAATTCTTGATTTGAATGAAAATTTTCATAGTACTTTCGGCGACCAAACAATTATCTGTTTTTATGTTAACGCTACTCACAATATCCAGGTACTGCGATTGAATTATTTTGAAGGTTCAACTTGGGAGCGAGTTATTTTTCCAGGAGAGCGGCTGATGTTTGAGGCGCACCCCCAAGGCAAGTTGGAAATTAAAACCAGCGAGGCTGAAGCTTTACTGATGTCTTGTCAGCAGCTACGCGCTAGTTAAGGCTTTTCAGAATGCTATTTTAGCGAGTTTTGAAATTTATAGTCTCGGTTTTTTCTCAATCTGCTGATTTAAAAGTAATTTTACAGTAGCGTATATAAATTATTATCTTTTATAAAGAAAAGATTAAAGAATTAATTGCCAATTAGAGTTATTTTTTAGAATTATTAATATTTTACTGCTGATAATTTCAAACGCTCAAACTACCCTTATTGAAGATTGCTAGCTTGTTTACAAGATGCAATCATAACTGTCATTTTTTTTAATATATGTAAACTTTATTAACAAAAATTACTTTATTTACTCAGTTTTCGGGATTTCTCTGAAAAGTTAAATTAAGACTTGGTAATTTTACGTTTAGCGATTTATGATTTTGGCATTAGCTTAGAGATCGAGGCTGGACTCTCCTTACGACTATTAGCTAAAATTGCAAGAGCGATTAGCTTTTCAGAGCATAACTGAAGACATCGCAAATTGAGTTATTAACGGAGAGATTTAAGGAAAAACTTAATGAATAACGCCACGCCAGCTCAAGCATTCGAGGCGTTGCTAAATTATCTTAAATGTAGTCGAGGTTTCGACTTTACAGGCTATAAACGCCCTAGCTTGATACGCCAGATCAAAAAGCGTATGGTGCAGCTCAATATTGAATCCTATGAAAAATATCTCGACTACCTTAAATTAAACTCGATTGAACATAATTATTTATTCGATGCATTATTAATAAATGTCACAACTTTTTTTCGTGATGCCTCTGCTTGGCAAAACTTAGCTCAAGAAATTATTCCGCGTTTAGTAGCATCAAAGCAAGAGAAAGAAGCGATACGAGTTTGGAGTGCAGGTTGTGCTTCTGGTGAAGAAGCCTATACGATCGCTATTATTATAGCAGAAGCATTAGGGACACAAGATTTTAAAACACGAGTCAGAATTTATGCTACAGATGTCGATGAACAAGCATTAACAAATGGTCGCCTTGCCAATTACAAATCTATAGCCATGAAAGTTGTTTCGGCTGAGTATTTGGACAAATACTTTAAAGCTACAGAAACTGGTTATTCTTTTGATAATGAGTTGCGGCAAGCAGTGATTTTTGGGAAACACAATTTGGTTCAAGATGCGCCAATTTCTCGCCTTGATTTGCTAGTATGTCGCAACACGTTGATGTATTTTAGTGCAGAAACTCAGGCACGTATTTTGAAGCGTTTTCATTTTGCTCTCAAAGATACTGGTTTTTTGTTTGTTGGCAAAGCGGAGATGTTGTTGAGTCAGGTGAATCTTTTTGCTCCGGTACAGTTTGAGTCTCGTATTTTCTCTAAATTGCCAAAACAACGACGCGATAATTTCGCGCAAGCCCCAGAAGTTTCTCACTTATTCTTAGCAAAAGAAGTTGAGAAGGCGACAGATGAAAACCAGTCAGTTGAGCTTAATACTTTACAAGAGCAAGCTTTTGAGTGTCTGCCTTTTGCTCAAATTGTAGTTGATATTTATGGTAGTTTGGTGTCAGTAAATCGACAAGCAAGAGAGCTATTTGGTCTAGTATCTAGTGACTTGGGTTGTCTTTTACAAGAGCTTGAGATACCTTTTTTGAGCGAATTGCGATCGCCTATTGAGCAGGCGTATGCACAAGGCTCTTCTATTCAATTATCTAATTTAGAGCTACTCGTTGCAAGTGACAGCAAAATCATTTATTTGGAGATTACAATTATGCCTTTGCTAAATCGTAATGCTAAAGAAATTGGTGTTTCAATTGTTTTTAATGATGTAACACAATACAACTTATTACAACAGAAGTCTGAGCGTTCCACTCAGGAATTAAAAACACTCAACGAGCAGCTTCAAGTTAGCAACGAAGAATTACAAACGATTAATGAGGAGCTTCAATGTACAAATGAAAAATTAAGTGATCACCAAAATCTTGAAAGATAAATATGACAGAAAACCTTGTAATTGTACACAATAAAATATTATTAGTTTCGTCCAGCTTCCAAAGTTATTACTGTTACTTCTGGCGGACAAAAAAGCCTTCCGGGCGCATAGCTACCCAAACCACGATTGACGTAAAGTTGGTTATTACCTATCTGATGCAGTCCTCTTGCCCATTCCCAATGCTTTACAACTCGCATACAGGCTTCAATAAAAGGTATTTTAGATTTGACTATGTTGGGAATATATGGCTGAATTTTTTTCAAAAGTGCGGGTGCTGCTCCCATGCCAGGTATGGAAATTTGACCGCCATGAGTATGACCTGATAGTTGTAAGTCTACTCGCCATTGCTGCAGTGTTTCTGCACTATCAGGGTTGTGTGATAAAACAATACGTGGAATTTTTGGATCAAGTTGATTCATGACGGGAGCTGGATTAAAATCACGACACCAAAAGTCGGAAAGCCCCACAATGGGCAATTGTGAACCGAAAGGGTAAGCGATTTCATCCCACAAAACCTGTATGTCAATACTGGAAAGGGCTGCAGTCACTTGTGCTTTAGAGCGAGAGTAATATAAGTCATGGTTGCCCAAGACTGCATAAACTCCAGCTTGGCTTTGCAGGTGTTTTAGCTGCTCTACTAAGGGGTAGATTTTGTTGGGATCGGTAGTTACATAGTCGCCAGTTAGTAAGATCAAATCAGGTTCTGCTTGATTTGTGGCTTCGATGGCTTGGGCAAGTAAACTGTCTGATAGTCGTAAGCCATCATAATGTAAATCTGAAAGCTGTACTAGTTTTTTGCCACTCAGTGACGATGGCAAATTGGCGATCGCAATTGTTACTCTTTCAACACTTAATGGTTCTGAAAATATCCAGTCCATATTACTGACTATTCCTTTTCTCCAAAATACGCTTACAGCATAGCTTAGACTTAAAATTCTACGATGAAGACCACAGAGTATCCGGAAATAATTTACTTATGATTTTAGAGTAATTCGCTTCAGTTTCTCTTTTTGCTGGTAAGATAAAATCAAAATTATAGCTTTCAATTAGCTATTTTTAATAGGAGCTACCAAAATCATGAAAGAACTAATTTTAGGTAATCCAGTAATTCTAATATTTTTTATTGCTCTAGGAATCCTTTATACGTTTTTACTTTTTCATTTTGCAGGTAGGGCTAAAAAACTTAGCTCAAATTTAGAAAAGATTTTTCTAGGTATTTTTATTCTTAGTATAGCAGGGGCTACTGGTGTTAACCTCAACCCTTTCGATAAACTTAATCCTAATGTTATGGCATTAAGAGATACCACCATGCCAACAATTGCTGGTCAAATTGGTATTTATATTATTTGCTTACTTCTTTTAAGTTCACGATTAAGATACACTCTAAAGAATTTCCTCAATGCTTTTGCTGAACTGATTATTAAAGAACCTTTTTTAGTTTTATTGTTTTTAATTATTGGTCTTTCTAGTTTTTGGTCAAATGATCCCAATAGTACATTCAAAGCAAGTGTTGTATGTTTAGAAACCGCTGCAATCGCAATTTATATGGGCAAACAGTATTCTTGGAAAGAAATTTATCCAATATGGCGCTGGATTAATATTAGTATAGTTCTTCTCAGCATTTATCAAGCAATCGCACAAAATCAGGTGCCGTGGACAGGTATTTTGGGACACAAGAACCAGTTTTCTTTTTTCATGGCTCAAAGTGCAATTTTATGGTTGATGCATTCAGTGTATTCACCAAAACAACGTTACTTGTCTGTTATATTTTCTATTTTATCATTGATCGCTTTGAACCAAGGAGGGAGTGGCGCAAGTAAGGTTTTAACTGTTGTTTTATTAGGGCTATGGGCATACTTTGGTTTTCTCAAAAGATTACCTGTAAAATGGGCAGTTGTTTCAGTTATTTTATTTATGATTGTGAGCGTATGTTTGACAATTGTGGTAACTGATAATTTAGAATTTATTGTTGTAGATACTCTGAATAAAGACATGACCTTAACTGGACGAACAGATTTTTGGCCCATGATTATTGCTAAAATCAATCAACGTCCCTTTTTAGGTTATGGAATTAATGGTTTTTGGCAACCTTGGAGAATGGGAGACAATCCAGCCGGCGATATTATTGTAGCGAAAACTCAGTTTCGACCTCCTCACGCCCACAATGGTTTCTTAGATTTGGGTTTAGATTTAGGTTGGATCGGAGTCTCTTTGTATGCCCTTTCCTTTTTTAATAACGTCGTAAAAGCAGTAGTATATTTAAGTCGTAACCGGCTTCCTGAATCTGGATTACCACTTTTATTATTAACTTACACTTTAATGACGAACATGACAGAAACTGGTCTAGTTGGAGTGACTAGTATTTGGTTTTGGTATGTAGTAACAACTGTCAGGCTAACCTTAGATACATCAAAAAAAGATTATTCTAGTCATCAGCGAAAATTAGGGTCGGTATCATTACAAATGTGAAAAACTAACTTGTTAATTAAAATCAGCTTAATTTATTCACAATAGAGGATTTTAATGTTAAAAAAAATCAGTTCGATGCTCCAAAACCTTAGCCCCAATCTGCGCCAGGTTATTGGCAATACAGGTTGGCTATTTGCAGAAAAGATTGTACAAATGGGCTTGGGGTTACTTGTTGGAGTGTGGATTACACGTTATCTTGGTCCAGAAAGATTTGGTCGATTAAACTATGCTCTAGCAATTGTTGGCCTCTTTCTTCCCTTTGCCAAGCTCGGTTTAGATAGCATTATTGTCAGAAATTTAGCTCGCGATCCATCTTGCAAAAATCCCACTCTTGGCAGTGCTTTCTTTCTAAAAATTGTTAGTAGTCTGATCACATTGATTATTACATTAGGAGTGATTTTTGCTATTACTCCTGATCAGACAGCAATTACTCAAGAAACTCGCTGGCTAGTCGGAATTATCGCTGCAGGAACAACAATTCAATCTTTTGATGTTATTGATTATTGGTTTCAATCACAAATTCAAGCTAAGTACTCAGTTTTAGCGAGAAATGTTGCTTATGTACTGATAAATTTTGTCAAAATTTTGTTAATTCAATTGAAAGCACCTCTGATAGCTTTTGCTATTGTTATGGTTGCAGAGTATGCTTTATGTGCTTTGGCAATGGTAATTATTTATCAATTTAATGGAAATTTTATTAAAGCCTGGAATTTTAATCTAAAATCTGCAAAATCATTACTAAAAGATAGCTGGCCCCTAATTTTTGCAGGCATAGTTGTGATGATTTATATGCGTATAGATCAAGTCATGCTAGGTCAGATGATTGGGGAAAAGTCTGTTGGCATCTACTCAGCGGCTGTTAAAATCTCGGAGCTATGGTATTTTGTTCCTGGTGCGATTGTTAACTCAGTTTTTCCCTCAATCGTACAGGCTAAAGAAATTGGTGAAGAAGTTTACTACAAACGTGTGCAAAAATTATTTAATATAATGACAGTATTAGCTTACTGCGTTGCCATTCCTATTACTTTTTACTCGACCCAAATTGTCACATTAATCTATGGTAAAAACTATGCTGAAGCAGGACCTATACTAACTATACATATTTGGACAGGTTTATTTGTCTCTTTAGGAGTAGCCAGAGAAACTTGGTTAACAACTGAAGGTTTAATGAAATTTACAGCGGCAACAACAGCAGTTGGAGCATTGATTAACGTTGTTTTAAATTATTTTTTGATTGGTTCGTATGGTGGTTTAGGCGCTGCTTTTGCGACTGTTGCCGCACAATTTGTCGCTTCTTACGCTGCTGGTGCATTTTATACAAGAACTAGAAAAATTTTCTTATATCAAACAAAAGCTATTACACTTTTTGGCTTAACCAGCAGATAAAAAACATTTTATTTTAAAATTATTAGAGATGCCTGATTACCTGATGAAAACTCCCATAACTTTGATTATCTTTAAACGATTAGAGCAAACAGAAAAAGTTTTTGAAACGATTCGCCAAGTTAAACCTGCAAAGCTTTTAGTAATTGCTGATGGTCCCCGCACAAATCGACCAGGCGAAGCAGAGCAATGTGCTGCTACTCGTGCGATTATTGATCGTGTAGATTGGGATTGTCAGGTTTTAAAGAATTATTCAGATAGCAATATTGGTTGCGATCCTCGAATTGTTAGTGGCTTAAATTGGGTATTTGAGCAGGTTGAGGAAACAATTATCCTAGAAGATGATTGTGTACCTCATCCTAGCTTTTTCCCCTACTGTGAAGAGCTACTTGACCGCTATAGGCATGATCAACGTATCATGAACATATCAGGTCAAAATGTCCAATTTGGTCAGCATAAAACCGAATATAGTTACTACTTTTCTCGTTATACTCTTTGCTGGGGCTGGGCAACTTGGAAACGTGCTTGGAATTACTTCGATGTTGATCTTAAACTTTGGCCCGAAATCAAAGATCATAACTTTCTTAACACAATTTTAACTGACCCTTATGCTGTAAAAGTTTGGACTCAAGGTTTACAACTTCATTATGATAGACATCTTACAGGTTGGGACTTTAAATGGATGTTTGCTTGTTGGATTCAGAATGCTTTTAGTATTATTCCAGACGTAAACTTAGTCACAAATATCGGTCATGATCCAGAAGCAACTCATACCAATGATCAGCAAAGTCCTTATAATCAAATGACTACATATCCCATGTCGTTTCCTATTAAACATCCACCTTTTATGATTCGGGATTTGGAGGCTGATAAATTCACGCAAAGGACGTTATTTAATTATGACCCGCCCTTAATTAAAAAAGTTCAACGCAAGTTAAAGAAATTGTTGAGTGCATAAGCTATATTATTATTTTGAGGATTTAAAAAATGAACACCCCTAAAGATTTTTATGATGCTAATGGTTACCACATAGTTGAAAAATTAATACCAGAATCTTTGATTGATCAGCTATTAACAATTTATAAGTCAAACATACTAGCTTCAAAAGATTACTTTTTTAGGCAGTCAAGCAATCGTTGGGAAACTAATAAAACCTCAGCTTACGGATATGCTGAAGAGTCTTTTCTCAATGTTCACGACTACCCCAACTATCTAGAATTTACAGAAATTACTAGACAAATTTTTTGTTCTCAATCTGTACAAGAAGCTTTAACTCAAATCACAGGCAGTGCAGAGCATAACCTCATGCAATCTATGTTATTTGATCTAAATACAGCAACTCATGCTCACCAAGACTGGTACTATTTAGATTCTATGCCTCCTGGTCATTTACTAGCTGGTTGGTTCGCTTTAGAAGATATTCACCAAGAAGCTGGTCGCTTTTTTGTATTACCAAAATCTAACTGGGTTGACTTTGACTTAACAGTTGATGAGAAGGTTTCTACCACACCTTATCGGAAAAAACTACAAGATTATTTAGACACTCATCAAGACAATATTTATGCTCCTGCTTTAAAAAAAGGAGATGTACTTTTTTGGAATTCTCGAACAATTCATGGCTCTTTAGAAACAATAGATCCTCAATATTCTAGAAAATCTTTGACAGCTCATTATCTTCCTAGTCAGTATCAAAGTGGCAGTCGTTACGCAACATCTCCCAGTAAAATAGATTATGCAACTTATCGAGGAATGAAGTACAGATTAGTACCTGATGTCCAGAAAAACTTTTCCTACAAAGCTAAATTAAAAACAGATATGTGGGAATATATCATTGATAGACCCAGACTAGCAAAAGCTGCCAAATTTGTTAAAGATACTTTGAAAAAGTCTTAACAAATATCTGAAATCTGACAAATTATCATTATTTATTTTAGAGTAAAACCAAGATGTCTACTACTCCAAAACTTAGCGTAATAACCCCTTCTTATAATCAAGCTGGCTTTATAGAGGAGACGATAAAATCAGTTTTAGTCCAAAATTATCCTAATTTGGAGTACATAATAATTGATGGTGGTAGTACTGATGGTACAGTAGATATTATTGAGAGCTATACTGAAAACTTATCTTATTATATTTCCGAAAAAGATCAAGGTCAGGCAGATGCGATTAATAAAGGATTTAAGGTAGCAACTGGAGATATTATTTGTTGGATAAATTCTGATGATATCTTTGAACCTAATGCTTTTCAAAATGTAATTAAAGCCTTCAATAATAATAACTCTAATTTTATTTATGGCGATGGCTGGCTATTTGGACAAGGAATTCGTTTGCATAATAAGTACGCTAAAGTTAAACCAGGAATTGTAACAGAAGACATCCTTAAATATTGCGATCCCTTACATCAACCTTCGACATTTTGGACAAGAAATGTGCTTGATGAAGTTGGTTTTTTGGATGAAGACTTACATTATGTATTAGATTGGGAATTTTTTATTAGAATTTCTCAAAAGTTCCCACTCACCTACATCCCATTTCCTTTCTCTGGCTATAGAATTCATCAAGATTGTAAAACTGAAAGTGGCAACTTAAAACGCTCGACTGAAATTATTAAAACTATTCAAAAATATGCTCCAGAAGATTGGGTTCAGCTATATCTAGACTTGCAACCTCATTGCCCAGAATTATTAGCAATGAAAAAAAGTTGGAAAAGGTTTTATATCCCTTTTTTCTTAAAGCATCCAAATTTGCTTTTGAGTTATAACTTTCAAAATCTTAAAACTGCAACTGGTATGCTTTAATTATTATGAAAAAATATTTAATTAGCTATGCTAGTCCTGAGTTTTATGAAAGTCAAAAGCGATTAAATAATTCTGCTCTTAAGTTTGGAGTAGATCAAGTTGATTCTTTCAATAATAACTGGTTAAAACAAACAGATTTTTACAAAAATAATAAACACATTCTAAACTTAAAGAGAGGTTCGGGATATTGGCTTTGGAAACCATTTATTATTTTAGATTATCTCAGCCAAATTGATGATGGTGACATCTTAATCTATGCTGACTCAGGTATTGAAGTTATTAGCAATCTTACTCCTCTAATAGAATTATGCATCAAACAAAAGGGAATTTTACTTTTCAAAGTTCATGGAGGACATCTCAATCGTAAATGGACAAAACGAGACTGCTTTACTTTGATGAATTGTGATTCTGAACAATACTGGAATGCTGAACAAATCAATGCTAGCTTCCAAATTTACCTTAAAAACGAGGCTAGTATTAAATTTTTAGAGGATTACTTATACTACTGCCAGCAAATTAATATTCTTACTGACTTACCTAATATTTCTAGATTAGATAATCATTCAGAATTTGTCGATCATCGCCATGATCAGTCGGTACTTTCCCTACTAGCACTAAAATATCATATTGAGACTTTTAGAGACCCTTGCCAATGGGGAAATCATCTCAAGATGCCAGAATTTAGGAAAGCTGAAGAATGGCTATCTATGCCTTATTCTGATCCCTGTTTAAACTCAGCTTATCCTACAGTATTAAACCATCATCGAGAAAGAAAAATTACCTTGTTAGGTAAAATTAAAAATAAGCTTGCTAAGAGATTTGAAAACTAAGTTGCCAGTTTTAGCTTTGAACATAAAAAACGTTACTTTAACCGAAGTTGTAGTAACGTTTCTTTAAACATTCGTGGATAACTTAAGTTACCCTATAACTATGCGGATGGCGAGACTCGAACTCGCAAGGCAAAGCCACACGCCCCTCAAGCGTGCGCGTATACCAATTCCGCCACATCCGCGTTATGTTCTAATATTATCAAAAAGTCAGTAAATTATGACGCAGTATATGTATTTTCTTTGATAAAGCCCTTCTCCCATAACTTAAATTGATCACTCTTACAGAAAAACCTCTTGAACTGCCAGTTTCAGGTAAGATAGTTGTTTTTTTCCTGTACACAGCACAATTCAAGCAAAAAAGTAATAAATAGGGTACACGATCGCCTTTATCCTATCTGATACGGATCTAGCAGCGCTGTTCTATGCATTTTTCAAAAATTTTGATTGCCAATCGTGGGGAAATCGCCCTGCGGATTCTCCGAACCTGCGAAGAGATGGGGATTTCCACTGTTGCGGTTCACTCAACCATCGATCGCCATGCCCTTCATGTCCAACTAGCAGATGAAGCGGTTTGTATCGGCGAACCTCCTAGTAGCAAAAGTTACTTAAACATTCCCAACATTATTGCTGCTGCCCTAACTCGCAACGCCACCGCCATTCATCCAGGATATGGTTTCCTAGCAGAAAATGCCCGATTTGCCGAAATTTGTGCCGATCATCAAATCTCCTTTATCGGTCCTACCCCAGACTCGATTAGGGCTATGGGCGACAAATCCACCGCCAAAGAAACCATGCAAGGCGCTGGAGTACCAACTGTACCAGGAAGTGATGGATTACTAACCAGCGATCGCGAAGCTGGAGTAATCGCCCAAAAAATCGGCTATCCAATCATGATCAAAGCCACAGCCGGCGGTGGAGGACGAGGAATGCGATTTGTCCAAAATGAAACTGAACTTACCAAACTCTTCCTAGCCGCCCAAGGAGAAGCCGAAGCCGCCTTTGGCAACCCCGGCGTCTACCTCGAAAAATTTGTGAGTCGCCCCCGTCACATCGAATTTCAAATCCTCGCCGACAGCTACGGCAACGTCATTCACCTCGGCGAAAGAGACTGCTCAATTCAACGCCGTCATCAAAAACTACTAGAAGA
Organism: Coleofasciculaceae cyanobacterium; assembly: GCA_049671305.1. GTDB lineage: Bacteria > Cyanobacteriota > Cyanobacteriia > Cyanobacteriales > Coleofasciculaceae > CADCTM01. The sequence continues at coordinate 33,552 of JBATUR010000109.1, forward strand.
AGCCCCTAGCCCCAGTTTGACGCCAGAATTACGCCAAAAAATGGGCAACGCCGCCGTCATGGCAGCAAAATCCATCAACTACGTCGGTGCTGGAACAGTTGAATTTCTCCTTGATAGCTCTGGAGAATTCTACTTCATGGAAATGAATACCCGCATCCAAGTCGAGCATCCAGTTACTGAAATGATTACAGGTTTAGACTTGGTTTGCGAACAAATTCGTATTGCCCAAGGCGAAAAACTACAACTCACCCAAGAGCAAGTTGTCCTCAAAGGTCATGCGATCGAATGTAGAATTAACGCCGAAGACCCCGATCGCAATTTTCGCCCCCAACCTGGCATAATTAGCGGTTACCTGCCCCCTGGAGGACCGGGTGTTCGTATGGACTCTCATGTCTACACCGATTATGAAATTCCACCCTATTACGACTCATTGATCGGTAAATTAATCGTTTGGGGACCCAACCGCGACGCTGCGATCAACCGCATGAAGCGTGCTTTACGCGAGTGTGCTATTACTGGCGTACCAACCACGATCAATTTTCATCAAAGAATTTTGGAAACGCCAGCCTTCCTAGAAGGCGAAGTTTACACCAACTTCGTGGAGCAAATGCTCTCCCAAAAAAGCTAGAACTCAGGAGATTGGCACTACTTCTCATGCCAACTCCTGACAATCGGCTTAAGATATCATGCTAATCAGCCCCTGCTGACCCAAAAGAATCTCGCGCAGCAAGCTAAAAACCCCCACCAAAATAATTGGGGAAATGTCTACACCTCCTATGGGAGGCACGATTTTTCGTACTGGTATCAAAAAAGGTTCGGTGGGCCAGGCTATTAGATTAAATGGTAGACGGTTTAGGTCTACCTGGGGATACCAGGTAAGTACAATCCGAAAAATAAACAAAAAGATCATCAAGCCCAAGAAAATACCAAGAGTCAAAGTTGCGATCGCAGTCATGAGTAATTACTTATAGCGGTTAATCAGCCCACATACAGGCTTAAGACAGGTTTAGATATTGCTTATTTTTATTTTAAGCTACGGAACTACACGAATATTCATAAAACTCTCAGTTTGCGCCAGCAGTCAGCATAAATTAAGTTTTGGTAATGTCTAGCTTGATGCCAGTGAGACTACCAGCTCAAAACAGTCTTATTTGAGAACTTTTCAGCCATTTGAGCGATTCCTAACCTGAAGTCTCCTCGTTTTGGGCAAAAAACTACTACAACAACTAGCTTTTCAAGCAGGAAACAGACTATTAGAATAATATGAAGAATATCTTTCACAGGTTGAAGTTCTATGACTCCCTCACTCGCAAACTTTTTGTACAGTCTCCTAGCTGGCGCTTTGATAGTGGTTGTTCCCGCTACAGTTGCACTGATCTTTATCAGCCAAAAAGATAAAATTCAACGCTCTTAAGCTGATTTTTAAATTTTTTAACCTTAAACAATGGCAGGGCAGCAAGTTACATCGCTGCCCTGTTTCAATTTAACTTTCTAACCAGTCTGACTTTGATCGGCTTGGACGTGCATCAAGAGATTTGATTAGCTTAAGCTGATAAGTAGAGCAAACTCAATCCAATTAGGTCTAGTTAAAGTAGAGATTTGTGATGATAACCCGCTACCATAGGACTGACTTAGGAGAACAGCAATGGTAAATTTTGGCGGTGGCGCAGCCAGCCTTCTCGGAATATTTCTAATGGTTGCGGGCGCAGGACTATATTTTCTGCGATCAGTACGTCCAGAAGTGTCACGAGATCACGATATTCTTTTTGCCGCAGTAGGACTATTGTGCGGCGCTATTCTCTTATTTCAAGGCTGGAGACTTGACCCAATTCTGCTATTTGGTCAAGTTTTGATGAGCGGTTCAGCCATCTGGTTTACCTTTGAAACAATTCGGTTACGTGGTGTAACTACAGAAGTTGTTAAAAGAAACACGCCAATTGTTGATGATGACCGTCCAGTTAGCCGCAACTATCGACCTTACGACCAAGAAGCTGAGTTGTACGACCAGCCTGAAATAGATGAGGAGCGATATGAAAATCGTCGGCTGCGTGGCTATGACGAACCTCGTAATAGCCGTGCCGAGAGATATGAAGAAGAAGTCCGCCGTCCCAAAAATCGAGGCAATTCAGATAGAACAGGAACCAGACCGTCTAAACGTCGCTCCCGTCCCCCCTCTAATCGCCCTCCAGTGCGGTCAGCAGATAGCTGGGAGACTCAAGTAGATACAAACAGTAGCTGGGAAGATCAACCCCGTAGCAGCCGTCCACGACCGAGTACACGTCCCGACCGTGATGTGGAAATCGAGCCTACTAAGCCCAGATCGCGTCGTCCGTCAAAGGATCGCGTCTCATCTGCACCAGCTAGAGAGGAAGAGGCAACACCAGCAGATTATGTTGATTATCAACCGATAGATGAATCTCCAGAGGATGACCGCGATAAACCAGAACGTTTTGATTATTAATTAAAATGATTCAGGTTTGGCTCAGGGTGATTTTTCGATTCAATTTCGATTAAGGATTGATTGCGGTTGTGAAAATTAACAGGTGGCTTTGCCGAGGTATAGGATTAAGCCTAACAGCGCTAGTTGCCGCCTGTAGCCCTACTGCCCCAATCCTTGGACCCGTTGCCCTCAATAGTCGCTATACCGATGAACAACCAGCTTTAAGCGGTGATGGTCGCCTTGTGGCATTTGTTTCTAGTCGAGGAGGCGATCGCCAAATTGTCATTTACGATCTACAACAACGGCGCTTTATTGATTTACCCAACCTAAATCAACGAGATGCGATCGCCGAAAGTCCAAGTCTCAGCCGTACAGGTCGCTATGTTGTCTACATTTCTAGCGACCAAGGACGACCAGAAGTGCAACTTTATGACCGTGCTACTCAACGCGCCGAAATTATGACTCGTGGTTATCGTGGCTGGGTCAGAAATCCCAGTATAAGTCCTGATGGTCGCTATATTAGCGTTGAAACCAGTCGTCGTGGTCAGTGGGATATTGAAGTATTAGACCGAGGCTCTAATGTTGAATTAGACCTCCCAGATGGTAGTACCATTTCTCGATAGTGAAACCTTCTTTCGTTGTATCCATCACTGTTGCCCTGACCAGTTTCTTGACAAGTTGTACAGGTTCTGAACGCTTGGTGGATTATGGTTTTGATCCAGGGGGACGTAGTTTAAATAGTGCCGCTTCCGAATTAACTCCCCAGATAGTAGGGCAATATATTGTGTTTGTTTCTGATCGTCGTGGCAGTCAGGATATTTATTTGTACGATACAACTGAGCGTCGTTTAATTGATTTGCCAGGACTCAATGCTCTAAATGCGATCGCTTCTCACCCAGGAATATCGGAAGATGGTAAAAGCATTGTCTTTGCTGCTAGTCGTGAAGGTCGTTCTGCTATCTACCTCTACAATAGGGAAACGACTCAGTTGCGTAACCTCACAGAAAATCTACGCGCCGAGGTCAGAAATCCCACAATTAGTGCTGATGGCAGTACAATTGCTTTTGAAAAAGGTGAAAATGGTAAGTGGGAAATTGCTGTTTATAACCGTTCTGGACAACCACTAGATTTGCCAAACTAAATCTCTTATTACGAAAATCAAGCTACAGATACAAATTGAGCAGTTTGTTGTTTTATCCTAAGACTGTGAGCTTACAAAACCTTTAATGAAGTTATCGATATATTACTGGTTAATCGTTTTTGTGGGATTGCTAATCAGTAGTTGTGGGACTCAGTTCAACTCACCACCACAAATCATTGTGGGTGGGCTAAATAGTCAAAGAGCTGACGAATCTCCAGCTTATAGTAGTGATGGACGGTATCTTGCTTTTGCTTCAGACCGAAATCGTAGCCGTGATGTTTTCCTTTATGATTTGCAGCAAAAACGTTTAGTTGATTTACCAAATCTTAATCGTCGTGACTCAAGCCAAGACCAACCAACTTTGAGTGCTAATGGTCGTTTTATAGCGTATGTTTCCAACGAACGTGGCAAAACCGATGTTTTGGTTTATGACCGACAAATTCAGCGATCGCAACTTCTTACAGGTGGTGTTAGAGGTTCAGTGCGCCATCCTAGCATTAGAGGAGATGGAGGTTCTGTAGCTTATGAAACTAGTCAGCTTGGTCAATGGCATATTGCAATTGTTGAGCGACCTTAAGCCTTTTTATTAAAGCAATGGAGCATCATTATTAACGGTTTCCAAAGTAGTTTCAAAACCCCCACGAGTTGTCCATTGAACCGCTCCATCGCGACCAGTCCAATATAGAGGAATTTTAGCATTTCTCATCAATTGCGCTGTTTCCAAGTCAACAGTATTAGAACTAGCGATCGCCACTTTGGGTTTTAAAACTGCTAATAACTCAGGCAACAAACGTTCTCCCGACCACCAAAGTACTTGTATCGGCGCCAAGTTACCTGTTTTTAAAAGTTCTGTTTGGGTATCCGGTTTAGCGCTTCCCAAAAGTAGCCAGTTTTGACCACGAATTTTCAGTTGCAATATTTGCGCTTGAGCATTGATTAATTCTACTGCTGTAGAACCAAGCGGCAAAGTTTGACCTGTTGTTAGTTGTTGATAAGTTCCTTGTTGATTTTGAATTGCTGTGGCTATTGTCGAGGGCGCAGTTGTCACATCTTTTGCCTGGTTATCCTTTGCCATCAATTTGGCATCAGCACTATCGTAAAATGTAGTAATCTTTAAGCTTGACAGCATTTGCGACCAACCAGTCCTCAAACGTGGCTGAGAATCGACAGCAATAGCCCAATTAATTTGATTTACTCCCTGCTTTTGTAAAAAAGGTAAAACCGTAAAACTGGCTGTATCAGCTTCCCCACTATTAATTAAAGTCACTTGTCCTTGGTCTTGAATTACCAAAACTTGCTCTTGAGCCGCAGCAAGTACTGTAACTTTAAACTGTGCCGCTTTTGTCTGCCAAACAGGTAGCGCTATCAAACTGATAGCAACTAAACCAACCAGCCACCAACGTTTTTGCCACTGTTTATTAATTGAAAGTATGCTGATTAATCCATATAGTACTAATACTTGCACCACAGAAATTGTGCCAACGGCAATTGCATTTCCTGGTAGTTGATTAAATAATTGAACTATCGTAATTAAGAACTGAGTTGGATAATTGAGTAACCAAGCGGTCGCACTTCCGGCTGTCGTCCAAAATACTGCTGCCAAAGCACTAATAAAACCGCCAATACTAATTAGGGAAATTAACGGTGCAGAAATAATATTTGCTAAAGTGCTGTAGGGAGCAATGATGCCAAATACATAAAGTTGTAAAGGCAAAGTCCACAAAGAAGCAGCCAAAGGAATTGCTATCAAAAAAGCGATCGCAGGCGGCAGCCAGTCCAAACGTTTTGTTAAAGGAGGTACAGTTACAAGTAATCCTAAAGTAGCTAGAAAACTTAACTGAAAGCCTAAATCCCAAATCCAAAGCGGGTTAAATAATAATAAAAGAGTTGCCGCAACCAACAATGAACCCAAAGGTTTGACTTTTCGTTGCGTTACCAAAGCTATTAACGCGCCAAAACCCATAATTGTCGCCCTCAGTACCGAAGGCTGTATTCCAGTCAGGAAAACAAATAAAATTAAACCACCGGTTCCTAACAACAACTGCGTTTTAATTGAAAAACGCTTAGTCAGTATCAGCAGGTAGCCTAAAATCAAAGAAACTTGAGTACCGGAAGCTGCTAAAATATGAGCCAATCCAGCTTTGACAAACTGATCACGAATCTCAAAAGGGATATCTACGGCTTGAGCTCCCAAAACCATTGAAGTAATTAGCTGTCCTTTGGGACTATCCAGCCAATTTAGCTGAGAACGGCTAATTCTTTGTTGTATTGCCCATCTTCCCCATCTATTCTGTTGTTGCTCATCAAAAGTATTAACTTGACGACCACTAAACCCAGCAAAGGCGCCTGATGAAATCAAGTATGCATTAAAATCAAAAGCACCTGGATTTAATGCCGGTTTTGGTTTATACAAAACCCCAGTAATAGTAACTATTTGACCAGGATAAAGACCAGTAGCTTGTAGTAATGGTACAGTTACATACAACTTACCCCTAACACTTTTACTTACAGCGCCATTATTTTCACTACTTTCAACTTCATTTAATTGTGTAGCCTCTAACCAAAATTGACCTTTAGAAGAGCGAGTCAGGCGAGGTGAACTATCAACTTTGCCTTGAATCGTCACAACTTGCTCATTAACAATACCGCTATTGGAGCGGACAAATTGGCTAATATCATTCGACGCAGGTTGTGGTGTGCGCGCTTGAAAATAAATTGGTGCTATGGCAGCAATAATGCCAGCGATTAGCCAAAGCCTTGACTTTGGTCCGGTTCTCCAAAACTTCGGTAAAGCGATCGCACTTATTATTCCTAAGATACAGATGCCTGTAGCTAGTAGTCCATACTCCTGCCAAGAAATCGTCTGAGTTGGTAAACCCAAAATCGCCGTCGAGAGTAAACCAAAAATATAAGCCAAACTTAGTAAAGCACCACCAGCAAGATTCATTTTTATGCCAAGCCCAACTTCAAGCCTAGTAAAGCATGAAGAAACAGCAAGCAAAGTGCTGTACTTCCCAAATAAGCATGAATACTACGCCAGATGGTTTGCTTTCCCTCAAATCCAACCCTAGAAATTACACTATTAGCTCCCAACAACACCAGCACAAGTGATCCCGTCCAAAAATGAGGACTTTCCATAATTGGTTGATGCTGCATGACTAATGACAGCACTCCACCTGTATAACCAGCGGCAATGAAAAAAAACATCAATGGTGCAAGTTTACGATGATCGGCTCGGCTTTTTACTGCGGCTTCAACATCTGTTACTAATCGCCCACGCCAACCCGCTAAACCCACAAAACTACCCATTACAAAGACCACAATTGCCATCATCAATGGATGTCCCCAATGCACGATCGGCTCAGGTATCCCTAAACTTCTAAAATAGTTAGCGATTGGTTCTAATAGCTGGCTCAAATTTGGCATCAGGTTTTTAATCCTTTATGTATGCAAGTCATTCTGCGAAGGCTAAGAAATCACCACTATATAATTTAACCGAGCCATGTCATTACAGAAAAGTGTCTACGAAATCCTGAATCTTGTGCTGGTTGTGATCAATTCCTTTACCCTAAAGTCGCTCTCACCATATTCAGGGGAAACCCTAAAGTTTCACGCTGCTGCAAATACTGTTGAGCCACACGCCGTGCTAAATTACGGATCCTGCCAATGTAACGTGTTCGCTCAGTAACAGAAATAACTCCCCTCGCATCAAGCAAGTTAAAGGTGTGAGAACACTTCAAAACGTAGTCTAATGTAGGCAAAACCAGTCCTTTTTGGCTCAGTTGCTCTGCTTCTTGCTCATAAAGACTAAATAGCGTAAACAACAATTCAGGGTTGGATGCTTCAAAATTGTAAGTACATTGCTCAACTTCTCCTTGAAGATGCACATCTCCATAACTAATTTGACCATTCCAATCAATTTTTGAGATAGCATCCACATTTTGTAGATACATGGCTAGCCGTTCCAAACCATAGGTTATTTCAATAGAGACAGGACGACAGTCAACACCACCGCACTGTTGGAAGTAGGTAAATTGAGTAACTTCCATTCCATCCAACCACACCTCCCAGCCAACACCCCAAGCGCCTAGGGTTGGGGATTCCCAGTTGTCTTCAACAAACCTAATGTCGTGATCTTCAGGGCAAATACCCAGTGCTTTCAAAGATTTTAGATAAATCTCTTGAATATTGTCAGGTGAAGGCTTAATCAGAACCTGGTACTGATAGTAGTGTTGGAAGCGATTGGGATTTTCACCATAGCGCCCATCAGTTGGTCGTCGGCACGGTTCGACATAAGCGACAGCCCAGGGTTCAGGACCTATTGCTCTTAGGAAGGTATGAGGATTCATTGTGCCTGCCCCTTTCTCTGTATCGTAAGGCTGGGCAATCAAGCAACCCTGCTCACTCCAAAATTGATGCAAGGTTGCAATTATCGATTGAAAATTCATTTATATCTCCGCTCGGCTCAAGTCTAAACAGGCTAACGCTGTTAATCTATTTTTACTCAAATGCAGTACCAAAGCTGAGTTGCAGCTAATTTTGATTAATTTTCCGCAAAAGGGTTGACAACTCTTGTGGGAGTGGATATATTAGTAAAGCGCTCAAAGGAAGCCAAGGCGGACTGAGAGTAGCGCCCCGAACCTAGACAAGCTAATAGTTTAAAAGTTTAACATACAAAAGCC
>JBATUR010000110.1:0-16326 GCA_049671305.1 Coleofasciculaceae cyanobacterium
TCAAGCATTTCTAACTTTGCTCGTGATCCAGTTGCCGCTGCCACAGTTAATCGCATCGTCGTTAACTATCCCAGCCTAACTAGCTTAAATCCAGTTCGTAATGCTACACGGGCAGAAGTTGCTGCATTCCTCTACCAAGCACTGGTTAAGGAAGGCGCCGCACAAGCGATCGCTTCTTCTTTCATTGTCGATCCAACTCCTGTCGCCACTAACTTCACAATTCCTGCCGGCGCGACTATTCCTGTGAAGTACGAAAAAGATAAAATCTTGGTTACCAAGGATGAAACCGTACCTCTAACCTTGACAGTAGACCGCAACATTACCACCAATACTGGTACTGTGTTAATTCCTGTCGGCAGTCAAATTATCGGTGAATTGCGCCCTGCTTCAGGCGGTTCTCAGTTTGTTGCTAAGACATTGGTGATGAATGGTCAACAAATGTCCTTGAATGCCACATCTGACGTTATTACCAAGACAGAAACTGTTCGCAAAGGCATTAACGTTGGCAATATCGCCAAGAATGCGGCTTTGGGTACTGCTGCTGCGGCTGCGATTTCTGCCGTAACTGGTGACAGAGCGATCGCTACAGAAGAACTCTTACTCGGTGGTGGTGCCGGTGCAATAGTTACCTTGATCCAAAACTTCATTGGTCGTAACAGCGTCGATCTCGTTTCGATTACTCCAGGCACTGACTTGAATCTGCAATTAGGATCGCCTTTAGAAATCAGCGTTAATCGCTAAGTATTAATTATTGGTTAATTGTCTAGGAGCAATAACCAATAATTAATCCCGAAGAATTGATGACAACCAAACCACAAAAGTTGTCCCTTTTCCTAGATTAGCTTGATAGCGATTAATTGCCTCAAAATTATGTTTAGCCCACACAGGTTGTGCTGGGCTAAATACTTCTATTTGACCCTGCATTTGTTCAATTAACTCTTTAGCGATCGCTAAACCTAATCCACTACCAGGTATGGCTGTTGCCGCCTGGACGCCCCGATAATGCCGCTCAAATAGATGTTCCAAGTCTTGGGGTGGAATGCCGGGTCCCGTGTCACTGATGGCTATGGCGGTCATTGTACTGTGTTCAGTTTGCCCAACACCTGCTCGGATTTCAATTTGTCCGCCAGGAGGTGTGTATTTTAAGGCATTGTCGAGCAAATTATTAAATACTTCTCGTAGCGCTTTGGCGTTACCCTGCACTAAGGGCAATTGCTCAGGAAGGGTGGTAATTAAGGTCAGATTTCGTTCCGTTGCGATCGCACGTGCCGAAACTAAAAGCGGTTCCAAAACAGCCGTAATCGATATAGCTTCTTGCATTTGAGCATTGCTGGGTAGAAGCGATAATCCTGGCGTTGCTGGTTGTTGAGAAGCCTCATCGATTAGAGGAGAGGCATTGAGGATGATTGGTGTTTCTTGCATATCCAGACAAGCATCAAACTGTTGCAATAATTCTTGTAGGCGATCGCTTTCTCCGACAATACTGGCTGCGGCTTCTTGGTTTTTGTCTCCTGGTTGCAAGCGCTTAAATAATAACTTGCCAAAAGTGCGTATAGCTGTTACGGGATTACGAAATTGATGCAACAAATCATCTAAGCGATCGCGTTGTTGAGCCTGAAAACGCCTAGATTGCGTCAACTCATCTTCTACCCAAACACGACGTTGATCCATCAAACAAGCCAGCGTCAAAGTGCCAGCGATTCGTTCAATTGTCGCCTTTTCTTGCTCATTCCAGGCTCGATCATCCCGTGCTGTCACCAGCAACCCCATCACCACTCCTTCATGAATTAAAGGCAAAACAATCTGACGCTGCTTTAGGTAATTTTCTTGCCAATCTGCGGATTCTGCACTATCTTCAGGGTCATTGCTCAAGTGTTGAGGAAGTAAGCGCGGGGCAGCTTTTAATAAGCGAGGAATTGTCTTAATTTCGCCTTGAAGTTCTGGCAAAAACTCACTTGTTTCTTCAGCTTTCCAAACCGTTGCCTCTGGATAAACGACTACAGGTATTAGCTTAGGCTCCACATCTTCCACTAATTCTTCTGTTAAATAAACAGCACTTAAAGCAGCTCCTAATGTTTGAGTTAATACTGCCACCTGCGATTTACACAAGGCAACAAATTCTGAAGAAGCAGGAATAAACATGGGGCTAAAATCACTGAGGGGGGGACTACACTACCGAAAAGAGCAACTTTGATCGGTTTCTTTTTATCATCTTTCAGTAGTTATTAAACCGACGCTTTAAACATGAGCTGCAACTGAGCCAAAAATTAAGTCAAGTTAATACTGATCTTTAAGTTTAGAATTAAGAAGAGGTTTTGACTAATTTTGTTAGGGAATACCTATTTGGCTGGTAGCCTGAGATTTTGCCGGATTATTACCAGAAATTTACCATTTTTTAACTGTTGTGACTTTTGTTACTGCCAACTTGTTGCTATTTGTATCGAACTATGAAAACAGATTGATATTCTGAACTCAATCCGATATAATTTCGACGGCTTTTGTAACTAACATTACAAAATGTCGGCAAAAAGAGGAGGTAAAGAGGTTGGCAAGAAGACGCAAGCGCAAAAGTCGCCGCCGCCAGGAAGGGCGCAAGATTCTGGAGCACGTGCCTCAGTATAATCTCGAAAGCGGTGAAGATAAACCAGTCACAGCAGCACGAAAATATATACAGTCCGCCGGGATACTGCCACCAGCTTTGCTGCTAGTGAAGCGAAACGAACACACCACAGACCGTTATTTTTGGGCAGAAAAAGGTCTATTTGGTGCTCAATATGTTGAAGAAAACCATTTTCTGTTTCCCAGCCTCCGGGTACCAGATTCACCCGTAGAACAAGTTGCAGTAGCGGTTTCTAGCTGTTGAGCCCTCACCATCAAAGGTGAATCACGATTAATTAATCCGACTAAGAGTTAGCACTTTTGGTCGGATTAATCTAATCTATTTACGGTTAATGGCTAGATGATTCTACCGCTTTTTTGAGCTTTAATGCCTGTTGTAATTCTTGAAGTTCATCACGATGTGCTGTAACGGTAACCAAAGTTTGGACGGCTTCTGGTTCTGGTGTGGTGTAAGCTTCTACGGTTAAAGACACCTGCTCATTTCTTCCGGCTTTTTTCCAATAAAAAACCCCAGCAGCAGGGGATAGTAAAACTAGTCCTAAGAAAATTTGACTCAGGGACGAATCGAGAAAAGAGAGCATTAATGATAAACAAAGAATGCCACAAGCTGCGAGTATGGTTAAAAAAATAGCCATAAACCAACTAGGACGAACAAAGCCTTGGAATGTAACTTGATTAGTTGCGGCATCTAGGGCGGCAACACGGTAAGCTCTTTGATCAAAATATTGCTGCAAGCGTGTAAGAATAGATTCTTCTGATTCTTGAGCAATTAATCCCACTTGTTGGGTGCGGTCTTTCACAGATGCTCGAATAAAAAACACTAAACCTACTGCCATCAAAAGTGTTAGCAGGAGTGTGGAAGATAAAATTGGCATATTCACGGCTGTTTGATTAAGACATTCACGCATTCATTACTATTTTACGATTTGTTAACCAATAGATGTCAGTGATGAGCAGTTATCTCACCAAAGGAAGCGCTTTGTCTTGATCAAACAATTCAACCGAGACTATTAAACAATCGCTAGCAGCTTGTTAAGGCAGAATGATTCCTTACCAATGCGTAATCAAACGCGACTGCTAGACGGTATTATTTTGACAATAGACAACAAGAAACTTTTACATCGCCTTGCTGTCATCAGTCATATAGCCTCGCCAGAAGCTGGCAAGTTCTTGAGCTTGCTCTCGCCACTCAGAGCGAATTTGATACATTCTGCGAGGGCGTCCCCTACCTTCAACCTTTTTCCAGTATCCAGCGATCGCTTCTGATTCTTCCAAAAACTTTAAGGCACTGTAGAGGACAGTATCAGAAAGTCGATAGGTTGGGTGCTCTTGTTCTAGTTGTTGAATCAGTTGTGTTCCATAAGATTCTCCTTTCAACAAGACAGACAGCACGTAACATACGGCTAATTCCTTGTTGAGATAGTTAGGAGGGGGGTCTTGAAAAAACTGATAGATATCGTCAAATTTCATCTGCATAGCTCGCTGAATATCCCAGCCAACCGGCTTTATATGGGAAAGTTTTCCTGAAACTAACAACCGCTTCAGCACCCCTAAAAAACTCTTAACAACACAGCTTTATACATCACCGTGTACTCATTATTCTCAAATCACCCATAGCCTTACGCCAAAAGCGTTATTGCTTTGAGGAGTATCAAAACTGATTCTTTGAGGACACAACACTTCCAAGAGTGTTTGCCTGAGCGATCTAACAAACCTTACTTGCTAATCACACGACGATCGCGTGAAAGTTACAACTCAGGCGTCATTCACTGGCTGCGTCCTATTCAGATGCCACACAACTGATATAATCTACGTTCAATTTTAGCGAAGTCACTTACAACTCTCTTCAGTAGCATCTTTACAATCTCCAATGTTGATTAACCTGGTAGATGAATTCATTCCCTGAAGTTCTCAGTGCTGTCTAAAATTGAATGCATCAATCTCTATCTACTCACCCTTTAGCTATTATTCCGTACACTTTTCAGTTCTTAGGAAAATAACAGTCCCTGGTTTTGATTTAGGTTCGAGTCTTTGCACTTGTGCCTTTGCTAATAAAGTATTCGCACCACTGCTACTTTTATAGATGAATCAAGGGCTGACCAAGGCTAGGACATAAATGGCATAAGCCAGATGCTGCCTTAAAATTGGTTCCAAATGCTTCATCATGCCTCAGCAATTTGCTTTCTTCAAGAAATAGCAAACGACATAGCCATATTTACAACCCTGAGTTTGTCCTTTGTCAAGACGACGACTGGCTGGAATTAAAAGTTCTCGTATTTTACATTTTTTGTAGAAAATCCGTGCCTCAATTTGCTTAACTTAATGAATGACAACGTTCACACCTAAGCTACAAAATAGCAAGCAAGGTTTTCCACAACGAGAATCGATCAGCCAATTCACAAAATCGCAAGATAGAAAGAACAAACGTTTCAAGTATAGCCGGATTGACTTGAGAAGCAGTAAAATCAGCACAACAACCTCTGTATTCGTCTGATGAGAAGCCTCAAATTCAGTCGTAAACACACAGATACTCATCCAAACCGCCTTAAATTTTTGAGCGGGCAGCCCCAATGCAAGAAAAGTCTGAATCTTCACTTCCTCCAGCCCTCCAGCGTGTTGCTCTGTCGCTACGCACTTTTGGGGGAATTTCTTTTTGGCTTCAATTAGTTTTAGGGGTAATTTCTGGTTTAATTTTGGTGTTTGCAACCGTTAGTGGTAGTATTGGTCGCGCCCCTAATCAAGCTGGTAACCAGGGAACAGGATTTGGTATATTTTTCGCCATTTGTGGCTTGGTAACGCTGGGTGTGGGGGCATATTTTGCCTTTCGTTATACACGCATTTCTAAAGATTTACTTTTGTCAAACGCAGCGGGACGACCCAGTAAGGCTGATACTTTGCAAATAATCAGGTTAGGACTGATTGTAAATTTAGTGGGAATGTTGTTGACGATTGTGGGAGCGCAAGCGATTGTCGGCAGTATCTTAGCAAAGTCTCTATCTCAACCACAAGGGGCGTTGGGGATTGGCGCAATTGATTTAAATCGATTTGTGCAACCCTTAGATTTATTTGTGGTACAGGCGAATACTAATACGATCGCTGCTCATTTTGTCGGCATTACGGCTTCTTTGTGGCTGTTTAATCGCGTTAATCGATAAGAAGGCGTGCGATCGCTTTGCAACGAATGCCAAAATTAATTTTACTTTAGGCGAAAACTATGGCAAATTGAGGAAATTCAGGCGATCGCCATCTTATAAGCTCCTATTGTCTCTTTTGACATCAAAAACCCTCGCATTCTTATCGTACAAAGTCAAAAACCTGTGCTTGACCTAAAGCAAATTCGGGAAAATCCCCAAAGCATCCAAGAATTACTAGACAGGCGTTCTGTCGGTCAATATAATCTCCAGCCCATTTTAGAATTAAATCAGCGTCAACGGGAACTAGAAGCAAATCGTACTCAGTTGCAAGCTCGTAGTAACGAAATTGGTAAAATAATTGGTCAAAGCATCAAAAGTGGTACTGCTGCAGATGCCCCACAACTTCAGTCACTAAGAGATGAAGGCAACCAAGTTAAAGCAACTTTAAGCGAACTAGAACCCCAAGAAAAAGACCTAAAAGCTCAAATCGAAGCTTTATTATTACCTCTACCCAATTTACCTAGCACCTCCACACCCGTTGGTAAAAGTGAGGAGGAAAATGTCGAAATTCGTCGTTGGGGTGATCAATACATTCCCCAAAATCCTGATATTCTGCCTCATTGGCAAATTGGCGAAAAACTGGGCATTCTCAATTTTGAAAGAGCCGTAAAAGTCGCTCAAAGTCGCTTTGTTAACTTAATCGGTGCAGGTGCGGCATTAGAAAGAGCGCTGATTAGCTTCATGCTTGACCAGCAAATTGCCTCTGGCTACGTGGAGGTGCTTCCCCCCATCCTGGTCAATAGTCAGTCTCTAACAGCCACAGGACAGTTGCCCAAGTTTGCCGAGGAAAGCTTTAAATGTGAAGGCGATGATTTGTGGCTAATTCCCACAGCCGAAGTCCCCTTAACTAATTTATATCGGGATGAAGTAATCGAATCGTCGCAATTACCCATTTATCACTGTGCTTATACTCCTTGCTTTCGTCGAGAAGCTGGCAGCTATGGCAGAGACACGCGGGGACTGATTCGACTACACCAATTTAATAAAGTTGAACTAGTAAAAGTTGTGCATCCTGATACCTCGGAGGAGGAATTGCAAAAATTAGTGCAAAATGCGGCAGCGATTTTAGAGGCTTTAAAGTTACCTTACCGCGTCATTGAGCTATGTACAGGTGATTTGGGCTTCTCTGCTAGCAAAACCTACGATTTAGAAGTCTGGTTGCCTTCTGCCGGCAAATATCGTGAGATTTCTAGTTGTTCTAATTGTGGTGATTTTCAGGCGCGACGCGGTAATATTCGCTTTAAGGAAGCTGGCAAAAAAGGTACTCAATTTGTCCATACTTTGAATGGTTCAGGATTAGCCGTTGGACGCACTATGTCTGCTGTTTTGGAGAATTATCAACAAGCAGATGGCACGGTGAGTATACCAGAAGTATTACAACCTTATCTTAAGCGTGAAGTGTTGTGAGCTTGAAGGCAGTCGTCGTCACATCTGAAACCGTACAATGAAGAAATGTAAGTAAACGTTACATTAGATAACTCTTATGTCAATTTGGTCAGTGTTGGCAGCGATCTCCGTTTTGGCGATTTTGATTGTCGTTCATGAAACAGGTCATTTCCTAGCGGCACGTCTGCAAGGCATTTATGCAAATCGCTTTTCGGTTGGCTTTGGTCCAATCTTGTGGAAGTATCAAGGAACACAAACTGAATACGCACTTCGTGCATTTCCCCTGGGTGGTTTCGTCGGTTTTCCTGATGATGATCCAGAAAGCGAAATTCCTCCCAATGACCCCAATTTACTAGGCAATCGACCAATTTTAGACCGGGCGATTGTGATCAGTGCGGGTGTCATTGCTAATTTGGTTTTCGCCTATCTGATTTTGCTGATTCAATTTGGTTTAGTCGGCATTCCCACAGGCTTTGATTTTAAACCCGGTGTCGTGGTACAGCAAATTATCTCAGAAAACTCACCTGCTGCCCAATCTGGCATCCAAGTTGGCGATATTATTTTGAGTGTTGAGGGCAAGGAATTAACTGCCTCTCAAGAAGCTAGTTCTGTTTTAACCAAAGCAATCCAAAATAGTCCTGACCAACCGCTTAAGTTTACAATTCAGCGTAACGAGCAAGTAATTTCACTGCCAATTACGCCGAAACTAGAACAAGATGGCAAAGGTCATATTGGCGTAGGACTTAATCCTAATGGCACAATTGTACGTCAACGGGCAAAAAATGTCTTAGAAGCGTTTAGTAGTTCTGCCCAAGAATTTCAGCGTATTGCGGTTTTGACGGTGCAGGGTTTTGGACAGCTTATTAGTAACTTTGGCGAAACGGCAAGTCAAGTTGCAGGTCCTGTGAAAATTGTCCAAGTCGGGGCAAATATTGCTGGAAAAGACTTAACGGCACTTTTTCAATTTGCGGCAATTATTAGCATCAACTTGGCAGTTATTAATATTTTGCCTTTACCTGCTTTAGATGGTGGACAATTGGCGTTTTTGATCATTGAAGGACTGCGCGGTAAGCCTCTACCGAATGAGATTCAGCAAAATGTCA
This sequence comes from Coleofasciculaceae cyanobacterium, assembly GCA_049671305.1. Classification (GTDB taxonomy): domain Bacteria; phylum Cyanobacteriota; class Cyanobacteriia; order Cyanobacteriales; family Coleofasciculaceae; genus CADCTM01. The sequence continues at coordinate 8,303 of JBATUR010000110.1, forward strand.
TGCAAACTGGATTAGTATTGTTACTTGGCTTAGGGATTTTCTTGATTGTGCGAGATACTGCCAATCTTTTGCCTTCTGGTTGGGTACAAAATTTGTTTCAATAATTAATTTATTGGAATTTGGCAGGTGATGGTTTACTGAATTAGGTGCTAATGAACATTACTCGTAAATTGGCGGCAAAAAAACAACGGGCAATTGAGATTTTGATTCGCCTAAAGCGACTTTATCCTGATGCCCCTTGTACGCTAAATTATGAAACACCTGTGCAGCTAATGGTGGCAACAATTCTTTCTGCTCAATGTACTGATGAACGGGTTAATTTGGTAACGCCGGCTTTATTTATGCGCTTTCCGGATACGGTGGCGTTTGCCAAAGCTGATCTCCAAGAAGTCGAAACCTTAATCCGTTCTACAGGTTTTTATCGTAACAAAGCCAAAAATATTATCGGTGCTTGCCGGATGATTATGGCGGAGTTTGGCGGTGAAGTGCCCAAGCGTATGGAGGAATTAGTTAAGCTGCCTGGAGTTGCCCGCAAAACGGCAAATGTAGTGCTTGCTCATGCTTATGATATCCATGAGGGTGTGACGGTAGATACTCATGTGCGGCGTCTGAGTTTTTTGTTGGAGTTAACTCAGTATACTGATCCGATTCGCATTGAGCGTGATTTGATGCGGCTGTTGCCTCAGCTAGAGTGGGAAAATTGGTCAATTAGACTTGTATATCATGGTCGGGCAGTTTGTAAAGCCAGGAAGCCAGAGTGTTATGCTTGTATACTTGCCGATTTATGCCCTTCTGCTGTGTTGCCATTAGTGTCTGCTGAGGTGAATGTTGTAAAATCTACCTCTTTTCAAGCACGAGAGTGAAGCCATCAGATAAGATAAAAAACGGTGTCTTGATTTAGGAATTTTTGCACGCATGGCTAAGAAAAGTATGATTGAGCGCGAGAAAAAGCGCATCAAAATGGTTGAGAAGTACGCTGAAAAGCGGGAAGCTCTTAAGGCAGAATTTGATAATGCCACAAATCAACGAGATCGTTTGGAGGCACACCGCAGACTGCAACAGTTGCCCCGTAACAGCGCCCCTAACCGTGTCAGAAACCGCTGCTGGGTGACAGGGCGTCCACGGGGTTACTATCGTGATTTTGGACTGTCTCGCCACGTATTTCGGGAGTGGGCTCACCAAGGTTTGTTGCCTGGGGTTGTTAAGTCTAGCTGGTAGGTTTTTGCAGTCATTAGTCACTGACTAATGACTAGTTACCACAACATCGGTCAATGCCCAGACTTTGTAATAAAATGTCACTAACGGCATTGGCGATCGCAAATTCGCTATAAAAACTCTCTCGAAAGTCAAACGCCTGCATCTCTGTCAAAATTGCTACGACAAGTGCACCCAAATCATTTTCTCCTTCCATACGTTGGCGGACAAAGATTTGGGCGGCGCGTTGGGCTATTGTTTGGTTTACTGGTTCTGGGATAAACTCTTGATCGAGCCAATTGGCAAGAGCTTCTCGTAACCATTCACCCTCTTGTTGAGCATCTTGAGGAGGTGGAAGTATTATTGGTGGAATTGGTTCATACATGGGGCTATTTATGGCGACTGCTGTCTTGTAACCATTTTAAGTCCCTGGGGTGTATCCGCCTTAAGTCAGAGTTTGATAAGTTTGGAGCAGCAGGCTAGCTCTAAATTTTTTCTCTTAAAATAATCTACGATAGCCGCTCAGAGCAGTGAGCGCTCTTATGGTATTTGATATACTTTCCCTAATTCAGGGGTACGCCCAAGGCTACTTTCTGATGGCAGATGAAAATGGTAACTTAGGCTGGTACAGTAGTCGTATTCGTACAGTCATCCCTTTAGATGAAAGATTTCGTTATCCAACATCTTTGCGGCGTGTGCTGAACCAAGAACGTTTTAGTATTGCTATTAATCGAGATTTTGCCAGTGTCGTGGAAGGTTGTGCCAACCGAGAAACAACTTGGATTTCTCCTGAGTTGCAAGAAATGTATTTGGCGCTTCACAAAGCAGGTTGGGCTCATAGCTTTGAAACCTGGCAGGGTGATCAATTAGCAGGCGGAATTTTGGGAATTACTATTGGTGGCGCCTTTATTGGCGAGTCGATGTTTTACCGCATTCCGGAAGGTTCTAAGGTGGCGATGGTAAAATTAGTTGAGCATTTGCGTGAGCGTAATTTTATCTTGTTTGATGCTCAAATGATGAATCCTCACCTAGAAAGGTTTGGTGCTTGTGTAATTGAGGAGCAACAATATAGAAATGTATTGCAGTCGGCATTGCAGCGCCAATGTTTTCTGGATTAACGCTCAAAAGCTTGCTGCCACTATAAAAATATAGAACGACTAATCAGCGCTATCGTTACGAGACTGGTTTTTAGCGATCGCCTCGCCATTATAAGCCACCGACCACTCGCCATCAATACTAAAGCACAAATCAAACCCCAAACCATTGGCTTTGATCGCATAATAGCGGTAGCCAATCATCAAAGCATTCTGTAGAGCTTTACTAGCACATTCAATCCTTAACGTGCGATATTGTAACAAAACTCCCAAGCTATTTTTCACTTTGTAAGTGTCGAGGGAAATATCACATGGCTTCAGCGCTTCTCTATGAAGGCTATCTAAAGACTCTAGCCATAAAGTAATTACTCGCTTGTCTAATTGAGCAGTCAGGCTTTGGTTTTCCATGTTCAAGGAAGTTCCTGATTTAGCAGGGGTAAAACTTTGTCATCTACCTTAAGGATGATATTACAAAAATCAAATTTTGTCTCGTTTTTTTAAGGCACTTCTCTTGGTAGACGTTAGCAAAAGTCTTAAGCATTACCTTGGCAGGAGAAGGGTAAAGAATTGTTAAGCAATTGCTGATGCCCAGAATTCATTTATGCCAACGGATTATAAAAAAAAATGCAACTCAAACCAATTAGTCAACAAGTCGTCGCCGTAGTTGGTGCTTCCAGCGGAATTGGGCGACTAACGGCTCTACAATTTGCCAAAAAAGGAGCCAAAGTTGTCGTCTCAGCGCGCAGTCAAGACGGTTTAGAGACATTAGTCAAAGAAATACAACTACAGGGTGGTGAGGCAGTGGCAGTGGTTGCCGACGTGATGCATTTTGAGCAAGTAAAAGCGATCGCAGAGAAAGCCGTTACCGAATATGGCAGACTTGATACTTGGGTTCATGCTGCAGCTACAGGCATTATTGCACCATTTGAGAAAATTACACCAGAAGAATTTGAGCAAGTCATCGACGTTAACCTGATGGGACAAGTATACGGCGCAATGGCAGCACTACCACATCTCAAACACGAAGGCAGAGGCGCACTCATACACATATCCTCAATGGAAGGAAGAAGAGCACTACCTTTACAAAGCCCTTACTCCGCCGCCAAACATGGAGTAGAAGGCTTTTTGGAATCCCTACGAGTTGAGTTGCAACACGAAGGCATACCAATTAGCATCACCAGCGTCAAGCCCTCAGTAATTAACACACCATATTACAACAAAGTTCAAACCAAAATCGGCGTCAAGCCAACCGGCATACCACCATACTATGAACCCAGCTTAGTTGCCGATGCCATTTTATATGTAGCCGAACATCCAACCCGCGACTATATCGTAGGTGATGTTGGCAAAGCCCTTGATATTTTGCAGCGCCTCTCACCGGAAATAGTAGACGCTTTGTTGGTACTCGTTGGTTTCCAAGGACAAATGACCACCGAGCCCAAATCAGAAACCGCGCCAAATAACGTCTTTGAAGCAATTCCAGGCTACGACAAAGTTGAAGGCGACTTTGGTAACTTAGCAATACCTAGTGTAAGCGACTGGTTCGACCAAAATCCGCCTTTAAAATGGGGTGCAATTGCGGCAACAACCCTCGGCGCTGCTGCCTTAGCGATGTTAGGGAAATCTGCCAACAAAGGCTAAGTAGATCCCCGACTTCTCAGTTTAAACCTCATTACCAATTAAGGAATTTAAAACAGAAGTCGGGGCTCTTTGTTAGTACAGCAAATGGTAGATCCCCGACTTCTCGGTTTAAACCCAATTACCAATTAAGGAATTTAAAACAGAAGTCGGGGCTCTTTGTTAGTACAGCAAATGGTACATCCCCGACTTCTCGGTTTAAACCTCATTACCAATTAAGGAATTTAAAACAGAAGTCGGGGCTCTTTGTTGTTTCAAAGAGTCAAAGATTGTGGATCAGTTTCAATTAACTTAGCCAAATCTTGTAGGAAAGCTGCCGCGTCAGCACCATAAATAATACGGTGATCACAAGTAATATTCACCTGCATTTGACGACGCACACCCATCAAACCATCTGCCGTTGCCACAACTTGAGGACGTGATGCGCCAATTGCCAAAATCGAACCTTGTCCAGGCGGTAAAATGGCATCAAAGCGATCGACACCAAACATTCCCAAATTCGACAAAGTAAATGTACCAGAGTTGTATTCTTGTGGTTGTAGCTGCTTCAGCCTAGAACGCTCTACCAAGTCTTTCCAAGTACGAGACATAGAATAAAGATCAACTTGGTCAGCTTGTTGCAACACTGGCGTAATTAATCCACCATCCGGCATTGCCACGGCGACGGCAATATTAATTGAACTGTGATATTGAATACCTTGCTCGGTATAACTGGCATTAACCACAGGATGCTTTTGCAAAGTGACAGCAACTGCCTTGGCAAGTAGCGCTGTCATTGTTACACCTTTGGATTTAACTTTTTTGTATAACTTATCCAGCTCATCGGTAGTAATTGTATAGCCAACGTGGAAGGTGGGAACCTGAAGACTGGCAACCATGTTCCGTATGACCGCGTTTTGCAGCGTATTCATGGCTACAACTTCCCCTAAAGCCACGGCAGCAGGGGCGGCTGGGGTTGGGGCGGCTTTGGGAGCAACGGCTGCTACAGGCGCTTTTACAGCGGGGGCGGCTGGGGTTGGGGTTTTGCCAGCAGCGGCTTCCACATCTTCGGCGACGATGCGTCCGTTGGGTCCGCTACCTTTTACATTCGTAAGATTAACACTCAGTTCCTTGGCTAATTTCCGGGCGCGGGGTGAAATAACAGTTCTGCCATTACTTTGGCTAGGAGTGGCTGTGGCTGTGCTGGCGGGTGCGGGTGTCGGGGCGGTTTCATTTTGAGCCGTTGGTACAGCAGGCGCCTGGCTTGATGATGTGGCTTGAAGTTTAGCTGTCTCAATTTCGGCTTCAGTTTCTGCCACCAAAGCGATCGCAGATCCTACAGGTGCAGAGTCGCCAGCCGGGACGGTGATAACAGCTAGATAGCCTTCATAAAAGGACTCAACATCCATATCTGCTTTATCCGACTCAACCACCACAACGGTTTCGCCCTTTTCAATTTTGTCGCCGGGAGATTTTACCCAGGAGACGATTTTGCCTTCGGTCATTGTGGAACTGAGGGCAGGCATGAATACTTCGTGGATCATGGGTGGTTTTCCGAATCAACTAGGCGTGAGGTGAGCAAGAACGTTTGCTTGGGTTGCATTGTAGCTTGAGGAATGCCCCTGAAACTAGGGTAATGCAAACAGTTGTCTAGATTAGCTTTCTAACACTTTGCCTGGGTTGTCGCCAACTGTTTTAATTAACTTGTGCCACGATTGGTGCGCCGGATAGGAAAAATTGCCCTAATGTGATGGCAGCAACTAGGGTAAACAAAACGGCTAGACTGCGTTCTAGGGTTTGTTGAGGTATGTGGCTGGCAACGAAAGAGCCGAGTTGTGCGCCGATGATGACTCCGGGTACTGTGAAGGAAACTAGGTTTAGGACGGTTTCTAGGGTTTCGCCGCCTTCTTGGACAAAGTTGACAAAGTGACCACAAGATGCTACTAATGCGGTGATGGCGACGATAAAGACGTTGGTGGCGATCGCAACTTGGCTAGGCATCCGGCATCTCTTCAACAAGTAAAAGCCATTAACTTCACCAAGTCCAGTTGATAGTAATCCAATTAAAACACCTCCTAATCCGGCAACCATTTGCCCCTGAGTGGGATTATTGATGGTGTAGCGATGTTCTTTGCCTGCGGCGGTAATGATGCAGGTTTCTGGTTCCTGAGTGCTAGTATTAATGCCGGCAACTGCCATTACTGGTGTGGTTTCTTCGTGAGGACGTAGGAAGCTAAAGGCGATCGCAATTAAGCCCAAACTAAACACTATTTTTAACAAATTTGGATCAATCCAGCCTGCAGCCCAAGTGCCAACCAAGGCGGCGGGAACTGTTGCTGTTAATAAGGTTAGTCCTAAACGGTAATCAATTAATTTTTTGCGTGCATATGCAACCAGTCCACTAGAAAAGCCAAAAACTTCGGTAATTAATGCCGCACCAATGGCAACTTCCGGCGGCAAACCCAGCGCCAGCATAAAAATCGGCGCAAAAAATGTCCCACCTTCTACACCTGATGCCATCGCAATGGTGGAAATCACAGTGGCGATCGGCAACATATACCAATATTCAAAATTCATCAGTTCAAAATTGAGATTAGTTAACTGCGACAAGAGCCAAGTCTTTTTGACTGTCACTATGGCTACAGTTTCTTAGTCTACTTTACAAAAGTTAAAGTTTTGTGAAGTATCGCAATTTTTTTGAGGAACCTTACCAATCGCTTTGGTAGAGGTAAGTGGATTAGGTCAATCAGCTTCAGGCTTTTAGTTGAAAATCCTTCAAGTTTTGGTTGACGATGCCAAATTGTGCAAACAAAAGTTAAGAATTAAGCAAAAATTATGAATAAGCACTCAATACAGTCAAAAATCCTGGTATTTTGTGGTGTGGCAATGCTGGTGGGTGCTTGCAGTCCAGGCTATACCGTAGAAGAAAAACTAGAAGTACCAACAGTTAAGGTAAGCAACCAAACCTTAGCCGTTAAGGAAAATCAGTCAAGTCGAGAAGATTATTTAGAGATAGACTTATCCCGGTTTGGCACAGGCACTAAATTACAAGGCAGCGATCCAAAAGCGATCGCCTTACGGCTTTTTGGCAATACCGAACCAGAGTCAGGCAAATCAGAAATAAGCGTTGAGACGAATTTTCCTCGTGCTGTTGCCATTGTCACCCAAACAGGAATTGGCGATGATTCAGTTCGTAGTATTAAGTATCGCGCCGAATTCAGCGCCACATCAAATACAGTCCCCCCAGATCAGGAATGGACGTTAGTTTGGGTAGGTTCCCAGTTCAAATGTCAACCAGGGCGGGGACATCAAGACTGGTCAACCAAATTATGCAATTAATAGAAAAAAGCGTATTTTCTGAACTCTGGAGTACTAGAAAATACGCTTATTAAGGCAGAAACTAGCCTTTAAATATCACCGCGAATTTCTTCAACAATGCCATCACGCAGCAGAATTTCCACATTCATTTTGCGGACAAGATTATCACCTGGTTCAATGCGGAAAAAGCTTTCCATCTGCCCTTGATTAACTTCTTGGTCAAGTTCTAGTATCTGCACTTGTTGGAGTTGTTGAAGTTGCTGATTTTTTTGTTCCAAGAGTTCACTTTTCTTTTGATTGACCTGAATTTGAATACTTTCTATTTGTTGAGCAACTTGAGGACCCGGCGGCTGTAAATTTTGCTTCTGAATTTCCGAGATAGCCCGTTGCCCTTGCATATCAAGTTGTTGAAGCTGAGTGTCAAGTTGATTAATCTGCTCTTGAAGTTGTTGTTGAACTTCCTCCTTCCAGCGAGGCGTCACGACCGCTTTTATATTGACCGGTCGCTTTAAGAGTAGATTTGATTTAGATTCGTCCATATCGGTTCTAGCTAGATGAAGGTTTAAGAGATTAAAAGTTTTGACCAAAGAAAGGACAACTCAAAAAGTAGAGAAAGAAGGAAATAGCGATTAGGCAATTACCTTCAAAACTTTTAACGTTTGCATTTAGAACTAAGCAAACATCTTGTTAATAATATCGCGATAATGTTCCGTAACTACAGGCTTACGAATTTTCAAAGTTTGAGTCATCATGCCATTTTCCACAGAAAACGGTTCTAGAATCAGTTTGAATGTACTAATG
>JBATUR010000111.1:0-13144 GCA_049671305.1 Coleofasciculaceae cyanobacterium
GCCGTGCGCCCCTACCCGTTGTTCCCTAGCTTTGTGAGTTAATTCTAGTACCTGAATCGCTGGAGCAGTAAGTATAGTATGTTTTTCAATTAAATATTTCCCTTGCTCATCTTGCAAAGCAGCGAAGGGAACTAAAAATAGAGATGATTGAGGAATGAATATTACTTTTGAATTTGGGTCAGTGGGTAGCAATTGTGAAATGGGTTGGATTAAGATTTGATGTAGTTGTTGTAATTGTTCGGCTTGATTTGGGGCATCATCTCTTGATAACACGCCAATACCTCTACCTCTAACACCCATAGCGTCACGGCTAATAGTAACAAGGTCGGCTATTGGTGTTTTTAAGGATTTGAGGTCAACTTGTTTAAATGCGACTTCACCTGTTGGTTTGACTACCCAGATATAAAGTGCTGATTGACGCCAATCTTCTTTTCCCTGATTTTTGAAGGCTTCATAAACAATAGAATATTGAACTAATGTGGCGTTTTGAGTTTTAGCAGTTTGTTTAATTTCTTCAATTGTTGGTGGTTTTACTGTTAGTTGATTATTGGGATTAGCAGATTGACGTTGTGCTAATAATTCAACAAATGCTCTTGCTCTTCCTCTTTCAGCAATTTCTAATGCCATATTAGTTTTATTCTGGGCAATTAGGGCTTGTTGTAGAAAGCGGTAAGAAGGTGCTTGTATTTCAAAGATGGCGATTTTTGAGGCATCAGTTAATCCAGGTCGTAGAGACTCTAAAACCTCAATGGCAGAGAATAGCGTTTTTTCGGCATCGGCATACTGTCCGAGATTGTTGTAAACTGATCCAATATTGTTGAGAGTAGTCCCAACTCCTGCCTTATCTCCGACTTCTTGCCTGATCACCAAGGCTTGCTCATAGTATTCCAAAGCCTGGGGATACTGTCCGAGCTTGTGGTAAGCTAGCCCAATATTATTGAGAGTAAACCCTTCTATCGCCTTGTTCTCGACTTTTTTGTGGATAACCAAAGCTTGCTCATAATATTTCAAAGCCAGAGGATACTGTCCTAGATCGTTGTAAACTAACCCCATATTGTTGAGAGTAGACCCTTCTCCTGCCTCGTCGCCGACTTCTTTCTTGATCACCAAAGCTTGCTGATAGTATTTCAATGCCTGGGGATACTGTCCTAGATTCCAGTAAGCTAACCCCATATTGTTGAAAGTAGCCCCTTCTCCTGCCCTTTCACCTACTTTTGTAGCGATCGCCAAAGATTGCTCATAGTATTTTAATGCCTGGGGATACTGTCCTAGATTGTTGTAAACTAACCCCATATTGTTGAAAGTAGCCCCTTCTCCTGCCTCGTCGCCTATTTCTTTCCTGATCACCAAAGCTTGCTCATAGTATTTCAAAGCCTGGGGATACTGTCCTAGATTGTCGTAAACTGACCCAATATTGTGAAGAGTCCTCCCTTCCATCAACTTATCACCTACTTCTTTGCTGATCACCAAGGATTGCTCAAAGTATTTCAAAGCTTGGGGATACTGTCCTAGATTGTCGTAAACTAACCCAATCTTGTTGAGAACTACCCCTTCACTTTCGCGATCTTTAATTGCTCTGACAATACCTAAAGCTTGCTCAAACGTTTGCAATGCTTCTCGAACTTGACCTGTATTTAACTGCCGAAGACCAGTTTTGTTCAACCGCAATGCCTCATTGCTTCTGTCTTGAGTCGTTTGTGCCTGTGCTGATAACACCCAATCAAGAGAAATTCCAGGTAGTTTAATTGTTGAAGTTAGAGACACGAACACAGTTGCTGTAACTAAGCCCAAGCGGTGAAAATGGCAAGGCATCTGGCTATTCCCTATTGATATAGTTGTTTGCCGACTCAGCCTTTAGCAAAGTCAACTTTTTTAGGTTGCTTTTATACATATCATCTTTATGTTGATGATTTATGCAAGGATATTATTCCTCTGTCACCAACGCCGTTTAAGCTTCTTTAGTAGGCTCTACTGATGCTTCCTCAGAAACCACCACCGACTCTTCTGGAATTGGATCTTCTTTAACTCTTCTAATGGGCAAATTAGCAATCAGTGCTGTTGCTCTTTGATTACTTTCTAAAGAAAATTCCAACCCTTCAATGTCAAGTTCAACGTAACGTGAGACGACTTCAAGGATTTCATTACGCATTGCCTCAATCATCTGTGGACTGAGGTCAGCGCGGTCGTGAGCAATGACTAATTGAAGTCGGCGTTTGACTTCCGCGCGACTGTTACGGGCAGTAGCCCCCGGAAAAAGTCGTTCAAGAAGTTCGCTAATCATAAGCCTGGATAAGGGTTGTGAAGATCTAGATACAAAGATGGGGCATTAGTCAAGTTTTAACCCCGAAATAGGCGGCGGATGCGGTTGATAAAGCTACCGTGTTCTGCCATTAGGTCAAGAAATGGTACTTTTTCGCCTTCGAGTCGCCGTGCAATGTTAGTCACTGCCACGCCTGGAAGTGAGATGTTTTCAGCCAGGACTAAGGGTTCGCCACGGTTACTGGCAACAATAACTCGTTCATCGTCGGGAATGACGCCAATCAGGGGGACGGCAAGCAGTTCTTGCACGTCTTGGACGGACATCATTTGCTCTGCTTGCACCATTTTTGGTTTCAAGCGGTTGATGATCAGGTGGATGCGTTTGATGCCTTGAGCTTCTAATAAGCCAACAACGCGGTCGGCGTCTCGGACTGCGGCGATTTCGGGTGTGGTGACGATTAGGGCTTCTTGGGCGGCAGCGATCGCATTTTGAAAGCCCATTTCAATCCCGGCTGGGCTATCAATAATTACATACTCGTATTTTTGGGTTAGTGCCCCTACGAGTTTTTTCATTTGGTCGGGGCTGACTGCTTCTTTGGTGCGGCTTTGGGCGGCGGGGAGGAGGACGACGCCTTCTTGACGTTTGTCTTTGACTAGTGCCTGTTCTAGGCGGCATTGCCCTGCTAAAACATCGACGGCGGTATACACCACGCGATTTTCTAGTCCTAGCAGTAAGTCTAAGTTTCTCAGACCAAAATCGGCATCGACAAGGGCAACGCGACGACCCAATTTAGCGATCGCCATGCCTAAGTTAGAAGTAACTGTAGTTTTACCCACCCCTCCTTTGCCAGAGGTGATGACAATAATACGACTCATGAATTCAATAACAAGTGGGTCTTAGCAAAATCCGTAGCTCTGGTGATGCGTATTCCTTCCGGGGTAACATGGGCGACTTCCGGATAAAACTGAGCGGGTGGTGTCCCTGGTGCACGGGCTACTAGTTCGGCGATCCTAAGTTGAGTAGGTTCCATTTGCAGTGCCATAATCCGACAGTTTCGATTGCCGGAGGCACCAGCATGAGCCACTCCTCGTAAACGCCCCCAAATAAAAATATCACCATCAGCAACGACTTCGCCGCCCGGATTGATGTCTCCTAATACAACAATAGTGCCAGGATGACGAATCGCCACACCCGATCGCACAGTTATTTGTAAATATAATGGTTCGCTTAGTAAAGTACCGGCTTCTTTGGGCTTTTGATTTAAAGAAAGTGTTGGTGGTTGTTGTTCGACAGAATAGCCTGCTGTGGCTGCAGCGACTGCTGTTTGTCGGCGACTACTATACACTCGTACTAGTTGTAGTTCCACTTCTGCTAAGGCATCGGCAATTGCTTTGAGCTTTTGTCCATCTAATAATCTGTCTTGTGCCATGAGATGTACTTTAGCCTGCCCTTGCCAAAAGCGATCGCCTGCATTCAAGCGCTGCTTAAGTTGCTGCCAAAGATCTGACCAATTGGTAGCACTGGCTGTTTCGCCTTCTGGTGGCAAAATTAATAGTAGCCGTTTCCCTTCTGTTTTTAAGCGTACTTGAATTTGTGACTCTACAATTAAGTCGCTTGGGGGTGCTGGTATTGGTGGAAGCGGGGCAGGATCAGAAGTCATTCAATAAAGGATTTTCCAGTTGGCACAACAAACTCTCAGGACATCGTACCTCAATGAGCTACGACACGGTTGATAACTCCTGAAATTATGGTAATTATTTACTTGAAAAACGTAGCAGACTGGCAGGATTACTGGTTAAAAGTATTGATCCGTCTGGTAAAATAGCCCCTCCTAAGTCTGCATCTGTTAAGTCGGCTCCTCCTAAGTCTGCCCCACTCAAGTCAGCGCCGCGTAAGTTTGCCCCCCGCAAGTTTGCTCCCTGCAAGTTTGCCCAAATTAACTCAGCCCCACGTAAGTTTGCCCCTGATAAGTCGGCTTTACTAAAGTTGACGCGGTTTAGGTTGGCTCCTTCTAATATGGTATGGTCTAGCTTGCCACCGCTAAAATCGGCTCGCATTAAGTCTAATCCACCCAGGATTTGGTAACTTAGGTTGAGTCCCCGAAAGTTACGCTCTCCGGAGGCATACTGGTCTAATAGTTGCTCTGGAGCCATTGTTAAAGAAGTCAGCTTTTGCAGCAAGTTTTTCTTCTTTAATGCCGTAGGAGCAAAAGATTCTTCGGGAATGCTTGGATCTGAAAATTGCATATCTTGACATACCTGATCAATTGCTAAGTTGCCATCATCAGATATTTCTCTGTTCAAGGTATTGAGGTAAGTCCTAAAAAATGGTGAATTTGATGGCTTCCAAAGGTGAAGCGCATTACTGTTGGGCTGTAACCTAAGTCTTAAGGTTCTGTGACACAAATCACAACGGGTCTACCAGAACCTCAAGCTTTTCAATTTTACTGATTACAGCTCGGTTTTCCTTACCTAGCTCAACCTACCATAAGCTGTAGCCAAGGCGTCAGCATCTCCCACATTGCCAGGAAATAAAACCACGGGTAAATCAGGAAATAAAGGATGATCCGTTGGTGTTTTTACCATAGAACATCCGGCAATAATTTGACCCAGTAACCGCGCTGACCTTAATGATAATCCTGTACTGAGGACATCGTTGGAGGTGATGCCGCCTTTACTAATTAAAAAGCCAATATCCTTGGGTAAGCCTCGCACAATGTCCATCAATAATCCTGAAACGGCTGTACCAAATTCTAGCCTTGTTTGCACGTCTTGAAAGGTTAATTCTTGGCGACTGGTATATACTACCGGCGTTTTGCCCTCAGTATGTATTGTGTGAACTTGTTCTAAAATATTTGCTAAAAGTGTTGTTGGTTTTTTCGATTGATCAAGCAAATCAGCTACATTTACTTCTACTCCCACAATGCCTGGTGCTTTGAGTAGTTGTTCTAACTGTTGTGTGGTTTTCTTGACATGGGAACCGACAATAATTGCTCCTGGTTTGCCCTGCCGTACATATTGTGCCATATCTTCGGCAGCTACAGGCTGAGATCCTAGGTTGGCAAGGGAGGTGAGAAGGCTGGCGGCACTACGAAACAGGAAGTGTTTGCCTGTTTGAGCCATACTGAGAATGTCGGCGGCGAATTTATCTAAGTCGGCTTGAGTTTGAGCATCGACGACGCAACATTGATTGTTAGTTAAATTCGCAAGTCTGGTGACGCTGCCGTTGCGAATATCTGCTAGGAGAAATCGCTCGACGGAATTAGCAGAAATCCTGCCTTTGGTCTTTTCTTCGACATAATCTGGCAAGTAACTATGAGTATAGCCAAATACTGAGTCACGAGCAAATTCGGTTTCGTGGACTGGTGTTGGTACGCTATCAATGATTAGGTAATGAATGCTAGCTTCGGTAATTCTTCCTCCTTCAAAAAAGGCTGGTACTAAAAAATGGGCATCGAAGGGACCGACTTCTTGGGCAATGACATCGGTTTCAATTGGATAGTGTCCTCGTAGTGTGGAGTCGCTACGACTAACGACTAGGAAATCTGTGATTTTTTCGGCAGCTAAGGCGATTTTTAGGTTGTGGCAGGCTTCTGTTGTAACGGCTGCTGCTTGTTCTGGTGTTAGGGATCTGGTATTGGTTAGGACGAAGAATATGGGTGAGTTGTCTGCTAATCCTAGGCGTAATGTTTCAACGTCCCAGCGTGTTAGCAATAGGCAACTATGAACGGTTTGAGAGCCTGTTGGGTCATCGTCTAGGACAATTATTTTGGGTTTTGTTGTCATTGTTAATGGGAATGTTAATGGATAAATATTTACCTAATTTACAATGTTTTGTGTTAAAAACTTCGTTTTGCTTAGGGGATTTTCTCTAGATTTGATATTTTGAAAATTGGGTTGCTATTCGGGAAGTTATTATTAATTTTTAATACAAAAATTTTGTTTTTTTTGAGGCTTTCTTTTGTAATTTAAAAGCATTTGTGGTATTATTTAATAATGGAAGTGGTGACATTTTTAAAAAAGTTGCTTATCTTCCCATTATAAGAAATATCATACCAAATATTCGCCCAAATTGAAAGACCTTTAATTAACGCTTATTTTTTAATTTTCCCATCTCTTCTTGAACACTAGCTGCTATTTGCAACGCTTCATTTAAAAGCCGTCCATACTCACTAGCTTGGTCATTTATTTGTATAGTCTGCAAAGTTCTTAAATTGGTTGCCAATAACTCAGGATTTCCTAGCAAAAAGCTCTTATTTTCTCGTAAAATTCGTTCAGCTCTGATCGCTCTGACTAAATCTTCTTTGGTGAGAGTTAGGGCTTCAATTACTTTTTGGCGATCGCTAATACTTCTAAAAGTTGTTCCTACTGCCTCCAACTGGTCATTAATATGTATCGCTTTAATCACAGCATTGTAGCGTTCTACTTCATCAAGCAAGTAGCATAAAGCCGTCGGGCTATGGCGTTGCAACCAAAACCACCGTACTACCACAATAGAAATTGGCACAAAAACTAAAGTAGCTAAGGTGATAAGAAGTGAATCACCAATTAAGGGTAGAATAATAAAAACGTGCAGTAAGCCAACAAGAATTGGTGTCAGAGCAAGACTCAAAACTAATTCTTGAAACAAAAAACTTAAACGCTCTTGGGAATTATCAAGCATTAAAGGGCGAAAGACTTCAGTAGGATCAACGCCACTGAGATGCTTGAGTTCTCCTAGTGTAATTTCTAAACCTTGCAAGTCTGGTTGCACAGAAGCGGCTTCTCCTTTACCTTGAAATTATGGCGTCCTTAGCTTTTGCTCAAAAACCTAGATTTAAGCGATCGCATACCTTGTCTAGTATGGTCAACCCTTATACAGTTGTAAACCAGATAAGCTGCTTTAAGCCACGATTCACTAAACAAATTTAAGTAACAGTTAAAACAGCTTGATTCAGTTGCCAAGAAATTGTGCAAATTCTTTAATAGCAAGACTTTGAGTGAACGAGTTAATCATTAATTACCAAGTTAATGGGTAAGCTAAAGGCAACAGAAAGCAGAAAAATTTAAGTAAGAGAAGAAGAACACATAAACTAATCGTATTACCTCAATTTTAGAGTAACCCTAAATGCCTTCTTCATCTCCCCAAACACTGCGACCCCAATTAGCTGAACTTATTGATGGACTGCCGAATATTTCCGGTTGGGAAGCAGAAGTTTCCGAGGTAGTGAACCATAATAAACCTGTATTTTTGCCTCAGACAAATTTGCAGCTAGAAAAAATAACCGCAACATTTGCGATCGCACTTCATATGCATCAGCCAACCGTCCCCGCTGGCGAAAATGGCGCACTGATCGGTCATTTACAGTATATGCAGGAGCATCAAGGCGAAGGCGATAACCATAATGCAGGACCATTTGCCTATTGCTATAGTCGCATGGGAGATTTCATTCCCGAATTAGTTGCCAAAGGTTGTAATCCCCGCGTCATGCTAGATTATTCGGGAAATCTGCTTTGGGGACTCAGGGCAATGGGGCGAGGTGATATTCTTGATAATCTCAAGCGCATTACCATCGATCCAACTTATCAGCCTTATGTGGAATGGCTAGGCACAATGTGGAGTCATGCAGTGGTTCCTTCTACGCCAATTCCTGATATTAAGTTGCATATTCAAGCTTGGCAACATCATTTTGCGGCAATTTTTGGTTGGGAAGCATTAGCCAGGGTAAAAGGCTTTTCACCTCCAGAAATGGCTATTCCTAATCATCCTGATACGCTGTATGAATTTATCAAAGCACTCAAGGAATCTGGCTATCGTTGGTTACTAGTTCAAGAGCATTCTGTTGAGACTTTAACAGGTGAATCTTTGCAATACAAGCATTTACCTCATCGTTTAGTTGCACGTAATTCTCATGGTGAAACTTTGAGTATTACTGCTTTAATTAAAACTCAAGGTTCTGATACAAAGTTAGTAGCTCAGATGCAGCCTTATTATGAGGCTAAAACTTTATCAAAACAACAAGTTGGTAATGTTTTAATTCCGCCCATTGTTTCTCAAATTGGTGATGGTGAAAATGGCGGGGTGATGATGAATGAGTTTCCGGGTGGATTTCATCGGGCGTGGGAAGAAATGGCAGGGCAAGGCGATGGCAAATCAGGTGTTGTAGGTGTGACGGGGACAGAATATTTGGAGCTAATTGAGTCAGCAGGTTGTACGATAGATGATTATCCAACTTGTCAGCCAATTGGTCAGCATCAAATCTGGTCAAGAGTTTCAGAAAATAATTGTACGCCGGAAGCAGTTGCCAATGCGATCGCCGAATTGAAGGAAATCAATCCCAATTTTCACATGGATGGAGCTTCTTGGACGAATCATTTAAGTTGGGTAAATGGCTATGAAAATGTTTTGACACCGATGAATAAACTGAGTGCTTTGTTTCATCAAACTCTTGATGCTTGGCAACAATCAGATTCATCAGAAAACTTGACCCAACAAGCTCGCTATCGTGAAGCTTTGCTGAATAATATGTTACTTGAAACCAGTTGTTTTCGCTATTGGGGACAAGGAATGTGGACAGATTATGCCCGTGAACTTTACCGACGTGGTGAAATGAGCTTGCAGAATAGTTGATGATTTCAGACTGCATCTTTTACTAAAAATCCCCGACTTCTGGAGTTTAACCCTGAAATCATTCTAGAAGTTGGGGATTTGTAGAACTAAAAACTTGACAAAAATTACAACTATTATTTAAGAAACAGAAATTCTCGGAAAATACATATTACGCCCTGCCGCTTTTGCCTTATATAATGCCGCATCAGCAGAGGCAATTAGCATAGAGGGCGTGGCATTGTGGCAAGGCTGCATACAGGCAACACCCAAGCTAAGGGTAACGTGTTCGCTCACTGCTGATTGAGCATGGGCAATTTCTAGAGCATTCACAACCGTACGAATTTCTTCGGCAACCAAAGTCGCACCAATATCGGTGGTATTAGGCAAAACTACCGCAAATTCTTCTCCACCATAGCGAGCGACTAAATCAACTGAACGTCTTGCACAAAAGCGCAAAGCATCAGCAACCCGCCGCAAACAGGCATCACCTGCTTGATGACCATATGTGTCGTTATATTTCTTAAAAAAGTCAATATCACACAAAATCAGAGACAGGGGCAATTTTTCCCGTGCTAAGTGTTGCCACTCGGCATCTAGGTACTCATCAAAGCGGCGTCGATTTGCCACACCCGTTAGTCCATCCAAAGAAGCAAGGCGCTGTAACTCACGATTGGCAATTTCTAGTTTTTGATAAAGTTGAGATTGTTGAATAATTCGCCGCACCCGCTGACGCAGCACCGCCAGATGAATTGGTTTAGTTAAGTAGTCTGTTGCACCCACAGCAAAAGCGCGGTCTACCGATTCTTGGTCTTCAAGACCTGTAATCATTAGCACAGGGGTACGTGCGGCATCTTGAAAGGCTTCGTCCACAAAGACCTCTTGCTCAAGCACCTTTTCGTTCCCAAGCTGTTGTAGCTCGGTACAGCAGGTAAAACCATCCATCACAGGCATTAAGGCATCTAGCAAGACAAGATGAGGTTTGATGCGCTTATAGGCATCTAAACCTTGTTCACCGTTGGCTGCCTCAACTACCTGGTAGCCTTCTTTTTCCATAACACGACGGAGTAACTGCCGTGTAAATTGATCGTCGTCTACCACCAAAATGACTGGTGTGCCGTCCTTGAAAGAAACTGCGTTCATCCTTGATATCGGTGTCGTTGGGCTTGTCAAGTTGCCTCAACCTCTTTATAGTCAACCTTTTGCTGGGACACCCATACCGATGCCGCCATAATAGTGCAACCCCGACTCATATTTTTCAAATCCTGACATAACTGACCCGACTTTGCGGCAGTTAGTGCCTCGATGCTTAATTTCAAAATCTGAGCTTTGTACGGTAACGTCAGTGCTTTGCTGGTATTAGCAACGGCACAGAGCGTATGCAACACTAAGTTCGCATTTCCCTCCATAGCGCACAATTACCTCAATGGCGGTATCTTTCCTTACCATATCTTGCAGGGCAAGTCATGTCTCTATTATTAATTGCGACTTTACTAACTATCTAATCAGAACCTCAACCAAGCAAGCATTTGAGGGCTTGAGGAATCGGCATTTAAGGGCTGTATTTCCACAGAACAAAAACTTCTGATTTTAAACCAATTAAAGACACAACTTAACAACAGATCAACAAACTCAAAAATAAGATGCTTCGTTTCAGAATAGGAAGATGTCTCAAGTTAACAGAAAGTAGCTCTAAGTGACAATGCCAAATTACCTAAATTTGCGGCGATTTTCAGTTATCCAGTCCAAAGGGTAAGGAACTATGAGCTGGATTAGAATAATCAAAACTTCAAAAAGTCAAAATTAGACCAATAGAGTACTGCCAAAAAGCTCAACTGTATCTCCTCAATTTGCTTTCTAGAAAGCCGTTTCACTTTTTTTACAAGATCATTTGTACCCCATTTTCTAAAAAATCCTTTTGAGGTGGATTTACTATATTTAATCGAAGCTGAACGACAAGATTTTGAGACATATAATCAAAAAGCACATTGAGCCATCATTTAGTTTAGCTAGATAATGATCGTCCTTTAGTGATAGGGATCAATTAAACTCTGGTTTTTGTCTGCTAACTATTAAGGTAATCTCAATCACGGTTTTCTGCTGATGCTTGATTCTCCTCTGTTGGTTTTGGTTTAGCTGGTTTTGGTTTGCCTTTATTAAAATATGCCTCCATCACTTTACGCACAATTGGTCCTGCGGTCTTACCACCACCACCACCAGAATGTTCACCAAAGGCGATAACGACAAGTTCTGGCTTATTTGCTGGGGCATAAGCACCAAACCAAGTGTGGACTTCACCAGGCGGCGCTTCTGCGGTTCCACTCTTACCCGCTACATTTGGTAGTCCTTCGTTTAATACCGTACCTGTACCTGCTGAAACGACTTGCCGCAGTCCATCTCGCAGTACACTTAGGGTTTCGGGCTTCAGATTTAAAGACTGCCGCCATTGCTTAGTCTGTTCATTATCTTTGAGTAGGTGGGGTTTGACACGATAGCCATTATTTGCAGGCACAGCAAACATCACGGCAAGTTGTAGGGGGGTGACTTGGGTAAAGCCCTGCCCAATCGACATATTAACGGTATCGCCCGTTGTCCATTCCCATTGATATTCTTTGCGCTTCCAGGCATCATCGGCAATTAAACCTGGTGATTCTTCTGAGATTTCAATGCCGGTTTTTTGACCAAAGCCAAAGCGACGCGACCAGTCGATTAGTGTCGGTCCACCAACGCCGCGACCGATTTGACCAAAAAAAGTATTACTACTAATTGCCATTGCCCCCACAAAGCCCAGGGGTCCAAATCCAGCTTGATTCCACTCACCAAAAGATGTGCCACCAACATTCAGGGCGGCAAAGGTTTGTAAAACGGTACTGGGTGGATATTTGCCCGACTCCATGCCGGCTGCTGCTGTGACGACTTTGAAGGTACTAGCAGGGGGAAAACCTCGCATCGCCCGGTTGACGAAGGGTGTGCCTTTGCTTTGTAGTTCTTTCCAGGTGTTGGCAGTAATGCGCCGCGAGAAGATGTTGGGGTCGAAGGTGGGACGACTTACCATCGCCAAAACAGAGCCGTTGTTGGGATCGAGGGCGACAATTGCTCCTTTGCGATCGCCTAATGCTGCTTCTGCGGCTTTTTGTAACTCTAAATCCAAGGTCAGGTGCACGTCTTGACCCGCTTTGGCTTGCTTCTGACCAAGTATCCTTAAGACTTGACCTGCTCCATCAACCTCCACTTGCTGACCGCCCCATTCGCCTCGTAGCTGCTTCTCAAAAGACTCCTCCACGCCCATTTGACCGACAATATCGCCCATGCGATAGCCTTCTGCTTTGCGCCTTTCTAGCTCTTGGTCGTTCAATTCTCCGGTATAACCGAGAATATGAGCCGCTAACTCGCCGTTGGGGTAGTTGCGGACGGCTTCGATATCAACCTCTACTCCTTGTAGTTGGTTACTATATTCAGCCAGGGCGGTAATTTGAGCGTGACTTATACCACGGGCAATCCGAATTAAGGAGGGTGAGTTATATCCCGCTTGCTCTAAGCGTTTTTGAATTTCGGCTTCGGGAATCTTTAAAATATCCGCAAGACGGCTGAGGGTAGCGGGCCATTCGGCTTTCTTGCGGGCAATGGGCCACAAATAAACGGCGTGTGATAGCTGGCTACTGGCAAGAATTTTGCCCTTACGGTCAAAAATGTTACCCCTTACAGGTGGTTTGGGTATCAGACGGATACGGTTATTGTCGGCTAACTGACGGTTACGGTTACCTTCAACTAGCTGTAGATATGCTAATCGTGAGCCAATACCTCCCAACAGGAAGACACTGACGGTGAGCATGACAAATATCGATTGGTAATTGCGTCCAACAGTGCGGGGAGTTGGTTTACGCCCTCGGTCAGATGGTTGAATTACAGTCATAGTTAATAAAAATGGGGCGGCTGAAATTTAAGAGTAATTTTTACTTAGTTTATTGCTGTTTATGACGCTTTTGTTACAAATAAATCCTGACTTCTCTACATTAGTCTCTACTAGTACTGAAATCCGGATATATCTCAATCTTTTTTTACACTAGAGCTTTCTTTGGATCAAGTTAGTAATGCTCAACTAGCCCTGTTGACCAGATAGCCGGAATTTACAGCAATTTTCGGTATCTATACTCCTCTAATCAAGGTATCTAAAGAAATGTAAAAATCTCTTGACTGAGTTACCGAAATAACTCAACCTAAATCATGTAATCTTAAATTAACAGACCTAAAAAACTTAGCGCCACTCAAAAGCTATATCGAGTAGCTTAGAGCGGCTAA
>JBATUR010000112.1:0-60452 GCA_049671305.1 Coleofasciculaceae cyanobacterium
CCAGAACCGGCACTTTCAATCCGATTTACACCCCGGAAAACGTTAACGGGGTTAACGGCAACGGGACCAACAATTAAGGCAAATTTACTGCCGAACAATTGGCGATAGTTGAGGTCACTAATTTCTAGGTTGTTATTAGTACCCGTTTCATAGCCGAGTGAGGTATATTCTGCTAAACGGGTAGAGTTGTTGTTACCATTACCAGCAGCGAGTCCTGTCACTAATAAACTGCGAGGACTAAACTGAGTTAGTAAGCTTAGTTGCAGACTATTAACTAAGTTGATGTTTGTACCGTTGTCTTGTAGTCGGTTGGGGGGGAAGAAGTCAAAGCTATTTTCACTACGTCCTTGAATGCCAACAATGGCTTGTCCAAATAGTTTGGTTGTGGTAGAAAATTGACGTTCTTCTAAACGAGTAGTGCGACTTTCTAAGGTGTCAACGCGCTTGCCAATAGTGGTAAGTTCAGGACGAAATTCGCTGACTAAACGTTGTAATGTTTCTAAATCGCTTCGGGTGGCAAAATCGCTGCCTGCACCTGCTACTAATTTTTCAATTTGCTGCAAACAAGCGTTTAAGCCGGCGGCAAATTCAAAGCGACTCATGGCACGGTTGCCCCGGAATGTGCCGTCAGGATAACCTGCGATACAGCCATAACGTTCTACTAATGAGCGTAGCGCTTCATACGCCCAGTCGCTTGGTGCTACGTCTCGCAGTTGGCTAACGTTGGTGACTTGATCCATTGAGTCGGTTTCTGTCTGTGACTCGTTGTTGTTTTCGGTGGGAAGGGTTTCTGATATTTGAGTTATGCTTGTTGTTTTGTCGCTTGGGGTAGGATTAGCTACTTCTAGCTGCAGCAAGGGAGTTTTTGGTAACTCCGATTCGCTCGGAACTTCTGCTACTTTTTGTGATGTTGCCGTTAGCGATTCTCTGGTTTGAGCCGATTCTGGCAATGTGAATAGCGGTACAATACTTGCCTGATCTAATTCATTGCTAATCTGTGTAGCGGTTGTTGAAGCTGAACGAGTTTCTGTATTAACTGTCTGAGCTGCGACTGGTACGGCTAGAACTCCTGTTAGTAGGAAGCTTGTATATAATAACTGTTGTAGATTTTTCATTGTACCAAATTATCCCACAAAATCACACCACATTTTAATTTGACTTTTGATTATTTCATTAATGAAATTTCTAAGCCTTATTTACTATACACTTTAGCTGTTTCCGTGTCAGCTTAAGAAAATAAACTCTTACAAATGGCATTTTTACAATCCGTAAATTGCTAATATATAGAAACATAAGGTTATAGTTATGGCGTAATTTTAGCTTAGTTGTTTTGCGAAAACGCTGATTTATTTAGTTAGCCTCAACTTAATATATTAAAGGTTGCAATAATGCTCCGGCATGGGCTTTTTTTCAACTTTATAAGTTTTAAAACCACGGTTTAGGTAGTTTTCTAAAGCGTGAGAATTGTCTAAGTTACAGGTCTGAGTCCACAAGCGTTGAGTACCTTTATTCCAAGCATAAGCAATACCATGACTGAGCAAATGTTTAGCCAGTCCTCGACTAAGATAACTTGGTCTTAGCCCAAAATAAACAATCTGAGTGGAGTGTATTTTTGCTGATTTATTTTCAATATGCTTTGCTAATTCAATATAGCCAGCAGGTACGCCAGCTACATAGAGAACGTGAATACTGGTTCCAGGAACACTTAGAAGTGACTTAATTTGGTCATCAGAGTAGGATAAGCGATCGCTCCAGCGCCACTGCTTACCAATAGATGTATATAAAAAGCGATAAAAATCGACATCTGGCGTATCCATGCACATTACTTTAATCCCATCAGGATAATTAAGATATGCTGGACGAAATTCACTCCAATCTTTCATCTGGAGATAAGTTATTACCAAAGTATCCGGAAGCTGTTTTTGCAAATATTTAGAAGACACTGGCTGTTGAGTTTTTGTGATTTTATTTACAGAGTGAATAAGCATCATGTATATTTATCCTTGCTCAAAGCTTTTTTAAATGTATTAATATATTTTTATTAAAAATTTAAACCATAAGTATTGCTGTTGTGCATTATTTTTCTATTGTGGACAGCATTAGTAAGCTAGATTCAACTTATAGTGTTCCCCAAAATATTGCTTATGTAACAGTTTGGCTCAAATTATGCAGATATTAACTTGATGAGTGACTGGTTATTAAGACTATTCTTTGATAGCTTAGATTTGAGCAGATATTAGTGATATTATCACAATATAAGTATGCGGCTATATTTTAAACAATTTCATAAGTATTTTGAATAATTAGGATAGAGATTTAGGAGTGCAAATCTTTGAATACGTCAAAAACTGATTTTTGTTGTAGTAAAGCAGTTGTTAACGATAATGCACTTTGAATATCAACTTCAACAATTAGTTTTTGGCAGCAAAATCATGCTTTTAATAAATATTCAGTTTATTTTATAGAATTAAGTTAATTGCTCAGAGTAACAAGGTTAACAACAGCAAACTGCCTCATAAAAGGAAACTAAGCTAGTTGTATTTTGTATTTTTAATAAAGTTTAACAATTTAATTCAAACATTCAGATAAAATATAAATTAATGAGTAAGTAGTGTTTTAAGATAAAGTGCTGGCTAGTTATTGGGGCTTGAAAATATGAATAGTTCAGATTTTACAGGCGTCTTGCAATGGACGCCAGAAGCCAAAATTAAACTGAGAAATATTCCTTTTTTTGTTCGTCTCCAAGCGCGAAAACGAATTGAGCAAATCGCTCAAGAAGCTTACTTAGAGGTAGTTACCGTTGAAATTGTTGAGCAAGCAAGAGCCGAATTTGGTCAATAAGTATTATCCTAAACTTAGCCTGTAGTCCTTGGCGCTGACTTGGCACTTAGAAAAGCTTGCGATTACATTAGTTTTGGATACCTTTTTATTCGCTGTCTTTCTCAAACAGAGCTGATGGAACAAGGTTTTCCAAAATGAGGTTCCATAGCAAAAAATTGGCTTACTTTTGGTTAAGCAACCAGGAAGAGCGAAAACACGTCGATATTAATAGTGCTACGGAGCTGTTTTGACCAAACACAACCTAATTCAAACTGATTACGGCTGCTATTGTACAATCTGCCATTGGAAATGGCGATCGCATCCTACAAGCGGATGTCCTGGTGTTCATCGCTTTAAGCGCTGGGCGGACGTACCAAGCTACCTAAAAACCAAGAGCGAACTTTTTAAAGCGGGACTAAAACCAGGAGATAATTTGGGTCCTGACGGATGCCTATACCCTCCTAGCGAGAGACTTCCCTGCTATTGGCTTTATGACTCACGTCAGGCAATTCCTAAACACCAACAGCCAGCAAATTTAGGTGAAGATTTAGCAATAGAAAAAGCGATTATTATAGAAGCAAAACGAATCTGGGAAAACAAAGAAATTTACACTGAAACTTACAAAACTGCTGTTATTTCTGCCTTGCCAATGGTACGGGCAAAATTTATTAGTTTCAAAGCCAAAGCACAAGTTACTAATCTTCCTGGTGAGTTTGATTGCATTGAAATAGAAACAAATAAAAGCCTCCCTACTCATATCAAAGCTATTGAATTTACCAGGAAATTTTTAGATCAAATACTTCGCAAAGGTATTCCTAACCGCACCTTAGATCGAGAAAATTTGCATGAATATTTACGCCAGTGGGGCAGTGGTTTTATTCGTTTACAAGAATCAGGAGCAGGTTTTTATATTCGAGTTAATCAAAACTCGCTAACAGTTGAATATAAAACTTACCGCGCTGCCGGAATGCCAACGGTTGAACAAACGGCTAAATTACCAACTTACCAAAGCGATTTAGCAAAGCCAAATATTAACTATTGGTCGTGGAGAAAATCTCCTGAATTTCGGCAATTTTGTCCTGAATTAACAGCACTTTTAACTTTACCAGAACCAAATACTTTAGTTAGGTTAGTACTTGAGGCATTACCGGGAGGGAATCCATTTTTTAATCCAGAAAAAAGTAACCCATCTTCAAAAACAAACTTTTCTAGCTTCTCTAAAAGAGGGAAATTTGCCCTCCGATCTGATAAACATTTAATTAGAAATGCTTTTATTGAATGGCATAAAATAGCTCAGTTAAAATTAGGCATAGCTCCTTTAAATCAAGTTTATCAAGTTGTCTATGGAGCATCTTGGGAACTAATAGAAGAAATCTTAACACCTAGTTCTGGAGAATGGTGGGAAGTGCTAGGTGTGACACCCGATGCTTCTAAAGATGATGTAAAAAAAGCTTACCGAAGTTTGTTAGGAATGTTTCACCCAGATATTAATAAAAGTGCTGGAGCCCATGAAAGGGCTGTTGCGATCAACCGCGCTTATGATCAATATGAGGAAATGCACTAGTAGCAAACAGTAAATTATAAGTATTCTTTATTTAAATTTATTCTTCAAATAACGACCGTAAAAATTGACCCGCAAGGTTTATTTTCTTCAACAAATATTGTTCCATTGTGTGCCTCAACAACCATTTTACAAAAAGCTAAACCCAAACCAAATTGAGAAAAGCCACTCATAACCTTTCCCACTTCATATTTTTCAAAAATTTGCTGTTTTAAGTCTTCGCGAATTCCCGGTCCTTGATCAAAAAGCCGAATCATTACCTGTTTTGGTTGAGTATCAGTGCCAATATTCTCTAGAGAATTAGTACAATCACTCTCTATATATTTTTCTACTTTTGATTCTAAGTAATCAACTATTAAAGTAATTGTAGTTTGACGCGGAGAAAATTTCAAAGCATTTGAAAGCAAGTTATCGAAGACACGACCGATTAAATTGGCATCAACATAAACAGGATTAATTTGTTTTGCTAACTGACTTTCGAGGTTAATTTCTTTGGAAGCTGCAACTCCAGTAAACTCTGATAAAGCTGTTGTCGCTAATTTATTTAGATCGACTTCAACACAATTAAGTAGCATTTTCCCTGCTTCCATTTTGGTCAAAATCAACAAATCGTTAATCAAGGAATTAAGCTGACGACCTGCATTAAGAATCAACTGCACATCTTTAATATCTTCTTCATCTAAGTCACTTTCTAATAGTAAGCTACCACCCGCAATAATTTTTGATAAGGGGTTTCTTAGATCATGAACAATCATATTAGAAAGATCTTCTCTTAGATGCAATGTAGTTTGCAGACAATCATACTGCTGCTTAATACGCAACATCGATCGCACTCTTGCTCTGAGTTCAATTCCGCTAACAGGTTTTGTCAAAAAATCATCAGCACCAGCTTCAAAAGAACGCGCTAAATCTTCTTTTGAATTCAGTGCTGTCACCATAATAATTGGAATATGTTTATGTTGTGGATGGGACTTGATTTTACGGCAAACCTCGATACCATCTAGGTCTGGCATCATCACATCCAACAAGATGACATCTGGTTTAATATTATCTAAACAACTTAATGCTTCGATGCCACTAGAAACATAAGTTAAATCATAACCTTCTCGATATAAATGTGCCTCAATAACATCAAATCCATGCGGTTCATCGTCAACAACCAATATAGAGCTTTTCTGAGCCATTTGAACACCTAAAAATTTGATTGTAAGGTCTAGTTGAAATTAAAACATGAGTTATCAATTGTTTTATTTTATTCAAACAGATAAAATTAAAATAGTTATGTTGAGAAGAGCTTATTTAATAATTTTCAAATGTTTACTAATAACTTTTTGTAGTTGTTTTAAGCTGACAGGTTTCGTTAAATAGTCTTTTGCACCTGCTGCCAAACAGCGCTCACGATCTCCTGGCATAGCTAAAGCAGTTAAAGCAATGATCGGGATGTTTTCAGTGTCAGGATCAGCCTGAATGAGATGAGTGGCTTCTATTCCATCCATTTCTGGCATCTGAATATCCATTAAGATTAAATCTGGTTTTTTCTCCTTAGCCATATCGACAGCTTCTCGACCATTTTGTGATATACATACTTGATAGTCTTGAATTTGCAAATAGTCGATTAAAGTAGCAACATTAGCTTCATTATCTTCTACCAACAAAATTAAAGGCGATCGCGTTATGGCAGTAGAATCTACAGCATCGCCGCTAAAATCACCCTCTTCTGGTAACACAACTAATGCCGTACGCTCAGAAGATTGAGGCGTTTCTCCAAACACCCGTGTCAAGGCTGACTGCAATTGCTGGCGTGAAATTGGCTTAATCAAATAATCTGCTGCACCAAGTTCAAAAGCACGCGATCGTTCATCCATTACAGACATAATAATCACCGGAATTTGCCGTGTTGCAGGGTTATCTTTCAGCTTACTTAAAATTTCCCAACCTGACAAATTGGGCAGTAAAAGATCCAAAATAATCACCTCTGGCTTTGAGAAAAGCGCTGCCTCCAAGGAACCCTCACCCGCTGGATAAATCATCGCATTAGCACCAATTTCAGCCAAATAACGAGCTAACTGTTTAGCTATCGTTTCTGAATCTTCCACAATCAAAGCCTGATTTAAACTTGAAGAATCCCACTCAAGCTCAATTTGTGGTATCTGTCTCGGTTCCGCCTTCCAAGGCAGAGATACGGTGAAACAACTGCCTTTACCAACCTCACTTTCTAAAGTCACACTACCATTGTGTAATTCTACCAAACGCCGCACCAAAGCCAAACCCAAACCCGTACCAGCATAGCGTCGAGACAAACTACTATCAAGTTGCACAAAAGGCTTAAATAGCTGATCAATATTTTCTGGAGCAATACCAATTCCAGTATCACTAACCCTCAACTTTACAACTTCCGCATCTGCATCAAGCTCAACCTCTAAGGCAACTTCACCACCATCTTGAGTGAATTTCACCGCATTACTCAATAAATTTACCAAAACTTGTCTGATACGGCGTTCATCAACTTCAAGTAATTCTAACGACTGAGTAGTCTTAGAACTAAGAATCAGATTTTTTTGATGTGCTTGCTGCCTCACAAAAGCCAAACTCGACTCACAAAGATTAATTAGGGAAGTTGGCGCTTTTTGCAACTCCATTTTGCCTGATTCAATCTTAGAAAGGTCTAAAATATCAGTAATTAATTCCAGCAAATGTTGACCACTCTGCTCAATTGTTTTTAATGAGCGATGCTGCTTTACTGTTAGCGGACCATACACTTCTTCTTGTAAAGCTTCCGAAAGTCCTAAAATAGCATTTAAAGGAGTCCGTAATTCATGACTCATACTTGCCAAAAATTCATCCTTAAGGCGCGTTGCTCTCGCTAATTGGGCATTAACCAAACTAATTCTTTCGCTACTTTCTCGCAAGCGGTCTTCAGCTTCTTTGCGTTCAGTGATGTCATAAACTAAAACGTAAGACTTCAACATTTCCCCCTGCTCATCTAGTACCGGGCTTGCTGACATATAAACCCACAAATCTTGACCAGAAGACGTTTTTAACTTTTGTTCGCAGCGTTCCACCTCAGTATGCTTGCCAAGAGATGTCAAAGAACAGCCGTTATCATCTTTGATATCACTAATAAAATCAAAAATCGGACAACCCAACATTTCTGACTCGCTGTAACCAAGCATTTTTACCATTGCCTGATTGACATAAATCGTCTTAGCTTGGTCATCCACTACCCAAATTCCTTCCTCTGCCAGTTCCACAATTTGCTGGTAGCGCGTTTCACTTTCCACGGCACGACGTTCCAAGCTTTTATTAAGTCGAATAATTTCTTGTTCTATTTGCTTTGGTTTAGTAATATCAGCAATAATACCCATAATTGTATTGACATTACCTATTGCATCAAATAACGGTGCCATTGAGAGACTAATCTCAACTAACGTGCCATCTTTCCTTTGTCGTTGTGTCTCCACTCCCGTAAATGACTCACCTTGCAAAAGTTGCTGAAACATTGCCTGAAGTTCAGCCTGTCGCTCATCAGGAACAGTTGGTAATGATACCCCGATTATTTCTGCTTCACTCCAGCCAAAAAGCCTCTCTGCCGCTGGGTTCCAGACTTTCACAACTCGATCCAATCCGATGGTAATAATCGCCAAAGGTGAAGCTTGAATTAATGCCTGGAGGGTTTGACTTGTTTCCCGTAACTCTGCTGCTGCTTGTTTGTGCTTAATTGTGGTACGCAAGGCAGCAATACCATAAGCTAAATCATTGGCGAGTTCCGTGAGCAACCGCATTTCAGCTTCGTCAAAGGCATTACTTTCAGCCGCGTAGATGCTTAATGCACCTAGTACTTGCTCGTTGATTAGCAATGGTAAGGTAATTGAGGATGTGTAACCACGTAAAACAGCAGCGGTGCGCCAAGGTGCATAGTTATATTCAGTTAAGGTGTTTTGGGTGATGCATGGTTTGCCTGTGCGAATTGCCATGCCAACAGGACCTCTGCCTGCTTCTGTATCAGACCAGCTAATTTGCAGACTTTCCAGGTAGCCTTTAGGAAAGCCGGCTTGAGCAACTGGACGTACTGTTTTTGCTTTATTTTCTTCGGCATTACCAATCCAGGCAGAGTGATAGCCGCCAAATTTGGTGATAATTTGACAAATATCTTGTAATAAAGTTGCCTCATCTTTGGCACGGACTAAGGCTTGGTTGCACTCACTCAAGGTTTGCAGTGCTCGGTTAACTTGATAAAGTTGCTCCTCAACTTGCTTGCGATCGGTAATATCTTGAGTCATAACCATGCCTGTAAAGACTTCACCGTTTTCGTCTCTAACTGGCAGTGTATATTCTAGATAAGTTCGTTCAGCATGAGAAATTTCGATGGTAGTAGCTGATCCGGCAATGGCACGACGATAAATTGGCTCAATTAACTGACAAGTTTCCGGTGGGAAGGCTTCATTAATTGTCTTGCCTTCTAGTTGTGCTTTCGATAAACCAACGCTTTCTAGTCCTGAACCATCAGCTAGTAAATAGCGTAATTGGGAGTTAAATAACAACACTGCGCCGTTGGGAAAATTTTCGATTAAAATTCGGTATCGAGCTTCACTATCTTGTAAATTGCGGTCTCGTTCTGTAAGTTTTTGGTTTAAACGTTTCCATAAATAAGCAGCAATTAGTGAACCTCCAATCCCAACGGCTGCTGAGACAATTAGTACTAGCAAAGTAAGTTGTTGTTGTGCTTGTAATTGTTGGTTGCGCTCGATTTGCAAGCGTTCTTCTTCAGCAATAAATTCCTCAATTTGTTTTCTGGTTTGCTCCATTGCCTGGTTGCCTTCCAGAAGATTTGCGACTAATTCTGGTTGTCCTATCAGATTATTTTGACGATTTATCAATTGGATGTTGCGATTTAATAAATCAATTCTTTTGAGGCTGAGTGCTTGAATTTGCTCAAGTCGCTGATTTTGTGAGGGATTAGCGGCAACTAATGTTTTGAGTTGTTTGAGAGAATTGGGAATAATAACTATTGCTCTTTTGTAGGGATACAAAAATTCGGAGCGGCGGCTAATATCGTATCCTCTAACGTTGGTTTCGGCATCTAAGAGTGCGGTGATTAGACGTTTGGCTTCTAAGCTTACTTGCTGAGTAGACTGTAGTTCAGACTGAGCTTTTGTTGTTTTTAATTGTAACCAACCAAAGGTGAGTAATGATGTAACCAAGCAGGATATGGGAATAGTTAGTAAAAGTTTTCCTGGCTTTTGTAAAAGTGATTTGAGCCAGGTATTTTGCTGATGTCTGCTTAGTGGAGTGTTCATTTTTTCAGATACATCTATGGCTCAAAAAACTCAACGTCTACTAACGTTGGCTCAAATTTTATCTGCAAAATAAATATTAAGCTCTGGCTAAAAATTAATTAATATCCAGTTAACCCTTCAATTAAGCTTTAAAAGTAGATTATATAGCAGGTTAACCTTTTCAGTAAGATTTTAAAAATAGATTATACAGTTATTTTACTGCTAGTAAAGAGTGATTAAGAGCTCAGAAAGATTTTTGTCCCCACTTTGTTGGTAAAAGTTGAGCTTCCTGAGAGAAAAAATAATGTTTAGGGGAGAGGTTGAGAGTAAGCGATTTGCCTCACTCAAAGTAATTTATACTCTTGGCTAGATTCCTCTGCTGCGGTGCTGTTTTAAAATAAATAAAGTTTTTTTGACTTATTAGTTCGTGAGTATTATACCTTTTGCCGAAATTTGTCAAAGTATCGACCATTACATCAGCTCAAAAATTTTGCTATTTTTTGAATGCGATCAAGCAATGAGTAAGATATAGCCAAGAGGCAGGGCGAAACTTGTTGCCCTAGAATGGGGTCGCTTGAGCAAAATAAATAATAACTCCACTCACACCACTGTAAAATCACTGATTATGAAGTTTCAGCTCAACAGCCTTGGTGGCAGGGCATCTAGGCACTCTCAACGCAGAAAAACCCGTTGGGGATCGCAGCTACAAGCGATCGCCCAGACCAGCTTATTGTCAATGATAATCACGCTGCTTAGTGGAGTTGCCGCCCCCACTTTTGCCGCCGAACGTCTCACCTTGCGCCTTGGTCCATTTGAGCGTTCTGTAGCTATTGATGATCTAGAAAGCTTTGTCAAAACCGGCGAGTTGCCGCCATCCCTCAAACCTTACCGCACCTTGCTAACATCACAAGTGCGGCAAGTGTTGCAAAAACAACTGGAAATTGACCCCAACATGACCGAGAAATTTATCAATGATTTATTACGTTCAGCGGACGGGGGACGCTTATTAGGACGACTAGTGCAAGCCTTGCCCAATAGCAGCGTTGAGCAATTACAAGCCGCCTTGTTTTTGGCAACAAGACAGGCAAATGGTCTTTCGGTGTTGAGTTTTTTACGCGCCTATCCTGAAGAGAACGTGACCATAGACGCCAGTTCAGCCATTGGCATTGCCCTTCAGGTTAACACCTCAAACTTACAAAGTTTAGCAGTCGGTCCAATGCTAGAAAAAGAACTAGCCACTAATGATGTTGGTACATTCCGCCCCAGCTTTGAAGCAGACCGCCCAGGACCTGAATATGTACAAGAACAAACAATAGTATTACAAGATCAAAAACGCGAGCGCACCATTCCTGTAGACCTCTACTGGTCAAACCAAACCGCAGGACCTTTGATCGTACTATCTCACGGCTTTGGTTCTGACCGCCGCTTTTTGAGCTACCTCGCCCGTCATCTAGCATCCTACGGCTTCACCGTCGCCGCACTCGAACATCCAGGCAGCAATTTTAGTTGGCTAAACGGCGTCTCTATCAGCGGCAACATCGGCGACTTATTACCAGGTTCGGAATTTATCGACCGTCCCAAAGATGTCAGCTTTATGCTAGACCAACTAGCCATTCTCAATCAGCAAGACGGCGCATTAGCCGGTAAACTGAACACCGAACAAGTCAGCGTCATTGGTCACTCTTTAGGAGGCTACACCGCCTTAGCCCTCGCTGGCGGCGAACTCAACCTCAAAGAACTACGACAATATTGTAAAGAACGCAGCCCCATTGGACGCTCTCCCGCCGACTGGTTTCAGTGTGCTGCCTCCGACTTGCCAGGAGACAAAATACAAATGCGAGACTCACGAGTTGTTCAGGTAATGGCTCTCAATCCCGTCACTGGGCGCTTATTTGGCAAAAATGGCTTATCCCAAGTCGCCGTTCCTACTTTGCTGCTCACAGGCACAGAGGACGGCATCACACCAACTCTTGACCATCAACTACGAGCCTTTTCTCAACTAACCGTTCCCAAGTATCTGCTTGCTGCCGTTGGAGGGACTCATCTGAGCGTCACTGACCGCTCAAATCTGAATGCTGCCTTAGCCCGTAGTACCCTGGTCAAAGAGCATATTGGCGTCGAAGCTGACCCTTTGCGGCAGCTAGTTCGAGGTGTTAGTTTAGCTTTTGTTAAACAGCTAACTCCAGAAGCCAAAATTTATCAGCCATTTTTGACACCAGCTTATGCTCAGTCTCTTTCTACTTCTGCAATGAGGTTGCGCTTCAGTAAAGAGTTACCAAAAACTATGTCAACTTGGTTTCAAGTTCTTGCCATTGGTAATCAACAAATTGCGCTCCGCCTGCCAGAACTAAACGAGGTATCTGTTAGTGCTATCAGATCTTTGACTGCGATTAAATCGTTCTTTTTTCCTTCAGCTAAAGTCTTGACAAAAGCTGACTGTTGTGGTGAAACTCTGAATGAAGTTTTTACTGATTTAATTAATGATTACGAGCAAGATTCAACAGGTCTTAGTTAATAAATAGTGCAAAATTAGCGTCGGCAAAAATCGCTGATATTTTCTTTAATGGTGATGTCGTAACCTTGAAAGAAATCTTGTCAGAAAAGACTAATTGGCATGGCATGAGGCGCAACAGCTACTTGTTGATTTCTTTTGAGGTGTCCATCAGTTTCGATTGATTTGACAAAAGCCGAGGGAAAATGAGTTATCTTAAAATTTGTCGAAGTTTGGCACTAATTAGATCGACGAAAAAAGTCAGGGCAATAAAAACTAGTAAAGTCGTCAAAAGTCCTTTATAGTCAAAACTACTAAGTTGTTCTGTCATTAAACGCCCTAATCCACCAGCACCGACTAAACCAACAATGACACTGGCACGGATGCAAACTTCCCAACGGTAGAGGATGTAGGCAAGGTGTCGGGGTAAGGTGCGGGGGATGACGCTATAAAGCAAGGTTTGGGGGTTAGTTGCGCCTAAAGCTTTGAGAGATGAGTCAGGGCGCGGGTCTAGGTTTTCCGTGACTTCTGCCATCAGACGCCCTAGGATGCCTAAGTTATGTAAGCATAAGGCGATCGCTCCTGGTAAAATTCCTGGAAATAGGATAAACAGAAAGATTAATGCCCAAATTGGTTCAGGTACGGCACGCAAAAATAAGAGTAGGAAGCGGGTAAGTATTAGTATAAGCCTTGCCCAGTGGCGATTGAGCCTTTCCCCAGGTAATAGAATATGGGCAGCAGGAAATGAGAGTAAGATGCCTCCCAAACCTGCAAAAGCGATCGCTAAAATAGACATAGCCAAGGTTTGAGTTGAAAGGCTAAATATCTGATTTAACTGACTAAAATCTGGTGGCAAAGCATCATCAATTATACCGACTAAAAGTTTGCCAGTACGTGGCGACCAAAGTTTAGTAAAATCGGCTTGCACATACCAAAAGGAAAATATTAATAAAACAACTGAAACGAATAAAGAGGCTTTGATAATTGGGTCATTTTGAGTATTATTAAGTTTCGGTTTTTTGAGGTTGAGGACATTTAAATCTAAGCGACTTGGTGCGCCTAAACGCTGGCGTAATAAAGCACTCCAAAAATCAGTAAAACCACTTAATAAAACCAAGGCAATCAAAAATGTCCACATTTCTTCATAGCGTAAAGATTGTAGACTAAGTAACATTTGATAACCTAGTCCACCAGCGCCGATAATACCGAGTACAGCAGCGGCACGAATTGAACATTCAAAACGATAGAAACTATAAGAAAGTAGGTTTAAAAAAGCTTGAGGAATTATGGTATAAGTGAAGGCAGTTAGAGGTGAGACGCCGCTGTTGAGGAGTGATTTTAAGGGTTGGCGTGGTGTTTCGTCGAATATTTCCGAGAAGACTTTGGCGGTAATAGTACCGAAGGGAATAGCGATCGCGAGTACGGCAACAAGTGGATCTAATCCCAAGATATTAACAAAAAATAAGCCCCAAATTAGCTCATGTATTGCCCTAGGAATTGCTAAAACTGCCCGTACTACTAACCACGGTGTGAAGGTGTGATTTGCCTTGGTTGGCGAAACTGTTGTCCACCAAACTTCTGAGGAAAGGATACCACCAACTAAACCAATTATGACGCTAAAAAATGTCCCACATACGGCATAAGCCAGTGTTTTAAATGTTGCTTCTAATGTTATTTTAAGTATTTCTGGGCTGAAGTCGGGATGAATAGCAGCAACGATAAAACGTTCTACTAAATTCCATCCACCTGGGTTAATTAAATTGCCGTTAAATATTCCTGCTGTCTGCAAAGACCAAACCAAAGCGGCAAGAAAAATCAAGCCCGACCAAGTTTTAGAATTGAGTAGTGATGGAGGTTTGGGAATGTTAGTTTTCAACAAAGTTTATGTAATCACTTCCCGGATTTTACCATCTGAAGTTGACTGGAAAATAGCTATCGCATCTTGTCCTTGTGGCACATTAGCGAGGTAACAAATAGCAGATAAAAAGGAGATTTGCTGAGGATAAAGCTTGTAAAGTATAGTACTAATTTTCACAGAAATTTTAGCGTATATCTTAAGATGAATCGAATAGGTTGGCTAAGATTTTAATCTTCTATTTTGTACAATTCTTCTATCATTTTGTCTGATAAATCAACAGTTGGTAGATCAAAGAAAATTCGTCCTTGCTTTAAACCAATAATGCGTTGAAAATGACTACGGGCAAATTCGATTGTATGAACACTTGTAACTAAAGTTTTACCAGTTTCTTGACTTAATTGCCGCAATATATCCATAATTTCGCGACTGCGTTCTGGATCGAGGCTAGAAATTGGTTCATCGGCAAGGATAGCTGTGGGGTTTTGGACTAAGACACGAGCGATCGCAACTCGTTGCTGTTGACCTCCAGAAAGGCGATCAGTACGTTCATACAACTTTTCAGCGATTCCCACCTGTGCTAAGGCTTGCGCCGCCGTAGCGACCTCTAAGGGGCGAATCAGGGAAAGTGCCGCTTTGGGGAATGACCAACGACCCAAATGCCCGGCATTCACATTATGAATCACCCGCAAGTTATCAACTAGATGAAATTGCTGATAAATTGTACCAATTTGACGCTGAACCTGCCGTAATAACTTGGGACGAAGCCCAGAAAGATTACGACCATTAGCCCAAACCTCACCTTGTGTTGGCTGTAATGTACCATTAAGCAAGCTAATTAATGTACTTTTTCCCGCGCCACTAGAACCAACTAAGGCAACGCGATCGCCTGCTTGTATTTGCAAGTTAATATCAGTTAAAGCTGGAAAATTTCCCAAAAGTTTTGTGACATTTTTTAGCTCAAATATTGGTACTGAAGTCATTTGCAGGATTTATTGGCTAGCACAATAGAATATGTTGTGCCCCCTTCCTAATTTGGAAGATAAAAATTACTATTGATTCTTTCTCTGTCAAAATTGATGGTCGGGGGGCAATTATTTATTTTATCTTGCCAATCTTCCTTCCTACTTCTTCAACTTTTGCGTAGTTAGAATTTTTGGTAGCAATGAATTTATTCGCTTGAAAAAGATCAAGAATTTCTTTTTGTTCAGGTATCTTCGGATCAAGCTTGAGAAAGGCATTTTGGACTTTTTTGATAAAATCCTCACCATAACGTTGTTTGACTTCAGGATTAATTACCCAATGGTAATCGTAGTAAGCAGGAGAACGCCAAATCACACTAACTTTATTAGTATCTACTTCTTTTGATGCCACTCGTTTTTGCCAGACTTTCTCATTGACAGCGCCAGTTTCATAAGTGTTTGCTTCTACTAATTTGATTGTCTTATCATGATCACCAGAAAAGCCAACTTTTCCTTGAAAATTTTCCAGGTTTACTCCTGCTTGTTGCAGAAAATATTGAGGCATCAAACGCCCAGATGTTGAGGACTCACTACCAAAAGTAAAAGTACGATCTTTAAGCTGTTGTAAATCTGTAAGATCTTGAAAAGGTGCAAGTCTACTGTATTTGTTGGCGATAAAAACGCTGTGGAATTTTTCATCGATATCTCGTTGGGCGATCGCTTCGGCACCAGGGACTTGTAGCCGCGCCTGAACTCCTGTTAAGCCTCCAAACCACACCAACTGCAAATCTCCCACCTTAAAAGCGGTCACAGCGGCAGCATAGTCGGTAACAGGTTTGTAAGTTACAGGAACCCCTAATTCTTTTTGCAAATACGCAGCTAGTTTCTCATACTGACGCTGTAGCTTTTGGGGTTCTTGGTCGGGAATTGCACCAATTGATAGAGGTACTATTGAGTCAAGAGAGTTTGCTGTTCGTGTTGGTTGAGTCGAGCAAGCTGCTAAGGGCAGCAAGATTGCTAACAAACTAGAATATAAAACTTTTTTCATGAGAGCACCTTGACTACATTTTTATTATTTTTATCCTATTTTTTCCTAATATGGATAAAAATATTTTTTTTAAGCAAAAAGCAACCCCTCTGGAGTTGCTCTAAAATATCATTTATTGTAACTATTACCGCGCTTGAGACTTACGAGCACGCATCATTTGTTGCACTTGGGCACGCTGTGAGTCAGTGAGAATGCTGTTCATGCGGGTTCTTGAATTTTGCATAATTTCGCGGATTTTTGCTTGCTGATCTTGGGAAAGATTCAGCGAGGCAAAGAGATTTTGTCGTCTATTTCCATTGCCTTGTGTAGAAGCATTCTGGCTGCCTGCATTATCCTGCATTCTACCACGAAGGTTTTGCATTGCTGTTTTGTACTCCGCCAATTGGTCTGAGGAGAGAACTGCTTCAATTTTTTGGCGGGTTTCTTGATGCAGTTGCTGCATTTGATCTTTTTGTTCTGGAGTCAGGTTTAACTTATTTTGTCCACCTATTCTTTGCTGATTTTCTGGTTGTGTTGTTGCCTGCGCTAACTGCTGTCCTGGTGCTGCTATTGCTTTGATGGCAAAGGGAGTTGCTGCTAGTAAAACGACTGCCGTCATTACTGGCATTAGTTTGAGTTTCATCTGGTGTATGTGTGAGTTTTGCAGGTTCGATGTCAGTATTACTGTTATTAACACTTTTTGGCAACTGAAGTCCAAATTTTAGTTATTTTTATGACTGGACTTCAGTTGCCTTATCTACTACTAATTGGCGCGTTGCTGACGACGTGCTGAAGACATTTGTTCAAGTTGAGTTCGCTGTGCATCAGTTAGAACTGCTTTCATTTTGGCTTTAGTTGCGGTTTTAAGGGCTTCCATTTGAGCTTTTTGATCGGCAGTAATATTCATGGCTGCCTTAGCGGCGCGTCGGTCTTGACCGCTAGCAATTGCTGCTTGATATTTAGCTCGTTGCTCTTCAGTAATGATACCTTCCATTTGTGCTTTGGAGTCTTTACGAATTGCCGCCATTTGGTCTTTTTGTGCTTGAGACAGGTTTAGTGCAGCAAAGCGGTCTTTACGCCCTTGCCGTTGTCCCTGTGTGGGTGTTTGTGCTTGTGCGACTAGCTGCCCTTGGGAGTTGGTTTGATTTGTAGCGGCAAACCCTGTAGAAATCAAAGGAAAAGCGATCGCAGCGACGCTTCCGGTTAATGTAGCAGCTCCAATCAACAAAGGCATTAGTTTGAGTTTCATGGTTGGTTTCCTTGAATTTCTGTGTTCGATGTCATCATCATAGAAACTAAAATCCAACAAGTACATGGGGAGAAAGTCACGGATTTAAGTATGACTATAGTCATGGCTCAAGTTATGACTTGTTACTCTGGCAGTAGCTACTCTTTAAAGATTAACCTATAAAAGTTATTCAGGTTATTCTAATTTATTTTAAACAATCATCAATAACTATAAATTATGAGCCGCTCCATTCAAATCCAAAATCATCCTTTTCGCTTTCTGCTTTATTTGGAGTGGATTTTACTAATTGTTGCGGCTTTCTCTGAAGCCACACCTTACCCATTCCGCCGCTTCCAACGTGAACCTTTGTTGATGATTCTGACAATTGCTAGTTTTGGGCTAATGGGCTTGCGACTGCCTACAGATAAACAGATTACTAAAATCCTCTACACAAGTTTAGAATTTTTCTTAATTTTGTTAACTGTTTCTGTCGGTGGTATTAGACTATTTCCACTTCTCTATATTGTGCTAGTGATTCGTAGTTGTCTGATTTTTCCTTTGCCAGGGCGTTTGTTGATTACAGGTTTATCTTATTCACTATTTTTATTTACGCTCTTAAATTGGGTGGCATCTTTCGAGAGAAGACCACAATTACAAGAACGTTTGCGCTATTTAGTTTGGGGCTATTCGTTTCTATTTGGCTTGAGTTTGGCGTTTGTTTTATTATTAATGAATGCTTTGTTAACTGAACGTCAAAGTCGAGAAAAACTCGCGGCGGCTCATGCACAATTGAGGCAATATGCTTTAAGGATTGAAAGCCAAGCCACGCTACAAGAACGTAATCGCATTGCTCGTGATATTCATGACTCATTGGGGCATTCTTTAACGGCTTTAAATGTCCAACTAGAAACTGCCGTAAAACTCTGGTCAACTGATCCCAAAAAGGCGGCAACTTTTATGGTACAAGCAAAACGTTTAGGCTCAACAGCTTTGCAAGATGTCCGTCATTCAGTTTCGGCAATGCGGGCTGATCCTTTGCAGGGCAAGTCTTTGGAGGAGGCGATCGCTTCTTTGGCACTTGAGTTTCAGCGCTCTACTAATATTTCTCCTATCTGCAATATTTACTTAGGACGCCCTTTACCTCCAGAGTTGAATAATGTTGTTTATCGTATTGTTCAAGAAGCTCTTACTAATATTACTAAATATGCTGAGGCAACTGAGGTGATTATTCGGTTGCAAGCCTTGCCAACTCAATTAATTTTATTAATTCAAGATGATGGTAAAGGTTTTGATCTTAAGCAAAATACTACGGGATTTGGTCTGCAAGGAATGCGAGAAAGAACTTTGGCACAAGCTGGTCAGTTTGAGCTGAATAGTATGCCAAAATCAGGATGTATAATTAGTGCTAAGTTTCCCTTGCCCAAGTTTTGATTACTCGCTAATTATCAGTTGGCTTGCCAAAATAACGACCGCAACAATTAAGTTTTTACTCAACATCACTAATAATTAATTATGATTCGGATTGTACTAATTGATGACCAACATCTTATTCGTCAAGGACTCAAAGCGTTATTGGAATTAGAACCTGATTTAGAAGTGGTAGGAGAAGGGGAAAATGGACAAATGGCGCTTACTTTAATTGCCTCTTTGCAACCGGATGTTGTACTTATGGATATTCGGATGCCGCTTATGGATGGTGTGGCGGCAACACGCGCTATTAGTCAACAGTTTCCGGGTACAAAGGTTCTGGTGTTGACGACGTTTGATGATGATCAATATGTCGCAGAAGCGCTGCGCTGTGGCGCTATGGGCTATTTGCTTAAAGATACCCCTTCTGAAGAGTTGGCTGTGGCAATTCGCTCGGTTTATCGAGGTTACACTCAGTTAGGACCTGGTTTAGTAGAAAAAATTATGGCACAACTGCCGATAAATGCAGCGCCAAATTATGCAAGTCCTCCGCCAAGTTGGGATGAGTTGACGCCAAGAGAACAGGAAGTTTTGCGACTAATTGCTAAAGGTGCAAGTAACCGTGAAATTGCGAAATCTTTGTATATTTCTGAAGGGACGGTGAAAAATCATGTAACTAATATTTTGAATCGCCTTAATTTACGCGATCGCACTCAAGCTGCAATTTTTGCTAATTCTTTCCTAACTTAGCCTCATTTAAAGTGATAAGTATCACTCCCAAAGCTACTGTCTTGTCACTTTCATCAACTTGCTGGGATCACAGAATATTCTTCTGAAAAACTTGATAGTTAAATACTTATTGTTTTCCCAAAAACTGTCATGTCCAATCGCTTATTATTATCTCAGGATAGCCTCGAAGAACTTATTGTTAAAATTTATACCGATTGCACCATCACCTACACTCAGGAACTGCTACTTCGATATATTCTACTTACTGAAGAAACCTTAGATGAACAATTGCGAACTTTGATTAAACGCATCTTTTATGGGGTTCGGCATGGTTTGCTCAAAATCGTTGAATAAAGCCAAATTCTCAAATCATCTTTGGCTTTTCATCGCAGCAACCAAGGCTCTTTAGGGGATGTTTTATAATAATCATCCTCATAAAGGATGATATTTTAATACTGATCTTTAAGCTAAATTGCTTCCTAAGTTTTTAGCCAATGTAACTCTACAAAATTAAAGTTTTAAATTAAATTAGTTAATTAACATTTTTTCATAAAAATTTAAATATATACATGAATTCTTGAAGAAAACTAAGCAGAATAGTAAGAATAAGTTACAGATAAAAATACCACTCTGAGACTAACCTTTATTACTCGGAGCACTCATCAAATGATTAAGACAAATCAGCATTTATGTCCTTGTTGTTCGCAGCCATTACTGCGTCATGCCGCTAGCCATAGAGTTTACTGGTTTTGTCGGCAATGTCATCAAGAAATGCCAGACATTGAAAACCTCGTCAAACCACAATTGGTTTCCCAACATTGGGCAAGTAAATCCCTAGAACGACAACAATTAAAGACCAAATTACCAGCATCTGAAAAGCTATATTTTGGTTGGGAAGATCACAAAAACTTACAGCGATTAGCCTTTTCAGATAACCTTACTAAAATTGCCAATCGATTACGTTATCAAGCCTATCTTGATCAACAATGGCAAAGGATGGCGCACGAGCAAGCGTCTTTGTCCTTAATTTTGGGAGATCTTGACTTTTTTACAGCTTATAATGCTCAATATGGTCATCAAAAAGGCGATCGCTGTTTGCTGCAAGTCGCCCAAGCCATTGCTAGTGTTGTAACTTCAGCCGATTTAGTGCCTGCTTATGGTGGTGAGGAATTTGCCCTAATTCTACCCAGGACAACAGCCGAAGGGGCGCACCGAGTGGCACAAGACATTTTAGCCAAGATTCATAACTTAAAAATCCCCCATCTCAACTCGGAAATTAGCCCATACATCACATTGAGTTTGGGAGTTGCCAGCATCATTCCTGCGGATCAATACTCAGCGGATTTATTGATAAATTCCGCAGATCAAGCACTACATCAAGCCAAAGTTAGAGGAGGCGATCGCTTAATTGTCCACGAAAATCTCCTAAAGCAAATCACAATCATCGAACCTGCAAACATTAACCCCAGTTGCCATTGAATAAACAGGCGTTGCCCAACAATAATTTAGGTCGGGGTAGTGCAACCAATGCCTACCCCATACCGACTAACCTTTTGATCCCTGACCATACCTTGTACCGTTAGGCATAATTGCCCCGTCCAACAAAGCTTCACTTAAATCAGCATCCTGAAGATGAGCACCAATTAAATTTGCCTCCTTAAGATTAGCCCCACTAAGATTTGCATCTATTAAATAAGCCAGCAATAAACCAGCCCTACTCAAATTTGCCTGACTTAAATTTGCCTCTTGCAAGTTCGCCTCCAGCAGATTTGCCCCAGCTAAATTAGCTTTTGACAAGTTAGCTTTGTGCAGATTTGCCTTAGAAAGATCGACACCCCGCAAGTTAGCTTTCTTGAGGATAATACCACTGAGGTCAGCCTCTTGCAGTTTTGCCCCTTGCAAGTCGGCACCACTAAGATCAACGCCACTAAGATTAGTTTGGCTCAAATTAGCCCCTTGTAGGTTAGCATCGCTCAAATTTGCCCCACTCAGGTCAGCATCTTTGAGGTCAGCTTCACTTAAGTCAGCGCCCTCCAAATTTGCACCCCGCAAGTCCACACGATGCAAATAAGCTCGAATTAAAGTCGCACCGCTGAGGTTTGCCTCACTTAATTTGGCTTCACTAAGAATGGCACGAGTTAAGATGGCTTTTCTCATGTCGGCTTGGGTAAGAATGGCTCGGCTTAAGGTGGCACCAGTTAAATTGGCTTTAGCCAGTCTGGTTCCTTTGAGCAAAGTACCAATCAAACTGCTGCCGATTAAGGTAGCAAATTTAAGATCAGCTCCCGAAAGCAAAGCACCACTGAGGATCGCCCCACTTAAATCTGCTTCAATTAAAGTTGCTCTCGTTAAGTCGGCGCGTGAAAGTGTGGCTTCAATTAATTGAGCTTTTGAGAGGTTGGCAACTCTTAAATCTGCGTTTTTGAGATTTGCCTTAATTAATTTGGCTTTGCTTAAGTCGGCACCATTTAAATGAGCTGAACTTAAATCTACACGATTGAGATTACTGGATCTTAAATCGGCTCCAATTAAATTGGCTCCCGAAAAGTTTCTTTCTCCAGTTTCATGGCAATTTAATAGTTTGGCTTCTTTTGAAAATTCGCTGGCTTTCATAAAATTTGTTTGATTTTCCTGCCGTTGTTGAACTCAATCTCACGGTTAAGGGTTTGCTACTAATTTTTTGGTAAATTGCTAAAAGTCACACTTCTTTTGAGAGAAGGTTGTTAGAAGTTAAGGCATTATCTAAATTGCTCTTAACTGGGGCAAAGTTTAATTGCTGGCAGTTTGGGGTAAGTCTTGATTGGGGTCACTCAGTTTGTCTCACCTCCTCTACGCTGCCTTACTGATGCCAGGTGTCGCATCAGCAAAAAAAATTACTATTCTCTAACTTAAGTTAAGTAAATTCCCGCTTTCTACAACCGCTACAAAAAACCTTCCCAGGTAAGCTGGTCATTCCAACCAGGTCGTGGCATCAAACTGGCAAAGTCTCTTGTATTCAATACCCCGGTGGGTTTTAGTGCTGCTCCCAAGTCTTGGCGCGGCGTCATACAGTTGAATTTGGTTGCTTTCGGTGTAGTTAGTGTGTGTAAAAACTTATCTATTAAAGATATCTTTTCCGGTCAGATCAGGCAAGCTAGAGTTACTATATTTGATCTTTTATAGTTAGTACGATAAAGATTCGACATAACAGATCATCAATTGGGAAAACAGCTTGTGGGCAAATTTGACGATTTAATTTCCGAGTCAGTGGCGATCGCTCCTCCTCATCCCTTTGCCGAGAAGCTCGAATTAACCCTACCCGAAGCGCCGCAGCAAATCTGGGCAATACAACGGCGAGAAGGCATTCCTGGCGTCGTCAAGCGGATCATTCCCTTAGATGCTGAGACTTCTTGGGAGTATTGGTGGTGTGTGCCTTCGCGTCTGCTGTTGCCGGAAGATGTCGAGTTGATGAAAAGCGATCGCCAACGGGTGGAAAGTATCCTCGAAAAACTAGTTTGGTTATTTGGTGGACATTGCTTTAGCCAAAATAGCGATCGCTTGGGTGAGCAACTTTCAGTTCCTAGTTGGCAAGAAGTCGTACAATTTGCCCATCAGCATGGGTTCGAGTCTTATCTACTTGATATCGACTATTTTCCTACGGCAATTAAACATTATAATCAGGCTTCAAATCCCACTGAAAATGAGCTTAATGCTGCTTATATTGCCGTTGAACCTCCTCACTGGCACGTTGAATTTTTGCAGGTTATAGAGGTAGAAGGAGGCTTTGCTATCCCAGAGACAAAACCTGTTTGTAGCTGCCAGATCTGGACAGGCAAACCCTTTATTAAGAACTTAGAAAATAACAAAACTTCGACTCGTTATGATTTATGGGCTTCTACTCCCTTAGACAACACTCAACCACCTTGGCATTGATAACATAACGCAAGCATAATTAAAGTATTTCTATGGTATGATAAAAAGCCCAACTAAAGTGTATTAAAGTTGGTTGCCTAGCTTCAGTTAGTCCAGCAACGCTTCTACTTACTTAACACATGAAAAAAAAGAAAAAAAGAGAACCAAAAACCTTGGGTGATTGGGCATATATAGCTATTAAAAAGCATTTAAATCATACAACCAAGTATGAAACCGACGTTCTCAAAGATAAAGATCCAGAAGCGCTACATCAGATGCGTGTAGGGATGCGGCGCTTGCGTACAGCGATCAATGGCTTTGCTCCTGCCTTAGCTTTACCAAAATCAGCTCAAGAGCAAAAAGTAGCGAAGATTGCTCGAAAATTAGGAGAATTAAGAGATTTAGATGTATTGCAAGAGACTCTACAAACT
The DNA here is from genome assembly GCA_049671305.1 of Coleofasciculaceae cyanobacterium. Classification (GTDB taxonomy): domain Bacteria; phylum Cyanobacteriota; class Cyanobacteriia; order Cyanobacteriales; family Coleofasciculaceae; genus CADCTM01. The sequence goes on from JBATUR010000112.1 coordinate 23,679, forward strand.
CAAATTGCCCTATTACCAACAGAAGAACAAGATATCCTCAAAAAAGTTTTAGCTAGCCTAGGGAAGCAGCGCCAAAAAACTTTAGGGAAAGTTCAAAAAACTCTAAAATCTTCAACTTATCAAAAACTGATCGCAGCTTTTAAAGATTGGTTAGAAGAGCCAACTTATGGAGAGTTGGCAGAAGTTTCTATTTATGAAGTTCTGCCAGATTTATTATTACCTTCAATTAGTCAGTTGTTTTTGCATCCAGCTTGGCTAGTTGGCGTTAAGATTGAGGGTGGAGAAATGGAACCCAAAAATTTAGATTCTGAGCAAGTTAGGCAGCTTTTAGACACTCATGGTGATAGTGTTCATAGTTTGCGGAAACAAGCAAAACGAGTCCGTTATCAAATGGAGTTATTTACAGATTTTTATGACGATGCTTACAAGAGTTATCTCAAAGATATCAAAGAAATTCAGAGTCTTTTAGGAGAAATACAAGATAGTTTTGTTTTGGCAGAGTTTCTGTCCGAGGTTGATGCCGATATGGTTAAAATGCCAATATTAACCGCACAACTAACAGAAACACGTTATCAAGTTTGGCAAAAATGGCAATCATTACAACAACGATACTTGAATTTTGAAGTGAGAAAAGATTTTCATAGCTCAATATTAAAGCCTGTTTTGCCAGTGGAGGAAAAAGAGCAGAAATTAGAACAAACAAAATCTAATTAAATCATTTAATCTTGGGATTACCAAGTCTTTACCTTGGCAGTTTAATGTGAGGCTGGAACTATAAGTAAATAGCCAGTTTTTTCAAACTGGAAAGAGTTGCATTTTATGCCACAAGCTTCCGGAGGAATTCTAGAAAGTCATCGGTACGAACCTTATGAGGTACGCCGATCGCATTTTTTTGCCAAAGGGGAAAAAATTCCCTTAGTATCTCAAGGTGTCTGGCAAGTCAGCCAAGGTTTAGTGCAGTTAAGTACAATTGGTCAGAATGGTGAAGAAGTTTGGTTAGGTTGGGCAGAACCTGCGACCTTTTTTGGACAGGCTTTTTCCTGGCTACAAAGTTATCATGCGATCGCTCTTTCTGATGTGCAACTGACTTGGTTTTCTCAAGTAGAAATCAACGCTTCCCCACGTCTTGCTCAAATGGTTTTACCACAACTAGTACGCCGCATTCAACAAATTGAAGCACTGCTTGCCATTGCAGGTTTGCGCCGAGTCGAAGACCGTTTACAACACTTATTAATGTTGATGAAACGAGAAATAGGTCATCCGGTGGCAGGTGGCACTCGTTTAGAGGTACGCCTTACCCATCAAAACTTAGCAAATGCGATCGGCACAACCAGAGTAACCGTAACACGCCTCTTAAGCAAGCTCAAAAATGAGGGTAAAGTCAGGATAGATCGTGACAGACACATCATCCTTCAGGAAGATAAATTTATAACAGACTTAGATTGGTGAAATTTCTGCACGATTGTCCAACTAATCCTGATAGAATGTCAACTTCTCAAGTATTACTTACTAGTAAGTTGAGTTCTTCTGGAGTAAAGCCCCTGTCTCTTGACACTATTTCGATTCCCCCAGAAAAAGGTCAGTCAGCCACCGGGCTAATCGTGATTCTACACGGTTGGGGCGCTAATGCCCAAGATGTTGCCGCCTTGGTTCCCGTCTTAAATCTGACCAATTACCATTTCCTGCTTCCCAATGCACCATTTTCTCATCCTCAGGTGCCGGGTGGCAAAATGTGGTATGACTTGGAACGGCAAGATTACAAAGGATTATCACAAAGCCAGGAACTACTGGCAGACTGGCTGAAGTCCTTAGAAAGTACCACAGGCATTCCTTTGGAATCAACCATTTTGACTGGTTTTTCTCAAGGCGGTGCCATGACCTTAGATGTCGGTTTGGCGCTACCATTGGCAGGTTTAGTCTGTATGAGCGGTTATTTGCATCGAACCCCTCAAGATGTCGAACCTCCTTTGCCCTCAGTCTTAATTGTGCATGGCAAACAAGATACAGTTGTTCCCTTAAGTGCAGCACATCGGGTGCGAGATCATTTGATGAGTTTGGGTACGCCGATGCAATATAAAGAGTTTGACATGGGGCATGAAATTCAACTTGATGTATTAGAAGTAATTCGGGATTTTATTTTAGTGAATACATAATTTACGGCTGAATAGCCATGATTACTCACAAAACCAAAAATTAACTTAATACTTCGTATTGTTAAAAGGCATCTGCCTCAAGTAATAGCGATAATATAAAAACGGCTGTTAAATCTTTACGGCGCTTAACCAGAGACGCCAATCAAAGGAGGCTTGAGCAGTGTCAACTTTAACCATTCAAGAGCGTAATTTTTCGGATCTCACTGTTTCGGATGTTGCCGAGTTGGCAGCGCGTCTAGAGCGAGATGATTACAGCAATGCCTTTGAAGGATTGGATGATTGGCATTTGCTACGTGCTTTGTCTTTTCGGCGTCCAGAATTAGCAGAACCTTATCTTTACCTGCTTGACTTGGAAGGCTACGACGAAGCTTAATTAACATAGGTCACAAACCCTAGTTTTTAGCTTTAAATGCAGTGCAAACGAGTTTTAATTGGTATAGGCGGCGGTATTGCCGCCTATAAAATTTGTGAAGTAGTTTCTCGTCTATTTCAGGCGGGATTTGAAGTCAGGGTGATTCTTACCCAAGCATCTCTTGCCTTTATCACGCCCCTAACTCTTGCAACTCTCTCACGTCATCCTGCATACACAGATCAAGAATTTTGGCAACCAATTCACAATCGTCCTCTACATATTGAATTGGGAGAATGGGCAGAAGTTTTGCTAATTGCGCCTTTGACGGCGAATACTTTGGCTAAACTTGCTCACGGTTTAGCGGATAACTTACTTACAAATACTGTACTTGCTTCTAGTTGCCCTGTGTTGCTAGCACCTGCGATGAATACACAGATGTGGCAACAGCAGGCAGTACAACGCAACTGGCAACAAATAGGGAGTGATACTAGATATCATAGCGTCGGACCTGCTGCGGGCTTACTGGCGTGCGACCGCGTTGGTACAGGTAGAATGGCAGAACCTGCTGAAATTATTCGCTCAATTCAATCTATTTTACATACCAAAGGCGCACGCGATTTAGTCGGCAAAAAAGTTTTAATTAGTACAGGTGGCACAAGGGAATATCTAGATGCAGTAAGGTTTATCGGTAATCCTTCCACAGGTAAAATGGGACTGGCATTAGCAGAAGCAGCACTGCATCGAGGTGCAACTGTTACCTTAGTCCACGCACCTGCAACCTGGGAAGTACCCTTTGGAATTCGGGCAATTTCCGTAGTTAGCGCCGCCGAGATGCAGCAGGCAATGTTGGCAAATTTCCCAGAAGCAGATTTAATTATCATGACAGCGGCAGTTGCTGATGTCAAACCTGCACAATATGCAGCCGAAAAGTTACCGAAAAAATTACTACCTACATCACTTCCCTTAGAATTTGTACCTGATATTTTGGCAGAATTAGGAGATCGTAAACAGCCACATCAATGTTTAATTGGTTTTGCCGCACAGACGGGAGATATTGTGACGCCAGCTTTAGAAAAATTGCATAATAAAAAATTAGATGGCATTGCGGCTAACCCAATAGATCTGCCGAATAGTGGTTTTGGCGGTGATTTTAATCAAGCAGTTTTTTTAGATAAAAATGGGCGTAAAATAATAATTGAACCTTGTAGTAAATTACAGCTTGCTCATCATTTGTTGGATTTTGCAAGAGAGATTAACTGAGCAGAATTAATATACATATCTAACTTATAGAGTTAAATTTCAAGAATAAATAATAGAAAAATTAGTAAATAATTTGGGTATCTTTATTTAGATTAACAGTGGAGGATTTAGTTAAATGTTTGCTGTTGTTACACCGGAAAAAATTCATTTACCACCAGGTGCGGTGCTGCGTTTGGCAGGCAGTTGGCAAGATTATCAGGCATTAACAGAACAATTAGGCGATCGCTCTATACCTCGTGTCAAGTATCGTCCAGGGGAGATTTTATTGATGTCACCGTTACCAATACATGGACGGCAAGCAAATGTGATTGCAGATGTGGTAAAAGTTTTGCTAGACCATCTGGAGATAGATTACACTGCATTTACTCCCATTACGATGGAATTACCAGAAGCAAGTGGTATTGAACCAGACTACTGTTTTTACATCGATAACTGGGCGGCAGTTGCAGGCAAAGATAGAATTAATTGGCAAGTTGATCCTGCACCAGATTTGGTAATTGAAATCGATGTTACCAGTTACACTGATGTCAATGATTTTTTGCCTTACCGAGTGCCGGAAGTTTGGTTATATCAAAAAACTCGGCTGCTAATTTATGGTTTGCAAGGCGATAGTTATTTGCTTAAAACTAATAGTAGCTATTTTCCTAATATTAATCTTTCTGAATTGATTTGTGAATGTTTACAAACTACTTTAGAACGTAATACAAGCACCGCAATTCGAGAATTGCGTCGCAAGTTGGCAGATAGTTAAGTCGTCTAAATTCAAGTAGCCTTCCGGAAGTAACCAACTTTGAGCTGTAGAAGACTAATGAGCTGTAAGAGAATTGAACTATGAAAGATTACAATACCAATCAAGCCACATCAATTAATTCACAACTAGCTGATATCGTAGCAGGCTTCAAATCAGTACTTCAAGAATGTGGCGCCTCAGATGCTTCAGCGATTGAATTTACCTTAACCGATCAAAATTTAGAAACTGGCGCAAGCTTGTTGCCTCAAGGCTGTAAACATAAATGCTGGTACGCACCTGTTACTAACTCAACTCAGTGTGGCATCGTTTGTAATATTTAATCATCTAAATTTTTACTTTTAATCAGGTTTAGAGTGGGCAATGTCCACAAGGCAAACTGGGTATAGTGTTACTGTACTTCCGTTGCATCCGGTAAGCTATACCATCTTAAAAAAATTACAAAAAACTTGCCAATTTTTTCAGGATAGTCTGTTTAGTCTGTCCTGAATTTTTAATTTTCAAGAGAAGATAGGTATAACAAACGCGATAATCGACGTGGCAACCATTTTCTATAGCTTATGTCCAAAGAATTTACCGTTGGCGATCGCGTCCGGGTGATTGTAGTACCACGTTATGTCAAAACGGCTGAACCCATGCCGATGCTGCGACCTCCTGATGTCATTCAACTAGGAGAAGAAGGTGTAATCCTCGACCGTCGCCCTGGAGGTTATTGGGGCGTTCGTTTTTCCAAAGGGGCATTTCTCATGGATAGTCTATATCTTGAGGCAGTATCGGAGACGAATATCAGTGATTCGGGTGAATCAGCAACATAAACCTAATCACCATATCCCTAACAGATTGGGGAGCGAGAAAGCAAGCTCCAGTCCAAGCAGCAAGTGCCTATAATTAACCTCAGCTTGCCCGATCTGAAATTAAAAAGCAGTCTCAATAGCACGAATGTGGATTGATTCCGTGTACTGTTGAGGCTAATGTTTATTATTGGCTATCTTTGCGGGAATTGAGAGATGAATTTGAACGGCTTCCTTCAATCTCTCGGCATTGCCGACCCCTCTGGCACTGGCTGGATGGCGGTGGTCTTAACCTTTTGGTTGGCGTGGGGAGTGACTTGGCATTTTATACCAGCAGTACGGGTTTTTGCTTTGCGAGTTGGTTGGGCAGACCAACCCAATGCACGGCGACTGAACCGAGAACCGTTACCTAATGCTGGTGGTTTGGCAATTTATGCCGGGGTAGTGGCGGCATTAACACTGGCTACCCTATTAAGACCGATTGTGATTCAAGGTGTCTTAGCTCAAGTCTTAACCATTTTGCTGGGAGGATCAATCTTAGTTCTCGTCGGCTTCATTGATGACCAGTTTGGTCTACCACCTCTGTTTCGCTTGTTAACTCAAATTCTTGCTTCACTTTTGCTGGTTGCCAGTAATAGTGGCATCGAAGCGACTTTTGGCACTCCTCTTGACCCTTTGTTTTCCACGCTGCTAACGGTGCTTTGGGTGGTCGGAGTCACTAATGCCATCAATTTAATGGATGGTATGGATGGTTTGGCTGGTGGAGTCAGCTTTATTACGGCAATGAGCCTCTTGGCGGTTTCTGCTCAGTTTCCCACCCGTGCGGCGGCAACGTTGCTGCTAGCGGCGCTGGGAGGGGCAGCACTGGGCTTTTTGCGTCATAACTTCCATCCTTCACACATCATTATGGGCGATGCTGGGGCGTATTTTTTTGGCTATGTACTGGCGGCAACTAGTATTTTGGGCAATTTGAAAATAACCACTGTATTTGCTTTGGGACCGACAGTTTTGTTTTTGCTGTTGCCTGTACTGGATACAACTCAGGTTTTTGTGCGTCGGTTAATGGCAGGAAAAAACCCTCTGAGTACGCCCGGTAAAGACCATCTACATCATCGTTTGCTAGCTTGGGGTTTGTCCCAGCGTCGCGCGGCGGTGACACTCTGGAGTATTACTTTGCTTGCCAATGCTTTGGCGATGAAACTGCAAGATATGACTGAAGCGGTGATTTATACAACCATGTTTAGCATTGTTGTGCTTTTAGGCTTTACAGTTTGGCAAAAGATGCGGGTGAAAAGAGGTAGGCAAAATGATTTGAGTGGTTAAGGTTGGGTTAATTTCTGATTGATAATTATCGACTGCGGGCTGATGTCTTCTATTCACTGGCAGAAGAGAAAGTGCAAGCTATGGCTTTCTCTTCCACTGATTTGGACTGAATAGGAAACCATGCCATCATCTCTATTTTTGGCGCTCTAAGAACAGAAGCAACTCAAAGCTATTGATTCTTTATTTAACGATGCAATAGCGCTAGTGCAGATCGCTTGTTTTATTAAGAAATCAGTAATTTTGCTGCTGATTTTTTGACCTAACGACCATAATTTTTAATATTTCTTAGTAATAAGCGGCAGTCTCAAACTATTAAAAATATTCATTGAGATAATTTTTACAAAACTTGAAAAAATTGCAAAAATACTTCACGTTATTGCCAAAAATATTGGTTTAAGCTGGAAATAAGACTAAAACAGGTAGAGGATTTTTATGAACGCTGCTTTTGGCACTGAATCAAAAAAGCTGAAATGGCAAACAATCGCTATGTGTGCCTTGGGCTTTTGGCTGAGTGGCAGCCTACTTTTGGATTTTGTGATTATGCCTGGTTTATCTGCTGCTGGCATGATGAGTCAAACTAATGCCGCCACTGTTGGCTATTCACTTTTCTGGATTTTTAATCGCATTGAGTTAGTATGTGCCGCTTTGGTTTTAACCAGTTTTTTGGCGCTACGTGGAACTTCTAATTTATATCTTCAAGTCAGACGCTGGTCAATTTTATTATCTGTAGCGTTGCTCTCTATTGCCCTCATTTATACCTACATCATGACGCCCCAGATGACTGCTTTGGCACTACAGCTAAATCTGCTGGAACCAGTAAGCGGTATGGCAAAGGGCATGATGCATCTGCTGGAAGGCTACTGGATGCTAGAAACTTTCAAGTTAGCGGCAGTGACTGTACTGCTGGGCTGGTGCTATCGAGACGCTGGTAAGCTTGTCTAACTCCAAGATTGATTATATTGCATAAAAGCTCCTTGCCAGCTAGGTGAGGAGCTTTTTAATTTGGGTGTCTCAGATCCCCGACTTCTTGGAGAAGTCGGGGATCTCCTCTTGATTCACTTCTGGTGACTCTTCAGTATTTGAAAACCAAAGCAGGCGTATTGCCATCAGTGCAAAACCAACTGCAGCAATAGCTTTGAGGGTTTTGGGTGGAAATAACTGGGCGATGCCTTCTCCTGCCAATACACCAATTAAACTGGCTAAAATTAGCGCACACACCGAGCCAAAAAAGACGGCGCGGGGTGATTTGAGACTACCACCTAATGCGATCGCGGCAAGTTGACTTTTATCCCCAATCTCTGCCAAAAATACTGTGATGAAACTCAGTCCGAGTAGTTTCCAGTCCATAATATATTGTTAGTTATTGACAAGTTGATTCTTAAAAATTACCAAATTAAATCTGAAGTTTAGTGGAAGACATCCCAGAACAACATCACTGAAATAAATAGTAAAAGCAATCCTGCTGATCTATTCAAGGTTTTCGGCGACAAGCGCTGACTCAACCAACGACCAATCAGCACACCGAGTAAACTTGTGGTAATTAGTGCCATTGCGGCACCAGCAAAAACTGTCCACGGAGACTGTGACTCGGCACTCATTAGCAGGGTGGCAAGCTGAGTTTTGTCTCCAATTTCTGCTAAGAAAATTGTCAGGAAGGTTGAGCTAAAGATACTCCAAACTCGCTTTTTGTGCCCAAGCGCTTGAGGTTTTGCATCATTAGCAGCTAAGGTTGCTCTTAAATGAGACTCAGATGGCTCAATAATGGTTGGTGGTACAGATAAAACAGGACTGGCTACAGGCAAAGAGGATTTCACGGGGAGTTGGGGATGAATATCAACATTCTTTCATATTCTTCTCATCTTCGCAAAACTTTATCCAAATGTAAAATAATTTTGATTATTTCTTGGTAATTTACTGCTTTGAGAGATCAAATGCCGACTTCTTGGTTAAAGCGCAGCATTTCCAAACTGCCAGTGCCATAAACGCCTTCTATCTGCTGACGACAGCAGTCAATGGCAAAGTCATTCAACTCTGCTGCTTCCACGCCATACATATCTTGAAAAATATCTGCTTCCACGCGGCAGAAGCGGGGACGACTATCGTAAATCTGACATTGACGAGTTGTGGCATTGAAGTTGACACACCAGCCATTTTCTCCCACCATACTTAAATAAAGCGTCAATTCTTCTGGGGTAAGATACTCATCTAAATCTGGACGCTCGGCAGGATTAAGATTACAGCAAGCGCCACATTGCTTTACACAACGCCAAGTTGTCATTATTTCCCCCAAAACCTTAAATCTTGTTCTTCAAGCTTAACGAGTTTTTCACTATAGTAAAAGTTCTGTCGGGTTTTCTTGCATTTTATAGATTTTTGTAAAGTTTATTAAAATATAGGGGAGATAAGCCGATAAGATCTAAGCGATAATTTTTATTGAAGTTTAGTCATCAAATTCGCTAAATTACTGGAGGACACATGGATTTAAGCATTTTAGGTAATATCAATTGGGAAAGAGTGGCTCAATTAACCATGCTAGCAGCAGTTGTGCTGTCTGGACCCATCGTCATTTTCACCTTAGCCGCCATGAAAGGCGACCTTTGATACAACGGGTCACAGATGTAGCATACTACGTCTCTACTGCCGCCAAGGCACGAGTTGCGGCTTTAATTAACTGATAGTAGTGAGGTTGGGTAACATCAACCTCGCTAGCATCTTCTCGTCTAAGTCCCAAAAGTCCAATTTTTTGTCCTTTCTGAATTGCCAGAACTTTTCCTTCAGGATTTCTAATTCTTAATTCGTTTAAAGATTGATCAAGGCTACAAGTGTAATAGCGTTGGTTATGTTCAAATTCGGCTTTTTGTACAGGAGATGGGGCAACTGTTGATAAGCGAATACCAACTAATTCTAACTCAATAGTAGTGTTACTATTCCAAGTATTTTCTCGTAATTTGTAGGCAATATCAACTCGTGAAGGCAAGGGGAAATATTCGCCCCAACGCCAAGCAACGGCGTTAATTTTAGTAGGTTGGTTGTCTTGAATTAAAGTCAGTTTTAGGTGACCTTTGCCGACGATTTTTTGCTCAACAACTTTAACATTAGGAGTCCAAAAAATTGGGTCAGGATTACCAATTCCGCAAGGATGAAGAGCGTCAATTTGCCAATATAAATCAGAATTGATTTGGCTAAAATCAGCTTGAGCATCAATGGAAATCAACGGTTTTAAGTGTTCTGGTATTAAACATTGATGAGCAAATTCACTGAGCCTTTGGCGAATTTCTTCTAAGTTTTTGGCGGGAAAAGAGAAGCCGCCAGCCGCTTGATGTCCGCCAAATTTACCTAATAAGTCTTGGCAAAATTGTAAGGCTTCAAAAACATTAAATTCCGGAATGCCCCGCGCTGAACCTCGGATTTTATTTTGGTCATTTTCTTCGTAGGTGCCGATGAAGACGGGGACGCCATAACGCTCCACGAGGCGGGAAGCAACGATGCCGATAACGCCGTGATGCCAGTCGGGTTGGACAATTACGAGGACGCGCTGTTGTTGTAAGTCTTGGTGATTTTGTTGGATAAAGGCGATCGCATCTTGTTCAATTTCTTCGCAGAGTTGCTGACGTTTTTGGTTAACTTGTTCGCACTGCATTGCCCTTTCTAAGGCTATGCCTTTATCGGTTGTGGTGAGCAGTTCTATGATTATTTGCGGATCAGAAATCCGACCAATGGCATTAATCCTTGGTCCTAGTTTGAAGCCAATATCTTCGGGCTTCATCGTTTTTTTGTCGTTGATTCCTGACATTTGCATTAATGCCTGAACCCCGGTTAATTCTGATTGAGGTAAGAGTTGTAAGCCTCGTTTTAACCAACGGCGGTTAATACCTGTTAACGGTGCTAAGTCGGCAATGGTTCCCAGGGTAAATAATTCTAAAAGTTGAGCCGTTAAGCCTTGCAGTTTATCGAGTTCTTGGGCGAGAGTTACGGCTAAAATATAAGCGACTCCTACACCCGCAATACCTCGATAAGGGGAAGATTCAGCAATGAGTTTGGGATTAAGAATTGCATCAGCTTCTGGTAATTCTGGGGGTAAATCGTGGTGATCGGTAATAATGACAATAATTCCTAGTTCCATAGCTCTAGCAACTGCTTCGTGGGCAGAAATACCGTTATCAACTGTTAGGATTAAGCCAAATCCTTCCTGTGCTAATTCTTCAACAATGCGCTTATTGATGCCATAGCCATCTTTCATGCGGCTAGGAATGGCGTAGTCTACATTAGCACCGAGATGGCGCAATGCCCGCAGTAAAAGGGCTGTACTGGTCATGCCGTCAGCATCGTAGTCGCCACAGATGGCAATTTTATCACCATTAGCGATCGCATCTTTGAGCATTTCCACACTGATTGCCAAGTCAGCAAATTCCTCAAGGGGCGCAGGCATTGCTTGAGTTTCAGGATAGAGATAAACCTGCGCCTGCTGGGATGTCTCGACGCCTCGGTTTAGTAGCACTTGACCTAAAATCGGCGAAAGCCCTGTTGCTTGGGCTAATTGGGCAGCAAGTATGGTTTGTGACTCAGCGATTTGCCAGCGTTGATTGGGCAATTGCTGAGGCTGCTTGGATGGTTGATTGAGTCGGTCTTGCACGCGCTTTTTGAGGGAATTTGAGCTTGGACTAAGCCATTAGTTTACAGCAGTCGGTCGGTAATTTTTGTAAGTTTATATTTGATGCAGATATTTGGCTTTTTGTCAATGAGGATTGAGGAAGCGATCGGGTTTAGTTGAAGTGAGGGGTTTCGCTAGGTATTGGAACAAGCTACTGCGAATTAGGAGAATTTGGCAGAGAAAGCTAACCTATGATCGGAACAGAGCATCAGCAATAGAAATGCAGAAAAGAAAGGGTAAGCAATGCTCACCCTTAAAGAATTAGTAATTTTTTTTCAGAATCAAAAAGGAGCATCAATCAAATCGTAAATATTTCGTGTTCTATCGGCGGCTTTATCGAGATTATTATTCAGGGTTTTGCGGTTACTTGCTTCTACTGCTTTTTGATGTACAGTGTTACCGACTGTAATTTTCACAGTTTCAGAACCAGAACACTTCTTGCGCCAAGATGCATTGCCTGATCGGCGCTGATCAGCATCTGGCACAGCAAGATTAGAAACTTGCTTATTAACCTTGCATAATGCCCTCACACCATGACCTCCATTAAAAGTCGCTTTTTTCATTTCATGGTAAGAGTAGCGATACTCTAACCGCTGCCTGAGATTAGCTCCAGCTTCCAAATACTGTTTACGGGTTCGATCCACTCCTAAAGCTTCATCTACTGATTGCTGCAAGAGAACTGAGAAACTCGCCTCTTGCATAGATTTGGCAATTGGATAGCCTTTTTCTGCGGCTATCTGTACCAGTAACACTAAGTCTGCTTGAGTTACGACCGATATCGGATTAGGGTTGACTTCTGTATCTAGTGTGCGTCTGGGTACATTCCTGCCTTGTAAGGCATTGAATTCCTCAGAAGCTAAGATATCGCGGACTAAATTATAAGAGATTTTCAGCGCTCTAGAAGTTCCACGTAGGCTGAATACAGCCTGATCTATAGCGGGGTCAAGAAAAGCTTGGAATTTTACGCCGAGAACGACAACTTTAATCTCTGGTACACGAACTTTATTATTTACCATTTTTTTGATTTTTTATTTGAACAAGAAAGAGTACAAGAAGTAACCAATGTGCAGATTTTTGTATGGAATCAGGTGTGCAAAAGTCTTGCAGAATCTAGATTTGAGCTGATGAAGACTTAAGTTTCGTTCACCAAGCAAGGTGTTGTGGACGGCAGAGGAAATGAACCCCAGCCCTGGTTTTCTATGACGCATGGCTGGCATCCGCGCTGCCCATGATTGCTTGCTGGAAAAAGTTCAATCTTTTCTAAAACGAAAACAGAACGCAAACAGTAGAATTGAGCTTTATTTTGTACCTTTGTTATTTTGTGTTGGCTCTAAAATACTTAGGACTTGATTAAAGTCGAACGTATCGACGTTTTGAGGCTTTTGCTCCAATTGCTGTTCTAAATGAGCTACTCGATTTTTTAAGGCTGCTATTTCCGTCGCCATTTGAGTAAGAACCATTCCTACACGGCTCTCAAAACTTTGACTTTCCCTATAAAATATCACTTCTTCTTGATTCTCTTCCGGAGCATACTCCTTTAGCGGCTTCTGATCTAGCAATTCATTGCTTCCGATTTTAGAGTGAACATTTATATAGTCTTCGGGATTCAAGTCTTTACTGGGAAGAGAGCCGGACTCTTCTTGAATGGCTTCTAGCAGATGTAATTCTTCATTGGCAGCTAATAGATTAATCTGCTGCTGTGGGAGATTGTCTATTCCTTTTCTTTTAACGAAATCACGTATCTCTTCTTGTTCTATTTTTGAGGCTAGCCGGAAGAGATATGTTGGCTTTTGTTTGTTTTCAGTACCGGGTAGAACACTTTGCTCTATCAATTCAAGTTGAGCTAATTCATTCGTATATTTACTAATGGTTGAGCGGTGTAAATCTACCATAGAGGCAATCTCAAGAGATTGAAGTTTATCAGGAAAGGAATCGCAGATAGCCAATAATATTTTTAAGCTGCTACTACCCAACCGTGCCAGCGTATAGACATGACTGCTTTCTTTTTTCTCTTTCGCGACGCTTTCGGGAAAATCTCTTAAAGCTTGCGGTTGACCACGAAAAGCTTGATCGTCTACATTGTTGTACATACAATAATAAATTGACCTTCTCAATCAAGATGGTTAATGAACGTATCTAGCTTCACTCAGGTATCAGAGATGGTTCCTGGTAGTTCACAACCTGACCCTGAGAGCTAGATAAAGTTATAAAGCAAAGGAGCCTTACCTTAAATGGTAGTGGCTCTTTGCTCTTTAGTTTATAGCATATCTTCGAGGAATGACAAGCGGAATGGTGAACGAAAGAATATTGCTTTTGTTTGTCTTTTGTGTAAAAGTTTTCTAGACACGATAGTACAGCTAGTACAGCAAAAAAGCAATAGCCTGAAGAATGCCTGTCGAGATTTAGGATAATGCATCCTCGCTAAATCCTCTTACCCTCAAGATCCTCAAGCACAATCCGCGCTGCATTTCGCCCCGAAGCCCCCATAATTCCACCACCTGGATGAGTACTTGCCCCAGTCAAATACAACCCTTTCAAATGTGTTTTATAATTCGCCATACCTAAAAACGGCCGCAGCATAAACATCTGATCCATACTCATTTCTAAATGCATAACATTGCCTCGATATAACCCTAATTCTCGCTCTAGCCAAACCGGGTGCTGGAATAATTTTCCAACAATCTTTTCACGAGTACCAGGAGCATATTGCTCAAAAGTATCAATTAATTGATTTGCCACCTCTTCCGATCTTTCATCCCAAGTTCCTGACGCTAACTCATAAGGAAAATATTGCGCCCAAAGCCATAATACTTCACCACCAGGAGGCGCTAAGGTATCATCAACTGCACTAAAACTCATGGCAAAAATTGGTGGATCTTGTGCAGGTTTTCCCTGCTTATAATCACTAAATGCAGTATTAATTTGTTGTCGGTTGCGGCATAATAATTGTAAGGCAACACGAGCATCATTACCCGGATAAGCTGAGTAGGAAATGGGAGCATTTAAAGCCAAACGTAGCATGATACCAAAACCATTTCCCGTCCGCATTCTGTTTGCTAATTTAGGTCGATGTTCTGAAGGTAAAAGCTTATTAAATGTTTCGATAGCATGAGTGCCAGCAACTACTACCTTTGCTGTATATATTTGCCCTTCCACTTCAATACCAACTGCTCTTCTATCTTCTACTAAAATCTTGTCAACAGGTGCATTTAAATGTACCTCGCCACCATGTGCCTTGATATGTTTAGCAAGCGCTTGTGTGAGCATTCCTGAACCGCCTTTTGGTCGCGCCACACCCCCTGCATGATACAGCGGTTGCCACAGCACAAAAGGACCACTTAAAGGTTCAGTTGGAGGTGGTCCCGACTGCGCTGCCATCCAAGTTAATGGCGCTTTAATTTTTTCTTCGGTAAAGTAATCGTCAACTACCTTACCAAAAGGTCTAAATAAAGTTTGAAAAGTATAGGGCCAGCTCACTTGTGGAGATTTGCCGCCGAGCATTTTTTTGCCCAATTCCAAGGGACTGGGACTACTTAAAAAGTAATCTTTAATTTGTAGCATAAAGGGTCGCCAGTCGTTTAAAAAACGAGAGTATGCTTCACCTTGACCAGGAAACTTTGATTCTAAATGATTGATTGTTTTTGCTTCATCTCGATAGAAAAATACCGAATCTCCGTCAGGAAATGGCGCAAAAAACATCGGGTCAAGTTCGATGTATTCTAGCCCATAATCTTCTAGTTTTAATTCTTGGACTATCGGCGTTAAACGGATTAAAATATGAGCGCTACCACCGAGATCGAAGCGATATCCTGGTACAATTTCTTTAGTAGAAACAGCACCTCCAATAATATCTCGACGCTCAAAAACTCCCACTTTATAACCAGCTTGTGCTAAGTAGGCGCTAGTGATTAAGGCGTTATGTCCGCCGCCAACTGTGATTACATCGTAGTCATGTGTATTTGCAGCCATAATGCTTAATTCGAGTCACTAAGGTGAAAAGCGTTAGCTCTTTTATTGTGACTCGATTAGCTGCTTTTTAGAACCTTTTCTCTATTTATTAAACAAAACAGGTAGTAAATTCATAAGTGAAATCCACTCGTCCCTTGCGTAAAATAGCCGGATCTAGTCTTTCTGTAGTATTACAAGTCATCAAAACTACCAGTTTTTGTTGATTTTTAATAGATGATTCATCCATTACACTTTGATATAATGTTCCATCTAACAAACTCAAAATATGCTCAGTTTTACTACTTTGTTGAGCTGCTGCACTGGCTCGATCTTGAGCTAAATTATCTGCTTCATTAATAATCAGACAAATTCGCTCTAAATAGCTTGGTGGTACAAAGTTCTCAACCGCATCATGGTCGAGAATAAAAATTACAAACCCTAAAGGCATTAAGATTTCTTTTGCCACCGCTTGTGTCCAGGCAGTTTTACCAGTCCCTGGCTTTCCATTTACTAATACAGCTAACTGATTTTGGTCAAGAATTGCTTGTTGAACTGTGTCAGTAAAGCTTTGAATATTAGCCGGAAATGTCCGAATGGGAAACTGACTTTGCACCTGTCCAACCCGACTTTGATAGCCACTTAACATCACAGCTAAGTTGTAAGTTGCCTTATTAACTAAAGGAGCAATATCTTTGGCAATCAAAGTATATTGTCGTCGTCCTTTTCCTAGATTTTCGATTTGCAACCAAACTTCATGTTCTGACCAATGAGCAAATACTGTTCCAATAATTTCTAGACGTTCCCAATTGACAAACCGACTGGCTGGATAATAGAAATGTCGGTCAATATAATACTGAGTAATTAATTCAGGTTTACCTAATAATTCCAGAACCTTAAAAACCGTAGTTTCCTCTAAACGATTCAGAACATAATTAATCGGAATACTATTACGAGTTATGGCTGGATTAACAGGTGCTTCAACACTGATCACCTCTCCATAACGATGGTCTGGAACTGGAGGTTCTGGTGTAATATAATTCCAAAACTCATCTAATTCATAGCGAGTGTTTTCGGAAAATACATTTAATAAATTTGCCCACCAAGCATAATAATTACGCCCCAAAGCATCGGCAATACTACTTGCAATTTTCAGGGTTTTTTGAGTTAATTCTAATGAGTCATTAGATACCAGATGTAACAGAAAATCCCATTCAAATTGACGAGGTAAAGGACGCCAACCTGCCCCCAGTAAGCCTCGGCTTTGTGAATTTTTCTGTACAGGAGTTTCGTCATTTTCAAATCTATCTGAACTCATGCTTTGGTATAATGTTATGGATTGAAGTAAAAAATATTGAAGATGAATCTGTTTTAAAACCCACTGTAATATATTATATTACAAAAAAGTTTAATGAATAAAAGCGTGATTAATTAATTAGTCACGCCTCGACAAACTACTTGTCATTCCTTACAGGTAAAGGTGTCTCCAAAATCTCCATCAACAACTCTAATCGCGACGGACGAGACAAAAATGGAATCAAATTGGGCAGCGAATAATAGTCACCAGCAAAAGTAAAACTATCAACCTGCACTTGCTTTTCCTGTAACCTTTTTTCTAGCCAGTCATAGGCATAACCAACCTTAACAACCAAAACACTAGGCTCAAGCAGCAAATCGCCTTTGTAAGCTTCATAAGCTGGGGCAAAATAAGGCGCAGTATTTTCCCCTTCATCTGTCACCACAATTATTTGCTCAACCCGTTGCTTTCTTAAACGCATCGCCTCTAAAGTTGAACCTATACTAGTTGCACCACCCGCTTTGATGTGTTGAAATGCCTTTTCCCAGTCGCTTAACTGGTTTCCAGATGCCTTGACAGGATAAGGTAAGGTATCAAAGGCATAGACAAACAAATCCGCATCCGTAATGCCCGAAATCAGTGCAGCAATGCGCTTGCCGACTTCAATAGCACTTTCCATCGAAGCTGATTTGTCAACTAATAAAGCCGTCGGTCTTGTAATTTTACCGCGCCGCTTCACCTGCTCATCCATCACCTTTTCCAGCCGTGCCGCCGTATCAGCATCCAAATCGCTTGCACCTGCGGCGACTCGTCCTTTTAGTGCCGCTACCCGCAGATCACCTTGCGCTGCCTCCAACTTCTCGTTAATCAATGCCTTGACTTGCGGGTTTTCCATTGCGCCGCGAGTTTGCAATGATTTGAGGTTGTTGATCACTTCTTGGGGTGACATGGAGTTAATTAGCGCCACTAATACCGTTGGTGTGAGCTGTTTGATGGCTCCAACGGCGATCGCATATGGTATGTTGTACTCTACAATCAGTTGCGCCTGCTCCAAAGCTGAATCAGCTATACTAACCAACTTCAACGCATAAGCAAGACTATCTTCCGGCGGATTGTCCTTAAATAAGACCGCATCAGCACGTTGGGATGGCTTAATATGCAAACTAGCATAAAGATGCTTCATCGCCTTACGCGCCCGCAAAGCCGCCCTGTCAAAGAACAGAGGATTTTGTTCGCGCTGCTTTAGATAACGCCGTACCGCCGTGCGAGTTGAACGCGGCAACTTACCACGGTACACTTTCAAAAAATCGACAATTCGTGCCACCTGATAAGGCGGAAACTCTTGCAACATTACAAAACCTGCAGCACGATGTTCGCTAATATTACTAGTTAATAAATTGCCAACAAAAACTTCTTTATGATCGCGCACTTCTCCAGTTTGCTGATACCACACAGCCAAATGACCGTAAAATATTGGGTCCTGCTGCACCATGTCTTCATGGAGTTTGCCCACCAATTCCAGTTGCCGATGTGGCGTAGTAAGTAGGCTATTAAGCATATCTAAACGCAAATCGCGCTCAGTTGTTTGCATTTTTGGTCACCTCATAAAAGATGCTGAAAATGCCCTCGTGCAAGTCAAAAAAGCTTTGGTTTTACTTTTACTGAGTATGTAAGCTTTTTCGGTTGGGGCACGTAGTTAAAATCAAAGATTATTCAATGTACAGCTACGGGTTATAGTAAGCTTCACCCGTTAGGGCTTTTGCTGGTGGGCGTTGACCGGTTAATTACTGGCAACATCGGAGGAATCATGAATGTTGTATTAACTATATACTACATTTAAACTACAAACTTGTCAACAAGCTGGAACAGTGTTTAGGGCGGTGGATAGATGCCTTCTCGTGGTCACAGACCAATTGCCATTGATTTATTTGCCGGTGCCGGTGGCTTCTCTTTGGGCATGGAACAAGCGGGTTTTGAGGTGGCAATTGCCGTGGAACATGACCCGGTTCATGCTGGGGTTTATGCCTATAATTTTCCTCAGACTAAGGTTTTGTGTCGAGATATTAGTTCGCTTTCGGGTCGGGTAATTAAAGAGGAACTAAAGCAGTGGCGCAAAACTAGTGACTACCGTCGTCGGGATCGCACCATAGATTTAGTATTTGGTGGTCCACCTTGTCAAGGTTTTTCCTTAATGGGTAAAGGTCAAGTTGATGATCTGCGAAATAACTTGATATTTGAATTTTGCCGTTTGGTAAAAGAACTGCAACCTCGTTATTTTGTCATGGAAAATGTGCCTGGTTTAAAAATTAAGAGATACGCTGCGATGTTAGAGCGGCTGATTGATGAATTTAAGATAGCAGGTTATGAGATAACTGAACCGGTGAAGATTTTAAATGCGGCGAGTTTTGGAGTTCCACAAAAGCGACGGCGCTTGTTTTTATTGGGAGCTAAAACAGGTCAGTCGCTGATCGTTTATCCTCAGCCAAAATTAGCCTTGCCTGAGCAATATGTAACCGTCGAAGAAGCGATCGCCGATTTACCCAACTTAGATAATTTTAGCGAACTACAAACCAGCGATTGTCTGCAACTTACACATACACAACTAGAGCAAATCGAAGCATCCGCGACTAATTATGTGAAAATGCTGCGAAATTTACTCAAACAACCCGATAATTTCGCCTATTTGCGTCAATGGAATCGTTATGAATTAACAAGTTCCCTGCAAACTCAGCATGGTACAGTTGCCATTGAGCGTTTTGAGCAAACAACCGGCGGCAACATAGAACCAATTAGTCGTTTAAGACGCTTGCATTGGCAGAAGCCTTGTAATACTCTTAGAGCAGGTACAGGTTATGAACGTGGCAGTTTTACTTCTCCGCGTCCCATCCATCCCAAGTACCCGCGAGTTATTTCTGTACGTGAAGCAGCAAGACTGCATTCTTTTCCTGACTGGTTTCGTCTGCACGTCACCAAATGGCATGGTTTTCGACAAGTCGGTAATGCGGTTCCGCCACTTTTAGCACGAGCTTTAGGCTGTCAAATAATTGCCGTGTTGGAAGTTAAACCGAAAGTGCCCAAGACTGTTTTGGAACTTGGAGATCCCCAATTACTAAGGTTTACGCTAGTTACGGCAGCTAAGTATTGGCAATAGTGAGCGATCGCTTACTCAGTGACTTCAATCACAAGCTGTTACACAATCCATCACAGTTATTTTTATTATTCATCACGGGCAAGTAAAAGCACCGATCACTGAAGATTTTCTTAAGATCCTGGATAGTAGTATTATTAACCTATTCAAAAAAACTATGAAATCTACCCAAGTTTGCTTTCCTAAGTTCCCTGTTCAGCAAGTTGCTCATCGCATTATCTCGCTGCGTAAGATTACTTGGATTGATCAACAGCTTTTTATGTCAGCCGCCTTGGCTAAAAAGTCTCTATCTGCAGAAGAAGAAACTTTGGTTGAACAAATTTATCAAGGCTTAAATCAAGGCTGGATTAAAGTTGAAGGCTAAGATTTGGGAATGAGTATCGTTTGTAAATAAATTTTTATAGTTTTTCTGATCATATTATTTATTTTTATTTGTAGAGACGCGCCTTCTGGGTACGTCTCTATTTTTGTCTAATTTAAGTCACGACGCCTGAACCCAGCAAACCCATGACAAATAAAGCAGTTGCAGCCAGAGAAAAAACCATCATCATGCCGGCTGGCATAAAGGCACGAGTCACAGTAAAGCGCTTGACAAAAACACCAAAAAGTGCAACAGCTATTGCAGCAGCAATTCCTAGTCCAACTTGAGGATTTTGCAGGCTAACAAACCAGGCGACGAGTAAAGCGACGCCACTGCCAACACCAGAATATAGTGACATTTTGCTTTTTACCTTGAGGTAGCCCATCACACCGCCAAGCAAAACCAAAACACCGTAAATTAAAATAGACCAGGTTGCAATCTGAAATAAATTGTTCATTTTAAGGAATTTACGTTCTTTAGAGGCTAGCGTAAAACAAGACAAGTTAGAAACAGGAAAATTATGACCTCCCACGAGCTTTTAATGTTAGGACTGCTACTCGGTCCCGGTTTGTTGCTATCAGCGCTAGTTATGTTAACATTCGCTGCTGGTGGTTGATCGAATTTCAGTGCTAGTGAGCTTGTTTTTCGCAAGACAATTATCCGCTCGAAATTACAGCGTTGGGGGTAAAGCAAAATTAAAATTAACACAAACTGTAGGATTCCCCCCGCTTTGCTTGCTAAGTTTGACGGGGGAGTATTCCTAAGTCAAGAGCACACGTGATTTATTCAGTCCGTTTGGGGGAATCCTGGGGTTTTTTCTGATGACGCGGTTGACGACGCAAGGGAGTTGTATCAATCAAGGTTTCTTCTAGTTCCATGCGTTGTTCCATTTGCCGCAAGAAATAACCAGTCATCATAGCTGATGCTAGCAGTCCTGCTAGGTTTTCTCGGTCTGTTGTAATTTGCACGTTAAAGTTCTCTGAAGGAAGCATCCCTACCAGTCCCTGCACGTTTTGAGAGATAATTTGTTGAATCTCAGGACTAGCAGATTTTGCTACTCGTGACAAAATATCAGGTGACTGATGCTGGAGATAATTTAGCAGTTGGTTTTCTGATTCATCTTCAGCTTGGGAATTGAGGAAGTCAGAGTTAAATACCATTCTTGAGTCTCAGATTGACTAACTTAGTTTCTACTCTAAACGATTGTGATGGTAGCCGACCTCTGCTTTTGTATAATTACTGTGGTTCTTTAGGAAGAAATCTGGTCAAAAAAACTAGTTTTTTAGAAAATACTAAATTGATTTTCCTGGTTGAGATGGTGTCTCTGGCGAGATCAGCAGTTGATCGAGTTCAAAATGTTGATGAAATTTGTCAGTAACTTGTAACCAATATGATCGTCCATCAGTTTGTCGGCGTTTGTGGACAAAACCGAGTTCAATTAATTCTTGGACGTGTTGATAAGCGCCACTGCCTCGTAGTTCAATTAAATCAGTTTGGGCAATGGGATCTTTAAGTGCGATCGCTGCTAATGTCCTCAAAGCACCCGTTCCAATCTCTGCAGGCACCAAACTTTGAATTAAACCTTGATATGATGCTCGTAGTTGTAAACTATATCCTGTTGGCATTTCCACAACTTCTAAGGCACTATCACGATGAGCATAATCTGACATCAATTCAATAATCGCATCTTCGGCAGCATCGCGATCGCATCCGGCAATTTCGGCAATTTCGGCAATTGACAAAGGCTGACCTTTAAGGTATAATACTGCTTCAATTTGAGTAGCTAAACGAAACATTGACAATTTTTGACTAATTGCTTAATCGAGTTGGCGTCCAGTAAGTTCAACAAAGATATCCTCTAAGTTTGATGGACGAACCATTATGCCAGTTTTATCAGGTAAAGTGTCAAGATAAGCATTCGCTTGCCGTAAATCGGGGAAAAATTGGTACTCAAAACGGTCTTGAGTTTGTTTCATCACCAACCCTTCACCATGTTGCTGTCGTAGTTGTTGCAACGTTCCCAATTCAATTAATTTACCAGCATCCATAATGCCAATTCTGTCGCACAAAAACTCAACTTCATCCATATAATGAGTCGTCAATAAAATTGTCATGCCTTGCTTATTCAAATCTCGCAGAATTTCCCACAAACGGCGGCGAGTTTGCGGATCAAGTCCCACGGTTGGCTCATCTAAAAATAAAATAGAAGGTTGATGTAATAATGCCCTAGCAATTTGCAAACGGCGCTTCATGCCACCAGAAAGGGTTTTGACGACAGCATCACGTCTATCAGCAAGTTCGACATATTCTAACCATTGATTTATCCGCCGTCGTCGTTCAGGATTGGGAATATGATGCAAGCGTCCGTGGAATTCCATATTTTCCCATACCGAAAGGTCGGTATCAACGCTGGTTTGCTGCAAGACGACGCCAATATTTTGCTTTACTTGTTGTTTTTGGCGTACTACGTCATAACCTGCAACTTCTATTTGTCCAGAAGTTGGTTGAGTTAGAGTTGTCAGCATCCTAATTGTCGTTGATTTTCCGGCGCCATTGGGTCCGAGAAGTCCAAACATTTCCCCTGAGTTGATGCTGAAGGAGAGGTTGTTGACGACTGGTACTTTGTCGTAGGTTTTGTGGACGTTTGTTAGGGAGACGGCGGGCATAGATGAAGGTGATGGGGCAATCTTTGATTTATGATATCTTGTCTGCTAGCTTCTTTTCGTTGGTGATGATCAAGAGTGAGTTAGGTTAATAAACGATAGCATTCCCACCCAACCCACAAAGCTACCGATAAAATAAGCCGGAAAATCTGACCAACTAAAAGTAGTTCCCAGTACCAATCGACCTGGTAAAGTTGCACGTATTGCCTGTAAAAAGGGTGCTTGCCAAAGTTGCAGAAATTCTATGGCACAACTAAACAAGCATACCCCAATAGCAACCCAAACTGGTGTCGTTTTTGGCAAACAAAAAGCCACCAGCATCATTAACAATATTTGATACGCAACACTTCCCAATAAATCATTTAGCCATTCCGGTGCAGGAGAATGAAACCGCACCCAATAACCCAAAGGCAGAATAATAATTATGCCAACAATTAGAGCAAGTCGGTATTGCTTTTTTGAGGATGCCATAGAAAAATATGTCATAGATCTGTCGCAGGCAGTCTAACAGACAGATTTATTTTTTTATTACTGGAAAATTCCCAGCGCGAAGGTTATTCTTTAATCCCGCAGGCTGGAAGCCTGGGGCTACAAGCACAAAGTCCGCCTGCGCGGACTAGGGAAGAATTGCTTTAGCCTGCGTAGGCAGGCTTGGTTCCTGTAGCCGCACCCTTCAGGGTGTCGGCACTTCCTTGTGCACGTACTAGAGAAAAATTGCTTTAGCCTGCGTAGGCAGGCTTTATTCCTGTAGCCGCACCCTTCAGGGTGTCGGCACTTCCTCATGCACGTACTAGAGAAAAATTGCTTTAGCCTGCGTAGGCAGGCTTGGTTCCTGTAGCCGCACCCTTCAGGGTGTCGGCACTTCCTCATTCCTCCCCGTCGTACACCTCAAACACAACCTTAAATTCAATATTGCGGACACGCTGACGCAACAATAGCTGATGTCCCTCGGCATCGGAACGTGATTTATAACGGGCGATAATTAGCCATCCTAAATTGGGGCTTTGACGTGCAACTGCCCAAGGCTTGAGGCTGTCTTTGTAAGGCATAATGAATTTGTCTCCTTTACTTGTTTGATGGAGCCAGAGCCAGCCCGTCGCCGTCCAAAGTGTCAGGCTGGCTTCTTTCTCCGTTGCCGTTGCAACAATGCTATTATTACACAAGCTTTTGACAAATGCAAGCGTTTGTGGTAAAGATTTTAATAAAAATTGTTTTTGTAGGAAAATTAAATAAAGACGTTTCAGCGAAACGTCTCTACAATAATTTGGTTAAAGCGTAAGTTATTGGAAGGATTGTTAAAAGATGGGCAGGGCTGAAGATGAAAGGTAAATGAAGCGGTAATTACCAAGTCGCAGGACGGCACGGTTTCCCATTATGAAATAATAGTACCACAAAAACACGGATTGGCATCATAAATTAGCAAAAAAAATTATGACAATTTACTTCTATGGCACTCGTGACAAATACGGTTGCTTCTCCAACTTTTCCCAGCATGGCTTTGAATTAGACGGCGTTTATTGGACAACCAGCGAACATTATTTCCAGGCACAAAAGTTTGTCGGCACACCTCATGCTGACCAAATTCGGGCAGTGAAAACACCAAAAGATGCCGCAAAAATGGGCAGAGATAGAAAACGTCCTTTACGCCCAGATTGGGAAGAAGTGAAAGACGATATTATGCGTAAAGCCGTCTTACGCAAATTTGAAACTCATGGCGATATTCGGGAAATTTTACTTGCCACAAACGATGAGCCAATTGTTGAAAATGCGCCAAGTGATTATTATTGGGGCTGCGGCAAAGATGGCAGTGGAAAAAATATGTTAGGACAAATTTTAGAAGAAGTACGAGATATTTTGCGCGATGCCACGTAGGGGCGTACGGCTGTGCGCCCTCATCTCATCATATTTCCCAGCGAGTCGCCCTGATAATTTTAAGCTTTTGCAACCTTAGTTAATTAATATTTGAAAAACTTAATCAAAGAAAAGCGATCGCATGATATCAAATTTCTGCTGGCTGCCTTATGATTTAGAACGAGTTAGCCAAAGCGTTTCGTTCAGCACCCAGGCTGACTGAATTCTTCTATATTTTCCTAGCTTAAAATAATAAGGATGCGCCACTATGAAAGGTGATCATGCTCCCCTAAAAAGCCTCCGCTCAAAAGTCTTCTGCCTCGGTGCAGCGCTATCTGTAGCCGCGCTTACCGTTATATCTGTGCCAACATTGACGCCTCAAGCACTTGCCCACACCCGTCAGTCTCAACGCAGTGGCAGCGGGCGTTGGATAGAAGTTGACACTTCTCGTCAGCAATTAATAGCTTGGAATAACGGCAAAATTGAGCGCTTATTTTGGGTTTCGACTGGAAAACGCCGAACTCCCACCCCATCTGGCACTTATCGCGTTCAATCAAAGTATCGCTCAACTTATATGCGGGGCGCTGGCTATTATGTGCCTGATGTTCCCTACGCCATGTTTTACTCAGGCGGTTACGCTTTGCATGGCGCTTACTGGCACAATAATTTTGGCACAAGAATGAGTCATGGTTGCGTCAATTTGGGAGTACGTCAAGCGCGTTGGTTATATAATTGGGCACCTGTTGGTACAAAAGTTGTAGTGCATCGTTAAGACATTGGCTTAGGTGGCGGCGGTGACTGAGGTTGTAAAAAGGGCTTAACTTGCTCTGGTGGAACTGAACCACGATAAGCGCCACAATAATACATACTCATCACCGCTTTAAATGCCCAATCAGTCGGTGAAATGTCAGAAAAAGGAATTGGCAAAGTGTCGGCTTTATCTTGAGCACAAGCTTGCAAAACCTGATCTGCATTGACATTTGGCTCATTTTGTGCAAGAACGGGAGCAACAAAACTAGTTGTCGTCAGCACAATAGTTGTCAGCAGTTGGAGTTTCATGGATTTAAAAGTGTTGCTATCTTCTCATTTTATTAAATTTATTTTTCAATCAACTGCCGCACCAACGCCGCCAAACGTGCCGCACTATCAGTAACAGCGAGATTTGCCGTATTTTGAGCCATTTGTGTCAAAATTTCTGGAGATTGTAATAAATGCAATACCTTACTTGCCAAAATTTCCACTGTCAAATCTGCCTGACGGAAGACTAAAGCCGCGCCCGCGTTGGCAAAGTCAGCGGCATTAAAAGCTTGATGATCTTCGGCGGCAAAAGGATAAGGAATTAAGATCGAAGGTGTTTTAGTAATCGCTAATTCTGTTAAACTACCAGAACCAGCACGACTAACAGCTAAATTAGCTCGTTGAAAAAGTGCTGCCATATCATCATAAAACGGCATTTGCAGATATTGGGGATGTTGTAATGTTGCGGCATCTGAGTCATTTTCGCCGGTGAGATGAACAACCCAAGCGCCAGCATCAAACCAACTTGGTGCAGCTTGACGAACTAACTTATTAACAGCGATCGCACCTTGGGAACCTCCCACCACCACAATCAAGGGTACACCATCGGGAATTGCTAAATCTAGCTTTTGAGGAGTCTGAAAACTCTCACGTACAGGTGTGCCCACATAAACAGTTTTCGCCCGTGGTAAATACTGGGAAGTAGACTCAAACCCCAAACCCACCGCCGTACACAACGGACTAAAAAAGCGCGTCACCTTGCCCGGAATCGAATTAGATTCGTGTAAAATCACAGGTACACCCTGCCAGCGTGCCGCAATAATTGCAGGACTGGCAATATAGCCGCCAGTGGTGAAAACAGCATCAAACTTTTCCGTTTTAATTAGTTGGCGTACCTGATGTACAGAAGTGGCAAGTCGTCCTAAAATCTTCAACGTACCCACGCCCAAACGCTGCTGAAAGCCTTCAACATCAATGGTATTGAGGGGATACTGGGCGGGGACTAATTCTTGTTCTAGGCGGTCAGGGACGCCCAGCCATTCTATTTTATAATCAGGCAGTTGTTGTGCTACTGCGATCGCCGGAAATACGTGTCCTCCAGTGCCACTAGCAGCAATTAACAATTTAAAAGGTGGTTGATGCAATGGTTCTTTTCTCCGACAAGCGGCAGTACTAAGCAAGCTAAAATCGACAATCAGCGGTAAATTAGCGAATATAGCATTGATGCTTTCTAAATTTAGACGCTAATTTTCTTTTTTCAACTATTCCCTAATTTTCTCATAATGTGTAAGCCTGTAATTTCCTCTGATGTCAACAAATTAACCTCCGTAGGGGCGGCGCCCCCGTGCCTGCCCAAGGATAGAGGTTTTCTCCAACTAAAATGGTCAGTAATTTTATTAACCATTGCCTTAACAGCAGGTTGGACAAAAAATGCTCAAGCAGAAAGTCCTGCCACAGCACCACCTCAGCTTAAAGCAACTTTGGCACAAATTGACGCCGCTGCCAATCGCCGAGATGTTAATAGTGTGATGCAATTTTATGCTGGTAATTTTAAACATTCTGATGGTTTAACTCGTCAAACAATGATGCAAGCGCTAACTGATCTTTGGAAGCGTTACCCACAGTTAACCTACCGTACAGAACTCAAAGATTGGAAAACTGAAGGTAATAGTATTGTCGCCGAAACTGTGACCAATATTGCCGGAATTCAGATCAGTGACGGAAAGACAATGAAGCTAGAATCAGTTATGCGATCGCGTCAGCGTCTAGAAAATCAAAAAATTGTACAGCAAGATATTCTAGGAGAACGTACACAAATTAGTTCCGGCAGCAAACCTCCTGCTATCCAAATTAATTTACCCGAACAAGTAGGTGTTGGTCAGGCTTATAACTTTGATGTTATTGTTACTGAACCTTTGGGAGATGATTTATTATTAGGAACGGCTTTAGAGGAATCAATTAAGCCAGAACGTTTGCTTAAACCAACTGATTTAAAGTTAGAACTCTTGCCTGCTGGTGGCGTTTTTAAACTAGGCAAAGCACCCAATACTAAAGATAACCGTTGGCTTTCGGCTGTCTTAATTCGCGGAAATGGCATGGTTATGGTAACTCAGCGTTTGGTTGTTGTTGATCGTCCTGTCAATTCAGCGGGGCAACTGCAATAACTTTCTTTCTCTCCCCCAACCCCTCTCCCACTCTTAGGCGAGGGGAGTAATTCTTAGCCTTTCTCTTTGAAAATGCGAGAAGTTGAAAACCCATCTAAATTAATTTATAACAAACTCTCATAAAATTCTTAGCCCTTCTCCCCTTGTGGGAGAAGGGTTGGGATGAGGGGGATTTTCGCATTCAGCAAATAAGTAATAATAAGCCCATACTGCCCAAATATTCCATGATTTCAGTCAAAGACAATGTTGTTTTAATTACCGGTGCCAGCAGTGGCATTGGTGCAGCTTGCGCCCAACTATTTGCCCAAGCAGGTGCTAAAATAATCCTTGCAGCAAGGCGGCAGGAAAAATTAGAGAAACTTGCAGAGCAACTAGGTAAAGATTATGATTGTGAGTCGTATTTGTTGCCAATTGATGTGTGCGATCGCTCACAAGTTCAATCAGCATTATCTAACTTACCAGAACCTTGGTCAAATATCGATATTCTGATTAATAATGCCGGATTAAGTCGTGGTCTTGATAAAGTTCAAGAAGCGAGTATTCAAGACTGGGAAGAAATGATTGATACTAATATTAAAGGATTACTTTATGTGACCAGAACCATATTACCAGAAATGATTACTCGTGGGCGGGGTCATATTATTAATATAGGCTCAATTGCTGGTCATCAAACTTATCCTGGTGGTAGTGTTTATTGTGCAACCAAAGCGGCAGTTAAGTCAATTTCTGAAGGGTTGAAACAAGATTTGTTGGGTACACCAGTACGAGTTACTTCTGTTGATCCTGGTATGGTGGAAACTGATTTTAGTGCTGTTAGATTTCGTGGTGATACAGAACGAGCTAATAAAGTATACCAAGGAGTGACACCACTAACGCCCGATGATGTGGCAGATGTGATTTTTTTCTGTGCAACGCGATCGCCTCATGTCAATATTAATGAAGTGATTATGATGCCGACAGATCAAGCAAGTGCAACGTTATTAAATCGCCAATCTTAAAATTATGGATATAGCAACTTCTGAAAATAAAGTAACTCAACTCACGGCGATTAATACTGCCAAAATTTCCACGATTTTCCTATTAATTGCTTTTGCTTTAATTTTTGGTATCCAAGATTTTCGGCAGGTAATTTATTTGTGCCTACACATAAGTTACTGTTTATGGTGGTTAGTTGAACAATGGTTTTATCCACAACGACGGCAGATTTTTGCTGAACCTGTTAGTGTTGGTGGTTTCATTGCCAGCTTGTTATTTATTGGCGCTTTATATAGCTTACCTGGCTATTTAGCCTTTATAAATCCCACGCCATTATCGCTAACAACTACTGCAATTGTCTTGCCGATGTTCATTTTTGGAACTTTGATTAATGCCTGTGCTGATATCCAAAAAATGACAGCAAAGCAGTATGGTGCCGGCTTAGTTATTGATGGAATTTGGCGCTTTTCTCGCAATATTAATTACTTTGGAGATTTGCTGAGATATCTAAGTTTTAGTGTTGTGGCTGGATCAATTTGGGCTTATATCGTGCCAACATTAATTGCCATAATTTATCTACAACGGATTTTTCAGAAAGAGAAATCGATGCCTGAAAAGTATCAGGATTATGCAGAATATCAAAGTTCTAGTTCTCGTTTGATTCCCTTTATTTGGTGAAGTGATTTGTAGAGATGTATCCAGGGATTAGCAAAATTTGAATTGAGACAACAAAAACAAATCTACTATTACTAATTTAATTCAACAAAACTGGCTCTTAATGAACTTGACCTTTTTTATAAGACCATTTACATGAATCCAACCAACATATCCTGCAAATTTACAATTGTCATATCTGTCAAAGACATAAACATAATGAACCTTAACAGGACTTGCCATTAATAGAAGTTTGCCACTGCCATCTTTGAATTTTAGCTCTTCTAAAGTTTTATCAAGCACATGAAGTCTTAAGTCCGCTACCTTTTTATTCGTCATACCATCAACTTTATTTAAGTGATCAATCACCGGCTTAATTGTGTTAAGCTGATTTTTGCCTAAAATATTAGCCGTAATTAAAGAAGCTGTTTGGCGACAATTCCAGTATCCAATATGACTATCTGCTGCACCGACAAGCATTGGTGCATAAGCAACAGCTTCATTTATTAAAGGGTTTACTACACCAATAGCCTGTACAATTTTATTATCAGACTTGGCAAAATCACTTAAGGTTCTTTCTAGAGAATTAGCATCATTATCAAGAAATTTATCTTTAAAATAAAGATTGTCAGATGAGTTAAGTTTCAAACTTGCCCGGAGTGGATAAGCAATAATATCTGAAGCATGAATTATATTAACCCAGCTTAGAGGTTTCTTTTGATATCCTGCCACGAATTGTTTGACCTGCTCAGGCTTCACATCTAACATCGTATTCAAGAATAAAATGGGCGAACCCATTGTAGTAATACTATTTAAAAGACGAGCAGCATTAGGTTGATTTAAACCGTTAATCATTGCCCGAATCTCTAAAGCTGGATCTTGCGGGCTAAATCTTTCTGAAAACAAAACATCCCATAAAATAACGCTTCCCAAAGAGTGAGCAATAATATGAATTTCCGTTTCTTCAGGATTATCATGCAAAAAATGGTATAAATCCTGGGCAATAACTTTTCTAATTGCTATACCTCGTTGAGGGTTCAGGTAAGCTAAAAAATCTCCTACAAATTGTGAAAGCAAGCCGTCTCTAAATTTTCGATAACGAAAAATATCTTCAAGGTTAGTTTGTGGCGATTCTTGTCTTAGTTCTTGTAAATCTTGCTCAATATTGTTCCACATTTTATCTCTATCACCAAGAAAATTGCCCCAAAAGCTAGAGTGAAAATGAGGAAATATACCTTTATTGTTAAATTCTTGACGAATAAACGTTCTTAATGGCTCTGCATATTGAGCATCACGTGTAGCGACGCCATGAATAAAAAAGATCAGCATTATTGCATCTAAACTGAAGGTTCCTTAGTCCAGTATTACAACAAAACTTAACAGTTGTCAGGAAAAAGCAGCCTGCCCTCTTTAGGACAAACTGCTTTCAGGCGTTATATCAAAAGTTTCTACAAGGCAGCAGACTACATCATGCCCATGCCGCCCATGCCACCCATGCCGCCCATGCCGCCCATGCCGCCCATGCCACCCATGCCGCCCATATCAGGGGCTGCGCCTTTCTTCTCAGGCTTCTCGACAACTAGGGCTTCGGTGGTTAATACCATGCCAGCAATGGAACCAGCGTTTTGAATTGCCGATCGCACAACTTTTGCAGGATCAATAATACCAGCCGCAATTAAGTCTTCATATTCGTCAGTTGCCGCGTTGTAACCGACGTTGGTTTCAGCCTCGCGGACTTTCTCAACCACAACGGAACCTTCAGCACCGGCATTATCTGCCATCTGACGCAGTGGTGCTTCTAAGGCTTTTGCCACGATATCGGCACCAATTTGCTCTTCTGCATCGAGGTCTTTTTTAATGTCGTTAATTTTGGGAATTAAGCGAATTAAAGTTGTGCCGCCACCAGGAACAATGCCTTCTTCTACAGCCGCTTTTGTGGCATTCAAGGCATCTTCAATTCTCAGTGTACGGTCTTTGAGTTCGGTTTCAGTTGCCGCGCCCACCTTAATTACAGCAACGCCACCTGCTAGTTTAGCAATGCGTTCTTGCAGTTTTTCTTTGTCGTAGTCTGAGTCGGTTTCTGCCAACTGCTGACGAATTTGTGCCACCCGTTTCTGCACGTCGGCAGAGTTGTCGCCCCCGGCAACGATGGTTGTGGTGTCTTTATCAATTGTGACTTTACGCGCTGTTCCTAGCATATCAAGTGAGGCGCTGTCAAGAGTCAAACCGACTTCTTCAGAAATCATTTGACCGCCGGTGAGGACAGCGATATCTTGTAATAATGCCTTACGGCGATCGCCAAATCCCGGCGCTTTAATTGCCGAAGCATTCAAAACACCCCGTGCTTTGTTAACAACCAAAGTTGCCAAAGCTTCACCATCCAAGTCTTCGGCGATAATTAATAGCGGTTGTCCAGCGCGGGCAACTTTCTCTAATACAGGAATTAAATCCTGAATCGAGCTAATTTTTTTATCAGTAATCAAAATGCGGGGATTTTCATATTCCACCACCATCCGCTCATTGTCGGTGACAAAATAAGGGGAAATATAGCCACGATCAAGCTGCATCCCTTCCACGACTTCCAATTCAGTCGAGAGTGACTTGGACTCTTCAACGGTAATTACGCCGTCTTTGGTGACTTTTTCCATCGCTTGGGCAATCATTGCGCCCACTTCGTCATCATTACCAGCGGAAACCGTGGCAACTTGAGCGATCGCACTTCCGGTTACCGGTTTTGCCATCGCTGCAATTTCTTTGACTAAATAAGCGATCGTTTTGTCCATACCACGGCGCACCGCCACCGGATTTGCCCCTGCAGCAACATTCTTCAAGCCTTCACGAATCATCGCTTGAGCTAATACTGTCGCCGTCGTTGTGCCATCTCCTGCAATGTCCTTAGTTTTGGAAGCAACTTCCTGGATCAGTCTGGCGCCTGTATTCTCCAAAGGATCTTCCAACTCAATCTCTTTAGCCACCGTGATGCCATCATTGACAATCTGAGGTGCACCATAAGACTTTTCTAGCAGCACATTCCGCCCTTTTGGACCGAGGGTAATGCGGACGGCATCAGCTAGAGCATTTACACCCCGCTCCAAAGCCCGTCTCGATTCTTCGTTGAATGCAATAATTTTTGACATAGATATCTTGTGTTTTATCGTTTCTCTTATAGCAAATTTAGCACTCTAAGTGCGAGAGTGCTAATCTCATTAACCATAAAATTGCCAAAAGCTTAGATAGACAAGATTAATGCCCCCTGAAGAGCCCTCAAAGCCAAGCCAGGAATTTCAGAAATTCCCATTTCCCCACCTTACTTTTATCCCTGCTAGAGGGCGTATTGGGATTTATGCCAATTTGAGAGTAGGATGAGGAATTTAGGATTAAGCCAACAAATCAAAGATTCGCTGCTAATTCCTGCCGCTTCAAAATCACCATATTCGGACCGACAACAGGATTACGAGCTAGTAGAGTACCTTTGAGGTCAAAAATTTGTAACTTGCTAAAATCCAACTCATTAGCACGAGAGAAAACTTCATCAGCTAATTTATTTTGCCCAGACTCCTTAAGAGCATACCAACCATCAGCGACCTTGACCACCAAACGACTATCCTCAAAGTTTGCCTCAATCGACTTAATTAGTCCATCGCCATACTTACTGGTAATTTCTGCTACTTGATTTTGAATTCCCGCAATCAAACTTTGCTCAGGAGTTAATTCTGGTACTGGTGGTGGCTCAACTTCTACCGGTTGCGGAGCTTCGGGCGCTTTCAACTCTGGCGGCGCCTCGATGCTATTGGGAGGTGCTTTGGCAACTTGTGCCTCAGTTTCGGGTAGAAGTGCGGCAGTTGTGACAAGTAAGAGGACGACAAAAAGGGCGATCGCACCTGTTAACATCCAATCAGATAACTTTTCGCTCCAACTACTCGGAAGTAGCAAGCGAATTTTTGCCAATGTGCGGTTCCAAAATGTCTCAACATTGCCAAAACTCGGCAAAATGCGATCGAGTAATTTTGGCTTAGTTGCCACGGGCGTTGGCGTCACGGTGGGACTATCCTGCAAAACTTCGGGCGTTACACTACTATCCTGTATCGGTTTTGTGGTACTTACAGGAGTAATTTCCCGTACAGGTTCCGTCTCCAACTTATCCACAATGCCTTCTAATAGTCCTATCGTGCCTCGTAGGGCATTGATGCTCTGAGCCTTCAAAAACGATGGCGGTCGCGTTTTCGTAGCTTGAGCCGTCTTGCTGGTTGCTTCTGGCTCATTTTTCAGTTCAGTATCTAATTCAGGCGGCTGTTGATCTGACATAAAATCTCCCTCCTCGGCAGCACCAATCTGCAATAAATGCGATAGATTCTTACGGGAAGCTGCCACTACAAGCACAAATCTATCATTTCTGTTGCCTTGGCTTCAGTAGAAAAGATAATAACTATTATTTCCACCCCAAAAACCATGAATCTTAAACGCCGTAAATTTCTGATTTTAGCTATCCTGAGTGGTTTTGGCGTCGCTGTTTTCGCCAAAATCTTCGGCAAGCAGACGATAGATATCAGCACTGCCAACACAACAAAACCCGAATTAGCACCAACTGCCGTAAACTCCGGGGCAGGAAAACTTTTGCTACGCTTTGTTTCGGTTGCTGATACAGGCACAGGTGCAGGTGGACAATATGCGGTAGCTGATGCCATGCATAATTATCATCAGCAAAATCCTTATGATTTAGTGGTGCTTGCTGGGGACAATATTTATAACAATGGCGAAATTGAAAAAATTAGTGCCGTATTTGAGCAGCCTTATCAAGCTTTATTAAAACAAAATGTCAAATTTCAAGCTTGTTTAGGTAATCATGACATCCGCACCGATAATGGTGATCCGCAAGTTAAATATGCGGGCTTTAATATGTCGGGGCGTTACTATACTTTTAGTCGCGGTGATGTGCAGTTTTTTGCTTTGGATACTAATAATAATGCCGACTGGAAAAAGCAATTACCTTGGTTAGAAAAAGAACTCAGTAGTAGTAAGGCGCAGTGGAAGATTGTCTTTGGGCATCATCAGATTTACTCATCAGGTCACTATGGCATGAATCAGCCGTTTATTGAAATGTTGACGCCGCTTTTTCAAAAGTATGGTGTGGCGCTATATATTAATGGTCACGACCATCATTATGAGCGCAGTAAATCTCTTAAAGGTACAACTTATTTAATCTGTGGCGCTGGCGCTGGTACTCGCTCTGTGGGGAAATCGGCAGTATCGGCGTATGCTGTGGAAAGATTGAGTTTTGCGGCGTACGAAGTGTATAGTGATCGCATTATTATTAAGGGTATTGGCACGGATAATCAAGTATTTGACCAAGGTATTATTCCACTACAATCGGTCTAATTAAAATTATGAAAGTCAAACGTTTGACAATGCAATCATTCCGGGGAATTGGCGATTTGACGCTGGAATTTCCGACTGATGAGCCAATTGTATTTATTGGTATTAATGGTGCAGGAAAATCGAGTATTATTGATTGCCTTGCGATCCTTTTGTCTTGGTTTATAGCACAGATTCAATTCGACCAAAAAAAAGAGCTAGCTAACGGGCGTATCTTTGGGCAAAAAGACATTAAAAATGGAAAGAAGAACACAGATAATGAGATTAAAATTTCACTCCAGTCTCAAGAAGTGGAGTGGTCTATAGAATCTTTTCGGATAGGCAATACAGGATTAGGAGTAACAAAAGCTCTTGCTGAGTTAGAAGGAGTTAGTGGCAAGATTCGCCGTCAGTGGCAAGAAAATTCTGAAGCTAACATACCTTTGGTAGTTTATTACCCAGTTAATCGTGCAGTTCTTGATATTACTTTAGAGATTCCAAACGAAAATTTGTCTAGCCAAATAGATGCTTATGAGCAGGCATTAGATGGGACAAAAATCGACTTTATTAGCTTCTTTCAATGGTTTAGATTACAGGAAGATTTAGAGAACGAATTCCGACTGGACAATCGTGATTACCTAAATCGAAAACTGGAAGCAGTAAGACAAGCCATCTATTCAATACTTCCTGGCTTTTCAAAATTACGGATGCGGCGTTCGCAGCAGCAAATGACTGTCATAAAACAAGGACAAGAACTTATTGTAAATCAACTATCGGA
This sequence comes from Coleofasciculaceae cyanobacterium, assembly GCA_049671305.1. Classification (GTDB taxonomy): domain Bacteria; phylum Cyanobacteriota; class Cyanobacteriia; order Cyanobacteriales; family Coleofasciculaceae; genus CADCTM01. Next base: position 59,163 of record JBATUR010000112.1, read on the forward strand.
TGGCGAGAAAGGTTTGCTGGCAATGGTAGGAGATTTAGCCAGACGTTTAGCAATAGCTAACCCATCTTTAAGAGATCCTCTCCAAGGTAGCGGTGTTGTTCTCATTGATGAAATTGAACTACACCTGCACCCGAAATGGCAGCGCAAAATTATTCCAGCATTAACAAGAACATTCCCAAACTGTCAGTTTATTGCTACCACTCATTCGCCACAGGTAATTAGTGAAGTGAAGCCGGATGGTATATTCATTCTGAAAAAGACAGATGCAGGTATTATTGCGAGACATCCAGAAAGTTCTTATGCCAGAGATAGCAATTATATTCTTGAAGTTTTGATGGATACTTCTGCTCGTAAGGAGGAAATTAAGGATGAGATTTTAGAGCTATTTCGACTCATCGATCAAGGAAATCTTGACGGTGCTAGGCAATTGCGTAAACGAATTGCTGACCAAATTGGAGCTGATGAGCCGCAGTTAGTTAAGGCAAATGTACTGCTCCGAAGCAAGGAGATTCTGAATCGGTGAGATACATTCGCAAGGGCAATGAACCGGAGAGTTTTACAGCTTGGAAAAAGCGGCAGAATAATAGGGGAAATTCACTCACCTGGAGAGCCTTTCGCCGCCGCGTAGCAGTGAAAAACGATGTGTATGATGCACTGCTGCGGGAGCAAGGTTATATCTGTTGCTACTGCGGGATGCAAATCACCAGAGATACTAGCCATATCGAGCATTTCAAACCACGCAGTATCTATCCCCAATTAGCGCTGGATTACAATAATTTACTAGCTTCATGCAAAGGAGAAAATGAAGACTCAAAAGAAAGTGAAGAAGAACACCGCGTACCTGTACATTGTGGACACAAAAAAAATGACTGGTACGATGATCAACTGATGGTTTCACCTTTAGATGTGAACTGTGCTAACTTCTTTCGATACGCAGCTTCTGGTGAAATTCTGCCAACAGATGAGCAAGATTTGCAAGAAGCGGCTCAAAAAACTATTGAAAAACTTGGACTTGACATTGAAAAGCTGAGGCTGATCCGGAGTGGGGCGATTGATGGAGCTTTACTAGCTATCGAAGGACTTACTGACGAAAAGAGAAAAAAGTTTGCTCAAGATTATGCTCAACCTGATGCTAATGGACAATATGAGGAATTTTGTTTTGTGATAGCTTATTTTCTCAACCAGTACTTTATTACTTAAACAATTGATCTCAAAGACAGATAGTAGGGGCGTCCTCACTCTTCGCGCCATCATACTCCTCTACTGATGTACTTTCGCCTCAACGCCAAT
>JBATUR010000113.1:0-43918 GCA_049671305.1 Coleofasciculaceae cyanobacterium
TTGTACTTAGGAGAAGTTTCTTGAGTCACATAATCCAATGCACCCCAACTGCCCCACTTAGAAGGCTGATTAATATCAACAAAATGGTTAAATAAAGTCCCGCCTGCCTGCTTCCAACCATTAAAAACTTCTGTGTATAAGTCATACATTTTCGGATGCTTATTCACGGCAATCAAAAATTCCGTTAATTGCTCATTATTTACCGGATCACCAACTCCGACAATATGACTACCGCCTTCATACACCACCATCTTTAAATTCTTAGCGTCAGTAACTTTTTTAAAGTAACTAAAAGAATCAATTGTGTTTTGTATAGTATCTCCCTCCTTTAATAAACTACCTTTAGTTAATTGAGTAAAGGCTTTTTCAAAACCACCATCAGCATCTTTGCGCCAACTCAAAACCTTCTCAACATTTTCCTTACTTCCTAAACCGCCACCAAAATAACCAGTAATTCCTAATGCATCAATGCCGTGTTTGTAGCAAGGTTCATTGCCTTCTGCTGCCCAAGCTGGACATTGTAAAACAGACTCTTCCAAGCCCCGCCAAGCTGTCTGTGTACCCATTACACAAACCACTCGATTTTTATCTTTTTCACCAAATACTTGCTTCTTCCAAATATCACAAACTTGGGCAGATTTCATACCATTCCATTGCATCCAAGCATCACCTTTATCGCCCCATTTAGCCCTTCCTTGAACATTGGCGTATTGTGCTTGCTGAAATTGCCAATTCCAAACTTCATTACTATATTCTACATACGCTTTTAAGCTAGGATCTAAATTTGCTTTAACATATTGAGCGAATTTTGTGATGTAATCATCGCTTGCCAAATGGGGCATATTAAACCAAGCATTTGCCTTTTGCTTGTTAGCTAAAGCTACCATTGTTTCTAAAGGAACGCCTTTTTTTGCCCAAACTGCATCTGTGGGTTTTGGTCGATTTTCCCAGTCTTTTTGCTCCGAGTTATTGGTTGACATCCAATCCATAAATCGCAGTGTATCGAATTGCTTAATCTTTGCCAAAAAGTCAGGATTAAAGATTTCTCCAGCTTGAAAGAGTTTTTCTTGACTTTCTCGAACTACTGCAATATTTTTGATATAATTATTAGGATTAGTTTTGACAATTTTGAGTGTAACAATTTCTGTGCCAGGATCAACATCAATTACCTGTCTACCTGGTTTAGAAAGTGATTGATTAATTGCTGCTCCAAAATAATCAAAAGTTCCTTCACCCTCATAAAGCACCACATATCTACCAGGAATTAAAGGATGTTTGTCAGCAAATATCGGTGTTTCAATGGTCTCTTTTACCGATTTGACATAACCATTAGCATCTATATCTAAATTTTTTTGTTCAGCTTTCCAATCCCAAGGTCGAGCTTGTTTAAATAGGTTAATAAACGGTATTTGGGTAGACCAATCGGAGATACCATTTAAACCAATGCCTAAAGATCTATTATTAGTGGAAGCGATCGCTACTTGGGTGTAATTGCTTGCTGTAGAAACTTTAGTTGGTGTAGTAATTGCTGTTGTGGTAGCACCTTGAAGCGTCGATGAAGGTGTAGAAGCACAACTAATTGCCCAACTTAACACTAATCCCAATACAGCAAAAATTCCTAGGCGGGTATAATTTCTGACTTTGCTCATCTGAATTTTTTGTGGTGAGTATTTTTCTTTCATCGCGGCTTTATAGATGCAATACCCTGATGTTTTTTTAATCTAAATTTTTCCGTGTTAGATTTGATACACTCTTGATGTTCTAGATTAGCTTAATTTTCAACTGAAGACGTTTGTATCAAAAAGAATGTTGCTAATTTAGTAATTTTGCCTGCTCGATGAGTTAATATTTCTCAAAAAAGATATTGACTAACTACTCATTCCCTCTCAACATAACGCTTCAACTCTCTTGCCATGCGTTGAATACCCTGACGTTCATCATCGCGAATAAAAGGCAAAAAAACGCGGCTTAAAATTCCTGAATAATAGGTTTTGTGAACATATTTAGTTCGATTAATCCCAATTTCTTGTAACTCAAACACCGACTCATTACGAAAACCAGGAATAGTCGAAACCCAACTGAGACAATTATCAGGTTGCACCCTCGTTACCAAAGGTTCAAACTCAGTTTCCTCCTCATTCGGCAAGCGTCTGAGGGATAAAAAAACCTCCTGCCCTGGTCGAAATTTTTGAGTAGAGTCACAATCAAATAAAAAAGTATTCCAGTACAACCACTTGTCCTTCTGGAATAAAGCCCGCCAAACCCGTTGTTTTGGGGCGTTTATTTCAATTTCTGTGTAGAGACCTGCCATAGCAATGCGATCGCGTTACGTCTTCTGGTATATCTGAGTACACTTGCGCGGTGGCAAGCTCTTATAGGCTAGAAATTATTTTAAGTGAGGATTTTGGAATTCAATGTAATTAAATTAGAACTTGAAATCCAAATTAATACAGCATGGTAGCCTTAACACCCAATCCTAGTTTTAGTTTAACGATTCGTTTAGCCATTCCCAACCGCGCTGGGATGTTAGCCGTCGTAACCCAAGCGATCGCCGAAGTTGGTGGTAACATTGGACAAATCAGTTTAGTTGAGCAAACTCGCAAGACAGTCACTCGCGAAATTACCGTTGATGCTACTAGTAGTGAACACGCAGAGCAAATTTCCGAGGCGGTTAATGCACTAGCTGATATCAAAGTCCTAGAAATATACGATCGCACATTTAACCTACATCGTGGTGGTAAAATCAGTGTCCAGAGCAAGTTAGGGCTAAATACCCAAGCTGATTTGGCAATGGCATACACTCCAGGCGTCGGTCGAATTTGTAATGCGATCGCTAAAGACCCAGAACAAGTTTACTCTCTCACCATCAAAAGTAACACCGTCGCCATTGTCACCGATGGTAGTGCTGTTTTAGGTTTGGGCAACCTCGGCGCAGAAGCATCAATGCCTGTCATGGAAGGCAAAGCCATGTTATTTAAGGAATTTGCCGGTATTGACGCCTTTCCCATTTGTCTGGCAAAACAAGACACCGAAAGCATCATCGAAACCGTCAAAAACATCGCCCCTGTTTTCGGCGGTATTAACCTTGAAGATATCAGCGCCCCCCGTTGCTTTGAAATTGAAGCAAGACTGCGGCAGGAAGTTGATATCCCCGTCTTCCACGACGACCAACATGGTACAGCAATCGTCAGCCTTGCCGCCTTAATTAACGCTCTGAAGTTGGTCAAGAAGCCCCTAGAAGACGTGCGAATCGTCATAAATGGGGCTGGGGCTGCGGGAGTTGCGATCGCCAAGCTACTGCGAAAAGCGGGGGCAAGGACGATTTTGATGTGTGACTCGAAAGGCATTATTTCCAAAAGTCGTACTGATTTAAATTCCCAAAAGCGCGAGTTTGCCGTAGACGCTTCCGGTACCCTTGCCGGGGCGATGTCGGGTGCAGATGTCTTTTTAGGCGTCAGCGCCCCTGGTGTCTTGAGTGTGGAAATGGTACATTCGATGGCAAAAGCACCAATTGTCATGGCAATGGCAAATCCCATCCCTGAAATTCAGCCAGAATTAATTGAAGATGAAGTAGCGGTAATGGCAACGGGGCGCAGTGATTATGCCAATCAGATTAATAATGTGTTGGCATTTCCCGGCGTGTTTCGTGGCGCATTAGATTGTCGGGCATCGACGATTACTACGAATATGTATTTAGAAGCAGCAAATGCGATCGCATCTTTAATTAATGCCTCAGATTTAGACCGAGAATACATCATTCCATCTGTGTTTGATTCACGAGTCGCAACAGCCGTTGCGGGTGCAGTGCAACAGGCAGCAAGGCAAGATGGAGTAGCACGACGGTAACATAAACCCGTTGTACACCCTCGTAGGGGCGACCCGCCACGACCAGCTTCAGCCCCCTGCAAAAATCTAACCGGGTCGCCCTCTCTGTGTAGGTGCGGCGTGCGGCGTGCGGCGTGCGGTGTGTAGCCACGACAAAACCCTGAACCCTACAGGGCGACCCAGTGAAAGATAACTGGTTTGATGCCTTAAAATATCCAGGCGGGTCGCCCCTACGAGGCTGTCAAATATCCAGGCGGGTCGCCCCTGCCAGGCTGTTAAAATGGCAAATCTGTTAAGGGGTGCTCATGGGAAAACTGATATTGGGGATTGGTTGGATCATTTGCCCATCGTTGGGGATTTTTCACAATGTATTGCCTAATATTCTCAAGTGCAACCTCGTGACGAATAATATGGTCGTGGAAATCACGCTGCCACACGGAAACACCAGGACTTTTGCGGATACGGTTAATCCGCTTGCCAGAAAGCGATTTAAATTGCCCGATGATTGCACCGAGGGAACCCGATACTGGACCTTTAGGGCGACTAATTTGAGCGTATCCTTCTAGGGAATTAAGGTTTTCTGGCAGGTCGTTACTACGAGGGACTACTTTTGGATTATCAGTTAAGATGATCAGCCCATGCAGATGATTGGGCATAATTACAAAGGCATCAAGTTCTACGTTGCGATGAACCAAAGCATTTCTTAACCATTCTTTCTCAACAATTCGCCCTGCTGGTGAAAGCTGCATCACTCCCTCAATAACCTCTCCAAGCAGACATTCCCGACGATGGATGCAAAGGGTCACAAAATAGATTCCCGGTTGAGAATAATCGTATCCTTTAAGGCGAATTGAGCGACGATGATGTTTTTCAGGATTATAGGGCATCAATAATGTTTGCGATCGCCCATCCAATCTTATTCCTATCTATGCAGATTCCGTATATTCACAAAATGTATTCAAACCAATTTTGACAACATATAAAACAATAATTGTCGCAATTGCTGAGTCAACTATTGCCTTTTAGTTAGCAACTAAAGATTTAGAACGCTATCCTGGAGAATCATTCTCTACCATATCTGCTTCCTACTCTGCATCCTAAAATGCCACTATCAACCAACACTAGTCGGTTCCTACAATTACGACTACGAACCCGAATCTTGCTTAGTTGCAGATCAGAAACACCACAAATGGCAGGGGCGCACAGCCGTACGCCCCTACAGATGCCGCATTATAGGTAAAAAAGTCTTACTCCCTCTCCCTTAATGGGAGGTTGGGGTGAGGGTGGAAAACCATCGCCTTCATGACTACTCCTCAGATAGAGCTTTTCAAAATAAGAACCTGAAACAATGCATTATTACTGTGTTTTAGGCAACAAAGACATGAACTTTAACTTTTCTGACCTATTTTGGGTATTTCTTGCCGTTTTAACCTTCCTCCCTGGCTTACAAAAACGCCAGATGGAAGCCCGACGAATACAAACGCTGCGAAATTTTGAACAACAACGCCGCAGCCGACTTATATTACTAATTCATCGCCAAGAATCAATTAGCTTACTGGGAATTCCCTTATCTCGCTACATCTCAATTGAAGACTCAGAACAAATTTTACGAGCAATTCGCTTCACGCCTCCAGATACACCAATTGACCTAATTTTGCATACTCCTGGAGGCTTAGTTCTCGCTACCGAGCAAATCGCTAGAGCGCTAATTCGTCACAAAGCTAAAGTTACCGTATTTGTGCCGCATTATGCCATGAGTGGTGGCACGATGCTCGCTTTAGCCGCCGATGAAATTGTGATGGATGCCAATGCCGTATTAGGTCCTGTCGATCCCCAACTTGGTAATATGGCAGCCGCAAGTGTCGTTAAAGTCGTTGAACAAAAGCCGATTGAGAAAATCGACGACCAGACGCTGATTATGGCAGATTTATCTCGAAAAGCGATCGCCCAAGTTCAGCGTTTCGTGCGGACACTCCTCAACGACGATATCCCCGAACCAAAAATCAACCCAGAAAACGTTGAAAAAATTATCCAATTCCTCACCACAGGACAAGTCACCCACGACTATCCTGTAACAGTCGAAGAAGCCACTAGCCTTGGCTTACCAGTAACCGTCGGTCTGCCGTCAGAAATTTACAACCTCATGGAGTTGTACCCACAACCCCAAGGCGGACGTCCTTCAGTGCAATACGTTCCCATGCCCTACGAAAGACGCCCAGCCCTACCAGAAACCACAGGAAGACCGTTACCACAAAGAGAACAGTAACGGCAACCTAAACCTCATGGTTACAAGTTTAAGGAGACGGTGTGATCAGTGGCATTGGCGTGGGTACTCCTCCTGGTGATGGTAGTGGTGTGGGAGTTGTGGGAGTAGGTAGCGCCCTTGGCGTTGTTTGTATGGGCGACGGTAAAGGTATCGGTGTTGTCCGTGGTAAAGGTATCGGTGTTGTCCGTGGTAAAGGTGTCGGTATTGTCTGTGGTAAAGGTGTCGGCGTTGTCTGTGGTAAAGGTGTCGGCGTTGTCCGTGGTAAAGGTGTCGGTGTTGTCTGTGGTAAAGGTACTGGTGTTGTCTGTGGTAAAGGTGTCGGTGTGTTGCCGGGGACTGGGCTAGGTGATGGTGAAGGGCTAGGTGATGGCGTTACACGTGGGCGTGGCGCCGGCGTTGGTGTTGGGGTAGATTGATTATTCAACAAAAGAGTTGCTTCATCATCAAGTTGCTTACGAACCGGCAAACTAGCAATTCCCGTTACAGGCAAACCAACTTTCTCCTGATATTGCTTGACTACCGCTTCCGTTGCCGAATCATAATATTGAGAGCGTGCTAAAGGAGGGCTTGGCTTGACAACAAGATTTAAGTTAGCGTGAAGAATCATCATCAACTCTGCCATCAAATCTTGAGTGTTGGGACCTGGAATGCCATCAACAGCAAGCTTATATCCCCTTTGAAACTCACGAACAGCGTTGATGGTTGCCGTATCCGTTAGCGGTCCATCACTAACCGGAACGTTATAACCAAAACCATTTAAAACAGCCCGCATCTCTCTAGGGGTATAGTTTCGGACACGAGCCGCCTGAACAACATCGTAACTAACTAAACTTGCGGTTAAACCTAAACCAATGGCAGTAATTGCAATACTATATCGATTCCACATTTTGAGATGCTCCTCACATTGAGCCAAATAACAGTTTGATCAGGTACAGTCTATGCTGAAATGAGCATTTGACTAAGAAACAGATTTTAAAATTTCCTTACTAATTTTGGCTATTCTTAACAAGGAATTGAGGACAGGATGTCAGCAGCAAACAGAATAATTAAGTATAGACCTGATTTGAACATCGATATTCTGGGATGAAAAATTTTTAACTATTCAACCATGTCATCCTTACAAAAATTGACCCGAAAAACCAGATCCGCTCGCCGTAACCTTTTCTTTGAAAGGATAATGGCAATTTTGGCTGTTACCAATCTACTTTTAGTACTGTTTGACTTAAGCTATATCCCCCTACGAGATTTCTGGCTACAGGGCAAAATCAAGGTTTTTGGTTTAACCGTAGAGATGCCTTTGCCTCCAATTACTCAATGGTATGACCCGATTAAGGATATTGAACCGAATCGAGATACAGATCAATACTTAGAAAAAGTTAACGAATTAGAAATCCAAATTAACCAAACCGGAGTAGGTTCACCACAAGTAGAACAGATCCTGCAAGAATTGCGCCGTCAGAGTGAGGAAATTATTGATACTAATCCATTTCAGGGCGCTAACAAAACAGGTACCCTAGAAAAAATCAAAAATCGAATGCGTCAACACGTATTTAAGAGCAAAGACGCTTCAGCAAAACAGTCATTTAGGCAGTTTTGGAGTCAAGATAACTTAAGCACAAAAGGGAGAAAGTCAGAACTTGCTTTTTTTAAAGACGAGATTAGACCATTATTTGAAACTAATTATTACCGCCCAATTGGGGAAAATGGTCAGCCTGTAGATTATTTTGGGGTGCTGGACTTCCCTTTTTCTTTGCTGTTTGGTCTAGAATTTTTGGCACGTACCTGGCTCATTCATCGCCGTCATACAGGGCTGAGTTGGTTTGATGCCATGTTGTGGCGCTGGTATGACATTTTTCTGCTGCTGCCATTTTTTCGTATTTTACGCATTATCACGGTCATAATCCGCCTAAGTCAAGCCAAGTTATTAAACCTCGAACCGATTCAAAAACAAATTGTTCGGGGCTTTGTGGCTAATCTTGCTGAAGACTTAACCGAAGTTGTGGTAATTCGTGTGATCAACCAAGCTCAAAGCTCAATCCGAAAAGGTGATCTTGCCAAGTGGCTTTCACAAGAACAACGTCCCTACATCGACCTCAATGACACCGATGAAGTGGCAGCACTGACAACTTTGATGATCCAGCTAACAGTTTATCAAGTTCTCCCCAAAATCCGCCCCGATTTAGAAGCTCTATTACAACATCATTTGGCAAAGATTCTTAATCAATCTCCGGCTTTTTCTGGACTTCAGGCAGTACCAGGAATCAGCAAATTACAGCAAGATTTGACTGAACGACTGGTCAAAGAAATCTCCCAAGGAGTATATGATACGATTAATAGCGCCATGATCGAAGACCCGCAAGGAGATAAACTATTTGGGCGTCTCATCCAACATCTCAGCGAAGTCTTAGGCTCAGAAATTCAGACCAAGCAGACCTTACAGAAAATTCAGTCTTTATTGATCGACTTGTTAGAGGAAATTAAAGTTAATTACGTTGAGCGATTATCTCAAGAAGATTTAGAAGAAATTTTAGAACAAACCAGGGCAATTAGACGTATTTCTCAACCATAATCAATCGCCTCTTGCCTAATCATTTTCTGATGGGACGCTGGCACTCTTTTCCCACAGACACAGTTCAATTGCGCTAAAATCATACATAAGCAACGAAAAGAAATCTTCTTCGTCGCTAGCCTTCTTGGAAGAGATTTTACCTTGAAGTGGGTTTAGCCCACTTTTTTTGTTGGAGTTCTTCAATGACTCATCCCTTGATTCCACAACTGCTCGATTTGGCAATACCAATTGCCGAAAATATTGGCTTGGAGGTGGTTGGAGCCGTTTTTCACACCGATAGACGCCCCCCCGTATTACGTGTGGACATCCGCAACGGCGTCGGTAACACAGGTTTGGATGACTGTGAACGGATGAGTCGGGCGCTGGAGGAAACATTAGATGCAATGGATCTTTTTCCAGACAATTATGTTTTGGAAATTTCCAGCCCTGGGATCACACGTGAGCTAACTACTGATAGAGAGTTCATTTCCTTCAAAGGTTTTTCTGTGATTGTCACATTGTCTGAACCTTATGAAGGTCAAAAAGTGTGGCAAGGCAAGTTGATTAGCAGGGATGATACTGAAATTTACCTAAACCAAAAAGGGCGATCGTGCACGATTCCCCGTGATCGTGTCATTAGGGTGCAACTAGACGATAAAACTTAAAATCTGCTGGCTCACCAGTTGCTGTGAGCGAGTGAACAGTTGAGCCAATTTTCGGCGTCAACTACAACCTGGCAATCAACCGTCAGACAAATTTTTCAATTTTCATGGATTCATTATTACGGAGAGTTGCTTATGTCCATAGTTAGTTTGCCTGGACTGAAAAAAATGATTGAGGAAATCAGTCAAACTCATAATCTCCCCAAATCTTCGGTTCAACAAGCGCTCCGTGAGGCACTGCTAAAAGGCTATGAGCGTTATCGGCGAGCACAACGTCTTGACCGATTTCATTTTGAAGAAGATTATTTCGATAACTTTGAAGTCGATTTGGATGTTGAGGAAGAAGGTTACCGCGTTCTTTCTACCAAAACGATTGTCGAAGAAGTTGGCAACACCGATCATCAAATTTCTTTACAAGAAGTTCAGGAAGTTGCTTCTGAGGCACAACTGGGTGATTCGGTCGTTTTAGATGTGACACCAGATCAAGGCGAATTTGGTCGCATGGCGGCGATTCAAACTAAACAAGTTTTGTCACAAAAACTTCGGGATCAACAGCGTAAGCTGATTCAGGAGGAGTTTGAGGAGCTAGAAGGCACGGTACTCCAGGCAAGAGCGCTGCGTTTTGAACGACAATCGGTAGTGATGGCGCTCAGTAGTGGTTTTGGTCAGCCGGAAGTTGAAGCAGAATTACCAAAACGCGAACAATTGCCTAATGATAATTACCGCGCTAATGCCACTTTTAAGGTTTACCTCAAAAAAGTACGCGAAGGTCCCCATCGTGGTCCACAACTTGTTGTATCAAGAGCGTCGGCTGGGTTGGTGGTTTATTTGTTTGCTAACGAAGTACCAGAAATTGAAGACGAAGTGGTTCGGATCGTTGCCGTTGCCAGGGAGGCAAATCCGCCCTCGCGTCATGTTGGTCCTCGGACTAAAATAGCAGTAGATACTTTAGAGCGTGATGTAGACCCAGTTGGGGCTTGTATTGGCGCTAGAGGTTCGCGAATTCAAGTGGTGGTTAATGAGTTACGGGGTGAGAAGATTGATGTAATTCGTTGGTCGCCTGATCCCTCGACTTATATTGCTAATGCCCTTTCGCCAGCACGAGTTGATCAGGTACTTTTGGTAAATCCAGAAGCTCGTCAGGCTCATATTTTAGTCGCAGAAGATCAGTTGAGTTTGGCGATCGGTAAAGAAGGACAAAATGTCCGCCTCGCTGCTCGTCTCACAGGCTGGAAAATTGACATTAAAGATGGGGCAAAGTATGACCATGAAGCTGAATATCGCAAAATGGAGGCACTAAAAGCCGCAGCCGAAGAGGATCAGGAGGATCAAGAATATGAAGATGAGGAGGAAGATCAAGAAGCTTTGATGACGACTGATAACGGCAGCGCCTTGGCAGAAACTCAAGAAGAAGAAGAGGATGCGTTGGCTTAAGTTGACAAAAAGCCGCTTATTCTAGTAATAGAGTAATGATATGTGTTAATGTGATCCCAAAATTTGCGATCTACAACACAAAGTCTCTATTGCTTGTACAAATTGCCTCGCTCTTGATACAGGTCGCTGACTTCAGGGCGTATCGTGTATTAAGTGAAGAACCTTTCATGTTTTCGTTTTTGAGCAATTAGGCTCGAATCACCTGATTTATGGAACCAAACTACCGCCGTTGTTTGAGCTGTCGGAAAGTCTCCCACAAAGGCGAATTTTGGCGGGTTGTCCGAGTCTATCCCTCACGGCAGGTACAATTAGACAAGGGGATGGGGCGTTCAGCATACCTGTGTCCTCAAGCAAGTTGTCTGGCGGCGGCTCAAAAGAAAAATCGATTGGGACGAGTTCTCCAAGCAGCAGTGCCGGAACAGTTATACGAAACCCTAGGGCAACGTTTATTAACCATGTCCGCCAACCCAGAAAACCAGCAAGGAAGGACTTGATCAACAAATGAAACTTAATCGGTGACGGAGAACCTCAGCAATCGTTAGGATAAAGAGATAGAAGGGTGAGCGATCGCAACCAAGTTTTTTCTGGTTTTGGAGGCGAGACTTGCACCCAAACCAATTTAAGGATTGCCAAGACAACGGCGGCAAACAAGCTAGCTTAAAAAAAATGTCTCAGTTTTTCAAATATTTGTGCTTTCCTTAGAAAAGAATGGTTTGATACGAATGAGGGAAATTCATCTTCAAAGATTAATTGTTGATTATTTCAAAAAATACAAACACATTCACCACGGTTAAGGGTTAAACCCACTGGAGATAAACAAATGAGCAAGCGGTCATTCGAGTGTGTGGTCATGATGTAAAAATTAACGGTACGACGGGGAATATAGTGGATGAACAACGGCAAAGTCAGAATTTACGAATTATCACGGGAATTGAACTTGGACAATAAGGATATTTTAAATATCTGTGAGGGGCTTAATATTTCAGTAAAAAGCCACAGTAGTACAATCACAGAATCAGAGGCAGAACGTATCCGCTCGGCAGCGGAAAAATATTCTGACCGTCCTGCGGCGGTAAAAAGTCGCGAAAATGCCGTAGCAGATGGCGGTCCGCGACCACCAGCGAACAACAATAAATTAATGAATGGAAGTCCCAACGGTCAACGGAAACAGCAAATTCTAGAGATTCGTAAGCCAAAGCCCCGTCCCAGTTCTAGTCAACAGGGCAGCCAAAACTTGTCAACGCCTCCTCAACTACCCGTTAAGCCAGCGGTATCACCACCGAATAAGCCGACAACTCCTAGTCGTCCGACGCGAGTGAATCAGCAAGAGCGTCCGGAATCAGAAATCCCAGAAGCAAGTTCGCCACAGCCAGTCGTGGAAGTGGAAAAACCGCAACGCCCAGATCAAAAGCAGGAGCCGCAATTGATCGAAACCCTGGTTGAGCCACCTGTTAGACCGTCACGACCCAAAACGCAGGTGTCTCAAGTTGAGCGACCGATTATTAAAAAAAATCGCTCAGAGTCAGCCGTATCAGGATCAAGTGCTCCTGCTCCAGTTAGACCAAGTAGCAATCAAGCAACTGCCCCTGATGGCACAAGAGAAAAGCCACGGGGTCCTTCTCGACCATCGGTGCCAGCACTTCAAGCACCCCCAACCAGACGAGCACCAATTAGAGATGGACAAAAATCTGAAGGAGTTCGTTCTGGTCGGGGCATGGATGATGGGGCGGAAGGGGATGATACGATCCTCGAAACCCCAGATCTCTTAACTCTCAAAGAGCCACGACGACCAGCAGCTCTGCGACCGGTTAAAAAGAAAACCGAGTGGGAAGAAGAAAACGGCGAAGAAGAAGGTTCCAAAGCTGGCAAAAAAGTCAAGCGGAAAGCTGCTGTCTTCTTGGATGAAGATGAGGATATTGACGACCTAGACGGCATCGACTTGCCAGTTACCGTCAGTGCTTCGGTGGCTCGTCCGCCAAGACCCAAGTCATTGCCGGGACAAGTGGCAGTGGCAGCGGCAATGCCCAACCTCAATCAGCGCAAGAAGCCAGGGGCAAAAGGAAGTCGCGTTAGTAAGTCAGAATTGCGCGATCAACGCCGCGAGAAAAACGCAGGACCACAACGCCCAGAAAAAATCGTCTTAACTGGCTCTCTTAGCATCAGGGAGCTAGCCACAGCTTTGGTAGTTCCTGAAACGGAAATCATCAGAAAGCTCTTCTTCAAAGGCATGGCAGTTAGTATTACCCAAACCCTGGATATACCAACCGCCAGTATGGTCGCTGAAGAACTAGGAGTCGAAGTTGAGACAGCCGAAGAAGAAGCCCCAGCTACCAAAGTTACCGAAATGCTCGATGCTGGCGACATGGAAAGCCTGCAACGGCGTCCGCCAGTCGTCACAATTATGGGTCACGTCGATCACGGCAAAACTACCCTACTTGATGCAATTCGGCAAACTAAAGTGGCACAAGGAGAAGCTGGAGGCATTACCCAGCACATCGGTGCTTACCATGTGGACGTTGAGCATGAAGGTGAAATGCAGCAGGTGGTCTTTTTGGACACTCCTGGTCACGAAGCCTTTACCGCTATGCGTGCCAGAGGCGCGAGAGTCACAGACATCGCCATTCTGGTTGTGGCAGCCGATGACGGGGTTAGACCTCAAACCATTGAAGCGATCAGCCACGCCAAAGCCGCAGGAGTGCCAATTATTGTTGCCATCAACAAAATCGACAAAGCAGGCGCCCAACCGGATCGTGTTAAGAACGAGTTAACAGAACAAGGGCTGCAACCGGAAGAGTGGGGCGGCGATACGATCATGGTCCCAGTGAGTGCTATTCAGAAAGAAAATTTGGATACGCTCTTGGATATGATTCTTTTGGTCGCAGAAGTCGAAGACCTGCAAGCCAACCCAGACAGACTCGCCAGAGGATCGGTGATCGAAGCCAACCTAGATAAAGCCAGAGGTCCTGTTGCTACCCTCTTAGTACAAAATGGTACTCTGCAAGTCGGTGATAGCCTCGTTGCTGGCTCGGTATTTGGTAAAGTCCGGGCAATGATCGACGACCAGGGTGCAAAAGTTGAAGCAGCAGGTCCATCCTTTGCCGTCGAGCTCCTCGGCTTGAGCGATGTTCCAGCAGCCGGTGATGAGTTTGAGGTCTTTGCTAGTGAAAAAGAAGCTCGTGCCACGGCTAATACTCGCACAGACGAGCAACGCCAGTCGCGCCTACAACAAGTGATGGCATCACGTCGCGTCACCCTCAACAGCCTCTCAGCTCAAGCTCAAGAAGGTGAACTCAAAGAACTCAACTTGATTTTGAAAGGAGATGTTCAAGGTTCAGTAGAAGCAATTCTCGGTTCCTTGCGTCAACTACCACAAAATGAAGTGCAAGTTCGTGTTCTATTCGCCGCACCAGGCGAAATCACTGAAACTGATGTTGACTTAGCCGCCGCTAGTGGCGCTGTGATCATCGGCTTCAACACCGCTCTGGCAAACGGTGCCCGTCAAGCCGCTGACCGAGAAGGCGTTGACGTGCGCGAGTACAATATCATCTACAAACTGCTAGATGATATCCAAGGCGCAATGGAAGGACTTTTGGAGCCAGAACAGGTTGAGGAACCGCTGGGTCAATTGGAAGTTCGAGCCGTCTTCAAAGTTGGTCGTGGCGCTGTGGCGGGTTGTTATGTGCAGTCTGGTAAGGCTGTTCGTAATTGCAACATCCGCGTTAAGCGTGGTGGCAAGGTGGTCTACACCGGAATTCTGGATTCCCTAAAACGGATGAAGGAAGATACGAAAGAAGTTGCTACTGGTTTTGAATGCGGTATCGGTCTTGATAAATTCAATGACTGGGCAGAAGGTGACATTATTGAAACCTTCACTATGGTAACCAAGCGTCGCACACTTTCACCTGTTTAGGAAGTCATATCAAGGTAGACTTAGGGTTAGTCAGAGCTTAAATTAGTTTTGGCTAACTCAAGAGTCCCATCAACCAAACCCTTGACTTATGCGCTCTTTTTGGAATGAACCTTTTTTGTGGATTCATCTAGCTGGGTTGGCAGCCGTACCTCTAGCTTTAGAAGTTGTTTGGTGGGGACTGGCAGTTGGAGATCCGATTTTTCCGGTTTGGCTGGAATGGTTATTGCTCGCTATTGTTGGTATTGCTCCTGTACTTTGGATGCAGCTAACTCGTCCTTTTGATATTTTCAGCATTCTCGTCTTAGCCCTGAAACCAGAGCAACTGACTGTTGAACAGCGACGCCTCTTGAGTTTATTTAAAAATAAAAATAATCCCATATTAATTATTGCTGCTGCGGTGTTAATGCTTTGGGTATTATGGCAAATTTATCGAGTTGCTCCCATTGCTGCTGCTGTGGCGCCGTTTTCTCCTTCCTGGCGCATTGCAGGACTGCTTTTAGCAGGATTAGCTTTTCTGGGCAGCAATTTGTTTTTACAAGTACCGCTGAGTGTCTTGCAAGTTTTGCTAACTAGTGAGTCAGAATTTGCAGCCACAGAACCTTATGCCATTGAAAAATTGTCTCAAGACTTTACCATACCAGGGCTGAAGGTCAATAAGATTTTGCCGATCGCCATCACAACTACAAGCAACTCAGAGCCAGAAGTAGCCGCAACGGAATCGGAACCAGAAAATTAAAGTAAGATCTGAGCAATTATTGCCCAAAAGTCTTGGCGCGGCTGTCGCCGTTCACACAATATTAAAAAATTAGGTGCGTTATCTTAAAAATAGGCGAAAGGTCTAACTCGAAGGGATCAACCCTTCTGGAAAAAATTTCTTTAAGGGATGTAAAATATGACAAACTCAACAACTTCCGAATCAAGACACCAAAACAGTCAAACTTGGGATAGCCTCAAACAAGCGATCGCCAATAGTTCAGGATTTGAGCGCTGGCAGCAAGAACACTCAGTTGCTGAACAGCTTCAAGAATATAGCCTCGATCACCGAGTGCGTCGCTATCTTCGGGAAACTTTAGAAACCCTAGCTTACTAAAATTCCTGTGGAGGGCGCTTGCGACTAAAATTTGAGATTTGGTAAACGCCTAAACAAGTTACCAATTTTTTGAGCAACCTCCACAACACGCTCACCCTCAACATGAACCTCTGGCGTTGGGTATTCTTCTAATGTTTCAATTAAAGTAACTTTACCATCAGGTAGCGCCGAACTGACAAGAGCTCCCCGCAACGATTGCCGATTCGCTACATTGTCAGGAGTATGTACCACTTCACTGACTTGATCAAGCATTAGTCCCCCAATTGGGGTATTAAGTAATTGAGACAAGAGATTAGGATTAACTTTCACTTCTTGCGTCAAAGCACGGCGCAATTGCTCTGGCTCTCTGCCTGCTAACTTAAGATAAGTTCTCAAAGTTGGGGAAAGTTCACCAGCACGGGCAAAGGTAGAAAGTTCCTTTATAGATATGTTTTGCCGCAGAAAGCGGTACTTTAATACAACTGACTCAGCCGCCTCAGCAGGAGATACAGGGCATAATATACCTGCCAATACGACTAAACCAAACACCCAACTGATAGCTCGTGGTCGGCGCAACATGATTTGCCTATCTTTATATTATTAACTCAACGACGCTTCCCAAAAATCCAAGTTCCCTGTATTAAGTCAACCATACCAAATAGCTTCAATGGCTTGGGCTTTGGAGTTTGCCTCAGACGCTTGTTGAGTGTCCAGCCTCACTGTAACATGACCTAACTTGCGTCCTGGGCGAGATTGAGTTTTATTGTACCAATGAACAAAAGCGCCGGGTAAACTTGCTAGTTGTTGCCGCTTTTCTAAGTAGTCACTTTGAGAAGACTCATACCCTAACAAATTTACCATTACCGCACCTGCACAATTGAGCGTAGAACTTCCTAGAGGTAAATTGCTAACTGCCCGTAGTTGTTGCTCAAATTGGGAGGTTGCACAGGCATCTAGGGTATAGTGTCCAGAGTTGTGAGTGCGGGGCGAGACTTCATTAACTAATACTTTGCCAGTTTTTGTCAGAAAGAGTTCAATACCAAAAACGCCGACAACTTGTAGATTATGGAGGAGAGTATGTGCGATCGCCTTGATCTCTTCGGCAACATTCAAACTAACCTCTGCTGGCACAAAAACCCGACGACAAACCTGTTCTTCCTGCTGAGTTTCCACTACAGGATAAACCACCACCTCACCTGTTGCTGAACGTGCCGCAACTACCGCAAGCTCTCGTTCAAAAGCAATAAACTCTTCCAATAATACAGGAGCATAGTTTAATTTTTGCCAAACTGCCTGTAAATTATCTTTATTTTTAATTATAAAAGTTCCCTGCCCATCATAGCCGTGGCGTCGTGCCTTGAGGACGCAAGGAAACTCTAACTTGCTCAAATTTAAGGCTGCTTTAATTGACTCTTGGTTGTTAATTTCCCCTTCCAGAGTTATAAAATGCGGCTGAGGTATGCCAATTTTTTCAAAATAACAGCGCTGATCATACTTATCCAATAGCGGCAGCAAAGCTTCTAGACGGGGACGAAAACAAATACCATCTTCTGCCAACTGCATCAAAGCTGGCAAATTAATAAATTCATTTTCAAAAGTAATCACATCACAACACGAGGCTAGTTGAGCTGTAGCAGCCGCATCATCAATTTGGGCAAAAACCGTCTCTGCGGCAATTGAGACGGCTGGATCACTCTGCTGGGGCGTCTGAATGAATAATTTAATACCTAACTTATCTGCTGCACCAGCCATCATCCAGGCAAGCTGTCCTCCACCAATTACACCAACACGCTCGATTATTTTGGGCAATTCGTCTAGATGCTCAATTGGCGTCGAGGTTTGGTTGAGCGAAGCAGGATCAGGCGTGGGTTGTGAAGCCATAGTTGTTTAGGGGTAACATGACAAGCCGGCTATACTCAGCTTGTATTTACAATTATCCAAGTTTTAGGAAAAATTACCTTCGTTGTATCGATAAATTAAGTTCAGATGAAAGCAATATTTCTAAAATTTTATAACCGATTATTACAAATAATCATCAGGTTTCTTTGTAGCGTCACTGGTAAAGGCGGCGGCAAATTTACCCAACTTTTGGTTCCTGGTCAAACTTATTTGATTAATAATTACTGTGGCAACTTAAACTTACAGATAGACACTAGCTATCCAATGGAAGCTTCGATTTGGCTAGCTGGAGTTTATGAAGTTGTTACCACCAAGTTTCTTAAAGAAGTTATCCGCGAAGGTGATGTATTTTTAGATGTTGGCGCTAACTGCGGGGCGCTGACTTTAGTCGCGGCAAACTTCATTGGAAAAGGCAAAGTTTATGCTTTTGAACCAAGTCCAAATGTTCGTGAACGACTGCAAGGTAATCTTAATTTAAATCCTCATTTAAAAGATACTATAACGATTATCCCCCAAGGATTAGGTTTAAGTAAACAACAAGTTTTTTATAACGAAGACCTTAATTATCGCGGTAATGGTTCATTATACGAAAAACAAGGCATTCCTGTAGAAATACTAACTTTAGATGAGTGGGTAGCTCAGGAAAAGTTAAAGAAAATTGATCTAATCAAAATTGATGTAGAAGGCATGGAATATGATGTTTTAGTCGGTGGCAAAACAGTTTTAGAGACTTATCAACCGATTATTTATTTTGAAACGCTGCCCATATTTTATGAAACAACTCTCCACAATATCAAAACGATTTATGAGTTCTTGGAAGGTTTAGGTTATACAATTGTTCGACCTACAAAACCACACTCAAAAATCCCCTTTTCTGGTTCCTATCCTGCAAATTCTGTGGCAATTCCGGCAAGTCGGGCTGACAGACTGCAATAATTAGGAATAAGTATCCAGGCAATATATCCCAAATTTATCAGAAGTTAACTAACTTATCGACAGCCTAAAGAATCACGAGTTGTTACACCCGTTTGAGAATTTACTCCAGAGGCTTTTGCACAAAGTTCTTTAACTTGCGCCCCGTCAAGAATTGCCTCACTAAAGTCTGCGCCCGTAATATCTGTATCATTAAATGTGGAACGCAATAAAATCGTTTCACTTAACACAGCGTCACTTAAATCTGCCCCTGTCAAATCTACCTGATCCAGCATTCCATAAGTTAAATTTGCGCCGTGTAAATTAGATTTAGTCATCACCGAAGCACTAAAAATTGTTCCCCGCAAATCAGCATCAGAAAAGTTAGTAAACTCTAAATTAGCATTAGAAAACTCAGCCGATCGTAAAGTTTGCCCCGAAAAATCTTTACCTTTCAGTTCAGCATTACTATAAGAAAGCGGAGGTGGATATTGTGATGATGCTTGTGCAGGAATTGGGCAAACCCAAAGCATTACAGCAACGAGTATAGCAATTAGACGCTGAATCATAATAATTAACACTTCAGGTGGACGCTAACTTAATCTTAACCAAGGATTTGATGATACCACTTGCTGCTCTCATTAAATGTTGAAATACCGATTTGAGCCAAATAAAAGACAAATTGCTTGGTCAGCAGGTAGGATACTGATAGAAGTTGTTCAAAAAAGCTTATGCCACACTTCTTATTAACTTGGTTACTCACGGCGCTAGCATTGATAATTACAGCCCAAATAGTACCAGGCTTTAAGGTTGACAGTTTCCCGGCTGCCTTAGTAGCTTCGGTGATTTTAGGACTAGTCAATGCTTTTGTCAAACCAATTTTAGTGTTTTTGACACTGCCAATTACCTTTTTAACTTTCGGGTTGTTTCTGCTTGTTATAAATGCCCTAACAATTTGGTTAGCAGGTAATGTTACTTCTGGGTTTCAGGTATATGGATTTATCCCAGCTTTGATCGGTTCAATTGTTCTTACCATTGTTTCTGGTGTGCTTAACTATGTCTTTGGCGGTTTTAGAAGATAATATGTGGTACAGCCTCAAAAGCCAAAATCAACATATATTAGCTAAGATTGAGCGATCGCAACGGTGACAGATCCTGGTTGATTTTCTTTTCTGAAGATTTGTTTGCTTACCCGTAAAATACCATGATCTGCCATAATTGCGGCTGCTTCGGCAACGCTAGGAGTGGCAACACTTTGCTCGACAAATATAGCAGGATTAGGGACAATAACTAAGCGCAATACTTCGGCAGGGAAAGTTTTTAACGGTAGCTGGTGTGCTTGACAAAATGCCACTAATCCTGCTTCATTAGCCTTCCGATCAATTGTGGCAATTCCGGCGATCTTTTCGGTTAAATCATAACGCCGACAAACTGCCCAAATTGCCTCTTCAATTAGTTGTTTAGATGTGCCACGCTGACAACCAATTCCTACCCACAACACTCCAGACTGCCACTTCCTTTCTTCAATCTTACTCTTGGCAACGTTATCAGTTGGTGCAATAACTAATCTCAATATTCCTAACCTTACTACCTAGAAAAAAAACACCCAACTTATAAAAGTTGGGCATCTTAAAAAAATCATACCAAATATTTAGCTCTTGGCGTCCAAATCTATTGGTTGCACACTCACAGCAGGCACAGAATTATTAATAATCGCCTGTTGTAACATAGGAGTGCGAGTAACCGAAGCATTTGCTAAGGTAAACAAAGGATTTGATAAAATTCCGGCTACAGTTGTCGCAATAACTGTCAATACCAAACCAACTTGTAAAGGACGCATTCCAGGAAGATTCCAGCGAACTTCTGGGTAATTCTTAACAGCGTCGGACATTTCTTGTGGTTCTTTAACTACCATCATCTTAACGACACGGATATAGTAGTAAATTGAGACAACACTAGCAATTAGACCCAACAAAACTAAACCATAAAGTCCAGCTTGCCAACCTGCCCAGAATAGGTAAATTTTACCAAAGAAACCAGCCAGGGGTGGAATTCCGCCCAAAGAAAGCAAACAAATACTTAAACCTAAAGTTAGCAGCGGATCTTTTTGATACAAACCAGCATACTCGCTAATTTGGTCAGTGCCGGTGCGGAGGGTAAAGAGAATGACGCAGGCAAAACCACCGAGGTTCATGAATAGATAAACTAGCAGGTAGAATATCATACTGGCATAACCGGCATCTGTGCCAGCAATTAAACCAATCATCACAAAACCCGCTTGAGCAATGGAAGAATAGGCAAGTAGCCGCTTCATGCTAGTTTGAGTAAGAGCGACGACATTACCCAAAACCAAACTCAAGACAGCAAGGGCAGTAAAGACAAAGTGCCATTGTGCGGTAACTACAGGGAAAGCAGTCGTCATTAGGCGAATTGCCATTGCAAACCCTGCTGCTTTTGAACCCACAGAAAGGAATGCTACCACAGGAGTAGGAGAACCTTCGTAAACGTCTGGCGTCCATTGGTGGAAGGGTACAGCGGAGATTTTGAAGGCAATACCTGCGATCGCAAATACTAAAGCAATGAGGATACCTAAAGACTTACCAGATTCGAGAGTGGCAATACCTAAAGCGATCGCATCTAGCTGTGTTTCGCCTCCCGACAACCCATACAACAACGATACGCCATAAAGGAACACAGCCGAACTTGATGCACCAATTAGCAGATATTTTAGCGCCGCTTCATTAGAACGAGGGTCACGCTTCATGTAACCCGTCAGCAGGTAAGATGAAATACTGAGAGTTTCTAGTGAGATAAAAATCATCACCAACTCATTTGCACCGGAAAGAAACATTCCCCCCAAGGTTGCACTAAGGGTAATTGCGATAAACTCAGCTAAAGACGTACCAGACTGCTGCACATAACGAATAGACAGCAAAATTGTCACAGCAGCAGATATAGCAATGATGCCGCGAAATACCACGCTCAGAGCATCGCCGTTAAAGCTTCCCAGAAAGGCAACAGGATCACTAACATCCCATTCATAGTACAAAACAACTACCGCCGTCAGTAGTCCACCAATTGCCACATAAGGAATACCATTAGCGGAACTCCTACCAGCAATCAGATCAATTAATAAAACCAGCAAGAGGGTAATAATTATAATTCCCTCTGGCAAAATTATCCCGGCATTTAGCTGGGCAGCAAGATTGGCAAAATCCATAGTTTCTATCGGTATGGTCTATGGTTACAGTCGCACATCAACTTTCTTATCTTACCCTTGGAATGGAACTATTTAGGTAGCTAAGTTTATCAAAAATAGTAATTACATATCAAGCTAAAAATCGCTATAGTTCATTTTGCTCATGGAAAAACTTCGGCTAAATTTAGAGATAAATCCGCAAAACCGGGCAAATACACCGCTTCATTTGACAAAAATATCCGTTTGCAACGATAGTTAAATTTCCCTTGCTGATCTTGATAAGGTTCAGTATAAAACTCCAAATAATTTTCTACCAAATTAAATATCCAGTAATCACAAATGCCCGCTTCAGCGTAGACAGATAACTTAGTTTTTTGATCGTAACTTAAGGTTGAATCAGAAATTTCAATAACTAACAAAATATCAGCAGGTATAGGGTGAGATGATAAATAATCATCAAAACAATTACGAGCAATTATGCCATCCGGTTGAGGTTCGCTGTCTGAAGGTAAAATAATTGGTTCTTGTCCACGCACAATGGCACGATCATCTAATAGTAAAATCAACTTTCGGATCAAGCCAGTATTACAGACGGAATGGGAAGTTTTCTTAGTAGGCATCTGGATAATTTCGCCCCGAATTAATTCTACCCGTTCATCTGCCGAGAAAAATCCAAGTTCACCCAAACGGTGATATTCATTTAAGGTAAATCGTCTTGTAGTAACCGCAGTCATGGTTAATTATCCAAGTACGAGGAATATTTGTATACGATAATTCATTGGCTATTAAGTTGTTTTATTATTATGACCAATTACCAATATTTATTTTAGGCAGACAATATTTTTATAAATAGTTAACTTTTTGGCTGGTTAGCTATATTACCCTTCAGGACTTATAAAAATGCGAGATCAGAAAAACACCTTTATTTACAACATCATGGCAGACTTGCCTCTGGATCACCAAAATGATCGCCTCCACTCACCTCAGATAACTGCTAAGGTCAAAAGAGACATTTCTGCCATCTGCCTCACCGCCAGTATAATCATATTCCCTTGCCCTGATTAGTTTGGGTTGCAGCGGTAGAATGAGCAAAACTTGCTTTGATTATCCTAGAGATATTGGCGTTTGACCAGGCGTCGGCAAAAGGTGAAAACACAATTGATGTTTTTTGGGTCGCTCTCTTTGATCAGCTATAAGTAGAGATCAAGCTACATTTAGCAATAAGGACTGACAAGCCCTAAAACTTTCATAGCGACATCCCAGCACTGCCGTGACTACCCTTTAAACTTAAATTAACCAAACCCCTTGACATTTCGCCCTCACTTCACCAACTCTGTCTCTTTAGCCCGTTGCTGTATTCCGCAAGGAAGTTAACGTTCCTATGTCAACCCTCGTAATTGTCGAATCTCCCACCAAAGCACGTACTATCCGTAACTACCTGCCCTCCAGCTATCGCGTTGAGGCATCAATGGGGCACGTTCGTGACCTCCCCCAGTCCGCCACAGAAATTCCGGCGTCCGTAAAAGAGGAAAAGTGGGCGCAGTTGGGGGTAAATGTGGAAGCCAACTTTGAGCCCCTATACGTCATTCCCAAAGACAAAAAGAAAACTGTCCAAATGCTTAAAGACGCCCTAAAAGGCGCCACAGAATTAGTTCTAGCCACTGACGAAGACCGCGAAGGCGAAAGCATTAGTTGGCATTTATTGCAAATCTTGAAGCCGAAAGTCCCCACCAAGCGGATGGTATTTCATGAAATTACCTCTGAAGCGATTAAAAAAGCCCTTAAAAACTGCCGCGATATCGACGAACAACTTGTCCACGCCCAAGAAACCCGTAGAATTTTAGACCGCTTGGTAGGCTACACTTTGTCGCCGCTACTCTGGAAAAAAATCGCTTGGGGCTTATCAGCAGGACGTGTCCAGTCAGTCGCTGTCAGGCTTTTGGTCACCAAAGAACGCCTACGTCGGGCGTTTCGTCAAGGTAGCTACTGGGATTTAAAAGCCGTTTTAGAGCAGGCAAAAACCCCATTTGACTCGCGCCTAGTTAGCCTTGCTGGTACTAAAATTGCCACCGGCGCAGATTTTGACCCCAATACAGGTCAAATCATTTCAGGGCGACGAGTTCGGCTACTTTCGGAAACCGAAGCTAGAGAACTACATACCCGCATTACAGGCAAAACCTGGACAGTTAGCGACTTAGAAGAACGTCCAGTTACCCGCAAACCCGCACCCCCTTTTACAACTTCAACCTTACAACAAGAGGCAAACCGCAAACTACGCCTTAGCGCCCGTGACACCATGCGGACAGCACAAAGTTTGTATGAGCAGGGGTATATTACCTATATGCGTACAGACTCGGTGCATTTGTCAGGACAAGCGATCGCAGCAGCTAGAAGTTGCGTCGAACAAATGTACGGCAAACAATACCTCAGCCCTCAACCACGGCAGTACACCACCAAAAGTAAAGGCGCACAAGAAGCCCACGAAGCTATTCGTCCTGCAGGCAGCAGCTTCCGCACCCCCAAAGAAACCGGTTTAGGTGGTCGAGACTTAGCCCTATATGACCTAATTTGGAAGCGTACCGTTGCCTGTCAAATGGCAGACTCGCGGCAAACTCAAATTACCGTACAACTGCAAGTTGAAGATGCCGGTTTTCGTTCCAGCGGCAAACGTATCGACTTCCCCGGTTACCTACGCGCCTACGTCGAAGGTTCCGATGACCCAGATGCCGCCTTAGAAGACCAGGAAGTAATCTTGCCCACCATGAAGGTAGGCGACCACCCCACCTGCAAGAAACTCGAAGCAGACGGTCACGAAACCCAGCCTCCGGCGCGTTATACCGAAGCTTCTTTGGTAAAAATGCTGGAAAGTGAAGGAATTGGGCGTCCGAGTACTTATGCCAGCATTATTGGCACGATTATTGACCGGGGCTATGCCCAAATGCAGAATAATGCCCTAGTCCCTACTTTCACGGCATTTGCAGTCACAGGTTTGCTGGAAAAATACTTCCCCAACCTTGTCGATACTAGTTTTACTTCCAAAATGGAACATACTCTAGATGAAATCTCCACAGGCGAAGCGCAATGGCTGCCTTACCTACAAGAGTTTTATCTGGGCGAAAAGGGACTAGAAACTCAAGTTAGAGAACAAGAAAGCCAAATTGACCCAACGGCAGCCCGTACAGTTGAGTTAGAGAATTTGGCAGCAAAAGTCAGAATTGGTAAGTTTGGCGCTTATATCGAGGCAAAGAAAGGCGATGAAGTCGTTACAGCTTCCATTCCCAAAAACCTGACACCAGCGGAACTCGACCCCGAACAAGTTGAAGTTTTATTGCGGCAGAAAACCGAAGGACCAGACAAATTGGGAATGCATCCCGAAACTGGTGAACCAATTTATGTTTTAATTGGTCCCTACGGTCCCTATGTGCGCCTCGGTGACGTGTCTGAGGAAAATAAGAAGCCAAAGCAGACTTCTTTGCCCAAGGGCGTCACGCCGGAAACTGTGACTTTAGAGATGGCGGTGGGCTTGTTGGCTTTGCCTCGTAAATTAGGCGAACATCCTGACACGGGTCGGAAAATTCAGACGAGTTTGGGGCGCTTTGGTCCTTATGTGGTTCACGACCAAGGTAAGGAAGGTAAGGATTATCGATCGCTAAAAGCTACTGATGATGTCTTGACAATTACCTTAGAACGTGCGTTAGAACTGCTGGCAGAACCGAAAAAGGGACGCGGTGCAGGTAAGTCCAAAAAACCGTTAAGAGAATTGGGACTTCATCCCAAGGATGAGGAACCAATTAATATTTACGATGGTCCCTATGGCGCTTATGTCAAGCATGGTAAAACTAATGCTTCGCTGCCAGAAGGACAAACGGTGGAAGATATTACTTTAGAAACGGCGTTGGAGGTTTTGGCGGCTAAGGCATCTACCAAAAAAACAAGCAAGTCTTCAACTACTAAAAAGTCAGCAGGGACTACTAGTAGCCGCAAGACGACTAAGAAAACAACGACTACTAAAAAGTCTTCAAGCCGTAGTAGTTCCAAGTGATGGTATTGCTAAATAAAGTAGAGACGAGAAATTTCTCGTCTCTACTTTATTGCCGACAAACTCAACAAGAATAGCTGAGATTATTTGCTGTTTCGCTTTCGCTTTCTGAGCAGAAAAATCAATCAGCCACCAGATAAACTCTAAAGAATTTGTGACAAGAACTTGCGGGTACGTTCTTCTTGGGGATTTTGGAAGAATTCTCTGGGCTCGGCGTCTTCCACCAACAAGCCATCAGCCATTAATACTATGCGATCTGCCACTTCACGAGCAAAACCGACTTCGTGAGTCACAACTACCATTGTCATGCCTGTTTGAGCAAGCGATCGCATGGTATCCAAAACTTCCCGCACCATTTCTGGATCGAGGGCAGATGTGGGTTCATCAAACAGCATAATTTTAGGTTGCATGGCTAAGGCACGGGCAATTGCTACCCGCTGCTGCTGTCCTCCAGAAAGCTGTCCAGGATACTTATTTGCCTGTTCCAAAATCCCCACTTTTTCTAACAATTGCATCGCCACTTCTTCTGCTTTCTTTTTGGGCCAGCGGCGTACCCAAATTGGTGATAGCGTTACATTTTTTAGTACAGATAAATGAGGAAACAAATTAAATTGTTGGAATACCATGCCAACTTCTTTACGAATTGCATCAATATTGCGGATATCGTGAGATAGTTCAATTCCATCAATTTCAATTCGTCCCTGCTGGTATTCTTCTAAAGCATTGAAAGTCCGAATAAAAGTTGACTTACCAGAACCAGAAGGTCCCATAATAACAACAACTTCCCCTCGATTTACTGTGAGACTAACGCCGCGCAATACATGAAATTTATTGCTGTACCATTTCTGAACATCTTGAGCAATAATTGCTGGTTTGTGATCTGTGGATGAGTTAGTATCTTCAATCGGCAATGGTTGCTGAGTCATGAGATTAATTTCCTTAAAAAAAATTTGAGTGGTGAGTAATAGTTGGCAGTTAGAAGTTAGGAATTAGAAAAAATAATCCTGTAAATCCTGCTCAGTCCCTTAAATTACACCTTTAACGATGTCCAACATTTAACTTTTTCTCCAAGCGTCGGCTAGCGAGAGACATGGAATAACAAAAAACCCAATAAATCACACCAATAAATAAATAGACTTCTTTAGCATCACCCAAAAAATCAGGCTGTGCCAAAACTGAACGAGATATCCCAATCAACTCTTGTAAACCAAATAAAGACAAAAGTGATGTATCTTTAAACAAGCCAATAAATTGACCAACAATAGCTGGAATCACAGCTTTCAAAGCTTGGGGCAGAACAATCAATAAAACCACTAATCCTGAATTCAACCCCAAAGCGCGTGCGGCTTCACCTTGTCCACGCGGCACAGCTTGCAAACCGCCACGGACATTTTCTGCCAAGTAAGCAGAACTAAATAAAACAAGTCCAGCAATTGCTCGTATTATTCGATCTACTCCCCGAAATTCTGGTGGTAAAAATAAGGGAAACATCACTTGAGCCAAAAATAGAATTCCGATCAATGGTAGTCCACGAACTACTTCAATATAAATAATTGATAACCAACGCACCACAGGCAGCTCACTTTGCCGCCCCAATGCCAAGAAAACTCCAATGGGAAATGACAGTATAATACTAATAATTGCCATCAATAATGTTAGTACCAAACCGCCCCAAGTATTAGTTGATGTTTCTTCTAAACCTATACCTCCTTTAATCAACCACAGGACAATTAAAAAAGATACAGGCAAGGCAACAGGCAACCAACTACCAAATTCTGGAGATAACTGCCGCCCTGCCAAAACGCCAACAGCAGCAAAAATAATTATTCCTAACAGCCAAAGGCGAGGCGTTAACTCAAAAGGTAAGAAAACGACTGCCGCTACTGCTATCGCTAAAGCAACTAAAACAGGAGGGCTCCCAAGACGACTATCTTTCTGAAAAAAGCCCCATGATAGACTTGCAATTGCAGTCATAATTCCCAGGGATAACCAAACCCGCCAGTACAATTCTTGGGGATAAAGACCAACAAAAAATAGCCGTAAGTTTTCTGTAACAACAGCCCACTTTGCCTGTGTAAATATCCAGAGGCTAAAGGTTTTTAGTAACTGAAATAGTACTAATAAACAAACAACAGTAAGGACACCGTTGTACCAGTTACTAAATAAGTTTTTTCGCAGCCATTCCACAGGTGAGGAAGACTGAGTTATTGGCGGAGCAATTGGCGATCCAGAATCCATTTGCGTCATAGTGTGTTGGGAGTTGGTAAATAAACTTTTATTTATTGCTTAAATTATTTCGATAAACAATATTTTAAGTAATTGTAAGCTTCTGGACTTCGCTGATTTAACAACTTTTATTTCACTTCTATCGTTCATGCAATTGTACAGATCGGTTATACAAATTCATCAACAGCGAAATTAGCAAACTAATAGAAAGATAAGTTACCATCATCAGCGCAATCACTTCCACCGCCTGCCCAGTTTGATTAGTCGCCGTAGAAGTCACAAAATATAAATCTGGATAGCCAATTGCGATCGCTAAACTCGAATTCTTTGTTAAATTGAGATACTGACTCGTCAATGGTGGAATAATTACCCGCAAAGCTTGGGGTAAAACTACCATCTGCATAATCCGACCTGATTTTAGCCCTAAAGCTTGTGCTGCCTCCACTTGACCTTTGGGCACTGACTGAATGCCTGCCCGGACAATTTCGGCAATAAAGCTTGCAGTATAAATTACCAACCCCAACAGCAATGTGCTAAATTCCGGCGTGATAACCAACCCGCCTTGAAATTGTGCATTGTTGATTACTTGGGGCAGGGTCAGGGTAAATGGTACAGTTTGGGTGAAAATTAAAGCGATCGCACTCGCAATAACAATTGAGCCAATTGCCCACAAAATCGGCTTTTCCCTACGCCCCTCCTCCACCATCAAACGGGTGCGCCAACGCCATAGCCAAGCTGCGCCCAAAATTCCCAACGCCAGCATCACCAGCCAAATTCCGGTTCCAGATGTAGCAGCAAGCCAAGGTAAAGCCAAGCCTCGCTGTGCCAAGAAAATTCCGCCCGGAAGTGTAATTCGATTCTCAATTTGTGGTAATTGCAAGAAAAAGGCAAAGTACCAAAACAACAATTGCAGCAATAATGGAATACTGCGAAAAATTTCTACATAAACCAATGCTAGGTTTCGTATTAACCAATTGTCCGAAAGCCGAGCAATCCCAACTATCAGCCCAAGAACTGTTGCTAGGACAAGTCCCAGCACCACAATCCGCAAAGAATTGATTAATCCGACTATTATTGCCTGACCATAGCTATCAGACCGATTATAAGCAATCAGTGACTCACCAATGTCGAAGGATGCTTGGGAATCAAGAAAGTCGAATCCTGATTTGACACCCAGTTGATCTAAGTTGTAAAAAAGATTATCTGTGATGATTCCCAACACAGTTACCACTAGCACAACCGCGATCAATTGTCCAGCAATTTTCCAGAATCTTTCATCCCGCAACAATATTGCTGGTTTGCTCCAGTTGAGTCCTTGACGTTTCGGTGCTTTTTGATTTGCCCCTGTCATGGCTTACCTTTACATGAATTTAATTAACACCCATTTTTTGTAGGTTGGACAGGGCTTAAGCACCACACAACCTACATCGATTAGATTATTTAATCTGCAGGCTTTAGCGGAATGGAGGAGAATACATTAAGCCGCCCTTACTCCAAATATCATTTTGAGCGCGTTCTAATTTAAAAGGCGTATCTGGTCCTAAGTTACGGTTATAAATCTCACCGTAGTTGCCAACTTTTTTGATGACGCGCACGGCAAAGTCATTGGTTAAACCGAGACTTTTTCCCAAGTCTCCTTCTGTTCCCAAAAAACGTTTTGTCACGGGATCAGTGCTGGTGAGTTTTTGATCGACGTTTTTGGAATCAATTCCCTGCTCTTCTGCTTCAATTAGAGCATAAACAGTCCATCTAACCAAGTCAGACCATTGAGGATTTCCTTTAGCAACGGCGGGTGCAAAAGGTTCTTTTGACATGGTTTCTGTTAATAAAATATGATTATCGGCATCCGGTAGTACTGAACGTCGCGATACAAGCTGAGAACGATCTGACGTAACCCCTTGACAACGACCTTGAGCATAAGCTTCAAATGTTGGGTTAACTTCTTCAAAGACAATGGGTGTATATTTGACATCGTTTTTACGCATGATGTCAGACAAATTTTGCTCTGTGGTTGTGCCTGTCTGAACACAAACTGATTTACCTTGAAAGTCTTTTAAGGACTTAATTCCACTGTCTTTTTTGACCATAATGCCTTGCCCGTCATAAAATGTGATAGGCGAAAAGTCCATCCCATTAGAAGTTTCACGACTCAGGGTGAGGGTGGTATTGCGACTGAGGAGATCAACTTCACCGGCTTGTACTGCGGTGAATCTTTCTTTGGTGTTGAGTTTGCGGAATTCTACAGCATCAGGATTATCAAACACCGCCACCGCCACAGCACGGCAGACATCAACATCTAGTCCTGAGTATTTTCCTGTTTTATCGACAAAGCTAAACCCTGGCAAGTTTCCACTCACACCACAGACTAGCTTGCCACGACTCTTAACTTTATTGAACAGCGCTGCCGATGCGCCTTCATCTGCTGTTTTATCATTAGAACGACTTCTACAAGCTGCTATGGGCATAACTAGGATCATGACCACTAACAGCAGGAAACTACTTTTACGCATAAATTTTTATTTTTATCTCACCCTTATCAGTAATTGTGGTCTGAAATCATCCTGGTCAGTAAAATTTGTCTTGTGCGCCTCAAGTGCTAACTACAAACTTAGGATGTTTTCCTGCATTTCAAAGCATAAATCTACAAAAGTTGGGATCTCCTGAATTTTTGCTGTGATTTGATGATATAAAAATAATGCTCAAATAAGTGAAGTTTTTAATACAATTTCATTGATCGCAACGTATCAGAAGACAAGTTACGCCTAAACAGCAAGTTTTAGCCCTTTAATTAATAACAAAAAAGCTCTATACCCCCATAGTGTAAAACTTGGTTTTGACGTACAGAGCTTTATTAACGAAATTTAGCCGCCCAAACCCTACTCCACCGTTACCGACTTCGCCAAATTCCTCGGCTGATCTACATCCAAACCACGCCGCGCCGCAATATGATACGCCAATAACTGCAAAGGAATTACCGTTAAAATCGGCGAAAGTAACTCTTCCACCGCAGGCACAGGTAATAAATCATCAAAGGTTTCCGCCGCATCTGGATCATCCATCGGCGTTACTCCAATTAAACGGGCATCCCGTGCCTTAGCTTCCTGGGCATTGGAGAGGACTTTTTCATAAACATTACCCCGCATGGCGATCGCAACTACAGGCACCTTAGCATCTAAAAGCGCGATCGGTCCGTGCTTCATTTCCCCAGCGGGATAACCTTCAGCGTGGATATAACTAATTTCCTTCAATTTCAGCGCCCCTTCCAAAGCAATTGGGAAATTAATCCCGCGCCCCAAAAAGATAAAATCATGGGTTTCGGCAAAACTATGCGCCAACTCCTCAATATAGCGCTCCTGACTTTCCAAAATCATCTCAATCTGCGCTGGCAACTGCCGCAAGCCTGCTAAAATCTCTTCCATGCGTGAGGCAGTCAAAGTCTGACGCTGCCATGCCAAATCCAACGCCAGACAGTAGAAACCGACTAACTGACTGACAAAGGTTTTGGTTGCCGCCACACCAATTTCGATGCCCGCATGAGTTTCGATAATATGATCAACTAACGGTGCTAGGGAACTTTCAGCACGGTTGGTAATTCCCAGCAATCTTGGTTGATACTTAGGCAATTGACCAAAACGACGGCGTTTTTCCATCTCTAATGCCGCTAGAGTATCCGCCGTTTCGCCAGACTGAGTAACGCCAATTGTTAAGGTATTTGCCGTTAGTGGTGCTGGTGCATAGCGAAACTCCGAGGCATATTGCACCATTGTCGGAATTCCTGCCAATTGTTCTAGCAGATATTTTCCCACTAAACTAGCGTGCCAACTAGTACCACAGGCGAGGATTTGAATTTGTTCCAAATCTGTATATATTTGAGGCGTTAAACCCAGATTAATCGGCAACTGTGATTTATCTTGCTGTTGCCATTTGTCATTTATATAAGCTTCTAAACAAGTCCGCACTACCCCTGGTTGCTCATAAATTTCTTTGAGCATGAAGTGGCGAAACCCTTGTTTTTCAACTAACACAGGATTCCAATTTAGGGTGCGGGGCGCTTTTTTGAGGCGTGTCCCCTCAAAGTTATAAACTTCGACTCCTAAAGGTGTTAGTCGTGCTAGTTCCCCATTATCCAAAGTTAATACAGCATTGGTATGGGGTACGAGGGCGGTAGTGTCGGAGGCACAGAAAAATTCACCTTGCCCAAAACCAATGGATAAAGGTGCTTGTTGTCGTGCCACGATGATTTCATCAGGATATTGGGCACAGATAACTGCGATCGCTGATGCACCTTGTAGTTTGTTAACAGCCTGCCGTACCGCACTCAACAAGGGAGAGGGATCATCAGAAACAGAGTCCAAACAGTCGGCAATTAGGTTAGAAAGGACTTCTGTATCGGTATCCGAGTGAAACTGATAGCCTCGTTGTTTTAATTCTTCTCGCAACTCTCGATAATTTTCAATAATGCCATTTTGAATCACCGCGATTTGCCCCGATGAGTCGGTATGGGGATGGGCATTATACTCTTCTGGCTTACCATGAGTTGCCCAACGAGTATGTCCAATACCAATTTGTGAGGGGTTGACTTCTCTTTCTAGCTTTTCTCGGAGGTTGTGTAGTTTGCCTTTTGCCCTGACACGGTGAATTTTGCCTTCCAAAACCGTCGCAATGCCCGCTGAGTCGTAGCCCCGGTATTCCAGTTTCTCTAGCCCAGCCAGCAAAATGTTTGTAGCCGCCTGAGTGCCAATATAGCCAACGATTCCACACATTTTTTAGTTCACTCCTGACTTGACCACTTGCACGCTTTGTCATGATAGCAAGCAAAAAAAAAGAGGAAGCATTTTTGCCTCCCCCACAAAGATAAATCCAAATGCATCTTAAAGACGCTTTCTATAGTTAAACCATTCTTGACAAACAACAGGTTTTGACTAACTTTTTAGTACGCCAAGCCCATGCTGCGAGTGGTTTCTGCCCCTAGATATACTCGGATGCTTAAAAAGTCTGTAGGGCAGGCAGTTTCGCACCGCTTGCAGCCTACACAGTCTTCTGTGCGGGGAGATGAGGCAATTTGACCGGCTTTACAGCCATCCCAAGGAACCATCTCCAAAACATCTGTGGGGCAAGCCCGAACACATTGAGTGCAACCAATGCAAGTATCGTAAATTTTGACGCTATGAGACATTGAATAACAGCTCCAAAAAGCGAGTTCTCCACCAAAGAAGTGAAACTCAGGATCAAGGGCTAGTTTACCGCAGGGCTTTTGCTGTCTGGGCTTGCAGTTACAGAACTTCAAACTCTGGCTCTTGGGTTTGTGGTGTTGGTACGGTGATCCGAATTGTGGTTAATGCTACTTCAAAATGGCGGCTTACCCCACTGGCTATAGGTTTGAGCCTTGGCATTATAGAGGGAAGATAAGAAGATAAAGGTAATTTAAAGATGACTCTGATTCGTTGGCAACCGTTTCAAGAACTCGAAACTTTACGCCGTCAAATGGATCATATATTTGACGAGATGAATGGATTAAAAAATACTTCTGCTATTTCTTGGCAACCTGCAATTGAAGTCCAAGATGCAGATGATCATCTAATTTTACGGGCAGAAATTCCTGGTATTGAAGCTAAAGATTTAGATGTTCGTGTGACTCGTGAAGCGGTTTCTCTTAGTGGTGAACATCGTTATGAGCAGAAAACGCAAACTAAGGGTTTCTTTCGCTCTGAGTTCCGTTACGGCAAGTTTGGGCGCGTGATTCCTCTGCCTGTCGCTGTCCAAAATGACCAGGTAAAAGCGGATTTTTCTAATGGCATCCTCACGCTTACTTTACCCAAGGTAGAGGCGTTAAAAAATCGTGTGGTTAAGCTCAATTTAACTGAGTCTGTTGCGGCAATTGAAGCGAATTCTGAGCAACCAGCTAATGCTGAGATTAAAGCGAATTCTGAGCAGCCTAATAATTCTGAAATGGGCGATGTCTGGGCGTCAACTGAAACTGCCGCTGTCTAAAACTCACCGTTTACTGTTGATATTGGTTTAATTTAGTCACACTGCCGCTGAGAGAAATCAGCGGCTATTTTTTAGGTAATAAAATAGCTAAAACAAACCTCCCTTGCTAGCTAGTAAAAGTACCATTACTAAAAAAGGGAGGTGATATTTGGTTATGCTGAGGCGATTTTTTTTGTCTCTAATCGCTCAAGTCCAAAAGTTCTTATTGGTCGTCTGAACCACCGACGCCGATCGCTGTATTGTGTATACTGGCACGATCTAAAGTCAGGTCTGACATGATGGCATTAGCAACGTCAACGCCATACAAACGAGCCTCAGTGAAATTCACATTGGTAAGATTTGTACTATTTAAGCTCGTACCATTGACAAAAGACCCGGTTAAGTCTGCATTTTTGAGATTTGCACCAGTTAAATCTGCACCTTCTAAATTAGCTTCTACTAAAATTGCTCCTTGCAAATTAGCATTTCTCAAATCAGCACCAATTAAGTGTGCTCCTGTCAAGTCCGCGCCTGCTAAGTTACAATTTTCACAAGCACGAGTTTCAAACAATTGCTTCAGATGAGCTGGATTTTGAGCTTTGACTGGTGCCGCTAAAAGCATTGTACTTAGTACAGCAGTAGCCAGAATCGTTTTCATACTTAGTTACCTCCACGGGTTTAAAACTAGTAGTTAGCCACTATTTATATCTTCCTTCACTGATTGCTTTTTGTCCTCCTACAATAGGAAGAACTATAAAGGAATAGTGATTAATAAATAACCATTCAGTTATGGTCATTTTTAGGTTCACTCAAAATGGCAAGAGTGGAACGCTTCATTTACCACTCTTATTTTTGAAGATGTTGTGTATATTTGGCGTATGAGAATTTATTTTACGGGTTCCGTTTTTCCAGAACACAGAGCTAGATCCTCTAAGATAGAGGATTAAGATCACATTTTTTTCA
Source organism: Coleofasciculaceae cyanobacterium (assembly GCA_049671305.1). Lineage (GTDB taxonomy): Bacteria > Cyanobacteriota > Cyanobacteriia > Cyanobacteriales > Coleofasciculaceae > CADCTM01. The sequence goes on from JBATUR010000113.1 coordinate 34,923, forward strand.
GCTTGAAATCACTGATTTTAGTTAGGTTGTGGCTTCTTGAGTAGTAATGCCGCAACCACTGAGCTATCCTGCGGCAGGGGAATGAGCCAATTTCCAATTCTCTAATCTTTGCTCACCGCCAGACAGTGGACATCCTGATTAGACTTAAGTTAAAGTTGTAATGAGTTTGCTTTAGCAAATCAAAACTTGTCGTAAATTAAAATTAAGCTATTGCCAGCTATTCCTTTTGAGTATTTGGGCATCGTCGGAATGATTGAAGTCTCAAGTTGGCGACGCCAGGTTATGAACACTTTAGTTTCGTAGGTAAAACCAAAGACCGGGAACCAATGGAAAAGCTAGAAAATAAATTAAGATCAAATAATATGCAAAACGAAGTGACATTTGTAAAACCAATTCGCTCACTAGAAGACGCTTTAAACAGATGTCAAGTTTTAGGGATGCGTTTAAGTCGCCAACGACGCTTTATTTTAGAACTACTTTGGCAAGCCAAGGAACATCTTTCAGCAAGAGAAATTTACGATAGATTAAATCAACAAGGTAAAGAAATCGGTCATACTTCCGTTTATCAAAATCTAGAAGCCCTATCAGGTCAAGGCATAATTGAATGTATTGAACGTTCAGATGGACGATTGTATGGTAATGTCTGTGATGCTCATAGTCATGTTAACTGCTTAGATACCAATCAAATTGTTGATGTATTTGTCGAGTTACCAGAAGAGTTGCTCCTCCAAATTGAACAACAGACTGGAATCAAAATTACTGAGTATAAAATTGACTTTTACGGTTATCAGATCAAAGAAAGCTGATCAACAAAAATGAATTAGGCTTTGAGCTTTAGTTGTAGTTAATTATTTATAACTATTTTAAAAGTTAGAAACCTTAGCGGTCAAGATTACTGACTCTAATTGTTTCATCTAAATCATCAGGTTGTAATCGAACATTATAAGCAATAGCTGTCTCCTGTTCAATCTCTTCAATTTGTGCCGTTTCGCCCTCATCATCAGAATGACGTTCAGGCAAAATCAACTCTCCTTCAGCGCTTTCAATAAAAATAGTTGGATCTCCTTCTAATTGCTCATCATCAAGATAATTAAAGATTTGTGTAGGCGCTAAAGACTCAAGAAAAGTCTGAAACTCCTGTCGAGAAAATATTGCACCACTACGCTTGGCAAAACTTTGGTTGGGTTCATCTAACCAAGTTTCAAACACACAAGCATTAGTCAGATTAGCAGAAGTCAAATTAGCGCCTTTCAAATTAGCGCCTTTCAAATCTGCACCTTCCAAGTTAGCACCAAGCAGATTAGCATTTGCCAAATTAGCGCCAGCAAGATTAGCTAAATATAAATTGGCATTTTGGAGATTTGCGCCTGCCAAATTGATGCCAATTAACTCAGCCTTAGATAAATTAGCTTGCTCCAAATTAACTTCAGCAAACATAACTTGATTGAGACAAGCTTCTGCTAATTGTAAACCAGACAAACCTTGTCGGGCGCGTTGCCAAAAAGCCGTAGGAGAGAGCGCCGTAACGCGATTAATCAAACCTAAAAACTGATCAGCATCAAATTCCTCAGAAAGCCCAGGATCACCACAAGGATAGAAAGCAACTGCTGCTTCTTTGGCACTGGCACAAAGTAATAAAAACAGATTAAGTCCAACAGCGGCATCGATTTGTAAAACAGTTAAATAATGCTCAAATGCTGATTGGGAATGAGTTGATTGAGGAATACCTTCATCTAGCCAACGTCCTCGGCAGTAGGCACGATAGAAGCGATAGAGCCTTTGAAAGAGGACTTGAAACGAAAAAACAGCCGAGTTACGCTTTTCTGTCCTGCGGAGACGTTCAATAACCAATTGTTCAATTTGGGTTGATAAAATTCCATACCCCAACAAAGAGTAAAGATGTTGAGCAACTCCGCTCAAAGAATTGATCACAAACTTCACTTCACCATACTGATCTTTGGCTTGTTCAGTAATTGCTTGGATTTGAGCAGCAATGGCTTCGGCTGCCAAATATGCCCCCAAACTAGCATGAGAAAACTCAATTATTGGTTGTGATAACTCATAAGACTGCAAACCTAGTGAGTTTTGAGGTAAATGAGAGCGGAAAAAAAGTGCCGGCAACCGTTGGCTAAAAGTTGCTTCCTTGGGTAATTGTTGGGGAATTTGCTGTTGATATTGACCGCCTTGAATAATTTTGAGGGCAGCAGCTTGCATTTTGTGGCGCAAAACTTGGGGAGAGCGACCTTCTAGCAAATTAGAGATTGCCTCTTGAGAGCGACTAGCATGAGCCAAACCTTCGCGGATTAACTCCGGTAAGCCACCACTCTCCGTCGCGGGTTCTCCGAGCAGCCAGCGGCAGATGCGGTCATAAATTTCAAAAGTGCTTTCTGGGACGCGAGTTTGAAAAATCGTCTCATCAACCCAAGCATCCCGATGTAGCAGACCGACAAGATAAAGCAGCAGTGGTCGTTTGAGGAGAATTGCCAAGCTATGAGCCAAAGCTGATTGTTTAAAAGCCCCGCCATGCCTTAAAAAGTTGAAATAGCTTTGAGCGATCGCTTTTGATTGCAGTTTTGCCCAATTTTGGAACCATTGCCGAAACTCTTCCTGCCCCATTGGTTCGATGGCAATTCTTTGTAGCAGACTGGGCAAATGTCGGGTCAGACTTTGCTGATATCTGCGAAGTACATCATCCAAAGTGCCACTACTACTAGTAATCACAATTTTATGTCGCTGTACCGTAGCACTATTGCTGGCATGAAATCGTGCCACCTGCTCCATAAACGTCCAGAGATGGCGTTGTGCGTGGAGATGGGGCAGTTCATCCAAACCATCCAAAATCAGCAAGCAAGGCGGCGAATTTGGCGAAAGCCAACCATCAGTATCGGTAAAACGTGCCAAAGGAAAAGTCGATGCCAAAGTCTGCTCAAAAGTTTGACCCAACTTAACATCTTTTAACCGAATCACCACAGGCATCCAATCCGGGTAAAAATCCTGAGCAACCCGCGCCGCCCAGATTTGACAAAAACTGCTTTTGCCACTGCCGGGATCAGCTTCAATCACAGCAATACTCGTTGTATCTTCAAGCTGGGACATTGCCCATTCCATCAAATCAACCTTAGTTTGGGAAAGAAAAACTCGCCTGCCAGTTGCCATGTCCCAATCTTTCGTAGCGCGCAGCAGTTTGCCTTTTAGAGGAATATATAAATCTTTGAGAGCAAAGCGTTCACCAAATAAAGGTTCACTCAAAGACTTGAGAAGCCTTGCCCGATAATGTTCTCGCGGTAAGTTGAGTGGTGGTGCTGTCGTCCGGGAGAGATCAGGGCTATTGGCAGCAGGATCACGTGGACTGCTCAAATTTCCCAAGCGTACAAACTTTTGTAACTGTGCCAAAGGTAAAGGATTTTCGGCGATCGCACAAAGCAAATAACCAGCTAGTCCATTACTCAAACGTTGGGTAAGCAACTTCGCTTCCGTTTCCTCAGCACCATTAGCCACAAACCATTCGCGGGCTAAATTATTCATCTGCTGCACCAGAAATGAATCTGCCACCAGGGAAAGCGCTTGTTCTGCCTGACTATCGCTAAGACGCCCAGGGCGCAAGGTTTTCAGGATAGCCAGCAATTGGGGATCGCTCAAAGCTTGGTCAGCATCAAAACCCGCAGGCACCATCGCCCGATTTACCCAAGGTCTACCAACGAGCGCTTCTTGTTCTAAAATCCCTTGTAAGGCATTAAGATAAGCAACTTGAAACGTGAGCCAGGTTCCTTCATTACGCTTTAATGGCTTTTTCCGACTCAAAATTCTCAGTAGTCCCATTGTGAGTTGGGAGATCGCCGGCGCAGCAAGTCTGGCAGCGCTCAAGGGCAACTCTAAAACATCCGTCAAAGCACTGATGGCAAAAGCATTCAGGCTTTTTCCTTCCATATCTTGTGCCAGACGAAAAGCAATGCCAGCGATCTGGGCACTAGATCCCAGTTGGGCAAGCTTAATATTGCGTTCTGCTAACCAATGCCGAATGCTGAGGCTCATGCCGCCCGAATCACTCCAACTTCTTTATTCATCTTATTTTGAACCCATTACAATGAGTGCGAGTTACTTAACTATTTAGCTGGTCATCAAAAGCTCCATTATTTCCTTTGCTCATGCTCATTGTCCAATGCTGCTTGCTTCCTGACTCATATAACCACCTAATGAGTAACAACCAATGACTAAACGGGTGTCTATGCCAAAAAAACTTTTGCAAAGATTACACCTTCAAGTTCCCTTGTTACCTCGTCGGCAGGGGACACCGCGAATTCGACTGGGAAAAAAACGACGCCATGTCAAATCTTCTTCACCAGAAAGCTTAAATACCCCAGTGCCGCCGCGCCCTCGTCGGCGTAGTTCTCGCGGGAGGTGGTTGCTACTGTGGTTGAGTATAGTTTCGATTGTGGGAGTTTTTTTGATTACTGGTGCGTTGTTGCTGATGAAGCTACCACCTCCTGTTGACTGCAAGAATATCTCAGCCTTAGCTTCAGATGGCGATCGCCTAGATTGTGCTCAACGAGCGGCTGACTCTGGTAAATTAGAGCCACTAGTGGCAGCGATCAACTTAGTCCAGCTTTGGCTACCAGAACACCCTTTATATACCGAAGCCCAACGCCGTACCAAACTCTGGTCTGAGGCAATTCTTAGGCTAGCACAGCAGCAAATTAGACAAGGTAATTACCAGGAAGCAATTAAAATTGCTAGAAGCATTCCTGTCAGCAGTCCTCTTTATCCAGAGGCACAAGCGACAAGCGCGACTTGGCAGGAAGAGTTGCAAAAATCTCAAAACCTCAATAACGAATTTCAAAAAGCACTCAAAGAGCAAAAATGGCAACTAGCGGGGGCTTTGGTGGGCAATTTATCTGCGTATGAACAGTCTTATTGGACGAATGATCGTATTCAAGCTTTGATCCAACAAATGTCAACTGAAAAACAGTCTTGGCAACAACTGCAAGAGGCACGAGATTTAGTTAAAACTAATCAAATTGCACAACTAGAGCAAGCGATCGCCAAAGTTGCTCAAATTAACCCCAAAAGTTATACCCATGCGATCGCCTATAAAGAACAAACTCGCTGGAGTCGTACTTTAATCAAAGTCGCTTCAGATAACTATAAAAATCAAAATTTTCTCACTGTTGTCAAAGTATTACAGCAAATTCCCGAATCAGCTTCTTTGTATCAAGAAGCCCAAGACTGGACTCTTTTGGCACGTGCTTCTCAAACGATGACCAAACCAAATATTCTTAGCTTATTAGATGCCATTGCCGCCGTCCGTCAAATTCAGCCAGATAGCCCCCTCAATGGGTTAGCTGTCAAACAAGCCAAATTATGGGAGTCTCAGTTACAAGGTGCAACCAAGTTACAAATTGCTCAACTAACAGCCAGTTTAGGACAGCGCCTCACCTTCGTCTCTGCCATTGACTATGCCCAAGCTGTCCCCCTCAAACATCCTCAACGCCTGCTAGCACAAACGCTAATTGCCCAATGGCGTAAGGAAATTCAGCAAATTGACAACCGTAAGTTGTTGGTGGAAGCTCAAAAATTGGCAGAACCCGGTACAGTTGAACAACTCAAAAAAGCAGTAGAAGTGGCAAGTGGTATTAAACTTGGTCAACCCTTACGCCAAGATGCTCAAAGTGCGATCGCCAAATGGAATATTACGATTCAAACCATCGAAGATCAACCCATCTTAGATATGGCAAGAACTTATGCCCAGCAAGAAAATTTAACGGCGGCAATTGCCACAGCTAGTACAATTCGTCCTAATCGTGCTTTGTCAGCCGTTGCCCAAAAAGAGATTACCGCTTGGGTCGTGCAAGTTCAAACTGCCCAAGATCGTCCTATCCTAGAAGCAGCAACTGCTCTGGCAGATCAAGGACGCTACGAGGCAGCAATTGCCACAGCCGAGCAAATTCCTTCAGATCGAGCCTTATACCCACAAGCTCAAGCGGCAATTGCTGAGTGGAATTTACTAAAAGCCCCACCCCCTAGTATTTTTGAGCCACCCTTACCAGTCACACCCTTACCTGAGTATTTGCCTGATCCGCCTGGTCCTCAATATTATCCTTGACTTGCCCCGATTGTAAAAAGCTAGTAGGTTGGATTGAGGTACGAAACCCCAAGCAAGCGACGATTAGTTGGGGAACACAGACACTCAACCCAACCTACATTTTTAGCTAATTACAAATTGGACATAACTGCCCGTGCTGCTTGCAAAGTGCGGTCAATATCTTCATCGGTATGAGCTAAAGAAGTAAACCCAGCTTCAAACTGAGATGGTGCTAGATAAACGCCATGCTCCAACATTCCGCGATGAAAGCGGCTAAACTTGGCTAAATCACAGGTTTTGGCATCTTCGTAGTTGTGGACTGTTTCCCCTGTAAAAAATAAGCCAAACATCCCACTAATTTGACCACCCACGGCAGCATGACCGGTTTCCTTGGCAATTGCCAGCAGTCCATCGGAAAGCTTTTTGGTAATGCGATCAAGTTGTTCGTAAGTGCCTGGTTTTTGCAGTAATTCCAGAGTTTTAATGCCCGCAGTCATCGCTAAGGGGTTTCCTGAGAGGGTTCCTGCCTGGTACATGGGTCCGGCTGGGGCAACCATTGACATAATCTCCTTACGTCCACCATAAGCCCCTACAGGTAAACCGCCGCCGATGACTTTACCCAAGGTGGTTAAGTCGGGTGTGACGCCAAATTTTTCTTGGACACCGCCGTAGGCAATACGAAAACCGGTCATCACTTCGTCAAAGACTAACAAAGCCCCATGTTCTTGGGTGAGTACTCGTAAGCCTTCCAGGAAGCCAGGATCTGGGGGAATAAAGCCAGCGTTGCCGACAATCGGTTCTAAGATGACGCCAGCAATTTGATCGGGATTGGCTTCAAATAGGGCTTTGACGGCTTCTAGGTCATTGTAGGGGGCTGTGAGCGTGTTTTTGGTTGCCGACTGGGGGACGCCGGGGGAGTCGGGTAAGCCCAAGGTGGCAACGCCGGAACCTGCTTTGACTAAGAGCATATCGGCGTGCCCGTGGTAGCAGCCTTCAAATTTGATGATTTTGTCGCGTTTGGTAAAGGCTCGCATCAGGCGGATAATTGCCATGCAGGCTTCGGTGCCAGAGTTGACAAATCTTACCATTTCGATGCTGGGGACGGCATCGATCACCATCTGGGCGAGGACGTTTTCGAGGGCACAGGGTGCGCCAAAGCTGGTGCCTTTTTCTAGGGCGTCGTGCAGAGCCCCAATCACTTCTGGGTGGGCATGACCACAAATGGCAGGTCCCCAGCTTCCTACATAGTCGATGTATTGGTTGCCGTCTACATCCCAGATGTAAGCGCCTTTGACGCGATCAAATACTATTGGTTGTCCTCCCACAGATTTGAAGGCTCTGACGGGTGAGTTGACGCCTCCTGGCATTAGTTTTTGGGCGGCGTTGAAGATTTGCTCAGACTGGGTTGTTTTAATTGTGGTGTTAACCAAGGTTTTCTCCGTAGTAGATCGTTAAGAAATGCAAAAAGTCTATCTATCAACAGTGGTAGATTTAAAAACTCTATCTGCAGATAGGGGCTAGTCTTGTTCCCTATATGTATGCTATGTAATTATCGGTCTCTAAAAACAATTGAGTTTATGTTATACAAAACAAATCAAGATTTACCAAAAGAGATTCGCGATTGCCTATCGGAGACAGCGCAAGACCTGTATAGGGCTGCATACAATTCCACAATCCAATGGTACGGTGAAGCGGCAAAGGCTCACAAGGTAGCTGCTAGTGCTGTGAAAATGCAATCTGCTAGAGACTTGGCTCTCCTTGTTTAAGTTAAGACCAATTAAGACCAAAATTTTTTTGTCACAGGGCGCTTTTGCGGTTGCTCTTTTAAGTAAAAGTTGAGTAGTGCGAGATTATCCCTGGATTGTGTGAGATTTTTTCGATAAACAACCTAACTTCTGTGAGATATTTTCGATAAACAAACCGACCCGCTAACTTAATAATGCATTGGTGGATTGGTTGTTGAGTTAGCGGCTCATTCATTTAAATTCGAGTTAAGAACAGGTAGTAAATAAAAGTTGAGGTATGAACTAAAGAGCAAAATTTGACTGGCAAGCGATGAATGATGGACGGCTTTTTGAGGAATTAGAAGAAGTTTAATCAACATCGTCGGAGCTTATAGCTATCATTCAATACATTGATGCTAAACAGGATTGACAAAAAACTGAACCTGCAATTATTTAATTGCAGGTTCAGTTTTTTGGCGCAAAAAAATAAAAATAATGACCTTAGTTACTTCTTTTTTTCGTAGTCGCTTCATCGCAAAAACACTACTAGTTGGAGGTTTGGCTAGTTGTCCATTGCTACTAAGCTCTGAGGTTACGCTAGCGCAAAGTGTGAGCAACTACAGGGAGTTGAGTTGCCTTTATGCAGGATATAAGCAACCTTATCTATATGGCTCGACAACCTGGTCAGGACAGCCGTCTAATAATGGATCATGGCTATCTGTAACTCTCTACCGATTTAAATTGAGCTATGGACGTTATGTACCGATAGCGTCAGATGGAGCTGCGGGTAATGGAGCAAGTGGCGAAATATGGGCAATTACTAAGTCGCCTTTGCATTTTGGATATTTTCGAGGTGACAGCTTCTTCGCAAGTAGTTATGCTGGAGAGGAACACTTTAAAGACGACTATAGACTTTGTTTACCATAATCTATCCAATAATTTCTTGACATTTTCCAACAGTCTTTTCAAGTTCAACACCTTCTAAAAAGATATGATCTTAAATAAACCTAAACTTCGGCAATTGTTAACTATTTTAGTTAGCCTTTCTACCTTGGGGATAGTTGTTATGAATTCTGATTTTAGTAATGCTCAAAATTCGCCAAATAACCCCCAGTTTCCTGATCGCCAACTGCCCGTGGGTCCCTTTATTCCACCAGAGCAAGGCATATTTTATAACCCTATTTCATCCCCAG
>JBATUR010000114.1:0-8508 GCA_049671305.1 Coleofasciculaceae cyanobacterium
TTTAACCAATAATTTTATAAATTTGGCAGACTACACCACAGAATTGAGCGCCTTGGAAAATCAAAATCAAACAATTCAAGTAAATCTAGAAAACTATAAATATCGTTTAGATAATATCGAAAAAAAATATGCCCCCAGTGAGGTAGCTTTTCTCAAAATATTCAGCGAAAGTGAATTCTATGCTACGAAATATCAGCGACAAATTGCAGCAGATCACGCTAACCTAACTCCAGGCTTAACCGTACTGCAAAACCTCAATAGCACAATTCAAGGCATAATTGACTTAGAGCAAACCAAAAGCGATCGCACTTTAAACACCACCATCGCCCTCGGAGGCATTGGACTTGCTACTAGTCAAGTCGCATCAGCCGTTATCCTCATCCAAGAAGTCCCTAAACCTAACCCCGACGACTCTTTTTTAACCCTTTTTACCTACCAATTTATAGTCTTTTTCCTGAGTTTAGGCATTGGCGCAATTGCTACATATATTAGCTTCTACCTTTTCCGCCGTCTTCGCCACTAACCCTCAACTTATCTACGCCAATCTGCGATTCTAAATCCAGCCCAATGGACTTACCCATAATCTACCATCCAGATTACGTCGCACCCATCCCTGAAGGACATCGCTTCCCCATGCCCAAATTTGGGCAACTTTACCAACTCCTCCTAACAGATAGCGTCGCCACCCCTCAACAATTCCACACACCCGAACCTCCACCCAAAAACTGGATAGAATTCGTCCATACTCCAGAATACGTCCAAGCATATTATGACGGCACACTCGACCCCAAAGCCCAAAGACGTATCGGCTTACCTTGGAGTCCCGCCTTAGTTAATCGTACCTGCACCGCCCTTGGTGGCACAATCCTCACCGCCCAACTTGCCCTCAAACATGGTTTAGCTTGCAACACAGCAGGTGGTACTCATCATGCCTTTCCTAGCTACGGTTCAGGATTTTGTATCTTCAATGACTTAGCAATTGCTGCCCGTGTATTACAACACCTAAAACTAGTTAAAAAAATTTTAATCCTTGACCTCGATGTTCATCAAGGAGATGGTACAGCCTTTATTTTCCAAAATGACAGCAGCGTTTTCACCTTCTCAATGCACTGCGAAGTCAACTTTCCTGGCACAAAACAAATTAGCGACTTAGATGTAGCTTTGCCAGTTGGCATAGATGACGACGCTTACCTACAAACCCTAGCAAACTATTTGCCCGACTTACTAAGCCAAGTTAAGCCCGACTTGATTTTATATGATGCCGGAGTAGATCCTCACGCCAGCGATCGCTTAGGAAAACTGTCCCTCACCGATACAGGCATATATCGACGCGAAATGCAAGTCCTGACCACTTGTGTATCCGCAGGCTATCCTGTTGCTAGCGTCATCGGTGGCGGCTATGCTGATGACCTTAAAGCCCTAACTTATCGACATTCCCTACTCCACCGTGCCGCCAGTAACGTCTATCAGCGACTTTAATGCCAAACCATTGACAGAGATATTTTTCTGCTCAGATCGATACATTTTTAGAAGTTTCCTGACTTATTCCTACATCTACTTAATTCAGCCAAGGAAAAACCGTGCAACTATCAAAAGGCTTTGAAATCGAAATGTACACCGGCACACCACAAGGAGATGTTGTCGGACTTTCTGACAAAATTGTTGCCTCCTTGGACGGGTTTGTGCGGGAGCCAGATAGCCGCAACGTAGAATATACAACGGCTCCCTTATGTTCTTATGATCGCTTATTGTGTGCCTTAGTACGTCCCCGGCAAAAACTACGCGACTACTTAAAAACATTAGGCGACTATACCCTAATTCCTGGCAGCACCTTATCCCTAGAGTCTAGCGAAGCCTTCCACCGTTCTGATCCCAACAACCCTTACCACGACTATATCGAACAAACTTACGGCACGAAAGTCGTAACTGCCAGTGTCCACATCAATATTGGCATTAGTGACCCAGAACTTCTGATGCGGGCAATTCGCTTGGTACGTCTGGAAGCGCCTCTATATCTTGCTCTCAGTGCAAGTTCCCCCTTCCTCAAAGGAGAACCAACAGGTTATCACTCCACTCGTTGGGGACTATTTCCCAAAACACCGTCTCATGTGCCGTTATTTGAGAATCATGCTCATTTTATTCGCTGGACTCATGAGCAGTTAAAGCTGGGAACCATGCAAAATGTGCGTCATCTTTGGACATCGGTGCGTCCAAATGGCGACCGCCGCCCCTACAACCTCAACCGTTTGGAATTGAGGATATGTGACCTAGTTGCTGATCCGATCGCCTTGCTAGCGATTACAGCTTTAATTGAGGCGCGAATTTGGCAGGTTATAGAAGACCCATACCTTGATCCTTTGGAACTTAGTACCCTATCTGCTGAAGAATTGGTGGCAATAACTGATGCCAACGAAGCGGCAGCATCTAGATTAAGCTTGGATGCGACTTTGCGACATTGGCAAGATGGTAAAGAGATTCTGGCACGAGATTGGATTGAGGATTTGTTGCAACAAGTTTTACCAACTGCCAAAAAGCATGGTTTTAGTTGCTTCCTTTCTGCTGTGAAGAAGCTGCTACGGGAGGGAAACACGGCTCAGAAATGGTTGAGGTTGTATTCTGAGCATCCTGAGAGCCGCAGTATCATCAGGCAAGCCATTCAAGAGTTGATGGAACAGGAACTGGAATTGGAAGACCAATTATGCCAGCTTTTGGCAGCTTGAGGCTTTTTGAGCAGGGACAATGTGTTAAATGATTGTCCCTTTTTTCTTTCGGTGAAGTCTAATTTCACAACTTAAAATATTTGGTTGATATTCTCTTGGCTAGACATATTAAAAATATCTATAGAACCTCTACCTTGAGAGAGAAATGTGCATTAGTTAAAAAAAACTTATCTTTGGGTAGGAGCTATCTGAGTATTTCATGGTGAAGGTTGTCCTTATTAATCCACAAATTCCGCCAAATACTGGCAATATTGCCCGAACTTGCGCGGCTACAGGCACTGAGCTACATTTAGTTGGTCCCTTGGGTTTTGAAATTAGCGATCGCTATCTAAAACGAGCAGGACTCGATTATTGGCCCTACGTTAACCTTTATTATCATGATTCACTTGATGCCTTTGTAGTTGTTCATCAGCAGCAAGGTGGTCGCTGGATCGGTTTCAGTGCTGCAGGAAAATGTAGTTATGTTAAGTTTCAGTTTCAAAGCAACGACTGGCTATTGTTTGGCAGCGAAACTCAAGGCTTGCCATCTCATCTCCTTGCTGCTTGTAGTGATACTGTCTATATTCCCATGACAGAGCCGGGGGTTCGGAGCCTAAATTTATCAGTTAGTGCGGCTGTCGGTTTATTTGAAGCGCGGCGTCAAACGGGTTGTTTGGAGTAAGTTACTTGCTTTGATTTAAAACTGTTTAGTGTCTGCCAAGCAACTATTATTACTAGCAAGCGATTAGAGTAGTTTGGGCAGATATTTCTTACATCTGAGTGATTGAACAATTAACCCCGGCTTAACTTAGGAATCACAGTATTTAACACTGTATTCATATATGTATATAAATATATTTAATCCCACTAAGAGAAAATTGAAATCGGTAGCTCAATCAAGTTTTTGCTAGCAGGCACTTAGTCTAGGTCACTACTCAAAAATAGGTTAAGCCGTGCTTTAGTAATCTAGAATACTGAAGTCATCATACAGTGATAAGAAATTTGTATACACGGACCAAGAAAAAAAAACTATCTAACTAATATGTTTTTTTAATCGTGAACAAGTAAACCCAATAAGTCAGAAGAACCAAACTGTAAGGATATTAGGCATTTGAACACTGGCGTCAACCAAGACAAAAGCAGCCAGATCGAGTTGAAAGAAGATAATTCAAGGCTTGTTATCTGTCTCTTCAATAGCGTAAAGTTTTGAGCTAATGAGCTATTAGATTGCTAAACTAAGCAGTTGCAGGGTGTTCTGAACTACTGCTAAGAAAAAAGCTTGCTTTTTGTTTGAGTCATTCGTCATCTTCCGGAGGGAAGCCTAACCAGTCAGTATGTTCTATCCAGAAACTAATAGCAGCATCAGTACCAATACATTAGGAGTCTTGCCGAAATATTGTTTTCTTCAGGCACCGGGCTATTGTCTGTTTAGGGTGAATCGTTATGTTGCTGCTAAGGCTAAAACTTTACCAATCAAGTCAACTTGTCAAAATTGAAAAGCAACTTGTATAAATTAAAAAAGCAAGGTACTCTTGCCTAAGTATGCTTACTGTATGTGATTGTGATCACATCTTGAGGTGAGTTGCCTCATTGACTGGTAAAAATAACTCAGGAACTGTTAAGCGCTCGTCACACACCAGGAGGTCGTTTTTGAAACGAACATTTACGCAGAAGGTTAAACAAGTTCCTTCTTGTGCCACCGAATCGTTTGAGGCATTGTTAAAACTTTACGTCGGAAAGTCGTCAGCAGGTGCGACAATCCCGACAGAAGCCAACCGTAGAGCTAGAACCTCTGCCGCAATGATTGGATTGGCAATCTCAATGGGAGCTGCTGGCTTACTGCTGCCTCAGCAAGGCGATGAAGCGCTGGCAGTTGAGCCAGTAGCAACTGAGCCAAACTTGCCGAATTTCACTGCTCCCTCTAGCCCAAATGTTGCGACACCACTTGAACCAGCAGTCGTTGCCGTGTCAACACCGACTGAGGTCAAGCCAGAAGCTCCAAAAAGCTTAGAAGAGGCTTCCTCCCCTGTAGTCCAGCATCAGGTACGAGAAGGGGAGACGCTGTGGGAATTATCCAATTCTTATCAAGTACAGCCAGAAGCGATCGCTGCTTCTAATAACATTCAAGCAAGTGCTGTATTACCTGTAGGACAAACCTTAAAAATTCCGACGGTGAATGGCATAGTTCACCAAGTGAAAGCTGGTGACACAGTTGAAAAATTATCTGAGTCGTATGGAGTTGCACCGACACAGTTGCAGGCAACTGCAGCAACGTCGGCAGAAAATCAGCTAAAAACAGGTGAATCAGTCACGGTTCCTGGTAATGTCAATGACCTTTTGAAGGCAAGACAAGATACTGCTCTAAACAGCTTAAAAGAGCAACGGAATCGTTTAAATGACAGTCTGGCGGAGTTGCGGTCTGAGGAGTCCAGCAATTTATCTCAACAAGAAACAGGTGCAAACAAGGTTGCTTCTACCATTCAAAAGGCGACCCCTGTTACCTTACCTTCTACAGTCACAATTGAAGAGTCAGTAACAGAAACGTCAAAGCCAGTAACAGTGGTTGCAAGTCCACAATTGGCTTCTTCACCGACAGTACCAAAAGCGGCAAGATCGCCACAGTCGTCAGTAGTCATCACTGTACCGACGCCAGAAATTGCCTCAACACCATTCACAACACCACAGATTGCCAAAACACCGCAGTCGTCAGTAATCATTACTGTACCGACCCCGGAAGTAGCATCTACTATTGCCCCAAAAGTGGCAGTAACACCCAACTCAAAACTTGAGCCAATAACTTCTCTAGAAGCCACCAAGCCATCAGCACCACAACCCGTGGTGATCCCGACCCTAACTTCTACAGATGCCAACCTTTACCAAGTTAAGCCGGGAGACACCATAGAAGCGATCGCTCGTCGTAATGGTTTGTCAGTTTCAGAGCTAATTAAGGCAAACGGGCTAAATAATCCCAACTTGCTCAGTGTCAATCAACAGCTCAAAATCCCACAAACATCTGTGGCGTCGAATGCCAGAGAACCAGTGGCATCAGTTCCCGGCATCAGCTCAAAAGCGGTGAGTGTGGCAACAGTTCCCCAGCGTTCCGTGGTAACCCCTCCTCAGCCTAATCCAACTGCTTCAGAAAAAGTTTCGCCGATTGTGCCACCGCTGCCACAATCTCAACAAACTAGGCAAAACCCTGTTCTAGCGCAATCAACTCGCGACGAGAATACGCAAGCCAGCTCCAGAGCAGCAGTTGATACTCAAAAAAGTCAACCAACTCAATCAAACCCTTATATTGATCGCTTAAGATCTGACATCCTCAAGCTGCGCGAAGACGTTGAGCAGCAAGAAACAACTCAAGCTGCTGCACCCAGAAGCATTGTCGTGCCTGCGGTAAAAACCCCAACGGCTTCCAGCTCAAATGATACCTCTGTGCCAATTAGGATTGATCCACAGTTCAATCCCAAGCGAGCTAACGAGAATTTATCAGCAGAGCTTCAGAGACGGCAACAGCAGCTAAACCAGGGACCCATCAAAATCGAAGTTCCACCACCAGCATTAGTCGCCTCGGCTCCAGTACCAGCAGGTAGCTACAACCCATCGCTACGTCCACAAATTGGACAACCAGTTGAGCCAGAAATTCCTGGCTTGTCTCCAGATAGCCCAACTCAGACTAATACTTACATTTGGCCTGCTAAGGGCGTTTTAACATCTGGTTATGGTTGGCGTTGGGGACGGATGCATAAAGGCATTGACATTGCCGCACCTGTTGGCACACCTGTTGTTGCCTCTGCCCCTGGTGTGATTGTGACCGCCGGTTGGAATTCTGGTGGCTACGGTAACTTAGTGGAAATTCAGCATCCAGATGGGAGCTTGACCCTCTATGCTCACAACAACCGTATTTTGGTGCGTCGCGGACAAGAGGTTACACAAGGTCAACAAATTGCTGAAATGGGTAGCACCGGTCGCAGCACTGGTCCTCACACCCACTTCGAGGTACATCCTACAGGAAAGGGTGCGGTTAATCCGATCGCTTTCTTGCCTCGTAAGTAACTACCCACTCTCTTTGCTTCCTGCTACTTTGTGGGAGCTATCTCTGGCTCCCACAAAAATTAAGCAAGTGCTAGCAATTTTGAAAAGAGATATGTTAAAATCGATTAGCTTTAAATCAAAGCTAGGCTCAGTAGCTCAGTGGTAGAGCAGGGGACTCATAAGCCCAAGGTCGCAAGTTCAACTCTCGCCTGAGCCATTTTTGAAAAATCATCAAACATAGTATTAAGGATTAGAGAAAACTAGCAATTTTGTCTAATCCTTAAAGCTTTAAGTGTTATTCAAAGATCCCCAAAGTGACGGATCAATTCAGCCACTGACCAAGCCTGGGCGGTCGCTCCTTGAGGCAAGTAAGGCGGATCTCCATCAAAAATCTCAGAAACCGAACCAATACAGGCTGAGGACTGGAAATGAGCCAAAAGCGGCGCGAGCTCACAAGGCAGCGGCACATCGTTATAAAATCGCTTCCAGGCACGGATAAAAGGACCAATTAACCAACTCCAAACCGTACCCTGATGATAAGCCCGGTCGCGATAAAAGCGGTTGCCGCCATAATAGCCAAAATAATCTGGGTCAGCAGGATCGAGACTTCTTAAACCATAAGGCGTTAATAAGCGATCGCGTGCAACTAGGCATACCTGTCGTGCTTGACTTTCCGGAAAGCCACAATGATGCAAAGACAGCGCAATTACCGCATTAGGGCGAATACGGGCATCCAGTCGGTCATTTGGCTCAATCGTGTCGTAAAAATAACCGCACTCAGGATTCCAAAACTTCTGCAAAGAATGCTTCACCTGTTGGCACAAATGCTCATAGCGCTGCCCTTGTCGTAACAAACGCCCTCGATCAACGCTTGGGTTCTCTAATAGCTTTGAAGTCCACTGAGTCGCCCAACACAAAGCCGAATACCACAAAGCATTAATTTCTACAGGTTTTCCTTGACGCGGTGTCATTGGCAAACCATCAATTACCGCATCCATCCAAGTTAAAGCCACATTCGGCGCTTCCCAAATCAGCAACCCATCAGCAGCATCAACCCGAATCTTAAAAAGAGTACCAGCAGTCAAAGCCTTATAGATTTTCCGCACCACAGGATACTGTTGCGCTAAAAAATCCCAATCTTGAGTAGCTTCTAGATATAGCCCCAAAGTTTCAATCCACCATAACGAAGCATCAAGACTGTTATAAATCGGTTCTGCCTCCGCATCAGGAAACGTATTAGGGATCAAACCATCACGACAATAACTGCCAAAGGTTTGAAGTAATCCCTTAGCTTCTGCAAAACGCCCCGTTGCCAAAGCCAACCCTGGCAAAGCAATTAGAGTATCGCGCCCCCAGTCGTTAAACCACGGGTAACCAGCAATCACCGTTGGACCATCTATTGAGGCACGATGAACCATAAATTGATCCCCTGCTCGCAATAGCTGACGCCAGATGATTTCTCGCTCGCTTGGAAGCGAAACAGGTGCCAAATCAAACAATTGATCTTGCCGCACTTGCTCGGCTGCGACTGCCTGCTCAAATGAGTGAGAATGCAAGGGTGGAAATTCTTGCGGGCATCCTACCATCGCCTCCAAAGTCAGAGTTTCTTCAGGATTAAGTACTACAGTTAAATAGCCAGGGCTATAAAGATCTTCTCTGTCACCTAATCCGCGTCGATTTTCTTCAGGATAATAATAGTTCCTGTACCAAGTCCCTTCTGGTTGATAGTCACCTGCACTCCAGCGCAGTTGCCAAGGTGTCCCAACTAGACCTGTAC
>JBATUR010000115.1:0-1644 GCA_049671305.1 Coleofasciculaceae cyanobacterium
GCAATAAAATCAGGCTCGGTATGGTGCTGATATTTGCCACCAAGGACAGCTTGCCCAAACCCAGTCTGCACTAAAATTCCCGTACATCCGGCATTGTGTGCCAAATCAACGTCAGTTGCCTTATCACTAACCATAAAACTTTTGTTTTGTCAAGCTGGATGAAAGAGCAGGGAATTTCTAGCTCATCACGCTTAAAGTCGATGGCACAGATGTTTGGCTATGAATTGGATGAAGGTTTTTTTGAATTGATTGAGTAGGAATGTTGATAAGTGCAACGATTTTTTGAGACTACTAATCACGATAATTGCGATTGAATAAAGCTATAACCATGATCGAAACGTGGAATCATTCTGCAATTAAATCTATTTAGTTCATCGACAATATCTGGATTATCAAAATCTCTAGAGTTTCGGTTTAGAAAACACGCTACTTGAGGATGATATTGACGTAAATGGCTAATCACTGACGAATAAACAAGAGCATCTTGTGAACTTAAATCATAGGGAGCTTCATAGGCTGCCGCCTCGTTGAGAATATCAGCAGTTAGCGCAATTACTTCTGCATTCTTGATCAACCAATTGCGATATTCCACAAACCTTTGTCTTTCTTCTTGACTACTTTGAACTAGCAAGCTTGCAAGATTTTCAATACTATTGATCTGAGTTTGATAAGGTGCCGAGCGTGCGAGTTGTCGTAATTCTGTCTCTAATAGTTGCTGAAGATCCCTGCGGTTTTTTGCCTGACGAGTAAGTTTTTCATGAGGTTCAGCTACACTGTATGCCGGGATAATAAGTTGTACCAGCTCTGCCTCACAAAGTTGTAAAATTTGCTCACAACTGGCAAGCTGTTCTTGTTGAAAAACCAACTCCAAAACAAAGTTAGTTTCAACGTAAATATTCATGCCGCACCTCACGCTCGAAATGACCTCCTGCTATAGCGGCGTAGAGTCCTGACTCAATTAGCCAAGGTTGGGACTGCTCAAATTCAGGAAGCTGCTCTGCGTGAATTAATTTTCCTAACCAAGATGCAACAATTAGTTCTAAACTTCGACCTGTTATTTGATTAGCAGATACACCAGCTTTTTCAAAGTAGGAATCAAGAATAGGACGGGCATCTATAGTGTAGGTTGGCTCACTCTTTTCTGACTGTTCAATAGTAGCAGTCCACAAATAAAATTTATCTGGGAAAGCCATTAGGAAGTAAGGAGCTTTTGGAAAGATGCCGTGTGCGAAAATGTTGCTTCTTAGCTGTGCTGCCCACTCTGGTGAAGCATTGAGTTTAGCCTTGACTTCCACAACAACAACTAATTGATGATCTCGGTTGTAAATTGCTATATCCCAAATACGAACAGCTCGACGAGCAAACATGAGCAAGAACCTGTTGGCAGGGTTAACTACTGATCATTTTGACTCAGAATAAAGTTTCTGCATCATAAAGATTAGAAAAAAGGATTTTTTGTAAAAAGCGATCGCTATCCTTACACTTACAAACTATGCCCACAAATCCAATCAACAGCTACCGATAAATCAGCGGCAATAAAATCAGGCTCGGTATGGTGCTGATATTTGCCACCAAGGACAGCTTGCCCAAACCCAGTCTGCACTAAAATTCCCGTACATCCGGCATTGTGTGCCAAATCAACGT
>JBATUR010000116.1:0-40124 GCA_049671305.1 Coleofasciculaceae cyanobacterium
CTGTCCCCACTCGCTGGGGAAACTAATTGAATGGAAACTTTTTTCTTTTTCGCTGATAGCATTAGCAAATTTTTCAATGTCCCCACTCGCTGGGGAAACTAATTGAATGGAAACATAGCCACCAACACCTGCTTGTGTTCCTAAAATTTGGTCCCCACTCGCTGGGGAAACTAATTGAATGGAAACTATTTTGTTTCGACTAACTGACAGATACGAGCGCATTCCAAAGTCCCCACTCGCTGGGGAAACTAATTGAATGGAAACTACATTATTAAGACTTACAGCACTAATTAGCTTTATGTCCCCACTCGCTGGGGAAACTAATTGAATGGAAACACTAATCCATCGTAATCTGTTGGGAATGTTTTATTTTCCGTCCCCACTCGCTGGGGAAACTAATTGAATGGAAACATTTATCTCCAGTAAAACTTAATTCTATGCCTAATACAGGTCCCCACTCGCTGGGGAAACTAATTGAATGGAAACTAATTAGTTTTTTATTCTTATGGCAGTACTCTTTACGTCCCCACTCGCTGGGGAAACTAATTGAATGGAAACAGTCTTTACCTGTTAACAGTTTTTGTGGTTCTTTACTGTCCCCACTCGCTGGGGAAACTAATTGAATGGAAACTTAATTCCCAATCTTGGCTGTTCGCACTCTTCCACAGTGTCCCCACTCGCTGGGGAAACTAATTGAATGGAAACAATCAATACAAAGACGACTCAGAAGTAAACTTAAAGGTCCCCACTCGCTGGGGAAACTAATTGAATGGAAACATTAGATAGCGCTTGTCTAGCTTGCATTATTCTAGAGTCCCCACTCGCTGGGGAAACTAATTGAATGGAAACTCGTTGCAAGACGACAGATTGTAAGCCCCTTTAAGCCGTCCCCACTCGCTGGGGAAACTAATTGAATGGAAACATGTTAAACATCTTGCGCCAATGTTTAGCGGCAAAACCAGTGAGTCCCCACTCGCTGGGGAAACTAATTGAATGGAAACAGCTTTTAACTTAGCTTCCCATTCTGGAGTATTGTGAGTCCCCACTCGCTGGGGAAACTAATTGAATGGAAACAGATGACCATTATCTCATGACTTGACTTGTTATAGGTCCCCACTCGCTGGGGAAACTAATTGAATGGAAACACACCTAATGTTATGTGCTTCATTTGGCTTTTAGAGACGTCCCCACTCGCTGGGGAAACTAATTGAATGGAAACTTAAGGTAACCTTTAGCCAAATCGGTTTGGATCTTTAAGTGTCCCCACTCGCTGGGGAAACTAATTGAATGGAAACGCACCACGTTGTGCGGATTGGTCGTAACCACCAGGTCCCCACTCGCTGGGGAAACTAATTGAATGGAAACTCTTTCTCTTTTTGTTGAAGGAAAATGTTTGGATTCGTCCCCACTCGCTGGGGAAACTAATTGAATGGAAACACTCTAGCCCCCAAAGAATCAGGAGTGGCAAACAGCTCATTCGTCCCCACTCGCTGGGGAAACTAATTGAATGGAAACACAATACATCAGTGCTGCTTAAGTAACTCTTTGGTAAATGTCCCCACTCGCTGGGGAAACTAATTGAATGGAAACAAGAAGAAGTAACAACCATGATTGTATCCTTGTAGTGTCCCCACTCGCTGGGGAAACTAATTGAATGGCAGATTAGAGCGATCGCTTTAAATCGCTCCTCCCATCCCTCTAAATCCCCTAGAAAACCACCAGCCACAAACCTCAGCTAAGATATTGTTGCCCGTTCACTAAGCAACAATGACAGCAGCGGTCAAGATTCAGCCCCAAGGATTCAGCGTCCAGTATCCTAGAACAAACTGGCGTGTATTCTTCGTTGAAGATGCAGCGGGTAAGTTCCAATTCCGTCTAGCTGGCAGAGATTTTAAGTTCGAGCCACGCGATCGCTTCCGTTACCCGACACACAACCAAGCAAAACAAGCGGCATTCTGCTTCCTAGAACTGATGAAGCGCTTGGAACGTTCCCGCCTGAAATTGAATGTTCTCTCTGAAATCGGTATCCTTAAGTTTCCCCAGGACAGATACCGCACCTATGAGCTGTGGCTAGTAATTGACCGGACCCGTTACACCTGGGAAATCCTTGCAGATGATGGGCTGTGTATTCGTTCACAACGTTGGTATAAACGACCTGATGCAGCTTTAGTTAAAGCCAGAGTGCATATTGACCGTGAACAGGCTGTTGCTCAAATCAAGGAGATTGTAGGCTGGGTTTGAAAAAAGCGATGCCTTCGGCGGATGTAGCGATCACTTTCTATTTCCCCTAGAATTACCATGAATCAACAACCACTAGTATCTGCCAATCTGCACCAATCTCTAAATACACCCAAAGTGTCAGTAGACCTGAAAGAAAAACTGCTTAAGTTATTGAGTTCACCACCTTTAACATGAGTGTCCAATCCATAAAATGATTGCTAATTCCCAGAGAATTTCCTTACAGAGAAATCAGGCTAATTAAAACATCTTCATAAACTCAGCAACTACATCAGCAGGGCGGTTATAGCACTCATCCGCAGTGAAGCATCGCTTCTTATTTATTGCAAAAAAGAAATTTATCTGAAGAGTCTTTGTCCTAACATAGGGCTTGCTGAATAACTAATGGAAGACCCAAAGGAGGATTGATTATTTATTTAAGCTGCCAAAACTGGAGCTTACCACTAGAAGCCGGAAATAATGGCTCTGCCCAAAGTTAGATTTATGTCACTCTCTGAGTTCAAAGCTCACAAATTTTCCTACTATTAATGAATTAGACTTTCAGTATTTTTCTAATCATTTTATCTGTATTGGAATAGTTGTTTAAATCATGACTTCTTTAAACTCTCAACATGAAAAAATTCTTGTGGCTTTTATGACCGCCCTTGGTCATCAGGATGAATCTTTACCATTGGGACTGCAACAACAGCTTCATGCTATCGGTCAGAATCTGGAGGCTCGGATTTCGGAACTGCCTACGATCGCAGCTAGCCTCCCAAACTTAAATCAGGCATATCAAACCGCTCTAGCTGATGCCCAAACAGATGCAGGTGAACAGGGCGCAACGCTTGTTTCCACTTCTCAGGATCACAGCTCTAAACTTTATGATCGTGCAGTCCAAATTTTCACAGCTTCCGACCCGGTGGGCGCTGCTCAACGAAATCTGCCTGGAAAGTTTGGGCAAATCGCCTCAAATCCCTTGAAACGGTTCTTTGGTAGAGGTTAAGAAAATAAAGCTCTCCTCAAATATTAGGCTTTAGCCCAAGAATTTCATTCTTAGGGCAATAATCTTTTGTTGTTGATAACTCCCATACATCCTAACCCAAATTAATCCTTATCGATAAAAAAGGCGTGACGATCAACCTATTGATAGATCAGGGTTTTCGCTTTTTGCAACAAGCCCTAATGACTGAAGTGTTAGCCACGTCAACTTCTGTGTTTCTAGTGAAAGCGTTGATAAATTAAGCGATCGCTCATCCGTTGCGATCTGAAGAGCAGCAGCGCTAGGCTAACGCCTCGCAACGCTTTCGCTATCGCTGATGCCTTGAAGTGAAAACCTGACCAGCACGCGGTCTCTGAGTCTTACCGAAGAGTTGATTATCTAGCAGTGGACATCTGGGAGAAGTTAGGAGACTCTAATCTAAGACCTAATGGGCAAACTAATTCAACGAAGTGTAAGGGCAGACAAGGTGGCGCTATGGGGTCAGGAGTTGGACTTTATTCGCTTTCTGGCACAACAAGGCTATCAACCACCACCCACATTTGAACAATACCGCGAGTATATTGAACTGATTGGTATTCCACTGATTGAAGCTGATAATCCAGATTATCCAGGCTACTGCATGAAAGCGGCAGGTAATGCGATCGCTTAAATCTGAGAATATTTTCTAGGGGATTTATGACTCAGAATGCTACACAAATCCCCTAGAAAGTTCTATCACTTCAGGGTTTGATTCCGGTAACGAACCAATAGAGCCAACCAGCACGAACACGCAGGAAATTGTTTGTATCAAGTGACTTAATCGCTAGGTGCAAGTGTGGTCCGGTGCCGTAGGTTCCGCTTAGACCAATGACATCACCTTGCTTTACCGCAAGTTTAGATCCAGCTTTACCGCTGCATTTAGATAAGTGCAGTAAATCAAATCTAAGGTTAGGAAATTTATCACTAGTAAACATTGCCACTATTCCGGCGTCGTCCCAGTAATCACACTCAATTTGCCCGTCAGCGATCGCAATTACTGGTGTGCCGATGGGTGTGCTAATATCTACACCCTGGTGCATTTTCCATTGTCCACTGGTGGGACTAACCCGCATTCCACGCGGTGAGGAAACGGGAAAACCTGCAATCATATCCCCTGTTTTAGGGTCAGCCTGCATAGCTTTATCCCAAGTGGCAATGATGGCTTTGGTTTCTGCAAACTTAGGTTTTGATTGGTACAAATTCCAAATTGATGCTGTGTACTCGGCAATAGATGGATACTGTTGCCCATTGCTGTATTGAGGGCGCGTATTATTCCACAGTTTTGGTTGTCCGCTATACCAAGCGCTGGCTGCCATACGAACTCTTCGCTCTAGGGTTAAGCCTGGTTGCTGTTGATTTAGATAGAGTTCTAATCGATGTTTAACTATTGTTTGCTGAATCTGTAGTGAACTTATAAATTCAGCATGAGTAATCTCTCGACCTAAAGCAGCTTTTGACCACTCAGGGATATTTTCAGGCATTACCTGCCACTTACCACTTGCCCCAGAGTCTCCATTAATAAGTTCATGATTGCCGCCACTTTCCTGATTTGCTATCGCTCTCATCAGTCGATTTATGTCTGGTTTAGTTTCAGATTTATTGACAGTTGGAGCAACCTTTACTTCAGGTTTAGCTAAACCCTTATCTAAACTTGAATTTTGCACTTGCTCAGTTTTATTGGGAGTTGAGGGAGAAAAGAATTTGCTGATGGGAGTATCAAGCGATTTCATGGTGGCAGCCGTTAGCATCACCGTCGCGGCGATGGTAAACAGTCGCTCTTTTAGATAGTCTCGCTCTGTTTCTGACTCTGCATTAAGCGCTTTAAGTAAGTTGTTAATTTCACGCTCTAATTGCCACGGGTTATGTTTAAGCGCTGCAACTTGAGATTCTAATCTGTCAATTTTGTTAGAGATAGATGCATTTTTCATGTAATTAACGTTTCACCCAATAAACAATAATTGCTGTTGCAATTGCCACTCCAGTAGTAAAAATCAAACGTTGGCGTTTAAGTTGTTTGATTTGTTTTTTAAGTTTGATAAGTCGGGCGGCTTCATCGTTAGAAGCAGTTAAATTTTCACTCTTGAACTTGCTGAACCTGATGTACTTTGGTTTCATAATTGAAAAAAAAGCCCCCAGTAATTGAGGGCGGTAAAGGTTGGCTAAGATTCGAGATATTACTGACTTACTTCCAGTGCCATTTCAACCAACTGCCCTAAACTATTGGCAACATCTGGTTTAGGGCAAACAGCACTTTCTCCCCATAAACGCTTTTTGAGCAGTAAGCCGAATTTGATTGCACCACCTCCACAAATGACAAAACGTTCAATTTCTGAAGGAGTATGCTTCTTGATAAGCCCCATAATTTCCTCTAGATACCAACCAGAAGCAAGGGCGATCGCATCTGTTAAATCAATCTCTTCTTCCTCACCTTGAGGACGAAAGCTACCATTATTTACACCATTGATAAATTCTGGTGTATTCCAGTTTTCCAAATCAATCTCTGAGGCAACCCATTCATAAAATAGGCTTGTACCTTTGCCATCAAAAGAACGTGAACGCTCATCATCAAAGTAGCCATCAGATGTGATAATGCCAAGATTAAGTGTTCTGAAACCAATGCCAATCGTGGCACGGTCTTCGTCTTCAAAATTGATAGCATCTACTGATACTAAGCGGCTGAAAAGTTCTGCATGATAATCCTCTGGGTCAACCTTAAGAGTCTTTGGTTTTACCTTGTATATACCCTCACTAGTTCCCCAAGTTAAGCCTGCTCCCACAGCATCACGAATTATTTTCTCTTTCTTGTCAAAGTTTCGCTTGTTTGCAAAATCAATTGCTACTGTTAGATGAATCTCTTCTCCTTCTTCCCCTTCTTTCCATTCATCCTTTTTGCCAATTTCGTAAAGAGTTAGAGCAAATATAATCCGCAGTACTACGTTATCAGTTTTATCTGACTCTAAATTGGTAGTACCGCCAGTAATAGCACCACTTTTGCCTAGAGAATAGCTGCGCCCTTGGTAAGTGATAGTCAGGTCAGACTTCGCTGCTTTACGATTGCGAGAGGCAAAGCTACCTTTTTTAGTTGAATTTCGTCTTGAACCAGATACTTCACTTAAAAAGTTTTCGGTTTTTTCTACATAAGCAATTTCAGCACTTGACAGGTATCCATTCTTAGTGAATAACGTCCCTAAATCAATTGAAATTATGGAAATAGTTGGTTTTTTAAGCTTCAACTCAGCGCTGATTGCATAGCTCTTACGTCCCTGTTCTGTTGCAATCTCTGTAATTCTGTCCTTAGTTGGTAATGCCTTAGTCATAAGTCTTCGTCCTCGTCTAATTCTTGTGGTGCAGTTGTGTCTGGCTCGTTAATAATTCGAGCGTGGGCTAAGTCAACCTGATGACGTGTCTCAAGCGCCTCTTCTTCCACTACTTTGAGAAGTTGTTCACGTTTCCAGCGGCAATAGTCGCGTACAACCCGCTCGTCTTCACGTTCAGCTAGTTGGATTTGCGATCGCTTGGCAGATAACCGCTCTTCTCTGTTTTCTGGTGCTTCATCTGGCATAAACTCAGCGGTGTGAACTTCTACTTCTGGCTGTGGTTGTGCTTCAAGCCAGTTGTAATAGTCACGACAACGGTTTGTATGCTCTGTTAGATATTGAAATCGGTGAGTTTTCCACCTCGGATTAAATTCTTTCTTCGACTTTTTGAGATTGCGCCAATCAGCGGGGCTACCAGGCAGGATATTTTTTGCTGTATTCTCAATCTTTTTGAAAATCTCGTAAATACAGCGATCAGTTAAACCCTGCTCATCTATTAAGTAGCCACGTGGATATGGTGGTTTTGATTCCAGCAGTTCTCGCACGTGCTGCCCGACTCGTTGAGATGACAGGTTAAATAGATTTTTGCCTGCATCTTCACGCACTCGGTACAAAGAGCGATCGCTCTTGATTGCATATTCTGCCTTCTCAGCATCAGTCAGCAGTTTGAATCCAGCTTGATGGTCTGCTGTAGTTTCGGGGATAAGCGATCGCAAGCCTACTTTAATCTCAGGCTCAGACGCTCCGACAGCGCTGGTGGTGAACGACTCCGTGGCAAACATTTCATCCTCCTCTACCATCTCTGCCTCAACTGTTTGGGGCATTTCCTGAACAGCAGGATTATGCCCATTAGATTGGTTTTTAATCTTGATGGGCATTATTCTTCGATTTCAATGACATCAAAAGCCACGACATACTGACCGTCGTCTTTGACGAATCTAGTCATTACTCTGAGGTCGTCTAACGCATCTTGGCGATTAACGTATCTGCGAATGACGCGACTAGGTGGCTTTACGCCAAGGCGACAGATAACCCAAGGTTTCTCGGCGGGTAGGAGTTGTTTCATCGCCCACCTCCTCTGTTTTCTCGCATAATAAGTGTGTCTCCTTTGGATAAGAGGTAGACATCCCTGCTGTGCTGACCTTGCACGATTGACACAGCAGGGAATATTTTTGTCTGAGTCTATATTACATAAGTTTGCACTAATAGTGCACTGATAGAGATAATCTAGTTAAAGAATTTAAGGGAACTATGACAAAGAAAAAGAAACCCCAAACACCTGAAGAGGTGCAGATTGATATTGAGTCTCATCCAGAACGCGGAAAGGTAAATGGTGATGAGGTTGTAGCTTTTGATAAGGTTGAATTCCGTGGTAGTGTACCCCGTGAGATTTACCGATTAGCCCTTGAAGTTGGGGGGGCAACTGGTGATGATAAATCAACTATTCTGTCGAAGGCTCTTGAGGAGTATGTACTAAGACGATTAACACTGCTAGAGCGCTCAGAGTCGATTAAGGCTGAAAAGTTTGGAGTCAGTCGCTTAGAAATTCGCTCTAAAACCTTTGGAGCTTACAAGGCAAAGGGTAGGGCGAAACGGGCAAATCTGGATAGTGAAGGATAAGCGTTAGCAAGAGTAATAGCGAGTTGATCAGCGTCTAAATTCTAGGGGAATTGTGTATTACTTTGGTGTGTAAATCCCCTAGAAAGTTCTATCACTTCTTCCTGCGATAATCCCACAGCTTCTCTAGATTAGGATCAGCCCATACTCCCAAGTAATTTTCCTTGGCAAAGTCACCAGCACTGGCGACAGCTTGCCAGTTTATGCAATCATTCTGATAGTCCAGTAAATCTTCTCGGACTCTACAGCCAGAATCAGAGTACTTCGGTCAAAATCAACCGACCCCGACTATTTCCAATTGCGTGGGCACGTCTCGAAAAAACTTGACCTACGATTCAAGGCGATTTGTTCAATGCGGCAGATTGACTTTGGGAAAGGCATAGAAGAGGCTCTGGGACCTTGGGTAAAACAGGAGGAAAAGCGTCTACTACCAAAAGAAGAAAAGTCTAAGGCTAATGAGCCTCAAACCATAGCAGAACTAGTTAAGAGCAACTACTTTGACCTGATGAACTCAGACAAAATAAACCCTGAGTGGTTAAAGGAGCTGGCATCTGGTCAAAAGCCCAATACGGCGGAGCTGGTCATTCTCGCTAATATTTTGGACATTCCAGAAGAGTTAGTGGTTGATTTGCGCGATCACTCATTTCCCAAAAAAGCCAAACCAAAGCAAACGAATGGAACTTCTTAATTACATTCAACCTATGTGGAATCCACGACTTGGTTCGCAGCAATTAGTAATTGATGCGCCTTCGGAAGGAGCCGCCTTCGATTTACTTACATCCGCTGCTAATCAATTAGCTTTATCAATCGCCAACTGGCGATTCAAGGAGGCGAAGCGACTCGTGACAATTCACAGCTACCAACCACTTCAAAAAACAGTGATGCCATAGAAAATTGAATGACAAAAGCCAGTGCAGACAATTTCTTGCCGGAAACCTGCACTGGCTTTTGAGGAGAGGCTAAAAATGTTGAGTGATAGCCCCTTAACCTAAACCAAAAAAACTTTCGGTTCATGGTTTTGCTTATACGGTTCATCCTAGCATTCGCCTCTCCTCGCTATCTACAGCCATGAGAGGAAAATATGTTTACAGCAGAACACAATTTAAGCGATCGTTTAGCTCTACCGAAACACGCAGGTGATGCACTCTTACGCTGCCTAGACGACGCAATTAACAGCCTAAACGCAGAGCAGATTTACAATCATTCCGCGCACAATTTTAAGCACTCTAGCGACAAGCTACGGGGCGGATGTCCGTTGCATCAAAGTAACTCAGGTTCTAGTTTCGTCGTTACCATCTCGTCAAAATTATTTTTCTGTGCCGGTTGTCAGTTCGGGGGTGGACCCGCCGATTATCGAGCCAGCATCAAGGCAGGACGATGGGTCAAAGCTCGCGGCAAAGATTTTGTTGAGACAGTTCGGGAGTTAGCTGCCAAGGCAAATGTACGATTCCCAGCGCGGGAATCATCCCCGGAAGAGATAGCTTTGGCACAGAAATGGGAACGGCGACGGGCAGTTCTAGCTGAAACTCAAAACTATTGTCAGGAAATACTGTGGAGCGAGCGAGTTGAAGCACTGGAAGCCCGCCACTATCTTGTAACAGAAAGGGGCTTAACAGAGGAAGAAATTAAACTACTACCCATCGGCTACTACCCGAACGCTGCTGAACTTAAGCGCCATCTAATTTCTAAAGGCTTCTCCAATGAAGACTGGAAAGGCACTGGCTGCGTATGGAAGGATATGGAGGGATACATTACCTTCTTATGGAATGATGCCAATGGTCGCCCCCTCACCATCTACGGGCGCTATTTCAAGAAGTCCCCACCAGACGGCAAGCCTAAAACTCTAGCCACTCCGGGATGGAAAACTAAACAATCACCACTGTACTTCGACCGAGCGCTTAAAGCTGGACACAAAGAAATCATTTTAGTCGAGGGTGTTATGGACGCAGCTTTATTACAAGCGAAGGGTGATACCTGCGTTTGTGCTTATGTTGCCGCTAGTTGTTCGGGCGACCAAATCGAAACTCTTAAGCGGCAGGAAATCACCAAGATTACCCTGTGTGGCGACCCAGACCACGGAGGTGAAAGAGGCACTTCCTCCAATCTACTGCGGCTCACTGAAGCGGGAATTAGTGTTTATATTGCCCCAAAATTACCAGATGGATTAGACCCGGATGAATTCCTACTCACGCATGGAATGGAGAGCTGGAAGGCTCACATTAACTCTGCTGTTCATGGATTCCGGTGGAAGGCACAACAATTGATTGAGTCGGGGGATGTCACCTCAGATAAAGGTAAGGCTGAAGTTTTGCAAAATGCGATCACATTCTGTAAGGCAGTCAAAAATCATTCCGATTTGTATGTGTTTTTCTGGCCCATCATCCGCAACAATTTAGGGATGGAACCAGAAGAATTTCGAGCGCAATTAGAGAAACTGTGGGAATCATCTCCGGCAGAAGTCGCCGAGTTAGGCGGCACAGATGGCAGCGGTGGTGATGACGGAGATGGGGGCGATGGTACTGGTAAGGTTGTCCGTTTCCCCAGTTCTGAAACGCTGACCACTGAACAGGTCACAGAAAAAATTGATGAACTTATCGCTCAAGGTGCAAGCGGCTCTTACCTGACGGGGCAACTAAACCGTCTTTCGCCTGCTAGCCAAATCTACATCCAGGAACTCAGAAAGCTTTACTTTGAGCGGCTTGCCGAATCTGATCTAGAGAGTGATCGCGGCGATAACAAAACTCAAGTAGAAAACCTGCTTAACTTAGGCGATCAATCCCTAGAGTTACGGGATTACCTTCCAGGGGGATTAGCAGACCCGCTCACTGTTTGGTGTAACTGGCTCTCTATACGCCCTGAGGTAGCTCTAACGGCACTCTTAACTGGTGCATCAAGCCTTCACAAAGTTGGTACAGAACTGGTTATTCACCGGAATCAAGCGTTCCGCGTGCCTCCTACCATCTTTTCTGGGTTGGTATCTGAGTCAGGGCAAAAGAAATCACCCATTCTCAATAACATCATCCGTCACCCGTTGAATGCACTACGCCAAGAAAAGATCGACGCTCACAACGCGGCAATGGAAGATTACAAGGCGGCAATGGAGGTGTGGGAGCAATCTGAAACCAAGGGGCAAAAGCCAGAGCCACCTAAGGAGCCTACACTTTACTATTTCACAAATGCTACAGGTGAAGCCATCCCGGTACAAGTAAGCAAAGCACCGGATAAGGCTCTGTTAGCTCTCATTGATGAACTGTCCGGCTTGTTCAACAGTGCCAATTCCTACCGTGGTGGAAGAGGTAGTGACAAGCAAGACACACTCTCCTACTTCGACGGCAGTGGGCAAACTGTACTGAGGGCTAGTGGTGTCAAGGTGGATGTTCGCAACATTTACCTTTCAATCTTTGGAACAATTCAGCCAGAGGTTCTCAAGAATCACATCGCCGACTGCTCCGACCCCGATGGGCAGTGGGCACGATTTCTGTTTGTCAATCAACCCCTAGAGGTAACGACTCTATCCGATGATGATGGGCAGTTTGTCCAGATACGCGATCGCATCACTGGACTTTATCGCCAAATCGACCAGCTTCCAGAAATGGAATATAGCCTATCCCGTCCTGCCTTCAAGCGATACCAGCAAATCTATGATCAACTTGAGAAACTCCGAGTAACTCACCCCAAGGCGGGTATGAGGGCTGTCTACTCCAAGATGGAAGGTTATATCGGGCGTTTGGCACTTAATCTGCACGTACTTTGGGAAGTCGCTTCTGGTAAAGCCTGTCCTGACGAGGAGATACCGCTGTTCATCATGGAAATGGCGATCGCGCTCTCCAAGTTCTACATCGGTCAAGTCAAGCTAGTCCATAGTTTTTCCGCTGACGAGGGGTTAGCACCCCAGCTCGTCAAGCTGTTTGAATTGTCCAAGCGGCTTGCCACCAATGGTAAGAATGGCTGGATTAAGGCACAACAGTATCGAGAGATATTTGCCGCAAAAAAACGTCCATCTGCTCAACAGGCTCGAAGTTTGATGCTAGAAGCTCAATCAATGGGTGTTGGGCGCACTCGTAACACTGGCAATCGTTTAGAGTATCACTGGTTAGGTGATAACAATAACGATGATGACAATCCACCATCACCTGAGAACAACTTAGGGAACTTAGGGAAACTTAGGGAAGAGTTAGGGAAGGGTGTTCCCTATGTTGAAACCATTGAAAACAAAGGGGTTAAAGCTAACTTAGGGAACTTAGGGAAGGGTATCCCTAATTTTTCCCTAACAGAGAATATGGAAGTACCTCTTAGTAGTTCCAGTGGAGAATCTTTGTTAGAGGGGGGGTATGTTCCCGAACCTTCCCTAAGTACTCTTCAAGAAGTCTGTGATATAGATCCAGTGGTTAGTTCAGAGTTAGGGAATAACTTAGGGAAAGGGTTCCCTAACCCTTCCCTAAGTTCCCTAAGTGCGATGGTCGGTTCGCATTCCGCCCCAGAAATCGGTGCAATGCCTTTAGAACAAATAGACTCCACATCGGCTGATGAATCAGGGGAAGCGATCACCCCCCCACTGGAAGAGGAATACACCACAAATCATGTGGACGTTGATGAACTGGGGGAAGTAGTTAGGGTGCAATCCCCTGCCATCCCCGTCGAGACTGCGCCTGAGGTAACGGAACTGACCTCAAGAGTGGAAACACCCCAGACCATCACAGCAAAGTCAACAGATGAGGCGATAGCGGCGACTCCTGAATCCGAATCTAAGTCCCCAGAGTCTAGTGAAATCCTGACAAGTGGGGGAGCAGTGGGGCGGATGGTTTACATCAAGAACAGGAAGGGAGAAATTTCTCGCGAGTCTTGGACAATAACCAAGTGGTGCGAGCGCAATGGATTCTACACACTCGAAAATGGGGAAACTGCTTATCCATGCGAGTTAGTTTTGACAACCTAGGGCAATTTCGCCAAGCTTGACCTCTTTCCCCAAACTGTGGCACTGGTACAACTGGAGAAATGCGATCGCTAATCTAGCGGGGGGACGGGATAGTTGTGTTTCTTTGCCTGCTCAATCCCAATCCCAACTTTTGCCGACACCACCGACGATTCTGATGGTGTAAGGTCGTCAATGGTGATCTGGAGTTGGAGGAGAGCGAGCTGCGATCGCAGAATGTGAATACAACTTTGTCTAAGCATAAAACTTAGAGAAAAATAAAGCACTCCAGGATTCCCAAGGAGTGCATAACATTAATTCTATTTTTTCTATTTTTTTATCCAGAAATATCCTTATTTATTGTCAATTCGGTTTCCAACTTAGCGATTTTAGCCTTAGCCATTTCCAGTTGTACTTCTAATTCGGAGTAGGACGGGCATCCATCTTTTACTTTTTTCAGTTCTACTGCTTTTTTGATTCCTGATTCATAGGCTATAAAGTGCGTCTCTTCTGCCAGGTACTTTTGGTATGTCTTTGTATGCTCAGTCACGGTGTGACCCATCCACCTTGCCATGTCGTCAATAGGAAATCCCAGCTCGTGTCCTCTGACAGCATATCTGTGGCGCATATGGTAAGCAGGAAAAACCGTTTTTTTGAGTCGCAGTCTTTCGCCAAAATTATTAGCAAGTCCTCTTGGATTTTTGTTAAAAAATTCTTTTCTCTCCTCTAAAAACATCAACTTTGGGTTGGCAATATCGAACTTTTCAACCCATTCAGGGGGGATTGGGAAGACTATTCTGGGTCCAGTTTTGGTTCCCCCGATTTCGTGACCATCAATGTAAAGCGGGTAATGGGGAGGTTTAAAGGATTTCTTGTAATCAATTGCCAAAAGTTCGTGGCACCTTAATCCATAAGTGGCGATCACCGCGAACATCCACCCCCAACATTCTCCGCTTCCAATAAATCTCTTATTATAAAATTTCCCTTCGATTCCGACAGCATCCCATGCTTTCTCAATTTCCTCATCCGTAGGTAGAACGCGCCGGGTAGGTTCATAACCGTTGGCAAGGCCTCTGAATTCATACTCAATCTTGAATGTCCGACAAAAAACGCTCAATGCCTTCACAACCTGGCGACGCATACTGCTACCCGCAGCGGTGGATTCGATCGCCTTATCGAGAGCTTCCTTTGTCAGTGGCTGGTTCAAGCCATCTAAAACTTTGAACCCTCTCAAAATATTTTCTTTATGTTGCTTGTGAGTCGTGATCGATTTTCGGGTGATTTTCCGGGTTAAAAAATACTTTTTCTCAAAAGCGCTCAACAATTCTTCTATAGTGGGCTGTTTTACCTCAGGGCTAGAAGGCGTATTTGTCTCAGCGCTGCTTTTTGTTTTTGCAGCAGGAGTATATTTTTGCAATGTGGTATCAAATTCATTGTAATCAATGTCCCGCTGAATGACGGACAGAGCTGATTTAGCCTCAAGCTGATTCTCGGCTGTATCAAAGCCAAAACCCCAAATGCGTTTTTGCTGCCCTCCTGTGAGTCCGCGTGGGATTTGGATATACAGGTATCCTTTGCTAGTACCAATTGTGGGAGCCAAATTTTTTCGTCTCATTTTTCCGCTCAAAAACAAAGTTCAATACGAGTGTATTAACCATTAAGTCATTGGTATACCAGTGACTTAATGGTTAATGTTTTTATTATGGCATATTTTTCGAGCAATTTATTAGTAAAACCTCTCTTTTATCTGATAGTTATAAGAAGAAAAATAGATTGTTTTATCGGTAAAATTTCTCTATATAAGCAGCACTAACAAATATAAAATAGTGGAATAAACTACTTCAAAAAACAGTTGCTTAGTCTGAAATATTTTACATTGATTCAGTGGTATACCAGTGAGTTAAAAATAAAGCTGCCCAACCCAATAAAGTTGGGCACGCCAAATTTCAGTGGAAAAAATCAGGACTGACTAACAGCCACAGTATATTAGCTATTAAGTCCTAATCCCGAAGCATCATCAAACCGCATCGCGTCATCGTAAGTCAGATTAAACTCATACATTGACATATCTTTACCATCCATTGGGTAGTCTGGCGTACATTCTAGAAGTCTTGTTTTTAAAGCTTTGCAGGCTTTTTATTTAAGTTTTAAACGCATTTTCCGCTCATTCTTCCGCTCATCTTCTGTTTCATTGTTCCCTCTTTTCACTGGTATACTTACGAAAAGGCTGATTTTATAAGCTTTGCCGCCGCGAACGGCTCTTAAATACTTTCATTTTTTCCGCTCATTTTTCCGCTCAAATCAGCGGTATACCTGTGAAGAAAAACAAATTAGATAACCTTAAACCTTTTAAACCGCTTGGGGATGAGGCTTTAGCTCGTCGCCCTATTTGCGTCAAGCTGCCCACTGAGCTTGATAAGGCCATCCGCTCACTTCCCGACACCTCTGGTTGGATTAGGAGCGTTTTGGAGGCAGCGGCCTGCGAAACAGGTATTTATCCTCCCCCTCCTGGGGAATGATGCTAGACTGCATACAAAGTCGTAAACAGGGCTGTATACATGGCATCTGAACTAATCCAGTTTCGGCTATCTGGGGCAGAATTAGAGACACTAAAAGTGATCGCTCAACAAAAGGGCGAATCACCCAATCTCGTAGCGCAACACCTGATTAAGGAAATCCTCGCTGCGTCTACAGAGCTGTCAACACCCCCGTCTATACCCAGTTTAGAGGAGCGATTTGAGCAAATCGTGGAATCAAAACTGTCCACCCAGAATCATACACTAATCTGTCTACAGGAGCGTATACAGGAGGTCGAAAAACAATTGGGGGAGTTCGTCGCCTGAGTCGGGTCGCCAACGAACTCAGGCAGGAAAGGGAGGCGAAAGAGTTAAGGCGGCGCAGCTTGCAAGCGAAGGCTCCGGAGTCTAAAAATTTATCCTTAGATTTCGCTCAAATGTGGTCCTCCACATTTGGAAGTTTCTTGTCCACCGATTCATCTACCGAGAAAAGAGAGCCAGAATGAATTGCCTGATCGCTTTGGCATCGAATCCAAATAATGTTGTCGCCCGTACTCAGACTTGCTCTCAGACTAGCCAGCAGTACCTTGAGAAGCTAACGGACGGAAACCCGTAAATCATCCTTAACGCCTTACGGCATCAATTACACGTAGCCGAACTGTTGATACTTCAAGAGTAAAAAACTCAACAGCGCTTCAAGGACAACCATGTGCAACGCCTGTTAAATGGCTGTCAATTCACCCCAATGACTTTACGCTTTGCTCTGTTAAATCTATCCTTTCTCTCGCCCGCCCAATGGCTTTTCATCAGGCTTACCAGCGCTTCTCCTAACGTGCAGTCCTTATGGCATGGCACATTAGCACTATTACTATTTTGGCAAAAAGCAAGTGCGGAGCCGTCTGCTTATTACTTGCCTCAACTTCCATCATCATGAAAGACTTACTACAAAAAAGATTTTATATGCAAACCGACAACAGCGCGAACCCACAGTTTTGTGATAAGTTATCTGGGTACGGAAATTCACATTATGGTACGCTGCTTGGATAGCCCTCTTGCCCTCACTCAGCAGAATTCCACCCTGTTATCTCTAGCAGGTGAGAGGGATGTTTTGGCTGAATTATTGGCAGACAAGCGATCGCTTAATACCCGTCATGCCTATGAGAAGGACTTAAAAGACTTTTTCCAATTTATTGCTCAGACAACACCTACACCAGAATTAGTGGTGCAGTTTCTTTCGTTAGATCGGTTTAGAGCGATCGCTTTAGTATTAAAGTACAAGGCACATTTGATTGAGCGGGGTTTGAAGGAAGCGACAATTAACCGCAGACTGGCAGCGATTAAGTCATTGGTGACATTTGCTCGGAAGTTAGGGCAGTGCAACTACACCCTAGAAGATATTAAAGGTGAGAAGGTCAAGGCTTATCGAGACACGACAGGTGTTGGTAAGGACACTTATAAAAAGATGCTTCTTATCCCTGACCGCAGTACTTTAAAGGGAAAGCGCGACTATGCCCTGCTGCGTCTGCTTTGGGACAATGCTCTACGACGGTCTGAAATTAGTCTTGCAGATATCAAGGACTTAGATTTAGAAGGGCGATCACTTCTTATCTTAGGCAAAGGCAAGGGCAGTCAAAAAGAAGCGGTAAGTTTAAGTAGACCAAGTGTTGAGGCTATTCTCGACTGGTTGCAAGCCCGTAAGGAGTTGGATATCAATCAGCCGCTATTTATTGCCCTGGATCAGGTGAGTTATGGACATAGGTTAAGTGGCGTGAGCATCTACAGAATGGTTGATGCTGTGGCTAAGGCTGCGGGCATTAATAAGAAGCTTTCACCTCACCGGATTCGGCATAGTGGCATAACAGCGGCGTTGGATGCCACAGGTGGAGATGTGCGGAAAGTTCAGAAGTTGAGCCGTCATGCTAACTTGAACACCCTGATGATTTATGACGATAATCGCTTGAATGTGCAAGGTGAGATATCAGACTTGCTGGCAGATATGGTGTGATGCTTTCTTAAGAGAGGAATTAGAGGCAGGCAATAACAGTAAGCTTTGCAGTAACTATACCTTGATGGGGATAGCTTCAGAAATGCAAGCGCTGTTTTGTGGTAGTGTTTTGCGATCGCTATGCCTTAAAGCTAGCTAAACATCTCGCTTGCTGAAATAGTTGTAAATTGCTAACCCAATTGCCAGTAGCAAAACGATGTGAATTAAACCCCCAGCAATATGCAAAGCCAGTCCTACTGCCCAAAAAGCTACCAAGAGAACGACTACACCCCACAGCAAACTAAACATAATCTACCCCTAAACAGCTATGTGTAAAATTCTATAACTGTATTAAGTATCAATGCTTACCTTTTTGGCGTCCTCCTTTGTGATGGTTTTACCTTGGGAAATGTCAGCACGTTGAAAGCGATAACCAAGAGCGGGAGGCTTCGCGATCTCGTTGTGCTGCTATAAGAGATCGCCTTCTCCACACAACTCAACAGTCAAACCATGTATCTGGTTTGCCAGATAACCAGAAAACATGGCATCTGGTTACACTTAACTCTACAATGACTAGTAACTCAGCCTTTTCGCTCAACCTTAGCTGAGTTTATACCAGATATCTGGTAAACCAGATTAAAGCTCAACAGTCATGAAGATTATTACAGTAACTGGATACAAAGGGGGCGTCGCCAAGTCCAACACAGCCATTCACATTGCTACTTTCTTTAGCGATTATGGCGAAACCATTTTGATTGACGGCGACCCCAACCGCACAGCACTCTCCTGGTCACATCGAGGCAAGCTGCCTTTTGTGGTGGCAGATGAACGGCAGGCAATGAAGTTAATCGCGGGTAATGAGTTTGTGGTAATTGATACCCCAGCTCGACCTCATTCAGATGACCTCAAAGAATTGGCAAAAGGCTGTGATTTGCTAATTTTGCCCACCACACCGGATATAGTCAGCCTCGAACCGATGCTGCAAACAGCTCGTGATTTGGGAGATGCTAACTATCGGGCATTGATTGCGATCGTTCCTCCTGCTCCTAGTAAGGAAGGGGCGGCGATGCGTTCCGATTTGATTGATAACGGTGTGCCTGTGTTCAAAACGATGATTCGTCGTTCGGCAGGATTTCAGAAAGCCGCCTTTGAAGGTGTAGCAATTCGGGATATTTCCGACTCCCGCGCACGGGTGGCGTGGCGTGACTATCAAGAACTAGGTAAGGAAATTATGGAGGTGTGGCAATGAGCAATGGTAAATATGGGGACTTAATCAAGCAAGCCAGAAAACCAGAAAACCAGAAAGGAGACAAACCAGATAACCAGATAAATAGTCAGCCAGAAGCTAAAGAGGTTGAACAGTTGATTACTGAGCATCTCGACAAGCTCGATGTGAGACTTGCCGAAGTAGAGGTTAATTTGTGCGTGAAAGTGCCGATATCATTGCGGCGGCATTGGTCTGCTGAGGCAAAGCGGACTGGGGTGACGATGACGACGGTGATTGTAGAAGCTCTTAAAGCCAAGTTTGGAGAGCCGGATTAGCAAGCAATCGTGTTTAAGAGTGGAATTAGGAGGCTAGCTGCTTGCTCTTCTGGCAACGCTATCGCCTTTAGCATGACTATGCCGATTCTGAACGTAGCAGACTTAGATCCCATAGATCAAGCGATCGCGTTTTCAGGTGTATCAGATTGGGGTTAGGGGGTGAGTTCGTAATTTGCGATCGCTTTTTCTAATTCCTGATGTACTTTGGACATTAGGCTAGCTTGTTCAAGTGAACTGAACGTTTTTTTAGCCACAAAGTTTAGATAATGTAAGATTCTAGCTTCCCACTCCTCACGACTATTAACCTGCCATTCTTGAAAAACATCATCTTTTTGCAATCCCTTCAATCTATGAAATAACTTATTTCTTCGAGGCGAAATCTTGTCTATAAAGATAGTAATATCCTTACATTCTTGCTTCCACATAGGTCGGTCGGCTCTGAGCAGTGCATACAGTGGAAACCCGCTGAGAATAAGGGTTGTCTTTTGCTCAAATTCTGCTTTTAGTTTGGCTTGGTCTTTTTTGCCTAGATAGTTGGGAAATACATCCAAAATGGAAATTTTCAGCAAAGGAGAATCATTATTTGGTTCAACATGGACAGAGAAGCAACTTTCTGCCCATTTTGATATGAGTCCTTCTACTGAACGAAAACTATGGAAAAATGCCTCTACAGCATTCTCCTGTTTAAGTCGGATTACACCTAAATAGGCAGTTTCATATGCAGTCCACCACCAGTTTTCTTCAGTTCTCTTTTCTACTTCTTTTGTCAACTCTTGAAATAAAGAGCTTTTAATTTCATTCCCAAAGTCCTCAAATTTAGCAAAGTTCCATTGAATAGCAGCGTCCAGTAAGATTTGAATTTCAGGAGTCAGATAGGAATTCAGTAACTCTTTTACGCCAGAATAGTCATGGCGTTTTAATAATGCTGTTGCCTCTTGAAACTTTATTCCCCGAAGGTATTCAGAACTGTCAATCGGATCGAGTGGCGTCTTATCATACTCGTTACTGACTAAAAATTTAACTCGTTCACCAAATCTGGCGAGACTCATAAACTGTACTGCAGAGGAAATCGCCGGAGTACCTGCTTGATGACTTACATAAATAGTTGCATCTTTGTCAAACTTTAAAGCAGAAAATTCTTGCTGAACTAGTACTAAGGTTTTATCCCAGTTATCTAATCCCTCATTTTTAAATTCTGGTTTCAATTCTAAGTAATTAATTAATTTAGCTTCAGTAACTTTAGGAAAGTTTTTCTGAAAATATTGTTCAAATATCGGTTTCAAGGTATAAGTATCTTGCCAATAAGGACTTTTCTCTAATCTCCTGTCGTCGTCATCAAAAACTGTTTCCTGATTAGTCATAATCAAGATGATTTTGTCAGGCTTTGTTTCATCTTTCTCTAAAAGCTTTGCCTTGAAAGTGTCCAGAAGTGGAAACAACAAATCTTGATAATATTCATCTGTTAACTGACTTCCATAAACCATCCCCATCGCTCTAGCTGATACAACAAAGGGTTCGTCATCATCAGTATTTGGCGGTTTTGTAGGTATAAACTGACACTTATATAATTGACTTCTCACCTTTTTAAACAAAGTATGCCAATTGTCATCAGTTTTGAGCTTGACATCGCTGCTACCAGTAGTCACAATCCAGATATTCATAATTATTCCTCAGTTGGCTAAAGTTTAATAAAATCGTCGGTGCTATTTAAATAATCTAGAAAATTTTTGGTTAATTTAGATTCATCTGGGAAAATAGTCAGTAATTCCACATACTCTTTTGTGGATTGTAGTTTGTCGTTTGTACCTGTGATATAACGCGGATACATTCGATGCCAAATTCGTCCTATTTGACTCATCCTACCAGTCAACACTGAATTTTTAATTGTCTGTTCCCCCACGTAGGGACTGTGAAACCATCGGACAGCTTTACTATCTAGCTGACTTTTAGCAATTCGACCCCAGACTTCAACATTGTTAGGATGCCATGCTTCTCGCCAATTGCTAATTGAATTGCTAAGTGTTTTCCCCTTTAAATTTGCCCACTGTCTAAGACTTCTCTGGAAAGTATTCAGAAAATTAGTAATATCACTCAATTCATTCACTGGACAGCAGAGACTATTTGATTTTTCTCCAAACTGCCAATGACAGCCAATCATCGGGTTATGATTACCAACTAGATATTCCTGGAAAAAGAGGCGATGGTCAACTCGTCGCCAAGATTTACCAAAACCACCAAATAGCAGAGAAAATTTCATCAGTTGACTAATCAATACCTTCAAATTTTTTCTCTGTTGTTCGGCTTTAACAGTCATACAAAGAATATTGAGAGTTCCGTCCACTAACTCATAAGTAGGCATTACATTCCTACCGTATTTATAAATATCTAAATCTAATTCGACAGGATTAAATGCAATTCCCAATAAACCAACGATTGCCCCGTCTTTACCAGCAAACCCGCCCCATATTTCTTTAGTTAATTCTTCAGCAGAATTTTCATCAGTAATGCCACTGAATAGGCGCAAAGTATGACCACGCAATGCTGCTTTAAACATATTAGGTCGAAATTCACCTGTTCTGTCTATTAACTGAGAGCATAAACCTTGACCTTTTAATTGTATGCTGAGGAGATTACTCTTACCATGCTTTCTCGGTTGACCGTAACCAGCACTAACTCTAGAGCCAATGCCCCGTTCCATTGCTCTTTCCCAAATTTCCCAGATAGTTGTCCATTCTTTGTCACTGAGTTCTACTGTGCTGGAAATGCCAAAAACTAAGGTAGGTTGATGCAGAGATATCTGGATAAAAGCACTGTGACTACCATTCCTTTTGACTTGCCAATCTTCTTGGGGATGAACAACATCCACCAAGGCTTTTTTTGTCCAGTCTCCATCTTCGGGATAGCCACCATGAAAGCGTAAAATTCCAGGTTTCGTATCTTTCTGGGAAAGTTTACCGCCGCAATATTTCATTGCTTGTTCATCGGTGCAAGTACGCAGAAATGCGCCCTTCATGCTAGCACCAGGATATAATGGCCAACCTTTTGTACCAGTTACAGGACGGATGACTCCCTCATCTTGACCGCTATTAGAAACAAATCGCCAAGTGATTTTAAACTCTTTAGTTTGAATTGTCTTTGAGTCAAAGCTAGGAACTTCTTTGGAAACACCAGCGATCCATTCTTGAGTCCAGTCATAAGCTTGTTGTCTAGGTGCGCCAGGAATTAAGTGCTGAATCTGACAGCGCCCTTCTATTTGGGCACGAAACATCAAAGGAATATCATTGCCATCACTCATTTGATTTGCCTCCAGAATTGCTGTTACTATTAGCAGATTATTTATAACGCTGAGTCCACCAAACCATACTGTCGCAAAGTTGAGTCAGCACAGCTATAGCTACTTTTCGCTGTTCTACGGGAAAATCCCACAATTTATTTGCCATGATTTTAATGGCTGCTGTATCGCCAGAACTGACATCATCGTTGGGAATTTTAACGCCAGCATTTGCCATAATTTTGACTAGCGCTTTCCAAGTATCTCGCCAATAATTAGCCTTATCTTTGTCCTTGACTAACCGAAACTGTTCTCCCCAAAATCGCTCTAAACCGTAAGAAACTGCAACACGCATTTTGTAGGCTTGATTAAGGGCATCTTTTTTGTCGCGATATTTGACAACTAAATCATGAGCTTCTTGGTCTAATTTGTAAGATTCCCAAACCATAAATTACACCTCCTTTAAAGTTAGATAGCAGTGACCAAAACCAATTGATTCTAAACCGCCGAGATAAATATCTGCACCAATAGACGCACCAAAAGGTTGCCATGTCTCTTGGTTGTCTTTAAGGGCGACTGGAAATACTAAAATTGTGCCTTCTGGCAAAGCTTCAGTATTAAAAAATGCTCCTTTTTTAGCCTTTTTTTCCTCTTTGTCTAAGGCAACTCGACTCTGACGATACAGTGCCATATCGTGAATCATGGCAATTTCATCGTCAGCCACAACAACGGCTGGTAATTCCTCCCCTAAAGGAAACCAAGCAGACAAATCCTCAGTTTTGTCAACTGTCAAAAAGCCAAAGTTGAAAAATAGCTTTGGTTCGCCATTTATGTCTAAAGGTTTTAAGGTTATGGAACCAGTATACTTAACTGGAATCTTTGCTGATTTGAGAGATGTACCATCTTTTAATTTGACATGATCTCCAGCAATTCGCTGATAACGTTTCAGCAAACGAGGACAAGTTACCCAGACAATTGGTTGACCGGGACAAAATACTGGCAACCACAGCAGCGAAGCATATTCAAACTTAACTACAGACTCGGTTGTACTGTCTGGTTTCCCTAATTCTGCTTCTTGACCGTACCATTTATTCGCTTCAGTTTCTCCCAGAGTACGGCGGACTTCCGATCGTAATCTGCCCCGAATCGAACTACCAGGAATAATGCCAGTTTGGGTAAACTGGTCGCGGAAAATCAAGTTTAAATTTCCACTTTCTTCTCCAGCCGTGGCTCCCACATGAACAGGAGCAAGGGTTTCAATAATACCGTAAGCTTTTTTGTACATTATTCAACTTCTTGAATTTCAATTGGCAAACACAAACCGCATCCAACTTGTTTTAGACTAAAACCTTCTTTGGGAAACCAATCTTCAGGGAATTCCCACCAAGTTTTCTTTAAAGGTTCTCGGAGAAGATAGACAGTTCCAGGTGAAACAGCATAGCGTCCCCGTGCCATTTGTCCTTTTGCGCGGTAGCGATAGGAAATGGGTTTATCTGTGAGCATCTCCGGTCGTTTTTTGGAGAAATCTTCATTTTTGGGATACCGGAATGAAAATTTATTGGAGCCCCAAATTCCCGGTGCGATTAAAGCAAATGAACGTTGAATTGGTTGGCGCAGAAGTTCTAATATTGGGCTATCATCAGGCAGTAAAACACTCTTGATTTCAACTAAATGATTTTCGCCACCAAAGCGATACCAACCATCTGCTAAAGCATGAGTTGAGAGATAAACTAGACAACATTCATTATCCATCTGCACGGCATTTTCCAGAAACAAGCCATCTTCTGCTAAAGTGCAGCGTTCGTCATCTTTTGTTTTGGGATGCAAGATGGGGACATATTTCCAAGGAGTATCAGCAACATCACCATTTTTCTTGATGACAGTGGGTGAATTCTCCCAAGAATTAACAGTTTGCCAGGAATAATCTGGATCTAAATCTTCAACTTCGCGATGCCATTTCCCCGATTTCATTTTCCATTGATCCACGCCTTTCTTAGCAAGAATTTTGTGCCAGGGAATGGGTAAGTAAAAGTATTCCGGTTTATTAGATTTTGCCCAAAATGGACCAGCGACAAATAGGTTATGCCTGAGTTCTTCTTGAGAAGTATAAGACTTAACTTTGTTGGCGCTGAAAAATAGACCGGATAGGGTAGCGGCTTCGGGAGGGAATTTTGCCCCAGAACGTCCGACCAGGTTTTCAGGCGATAAAAATCCGCCAGAACTCCCGTACATAAATCCTAAAGGACTTATAGTGATGAGATATTTGAACATAGCTGCCATCCGACATTTATTAGGTCACTAATCCAGTAAATAATTTGTTTGGATTGTTCTGGATTTGGGTAATCGCCGACGATGTGCTTCCAGTTTTTTTCTAAGTTATTCTTGTCTTGAAAGTAAAGTTGAAAAAGAGCTAAAGCTAATTCATCATCGGCGTTGTTTTCCTTGGAATTAAAACTAATAGCATGACGATTTTTGAGATGAGCTAAATCTTTGTAAACATGACTCCAGTTTGGCTTTTGCTCCCAGCTTTTGCCGTCGCGGTCTTTGTATTGTGTGAGAATGTGCAAGTAATCCCAAGGACAAGTCCACTGCACATATTGACCGCTGTTAAAAACTACTCGAATTGTAAGGCGATCGCGCCCCAAACTTTTCGCCAGTTTTTCGGCTTCTCGACAGTGTTGAAGAATATCTCGCTGTGGCACACTATGACCAGCCCAAACAAAACCAACACTTAAGTTAATATCCTGACCGTGTTCTTTCCATTTATCTGACAATCCCATTAACCATTCTAATGCCTCTATAGGTTCTGGGGGCTTTTTGGGTTTGCTGCTGTAAATTACACCGAGGAAGTCGTCACCACCTGCATAAACAATTCGCCCTTGGTCTTTGGGAAAATTCTTGATAAAATTTCCGCCCCAATTCCGCATGGCTTCGCTGAAATTTTTTAGACCTTCATCTCCTTTTTCTTTAGCAATTTCCTGAAGTTTTTTGCCAACTCTGTCACCATCTCCCATAAACCAGCCAGTCCAGTGTTCTGGTTCACGAACAATGTCGCTAAACCCTGCTTCAAGCGGAGATATCCCAATGTTTCTGGCAATATCTTCGTCGCGAGTAACTAACCGCTTGACTAACTCAGGAATGCTCAATCTTTCATTAGGTGCAAGAAATTTTCCTTCGGGTTTGCCATCTGGGGGAAGATTTTCTAAGACACAGGAAAGACGTTGATAGAAATCCTTAAGTTCAGCTTTTTCTGGATCGGATAGTT
Organism: Coleofasciculaceae cyanobacterium; assembly: GCA_049671305.1. Taxonomy (GTDB): domain Bacteria; phylum Cyanobacteriota; class Cyanobacteriia; order Cyanobacteriales; family Coleofasciculaceae; genus CADCTM01. The sequence continues at coordinate 25,663 of JBATUR010000116.1, forward strand.
GCCGCCCTGGATTTGAATGTTCCAAGCCTAAACGCGGCCAGGCGATCGCATCGGTGCCGGTCAAACTTGAACTGTTACCAATCCAATTAATCCCCGTCCAATCTCTCCGTAACTTGCGAGTTTCTAAATTCTTCATCGCAGATTCTATTGAATCTCCATGTCCCCAAAATATCTCCCAAGTGTACAAACCCCATCGCATCCACTCTTGCTGCCAAAAGTATTGCTCTTTAGGAGGTACTTCTCGTTCTATCCAAACTCGACATTCATTTAATATTTCTTGCCATGATTTCCGAAGGGTATTAGTCACATCATTCCGGGAAAATTCTCCTTCCCCTTTCAGAAGTATCCGATTGGGCATTCCTTTCTGGATGTTTGGGGAACCGGGAGAAATGACATTGAAACCTGAGTCTTTGGCTTGCTTTACTAGCCTGTAACTCAGATAAGAAAGAATTAAAGAAGCCCCAAATAAATCTCGGAGTTTGCGGGACTTTTCGATAAATCCTTGCACGGGAGCAAAGCTGATTGCTGTGTATTCAGACATGAATTCACTATAAATTGAAGGCTTATATTGTTCTCAAACAGTTAGTTGTGGTAGTAATGGCAATTAATCGCTTGAGTACTAACTGTCAGGTTTTATTTCTCTCGCTATTGTTAGCCTAGGCTTTGAAAGCAGGAGCATATAATAATTCCGGATTTTTGCTTGCCAAAAGACTTCCGACACAGATGGCTCCTTTGTTCGATATTGCTATTTATAGGGTTTAGTTGAAAATGGGCGACTGCTGTACCGCTATCTAAACTAGACTTTAACAGGTCTTTCTCCAGGAAAACCAGAAATTCCAACTATTAAAGAATTCGTTTAGATTTGCTCCAAAGCTTTTCTGAAAGGAATCTTTGACAAATTTCAAATAAGTTAATGAATATTGGCTTTTGTCTTGACATTTAACTCAAAGGCAATATTATTGCCACACTTCAATACAAATTTTCTTTAAAAATGATTATTCTCCAGCTAATGTTGGGAATTTTTTAACTCAATTGAGCTGATTTCCCACAGCCAGTTTAGTGCTACGGCAGGATTTAAAAGAATGTTTGAGACAAATGTTTTACCTACTACTGTCTCAATAAATTACCAAGTTTGAAAGTTTATAAGGCGGGAAAAAATCACAGCTTTTCGCTAAACACAAAAAGCTGTGATTTTTTAAGGGGAATTTTTGGGAATCAGAGCATTCCGAGTTAACGCCTTTACAGAATACTCCGATTAAACAGGCTTTTGTTACCTGTTAATTTTGCTTGACAGGACTGTGCCTCTTGGCGTCAAGAGGGTGTCAGTCCTTGAATCCAGAGTAGCCTTTCCCCTCAAGGCGTGTCAACAGCAGGCTAACTTCAAGAGGTTGCTACCTCTTCTAACACATCTGATTTTAAGAGGTGGTTTACAACCTTTGCAGAATACTCTGATTAAACAGGCTTTAGGGTTTTCATTCAATTGGTTTCCCCCACGAGTGGGGACTATATTACTAATTATATAATGTTCGATAAATTACCTTATCAAAGATTATTTATGTCTGCCTCATCTAAAGTGCTGCAAAGTAGCTTTTATAAATATTTTTTCCTACAATTGTAGAAAAGAACTTTACGAGCAAAGCAAAGTTCTTCAGAAGTTATCTGGTGGGTTACAATTCAAGCTTAACTTAACCCGATAAAGTTTTTATAAAGTAAATAAAGACCCAAAATCATTCCAGGTGATAGATTCTTGAGGGCAGTCGGCACTTTCCCTATCTTAGCTACGCTAATTTCGATAAAGACTTAATCTGCATCCTCATCTAAATTCACCTCTTGTCGAAGGCTCCAAATTTTGAGGAACTGCATTACAAGTTGAGGTAATTTGACAGCGTTGATTTTGCTTACAGAAATCTTTAAGAAGAATTGCTATTTCCGGCTTAATATTAGTATCAGAACAAGCAGCAGGACTAGCAAAACCACATATATTCCTTAAATCTAATATTCTGCCATCTGTTGTTTTCATATAGCAAAAAGGGGTGTTGCTATCGGAGTTTTGAACAACTGGATTAAGTGGAAGCGCCAAAGCTGTTTGTGTTGTCAAAGCAACGAATAAGGTTGAGATGATGCCATTTAAGACAGTAAGTTTAAGCATGATTTTTCCCAATTAGTAAGACTTGAAATAATTAATACCACTAGACTTCAAGCCAAACTGATTAACAGCTTTGGTAATAAAGTCTATTTCGATTGCTCTATTTTTTGAGGAGTGGTGAGAGTAGCTCTCACTTTTTTACTTTAAAGAGGCAGTGCTTTGACTACCTCTAGTATCTTTTTTCCCAAATAAGTTGTTTCTGGAAGTACGATTACCTCTGGTTAAGGCAGAATAAATCGAGTTGGGTTATTGGCAGCAATGGTTCTTGTTTTGTACAGGTAATCATAAGAACCACCGATTTGGGATGAGTAGCTAGACTCAGAAATCAGAACTGTGCCATCAGAGTTTACCTTTTCGACTACAGCCACGTGATTGGAATCCCATTGAGCGATCGCTCCTACTTGAGGTATTCTCGAAGTTGGGATGTTTGCATTACGTGCTTGAGTACCCCACTCTTGAGCATTACCCGTCATTCTATTGACATTAGCAGCGTTACGACCCAGTTGTTTAGCTCGTCCGCTGGCATACCAAGTGCAATTTCCTTGAGATTTCCCTAGTTTAGGATTAGGTGGATTAGTAAAACTTGGTGCATATCCAGCACGCCAAAATGGATTGTCTTGGCGGTATACGGCTAATGTGAAGTCTGGCTGTCCAATTTGTCCAATTGGAGTAGGAGTACAATTAGGTTGCGTAGGCGGCTTACTAGGAGGATATCCAATCATATAAGCACTAGGAACCCAACGTTCTTGACCATCAATTCTTTCTTGAAGTCGAAACCAAATTGCATCTGGCTTACCATTCCAGAGATCATTGACACTTTGACCATAAGCCCAACCGTCAAGGTTAATTGTTGCATTGTAAGCAACATTTTTATTAGTACGAGCATCCAATTGACGGTTGGAACGCAGGTTAATTCCTGTAGATGACCCGACACGAAGAGAGAAGTTTTCTGAGCGAATCTTGCCATCACAAGAAGCACTTTGAGCGACGGCAGACATGGGTTGGATACTGGCTTTTTTGATTTGTATGCCCAGTCCGCTTAGTGTAAGTATTGAAGTCAAAGCAAAGATTGAAACAGAATGTTTAGTTTTCATAAAATCCAATAGTTAATCAAGAAGGTGATTATTGAAGAAGAAAAGCACAAAAAATCTGAATCTAAATATTTAAGTTGGAAGAGTCCAAATATTTAAGTTAGACGAGTCCAAATATTTAAGGTGAACGCTATATTTAGTCAGGGTTTAATGCTAAAAAGAGACAGTATTTAGTCAATTTAATAAGCTAAGTTACAGTAATTTTTGCCTCAGTTCATTTCTATGAATCAATGTATCAATGAGGGTTGTTTGATTTCCAAAAAATGCCGATATTGACAAGAGCATTGACAAAAAAAGCTGAAAAATATCTAGAAGCTAGAGTTCAGCTTCGTCAGGATTAATAAAGTAAATAGTTATTTTTACTTGACAAGAGCTGAAGGTAATCTAAGTTAAAAAATGCACAGTTTATGAAGGTACATAGTTGACTGTCTAAGTCCGTCGTGTATACAATGTATACACATAGTCAATAAAATAGAGGATAGCTATGGCACTAACGAATAAAACAGACAAGGCTAAACGCTCTGAGGTTGTCAATATGAGAATTGAGCCAAATCAGCTTGACCTTATAGACGCGGCGGCTTCTGTCTGTGGCAAGAGTCGGAGTGCATTCATGCTAGAAGCTTCCTATCGAGCAGCAGAAGAGGCATTGCTAGATCGCAGATTGTTCCGCCTTAGTGATGAACAATGGGAAGCTTTTAATCAGGCTCTTGACACGCCTCCAGCAAAGAACGAGAAGTTACATCAATTGCTTCAGACAAAATCTCCTTGGGAATGACCACCTGGAATTCGCTGTTGATTCTTACAAAGTATTAGGGAAAATGTTTAGTTATTTGAGTGGAAATCCTTAGATGACCAAACTAATACTTTTTGAGAACTTATTATGACAAAACTAATCCCTCTCAACAAATAAGAAAGCTTTCAATAGTGAATTACACCTCACCAGAACATATTCAACAGACACATGATATACAGTCATTTGATTGTGGTGAGACAAGTCTCAATAACTGGTTAAAAGAACGTGCTTTTGAAAATGAAAAACTTGGTTCCTCACGTACATATGTTGTCTGTTATGAGAATAAAGTAGTGGGGTATTACTGTCTAGCTACTGGTCAGGTTACTCATACTGAAGCTCCAGGTAAAATCAAAAGAAATATGCCAGACCCCATACCAGTTGTAATAATAGGAAGGCTTGCTGTTGATATCAACCACCAAAGAAAAGGCATTGGTCTGGGGCTGATTAAAGATGCAGTAATGCGTACTTTACAAGCCTCAGAGATTTTAGGAGTTAGAGCGATTCTGGCTCATGCACTTGATGAGAAGGTGAAAACTTTTTATGTAGAAAGCTGCGGTTTTATGCCTTCTCCAGTTCATACTTTAACTGTCATGGTAAAACTTTCGGACATACAAAAGAATCTTCTATAAATTTAAGTTTAATTACCTGGAAATTAGGGCGTTGCTGAATGAAAAGATGATTTTAGATTCTATCTAGGTTGAAACCCTTTATTTGAGAGGCAGGTAGGATGCCTACCCTACAAGATTCATCCCTAAATTATGCAACGCCGAAATTATAACTGGCGATTTTACTCCTTTATTTATATTTTCCTATTCTTCTCGACAATAGGTAGGGAAGTAAGTTGTACCTATCGACCTGACCAAGATTTATATTTGGCAACTTTAATTCCACGCTATCACTCACGTCCACATTTTAAACAACGATAAATATTTCTTGACTTAATGATGCTTGATGTTGTAAATGTTAGTCGTTACTAATATCTACATAATTAATTAAGAAAAAGCCTTCGGATACATGGGGTGGATTATCTTGCAACTCTTGAAACAACTCCTCAATTACAATATCTGGAACTTGCCGAACACGTTTTTTGTTCCAAGCTTTACAGAGTTCTAATGGTGTTTGTAAATGCCAGCCAATCCACTGTACTTCTTGGTTACAAACTTTGGTACTAATATCAGCTAGTTGTTTTAGTAAAACTATTCGCCACTCTTTCTTAGCATTCGTTGCATCATAGATGACAGGTTGTCCAGCTTGCATAGCTTTTTGCATTTGCTTCAATACTTCTTTTTCAATCATTAACCAGTTTCCCTGGATACCTGCATTACCAAATAGTTCAGTACGAATTTGGTCAGTGGAAATAATTTTAGCTGTTGGGTGAAGTTGATTGAGTTGAGCAGCAAATGTAGATTTACCACAACCAGGACAACCAATTAAAATATGACAAATAAGTGGTACTGACATGATTTGATATTATGAGTAGCGCTTTATTAAAGCTTGCGCTTCTTGGCGATGTTTTTCTACAAGTTTAGGGGGAGATAATACTAAAGCATTACCCATGTGGCGATATACCCAGCGACTGAATTCATGAAGGGAACGTTCGGGTAATTTCACAAGATAATCAACATGAATATATTCGCCATTACTATCTTTTTTGCCGAGAATAATTTCTTGGCTGGGATGACGACATTCACCTTCTCTAATAAAAGTTGTTCCGGGTGGAAAAAATCGGACTTTGACTTTCTCAAAGAGTAGTTTCCCATTTTTTTCCAGTTGTTGTTCTTCAAGTTGTCCTAAATAAATTCCCCAGCCTGCTTTCATCAGTTTTTGGGAAATTTTTAGGCTCTCTCTTTGGGCTTTTTGTCCCCGTGGTTGGCAACTGTTAATAACTTGGCAATGGTCTTTAAATCGGTCTAATCTTTCAACGACTAAATGTTGTGTTTGAGCTATTTCATAAAGTAGATACCAAGCAATATCATGGTAAAATAACTGTAATGGGTAAACTTGTAAATATCCAGTTTGCCGTTGATATGGTTCTGAGTAACGGTACAATTCTATAAGCTGACCAGAAGCGATCGCATTTTCTACTGTGTCCAAGCAGTGAAACAAGGTATGCTGATACTTTCCCTTAACAACCATTTCCTTGGGGTCAGTGTAAATAATTGGGCGATTTAAGTAAGCGCGTACTGGATAAAAGAAATCTCCTTTACTGTCCAAATCCAGCCCTCGTAATCGTTGCTCAAGTATTTGATAAATTTGGCGTACTTGAGGGTCACCTTGATATTCAGCTTGGGATTCTATGGCGTTAAAAGCAACTTTCAATTCATTGATATTCATCGCCCCTGTACCTAAATAATAGCCCCAGCGATACATTCGGCGGTCAAGAATGCCGTAGTCGCGAAGAGTTTGCAGGTCTTTGCGAATTGTTGGTGTAGTTGGATACCCTTCTGGCAATTCGACTCCCACCGTCGTCGCAACTTGTCGTAACTTGGCTTGTACGGCATCTAAGGCATTATGGTGTTTGTCGGTTTCAGTTTCAGTGAAGGAGTCGTCACAGCCAACGCCGGGATATTGGACTAAAGTCGCAATTAAGAGCAAAATACGTTCAAAAGCTAGACGGTCAGCGTAGGGGTGGAGGACAGGTTTCTTTGCCATAGTTATTTAAGTTAGCTTTATTTGACAATCAAAAACAACTTAAAGAAAATATTCATCCAATTTATGGTCTAGGCTAGTATTTCCTGACTTGTTTACTGAAAATGATACTAATTTTTTCTTGATTGAATATCGTCTTTTTATCTTAATATCAGGCTATCAATTTTAGGTGAGTAGCAAATAGATGAGAATTTAGATTATCGCTAGTAGATTATTGCCAAAGTGAAAAACTCTGTATATTGATACTTGTACAGCTCGTGTGTGAGCTGTTAGTGTCAGTTTTTCAAAGAATTTGCAAATCAGCAGTATCAGTAATTTTTGAATGGTAAATTTTTCTAAGTATTTTCGTAGCACGGCATCCTTTCTGCCGTAAAGTAGACTCATTTGGTGCTTCACCATCCTCTTTAACTAATTGTTGATGAATCTCCTTCCAGGACAGTCCTTGAGCTTTTAAACGTAACAATCTTGTGCCTTCTGGGTCTGTGTGCGAGAGTGCTGTAAGCGAATTCATCAACGCCTTCCACTTATTATCAATCTCTTCGGTCGAAATAACGCTATCTCCTAAACTTCTTAAACAAGGGATTAATTCTACCACTTCAGGATCTATTAGTGGTTCTCTTTTTTGCCTACGACTATTTTCCCGAATAATATTGAAAGATGTACTCTTTAACCACGAGTGAATATTTCTAATAATTCCTCCAGAATGTAAAAAGGCTCGACCACGCACATAGGCATCATTAAGAATTTCGTGAGCTTCATATTGACTAGATAGATTGAATTGTATCAAGCACCTCTGAATGAACAAGATTGTCGAATAAGCATGAGGATTATCTTTTCCTAATACTTCTATCACGGCGGCATTTAATGAATCTTCTGGGGAAGATGCATATCGAGGGGGTTCTGAGTCTGTCATAAGATACTAAAAAACCACTCTCAATCATTAGTGAGCAATCTGTAACTAATGTGACTATCCAGTTGGATAAATAGTAAAGGTATAGTAGTTAACGCAATTATTAGTGAATAATACCTAATTGATGTGACAGTCGAATCTAACCTTTTTTCTTGCTCTATTCTGTGCTTGTTGACGTAGTTAGATGCTTCCACTCTAGGAGTAGCGGTTAAGAGGCAATGCTCACCTATTGGTGGAGGTTTGGCTTAATATCGAATTTATAGACTTCTCAATGAAAGACATCTAACTATCTTTACGAAACTTTAAATAAAATCCTGTCACGAAAGGGACTCCTGAAACACTAATTACTGGACTTATCTGAAGTAGAGACTGTAGAGAAGGCAAAAATACTCTCTTTCTGTAATGATTCAGAAAAGTCACTTTTATAAATAGGTTGCATACACCGTCTAGATATCAGCTCGATTTCTGGATAAGTTTGTCAGCACTATTTACTGAATACTTGACAATTATTTGAACTAGTTTAGGAGAAAAGCATTTCTTTTGAATCATGGGAACGCCAAGGAGTCAAAAACCAATGGATAATAGCGAAATACTAGTTAAACAATCTCTCAAATATAGAGACATCATTCATGAATACTGTAATTTGGCGTCACAACAAACTTTGACACAACGGCAAGCTGAACGAATTGGAGAAATACTACAGTTAGCAGAGTTTGATCCTTGGTTTGATTTTTTAATTAGTGAGACAGACCATATATTAGCTCATGAATTAGGATTAACTAAAGAACCAGTTATTCGGCATCAACTTCAAGAGTTAAAGAAGTCTATAGACAGCTTTTGGTGTGAACAAATGATTCGGCAGATACCCCAACAAAACTGCTCTAAGGAAGTTCAGAAGTACTTGCAGGAGTTGGGTTTATATGATGGACTGATTGATGGTTATATTGGTCTTCGTACTCTCAAAGCTATAGAGTTATATAAGCAAGGATTTAAGGTTAATCGTGGGAGAGGCAATTGTTTTGGTTGGCGAACTAGGTTAGTTTGTTAGGTAAGAAATAACCGTTTCAAGTTCCAGTTTTATTTTTGAAGAATTGTTGTATCTTTTTTACTAAAAACAATATGAAAAGCGTCGTTTGCTGAGAACGGCGTTTTTTTGTAAGTTTGTCACAGTCTTTTGTAAGTTTGTACAGATTTTTATAAGTTGCCACAGGTTTTTATATAAGTTTGTACAGTTTTTTGTAAGTTTATCACAGATTTTTTATAAGTTTGCCACAGTTTTAAAAATAAAATTTGCCACAATTTCTTTTATAAATTTGTCACAAATTCTGAAAGTTTTCACTTAATTAGTAAGTAAACTATTCAATGTCTAAGTATGAAACCTGAGTTTTTAGATAATAGAAATGTTTTGGAAGAATGCCCGAAGTGTGGAAACTATGCTTTGGCTCGATTGGAACTTGACAAGTGTCAATGTTTGTGCTGTAGATTCCATCAAGATGCTCCTCAGTCTGAAGGAGAAGGAATGTTATTTCTGGTAGCAATCTTGGCTTTTGTGGTGCTAGGTTTGTTGTCTAATCAAAATAGTCCCCAGGTTCCTAAGTTGAATCCTAATTCTGCTCAGGTTTCTTTTTTGGGAATACCGTTACAAAAATTGTAACCCTATTTGTAAGTTTGTCTTAGAACCTCGACTTATCTAAGAATAGAACTTACGCAAATTTGCTGGCAAACTATAACGAAATATAGTAGGACACGGTTTTTATTAGTGTTAACTTAATCCGAAAACCGCTGGATAATCAAGTCCCCGTCTAATAGCTAAAGTCTTTTAAAAAGGACTGATTAATCATTAGTACTCTAAAGAATACTTTAGCTTTGAGGCAGGAGTTTAAACTCCTGACTGACTACAGGTTTAACGTTAAGGTGACACTAATGACGGCTCTACGCCCCATACATAAGTTCTGTAAGTTGGGGGTTTTTCACGAAGCTTTATAGTCGTTTGAGGTTTTAAATTCTCATGTATATTTCAACTCGTTCTCAACAGTTGCGTAATGCTTTGGTGTCTATTTCGACAGGTAGCATTACTTTGATTATTTTGCTGATTGCTCCTTTAGGTTTGGCTGCAGTGATTATTAATAGTCTGTTAGTTACTTTGGCAACTTATCTTGTTTCTAGCGTGGCTGACAGGGTAATTGTTTGGCTATTGCCACCGACATCGGCAGAGTTATTTTCTCATATTGATTCTCTGCAACAAAGTCTTCGTCGTCGTAATGCTGCTATGGAGAGGAAGCGTTAATGAGGACATTATATGTATCTGTGCAAGGTTGTTATGTAAGTTTGCAGCAGGAGTCTTTGCTTGTTAAGCAGGGAGAAGTAATTCATGCCAAGGTGCAGTTGCCTCTGACGGAACAAATTCTGATTTTTGGTAAGTCGCAAGTCACAACTCAGGTGATTAGAAGTTGTTTATGGCGGGATATTCCCATCGCTTATCTGTCTCGTATGGGTTATTGCTATGGGCGTTTGATGTCGATTGAGCGGGGTTATCGTCATTTAGCTCATTATCAGCGGCAGTTGGGTATTGTGGAGCGGTTGATTGCGGCTAGGGCGATTGTTTTGGCTAAGTTGAAGAATAGTCGGGTTTTGTTGCGGCGTCAGAAGAGGCGTTGTGAGTCTCAGTTGCTGGAAGGGGTGTTGCAAAATCTGGCTCATTTGGCTCAAAAAGCGGCTGAGAGTGATTGTTTGGAGCGTTTGATGGGTTTTGAAGGTGCGGGGGCGGCGCAGTATTTCTCGGCTTTTGGGGAGTGTTTGACACAGCCTGAGTTTGTGTTTTTGGCTCGTAGTCGTCGCCCTCCTGGTAATCCGGTAAATGCCATGTTGAGTTTTGGGTATCAGATTCTTTGGAATCATTTGTTGGCGTTGATTGAGATTCAGGGATTAGATCCTTATCAAGCTTGTTTACATCAGGGTAGTGTGCGTCATGCGGCTTTGGCTAGTGATTTGATTGAGGAATTTCGGGCACCGTTGGTTGATTCTTTGGTGATGTATATGATTAATCGCAAGCTTATTGATGCTCAAAAAGATTTTGTTTATCGCAATGGTGGCTGTTATCTCAATGATTTTGGGAGAAATAAGTATCTCAAAGGTTTTCTACAACGTATGGAGGAATTAATTCAGATTGATGATGATGATGGTAAGGTGCCGCGTTGGGATTTGCTAACTTCTCAAGTTCTTGCTTATAAACGGTTTGTTTATAATCCGATTCAACTTTATCAACCTTATTTGATTGATTAAGCAGATGTGTATTAATCAGCAACAGTTAAGACAGGTATTGAATAGTAATAATTCGCTTTTTTATGCTGGATTTACTTTGTTTGAGGTGATGATTGTGGGATTTTTGATGGGAGTGATTTGTGCAATTTCTGTTCCTTCTTGGCTAGCTTTTGTACAAAGGCAACAGATACGCTTTGCTGCTTCTCAATTGCAATTAGCTTTGTATCGAGCTAAGTCTGAGGCTTCTTTACACTCTGTTCGTTATGCGGTTACGGTTTGCTCTAATTCTTCTGATTCTGGGCAGTTGGAGGGGATTTGGTACAGTGTTCATCCTTACTCTAAACTTCCTTTTTGGTTTACGACAATTGAGGGGGTTTCTCTTGTTGATTCGACGATTAAGCGTTCACCGACAAGATATAGTTTGTCAGGTTTTGAATATGGTGACTGCTATACAAGTTATTTGGGTTTGTTTCCTGGTGATGGCTTTTCTTTGGGCTTTTTTTATCTGTCTAATCGGTCACGAGCTTATGTTTATCGTGTCGGGTTTAATACTTTGATTGGTAATGTTGTTAGTTGTCCTATAGTTTCGTTGGCAAAAAGACAATGTAGGTAGTTAATGAGAAATGTTGCTTTATGTGGTTGCTTATGACATTCCTGATAATAAGCGGCGCAAAAAAGTGTCTGATTTGTTGTTGGGTTATGGTAGGCGTGTGCAGTATTCTGTGTTTGAGTTGGTAGTTTCTTCTGAAAAGTTTGATGAACTGCGACAAAGGTTGAAGAAGCTGGTTAAGTTTTCTGAGGATAGTGTGCGATTTTATCCTTTGTCAAGGCATACGTTGGGGCAGGTGGAGGCTTGGGGGGTGGGACCTGATGTTACAGAAGCGCCGGGGAGTGTTGTTATTTGAGTTTTGTATCATCGTCCACCGAGGCTCAGGCAAAATGGCTGAAATGTTGATTCTTTGGTTGTGAGCTTCGGTTGGTTACTCTGTATGGGTTTTGGGCATTTTTTGGGGAGCTTTTGCCGGAATTATGAGGCAAAAATGGGTGAGCTTCGGAATGTGCCTCTAGAACCTATACGGGATATGGGTCTAAAATGGAGGGGTCCCCACTCGCTGGGGAAACTAATTGAATGGAAACTATAATCTTATACATCTAATTTATTAATAAAGATAGTCCCCACTCGCTGGGGAAACTAATTGAATGGAAACAACGTTTTACGTGCTAACAGAATGTCAGCGTGAGTTTCCTGTCCCCACTCGCTGGGGAAACTAATTGAATGGAAACTTTTTGTGAAAGTCTCATTGGTTTTAATTAATTAAGTCCCCACTCGCTGGGGAAACTAATTGAATGGAAACTAAAATAAGTTGTTTTTTCGGTTGATTTTACGCCAGCTAGTCCCCACTCGCTGGGGAAACTAATTGAATGGAAACGTGAAAAAGATAATAATAGTAAAGATGGAAGAATTAACTTGTCCCCACTCGCTGGGGAAACTAATTGAATGGAAACAAGTTAATTAATTTAAAATTTGCGTATAAAAATGGAGGAGGTCCCCACTCGCTGGGGAAACTAATTGAATGGAAACTAAAAATTAACCAATCGTCTGTTTCTAGATTAGGTCCCCACTCGCTGGGGAAACTAATTGAATGGAAACTTCCAATTATTCTAAGAATAGTCTCTACTAATTTAAATGTGTCCCCACTCGCTGGGGAAACTAATTGAATGGAAACCAGACAAATTAATTTCAGGAATTAATGCTTGAATTAGTCCCCACTCGCTGGGGAAACTAATTGAATGGAAACAATTGATACTAAATCTACCTACTTCATTATTAATAGTCCCCACTCGCTGGGGAAACTAATTGAATGGAAACTTAGCACAGTAGGCGGTGCTACATAAGACTTAAAGTCCCCACTCGCTGGGGAAACTAATTGAATGGAAACGTGTAACACTTGGTATCAAACTCATCAGCATTCTGCGTCCCCACTCGCTGGGGAAACTAATTGAATGGAAACGCAAAAATATCTTGACTACGTTAGCGGACAAGCGAATAAGAGTCCCCACTCGCTGGGGAAACTAATTGAATGGAAACACTAATTGGTTGAATGGTTTCCCTATAATCTTTATAAGTCCCCACTCGCTGGGGAAACTAATTGAATGGAAACAATCTGTGCAATTCCTCTAGTGTCAACATCTGTTTGTTTGTCCCCACTCGCTGGGGAAACTAATTGAATGGAAACCAATGGGCATCGGCGACTGTGTAGTAGGATTCAGGCTGTCCCCACTCGCTGGGGAAACTAATTGAATGGAAACTAAGGATAAGTCGGTAACAGGTAAACCAGCACCAAAGTCCCCACTCGCTGGGGAAACTAATTGAATGGAAACAGTTTAATGTGTGTTACTTTGTTGCACGGGTTGCTAGTGTCCCCACTCGCTGGGGAAACTAATTGAATGGAAACGTGAATGATTCCGTGCACACCTTTTTTGAGGGCCCCAAAGTCCCCACTCGCTGGGGAAACTAATTGAATGGAAACGCCAAGGGGATCATGAATTTGTGTGTAAATCATACAAGTCCCCACTCGCTGGGGAAACTAATTGAATGGAAACAAAGATTACTACAATTCCCGAAAAATAATTTAAAAAAAGTCCCCACTCGCTGGGGAAACTAATTGAATGGAAACTAGCGATGTGCATCCAACAAGCTTTCGCTTTAAGGTTTTGTCCCCACTCGCTGGGGAAACTAATTGAATGGAAACATGAAGTATTGTAGGAAATGATTAGTTGAATTGCTTGTCCCCACTCGCTGGGGAAACTAATTGAATGGAAACATCGCTATTGAGATGATGAGGTTCAGTGGTATCAAGAGGTCCCCACTCGCTGGGGAAACTAATTGAATGGAAACGGTACTTGTCTAAATACTGCCTCACCTCACCCATTGAAAAGTCCCCACTCGCTGGGGAAACTAATTGAATGGAAACATAGCATCGGTCTTAAGTTCATGTTTTCTTCCTTGGTCCCCACTCGCTGGGGAAACTAATTGAATGGAAACAACGGGTGAACGATGTCGGGCTTTGCATAATCGGGTCCCCACTCGCTGGGGAAACTAATTGAATGGAAACTAGGGTTCTTCCTGCCAAATTAAACGGTAAGTCGTGTCCCCACTCGCTGGGGAAACTAATTGAATGGAAACAAATGTATTAGAAGATGCCAAAAAGCTTCAAAAAGAGTCCCCACTCGCTGGGGAAACTAATTGAATGGAAACTTGATGACGTTCAGGCGTTAGGATGGATAGAGTAACCCGTCCCCACTCGCTGGGGAAACTAATTGAATGGAAACTTTTCCAGTCTTATCGGAGTAGTTTAATTTTCCTCCCTCGTCCCCACTCGCTGGGGAAACTAATTGAATGGAAACACCCGTTACATCGGGCGCAAGTTGTAGTGATTCCGAGGTCCCCACTCGCTGGGGAAACTAATTGAATGGAAACACTTGGACTGCCGATTTGATTGGCAGATCTGGGGTCCCCACTCGCTGGGGAAACTAATTGAATGGAAACTCGGTAGTTAAGATCAGTTGACAGGGTTCTAGCACCAGTCCCCACTCGCTGGGGAAACTAAT
>JBATUR010000117.1:0-44898 GCA_049671305.1 Coleofasciculaceae cyanobacterium
TCCCTGCTGAACGGCGGAGTGAAAGAGGTAAGTGTGGTCAACAACCAGCTGCCGCTGCTGGACCGCCGCCAGCCGACACAGAATATCGCTAGTGGCCAGCTCCAGGGTAAGGGGTTTTTCGCTCAGCACGTGCAGCCCGTGTTCTAGGGCGGCTTTGACGATAGGGTAGTGGGTGCTAGCGGGGGTGGCAACAACCGCTGCTTTCAGGCCCGGATGCGTTACGGCCTCTGCCCAGGTGGCGTAGCAAGATACAGTGTTGGCTAAACCAAAGCGATCGCACAGCTCATGCAGCCGCTGGCAATTAGGGTCTACCAAAGCAGTCACCCGAGCCTCGGGCAGGGCCAGAAAGTTGCGCAATAGGTGCGTGCCCCAGCGGCCTAAACCAATGACGGCTAAGTCAAGGGGAGGAGGAGACATGGGCAAGGTCCTGGCGCAGGCGATCGTAGGCGGCAGTAGCGGCGGCCTGCTCGGCCTGTTTTTTAGTCGGACCGTAGCCGGTTCCCCAACAGGTTTCTCGGAACCACACGGTTGATTGATATCGCTGGGGGTCGCCGTCTACGGGGCGCTGCTCGGCGGTTCGATACTGAGGCAGGGACTTACTGTGGGCCTGGGTAAGTTCTTGTAGAGCTACTTTGTAGTTTTGTTTGGCGGGGTCTTGGTATACCGCGATCGCCTGGTGGTGCAGGGCGTCATCTAACCAGACTCGAACCAGCTTCAGAGTATGGGTTTCTAAATAAAGCACGGCGACTACAGCCTCTAAGGCATCGG
This sequence comes from Coleofasciculaceae cyanobacterium, assembly GCA_049671305.1. Lineage (GTDB taxonomy): Bacteria > Cyanobacteriota > Cyanobacteriia > Cyanobacteriales > Coleofasciculaceae > CADCTM01. Next base: position 769 of record JBATUR010000117.1, read on the forward strand.
CTAGATGGGTTGCCCCAGCCTTCAGGCCAGGACCCATGCTGAGGCAGGAGGCCAAGTCCAGATCTTGGGCTAGCTGGGCTAGGCTGCGATCGCTAATCAGCACCGACCGCACCGCCGAAAGCTCGCCCACAGAGGCGGCAGGGAAGTTGTCTTGCAGACACTCTGTAGCTGCTAGGCGCAGCACCGCGTCGCCTAGCAGCTCAAGCTGTTCATAGTTGTGAAGGGTATTAACCGACTTGTGAGTTAACGCCTGATCTAAGCGACTCAGGTCGAGACTGACGCTCTTGGGCAGCCTCAGCTGTATCCAGCGCTGAAGCTGTCGCTGCCGAGGTGCCGGGAGTTGAGTCACAATCGGTAGAGCTAATAAATGGGAAGGAGGTAGACATAAGCCGGGTTCTGTTCCCCCATTTCTGAGGGGGCGGTTATCTATCTGGGACGTTTGTTACCAAACGCCTCTTGCGGTACTCACAGCGGGGCCGGAAAAAGACCAACCTTGCCCCTCGACCTTGCACCCGACCGGGGTTTACCGAGCCAGCACCTCTCGATGCTGCTGGTGCGCTCTTACCGCACCTTTGCACCCTTACCTGCATTAGTCAGTAGTCCTCAGTCACTAATTAGTAACCAATAACTACTGACCAACCGGCGGTATGTTTCTGTGGCACTATCCTCACGGTCGCCCGCACTGGGCGTTACCCAGCAAGTTTTGGTCTTTCGGGAGCCCGGACTTTCCTCAAATTCGCTCAAAAAAGCAAATCCGCAACCACCTGCGCCTACTCTTTCCCTCATCCAGTTTAGTCGCCAATATGCCGAAACTGTTAGTTATTGATGTTTATCTAGATAAATCTGTTGGTAACGGGCTGATCACATTGAGAATTTTGGTGGCAGCTTCAGCCCTGCTACTTGTACTTGATTGCTTTTCTGCTGGGCTGCCTCAAGTACTAGTTCTACTTTCTCGGTTTAAAAGCAAGGGTAATTGCTCTTTTCAAGCGTAGTTTTTTGGGCATAAACCGACATTGTATGGCGTAAGGAGTTGTCTGCCCTGCTAGGTTAACTTTTCTAAAGTATAGTCGTAGTAAGAATGGATCTCCCTTAGCCGCAGCTTTTTTAAGACTGCGGGGTTTAAATAAAGGACCTGTGCCCGATTTATCATCGTTCAAATTTTCAGTAATCTTGCGATTGGGAGCAATCTTTTCTATGGCTTGTTTTTGGGGAATGTCTGTAATTCCAGAAATAATCCGAATTACTCGCGCCGATACATTAGCAAAATTGGTAATTGTACATTCATCCCAATCGACATGGATGCTATCATCTTGGGATTTATTCTGAATAACAATTGGGATTTTAGTTAGGTCTGGAAGCGCATAACTTCCAGCAAATTTAAAACTTATGGCGATTAAGTCTTTGATTTCATATTCTTCTAATTGCTGATTGATATAATCCATATCAGGAGCAATTACTACTTTATTTTCTAAAGATTTATAAGCTTGGTATAAGATATATGTCGTCACAATCATGTAGATGGTGAAGACTAGGAGATCTAAGCTTAACTGTGGGCTATCTAGGGTTGAAGTATCCATAAAAAAAGCTGGTAATTTAAGTTTATCGGAGCGGATTAGAGCAAGATGGCATGACAAATACTTTTCGATTTTTTATGATACATCATGATTTTCTCTTTTTGTCAATACTAGAAAAATTTTCAAACCAACCTCGCTGCCAAAAAAAGTAGATTAAGCCAACGGCAATTACGAACATTGCCGCTAGGCAAACTGGGTATCCCCAATACCAATTTAGTTCTGGCATATTTAGGGGTGATTTTTCGGTATTAAAGTTCATGCCATAAATACCTGCGATGAAGGTTAGGGGAATAAAAATTGAAGACATGACTGTTAAAAATTTCATGATTTCATTCATTTTATTGCCAACTGAAGACAAATAAATATCCATAAGTCCAGAGGATAGTTCTCGATAAGTTTCTACCATATCCATAACCTGAATGGCATGATCGTAACAGTCTCGTAAGTAAATTCGTACCTCGGTGCTAATTAAATCACTGCCATCTCGAATTAGACTATTAATAGCATCTCTTTGGGGCCAAATAGCGCGGCGTAATGCTAATAATTCTCGCCTCATTTGATAAATTTTTTCGATAGTGCGGCGTGTCGGATTAGCAACAACTTCATCTTCTAATTCTTCAATTCGCTCTCCATAAGCTTCTAATACAGGAAAGAAGCCATCAATAATAGAATCAATTAATGTATAGGCTAAATAATCTGCTTTTTGCTTGCGGATCGTGCCTTTACCAGAACGAATGCGATCGCGTACAGGTCCAAAACAATCTCTTGAAGGTTCTTCTTGTACTGTTAGTAAGTAATGTTTTCCTAATACTAAACTGACTTGCTCATTCCAAAATCCTGTAGAGTTTTCTTTAAGTAAAACCATGTGAGAAATAATCACCAAATGGTTTTCATGATCTTCTACTTTTGCTCGTTGAGGAACATTAACAATATCTTCTAGTACTAACGGATGCAGCTCAAATACTTGACCTAAACGCTGCAAAATATCTTCACAACCTAAACCTAAAACATCAATCCAAGAAACTGTTTCCGTATCTAAATAAGGTATACAATCTTCAGGATTATTTAACTTCAAACGTACACGTTTTGCCTCATTATAGTCAATCAAAATAATTTCAGGAGGCGGGGCATCTTCTTCTATATTGAGAGTTCCCGGTGAACTACCTTGTTGGTCGTAATAATAATCAAATAAATCTTCTTCTTCAGGTTCGTCTAAGTGTGAATGTAGCAAACGTTTTTGTACCATGTGCAGCTTTCGGTTACTCGTTATTGGTTAATTCTTATTTTTAGCAAAAATTTGCATAACTAGCGTTCCTGAACCTCTACAGTCTATGTAATTCTTAACTCAGCCAAGTTAGCCAGCACAGCTTAATATTAGCAGTAAAGAAAGCAATATAGGCTACTTGGTAAAATAATAATAAAAATACTATCCCATCGCTTCCTATTATGTATACAACACAGCATAACCCAGTTTTGCTAGTTCACGGAATCATCAGAACATCTCTAGTTTTTAGCAAAATGTCTGCCTATTTGACTAGTCATGGTTGGTCAGTTTATACTCTCAATCTAAAGCCTCATAATGCAACTATTGGTTTAGACGAATTGGCACTTCAAGTTGCAGATTATGTAGACCAGACTTTTGAATTAGAACAACCTCTAGATTTAGTAGGTTTAAGTATGGGTGGTTTGGTGACACGTTATTATGTACAACGGTTAGGTGGTATCGAAAGAGTGCAGCGTTTTGTGACAATTTCTGCACCAAATCAAGGCACTCGCATGGCTTACCTTTCCGCACGTCCTGGATGTGTTCAAATGCGTCCTGGAAGTGCTTTTTTGCATGATTTAAATCAAGATTATTCGATGCTAGAACGTCTTAACTTTACCTCGCTTTGGACACCTTGGGATTTTGTAATTGTGCCAGCGAAAAGTTCACAGATGCCTGTTGGTAAAGAGGTAAAGCTTCCTGTATTTGCTCATTATTCAATGGTACGAGATAATCGCAGTCTTCAAGCCGTGGCTTCTGCTTTATCTGAGCCTATTAAGCATTAATTTTCAGGTTAAATTAGTAGATTACAGATGGCTTATTGTTTTAAGTTATGCCCTTAATAATCACAAGTCAAAATTCCAAATCTGTCCTTGAACCTTGGTTAGCAGTAAATCTTTCGATGTTTTTTCCTGGTATTGGACAACTATATGCAGGTAAAAAAATTAAAGGATGGGGATTTATTTGTTGTCAAAGTGTGATCATAGCAATTGCCTTTTGGTCTATCTTTAGTTCTAATGGTAATACTGTTACTGGTCTAGCTTGTTTATTTATAGCTGTTATTCTTTATATTTTTGGTTTATTTGATGCCTATAACTGTGTAATAGAGCAACTAGATATTCAAAATCATGAAAAAATTCCCAGAATTAATAAAGACCCGTGGTTTGCTGTTTTTCTGACGCGAATATTACCCGGATTAGGTCATTTGTATATTGAAAAAGCTATACTTGGGGCATTTTTTCTTTCGTCATTTATAATCTTTTCTACTATAACCAAAATTTTACCTAATTTGCTAATTGTAATTCCAATCGTTTTAGCTTTTGCTTGCTACCATGTCTTTGTTTCTTTTCCCAAGCCTCGTAGAAAAAGACAGCAACTTTTAACTATAATTGCTGTTGGTATTTTTGCTTTGGGAATCATTGGTAGTTATTTACCAAGCTGGGTACAGCAAAGAATTGATTTGTTTGAAATTCCTAGTGAATCTATGTTGCCAACACTTCAGGTAAGAGATCGAGTTTTTGTTAATAAAGCTGATAGTTATTCACCAAAACGGGGTGATTTAGTTGTTTTTAAAGAACCATTATCAGCTATAGTTCTTCAGCATGAAACTGATAATAAAAAGCAGCGATTTTTTATTAAGCGAGTGATTGGTAAACCAGGAGAAATTATTCGTGTCAGCGATAAGTTAGTTTATATTAATGACCAACCTTTACTAGAAAATTATCTAGCAGAGCCGCCAGTTTATCAATGGGGACCAGAGCAAGTTTCAGAGCAATCTTATTTTGTGATGGGAGACAATCGCAATAATAGCTTTGATTCCCATGTTTGGGGTTTTCTCGCTAATGATTTGATTGTTGGTCGAGCCTATAAAATTTACTGGCCCCCTGCAAGAATCCAGTCTCTGCTCAATCAAAACTAACTAAAATCTAACACCAACTCCACCTTGCACAGAAATCGCAGTTCCGCCACCATTTCGATAGGCATCAAAGGCAATAATTGCATTACCAAAAAGCACTGTGTTACTGTTAGCAACAACGTAATCTATACCTGGTTGCAGCGCTAAACTGGTTTTATCTCCGACGGGTGAAGGTGAACTGCCGGCGGCAAAGGCAGCACCGACTCCCAGATAGGCGTCAGTTTGCCAGTTGAGGGGAATGTCGTAGGAAATTGTTGGCACAACCGCCACTCCTGAGCCAATCAGGGCTTGTGCGCGTAAGGATATAGGAAGTTCTAAAAGTTTGTATCGTGCCGCAATGACGCCGCCAACCTGCCTACCGTTGTCTTGCGGACCGTTGGATGTCCCGACGGTGACACCTGCGCCAACATAACTGCCGTAGGCGGCTTGAGCTGAGGCTTTTTGAGTTGTGGCGGCAATACCTACTATTGTTAGGGCACCCAGAGATATGCCGCCTTTGAATAACCAGTTTTTAAGATGAACCATGTTCTTACTCCTCAACACCTAAATAATTCCGAAAGCTTGGCTTGTGGGAATTTTAGCTTAATTTGAACAAAAACTCATTCATTTGAGAGAGGCTCTGTTTTCTGCTGTCCGATGAAAATAGGGTGATTCAGCAAAAGCTAGTGTTTATAACTTGCTCTGGTCTAAATCAAGCGTTTTTTTAGGGAATATAGAGCTAGGCATTGTAAGAATCATAGATATTTCAACACCTAAAAATCAGAATTGTTTTACAATCTTTTTGATGAAGGTTTTGACGATAAGGATACATAAATGCCTGATATTGTTGATATTGCCGTTGGCGCGGGTTCTTTTGAGACTTTAGTAACAGCGGTTAAAGCGGCGGGATTGGTTGAAACGCTGAAAAGTCCTGGTCCTTTTACGGTTTTTGCGCCGACTGATGAGGCATTTGCCAAGTTACCGCCGGGAACTATCCAAACTTTGGTGCAGAATATTCCTCAATTAACCAGAATTTTAACATTTCATGTTGTTTCTGGAAAGTTGACTAAAGCGGATTTAGAAAAAGTTGATTCAGTTACTTCAATTGAAGGTTCACCGATTAGAATTGATACTTCTGATGGGTTTGAAGTAAAAAATGCCACCGTTGTTGCCGCTGATATTGAAGCAGATAATGGTGTGATTCATGTGATTGATAATGTGATTTTGATGGGGTGATTTAGCTAGTAGGGTGGGCATTGCCTGCCCTATATTGATGGAAATGCGATCGCTTTTTTTTACTTTGATTACTCTACTTTGAAAGTAGCAATTTGTTGAGAAAACCAAGTTGCGGCAGTACCATTTGTTCCCTCATTTAATTGAGCCAAAGTTTGCTCTAATAGAGTAATAGGTAATCCAGCAAGTGTCAAAGATTGGCTGCATTCTTGATACTTTCCATTTGATTGCAACTGGAAGGCAAACACCCGTTGACCTCGAACATCAACTATCCAATATTCAGGAATGCCAAAATCAGCATAAAGTTGTTTTTTCTCATCTAAATCAGTTGCCAAAGTTGTATCAGAAATTTCGCCAACTAAGTTAGGAACTCGCCACTGATTTAAATCGATGCGACGCGCTTCTCCAGGTTGCCAACGAGGATAATCTTCACCTAAATAAAGGACTAAATCAGGCGCACCGGCTTTTGTATTTGGTTTTTCCATTAAGCAACGCCCTAATGAACTAAATACTTGTTCTGGTTTTTGACTGAACCAGATAAAAAATAACATCGTAAATAAATCGCTGACTATAGCATGATTAATTCCTTCTCCGCCCATATCAATAACTAAAAGATAGCCCCGATGAAAAAATAGCCTTACTTTGTCCGTGGTTGGATCGTCACGATAAACTAAGTAATCTTCCCAAGTAGCAGGCTTCCAGATATGTATTTTTGTTGGGTAGGTTTGGATGACTGTAGGTGTTAAGGCAGTCATGGCAGTAGCGCTGATTAGGGTTGTGGATTAATTATAGCGATCGCGAAGAGCAGGTCGCTTTAGCTGGTATGAAAACATCACGCAACCTACTAATATTTTTCTATGTGGAAGAAGTGCTGACAAAAGATCCCTAGAATTGTTTCCAGCAGCTTTAAAATGGGAATATTAAGAGTAATAATCATCTACAAATTTCTCACCTTTGCTCATTATGGATCAGACTCAGCCAAATGTTTTGGAACTTGCCAAGCAAGGAAATGCAAAAGCGATCGCTATTTTGATGAATCGCCAGTTACAACCCAAAGGGATTACTGCTAAAGCGGCATTTAAGGAGGGTTGCCTACAAATTATGCTGGAATCAGCGCAAGTGCCAAATCAACAAGCTTTGGTTACTTTTATTCGTAAAGGGATAACAAGTTTGGGTACTGAATCTATCCAGAAAGTTAAAGTTTATGGGCGACAAAAAGGGGAAGATTTTCCAGCATGGAGTGAAGAATTTGAATTAGCAGTACAACCATTGCCTTCACCCAGTGCAACAGTTTCTCAATCTATAACTACTCATGAAACACAAAATAAGCCGATTAATCATATAGCATCGCAAACACCTGTAAAGACAAAAAGTTCTACAAGTTCAAAGTTGAAATGGGGAAATCTAAAAGCTCATCCTTTTGTTATTGCCGCTTCTCAAAAGTTTTTGCATTTTCCTAAGCTAATAAAAGCTGGAGTTATAGGAGCAGTTGTTCTAGGAATTAGCATCCCTATTTTTATTATTTATAATTCCAAGTTAGATTCAAGCCAGGGGAACTTGACTAACTCTAACGTCAATGATCAGGAAAAATCCAACTTAGAAAACATTAAAAGTGATTCCAGCCCTAATAGTTTAACTGAATCTGAGCTTGATGAACGATACAAACTTCATTTGGAAGAACTTATTAAAACACAGCTCAAAAATGATGAAGATATAGTAGCTACTATGAAAATCTTTCAAGAAGCTGGGGGATTTAATGCGTCTAAAGAACGCGCTCTAAACAACTGCAAAGCTCTAGGTGAAGGAGTTCTCAAAGACAAACTTCTATTTTCTGAAGATACTAAAGCATTAAAATCTCTTAACCTTTATCAACTTGAGCATATAACAGATGAAAATATGAAAAAAATGTCGAAATTTGATCTAATACATTCAGCAGAAGTATTCGCGGCTCAAGCTGTTTACTGCCCTGATACTCGCAAAGATTTTAGTATAAAAGACTCATCAAATTTAGAAAATTAAATCCACTCAATCACTACTCTTTTCCCTTTACTCTATTAAACTAAATTGCTCAATTAAATAGGGCAAACTACATTATCCTCCAAAAAAAAGCCCCCCGAATTTCGGGGGGTCGAAGACATCACCTACTACCGATAATCCTGACTCTGAATATTCCTTAACCTCGCCTCCGGACGCTTAAATCGATCCATTTGCGCCTCAAAGAAATCCCGATTTGCCTGTAAATGTTTCGGATTTGGATCATCCAACGGATACAGCAACGCCGCCCGCAACGCTTGAATTACCGCCGAAGTAACACAATACATTGAGCGTTGGAAACTCACACCTAATTGAATCAACATATCATCTTCACCACGGCAATGTTTGCTGTAATATTCCACCAAATAAGGGGGCAAAAAATGCAACATATCTTGCATTAATTGTGTCGGTGGAATGCCCGCCGTACCAACTGGAAACACATCTGCATAAAGAATGCCGTAGTGGAAATCTTTCTGATCATCAGGAACTTGTTGCGCCTGAGCATTATAAGACTTTGTACCCCGGAAAGGAGAAGTGCGATAAAACACCGCTTCTACATAAGGTAAAGCCGCCTCATACAGCCACATAAAGCCTTTTGATTTCGGGATAATTTCATACATTTCACCCCGAATATAAACATGATGATAAATCGGACGACCTGCGATCGCAAAAATCCCATTTACCAAAAAGTCCATCGCCTCTGGCACAGTGCTAATCTTGCCTTCATCATAAAGGTCAGACATCTCAAAGAAAACAGGTGCCATAATCTCCCAAAACAAGCCCAAATTGCTGTAATAAGACATCTGGCGGCATTGTTCTAAAAAGACATCTGGAAACGCCTTATGTAGTGCCAGCATTGCTGGATTACCTTTGAAATAAGCCTTAATTGCACGGTCAGCATTAGCCTTATATTCATCGCTATCTAAATATGGGTCAAACTGTCCACCCATACCGCGATGCCAAAGCATTCCTCTCATGCATTCTTCGGCGAATTCCATATTAACTCGGTCATGCCATAAGTGATGCATTAACCGAGGCATTTTACCCGTTTCACCCTTTTCCATAAACTCTAAAAGTTCAGGATGAGCTGTACCAATGCCGCGCCAAATTCTTAAATCGGCATTATCTCCAGAGTAATGATTTTCCAAATCTAAATACTCTTTAGGAATAAAGTATTTAAAGAAGGGAAATGGGTTTAAAAATACCCGTTCTGCAATGTATAAAAGGTCGCGCCAATAGAAATCCATCGGCACAGCATAAGCCTTATAAAGCCCGATGATTTGCATCAAGTTTTCTGGCGTATCAGGTAACATCGCGCCGCCTGCTTCTAAACGATGAATCACTTCCGCAAATTCATGGGTAGAAGGAGGAAGTTTAGCTTTTTGTTCAGTTGGTTTATCTAGTGTAGCTGTCATGGTTTTGTTTCGTGAAGATTAATTTTTAACGAACCATTAAAGATCTGCTGCTATTGGAAAGAAGCTTTGCGCTTTTTGTAGATACTTTTGGCGAGTTCAGGACTATTGAGGATTGATACTGATGGTGAGGCTTTTTCAGCGATTTTGGCGGGAACAGCGGCAACCATTGCATTTGTGGTTGTTTCAGTCCAACGCACTAACCAGGTGGGTTGTACGCCCAGGAAGAGGATGATGGCGGCTAAAACCAAAGCCGGGGTACGTTCTGCTACACGGACTTTGGGATAATAGGCGGTGTCGTTGTCCAGTTTGCCAAAACAGGTACGATTGAGCAGAATTACGAAGTAAACGGCGGTTAAGCCAGAGGCAAGGATGCACAAAAGTGTTTGCCAAGGAAATACCGAGAATGTGCCTTGAAATACCATAAATTCAGCGATAAAGCCTGCTAAACCAGGAATTCCCGCACTAGCCATGCCTCCTAAAACCAGCAGGGCACTAATTAAAGGTAAACCGCGAATTGGACTCATTAAACCATTGAGGACATCCAAATCACGAGTGCCAACTTTGGTTTCAATCACACCTACAAGATAAAACAGAATTGCCAGAATTAAGCCGTGGCTTACCATTTGGGCTACAGCACCCAGCAGACTCAAAGGAGTGAGTGCGGCGGCGGCAACCACAATATAGCCCATGTGACCGATGGAACTATAGGCAACCATGCGTTTAATATCTTTTTGAGCGATCGCAGTTAGTGCCCCATAAATTACACTAATTACGCCAATTATCGACAATCCAGGGGCGACTAATGCCCAAGTTTCGGGAAATAATTGCAAACCAAAGCGAATTAAGCCATAAGTTCCCAACTTTGCCAGCATTCCACCCAAAAGAATCGCCACTGATGGCGAAGCTTCGACATAAGCATCGGGTAACCAAGTGTGCAAAGGAACCAGCGGAATTTTAATACCAAATCCCACCAACAGCACTGTCAATAAAATAAGCTGAGTAGTCTGGGATAAGTCAGATGTATTAATTGAGCCGTAGTCAAAGCTAGTAGAATGACCCAGCCAAGTTATCCCCAAAAATGCTGCTAAAATCAGAATTCCTGATACAGCAGTGTAGATCAAAAACTTCATTGCTGCATATTCGCGCTTGACTCCTCCCCAAATCGCAATCAACAGATATAAGGGGATTAATTCTAGCTCGTAAAACAAGATAAACAGCAGCAAGTTTTGAGCTACAAAAGCGCCTGCCACACCTGCATTAACTAGCAGAATTAGGGCATAGTAAAGGCGAGGACGCTCAATATTATTACCGCTACCAAAGATGGCAATTGCTGTTAGTAATGCCGTTAAAGCTAGCAAGGGAAAAGATAAACCATCAATACCCAAGGTGTAGTTCAAGCCAAGTTGAGGCAGCCAAGGCAGATATTCTGTCAACTGCATTTTTGAGGTAGTTAAGTCAAATTGACTACCAACTGCCAAAGTGACAATAGCTATGCCAGAAGCGATCGCTAAAGCAATATTTCTCAAACGTTCGGCTGTTACATTTCCGGGCCAAAACCCGACAACTGCCGCTCCCAATACGGGTAGCCAGATTAAGGTACTAAGCATATAGTGATACTTCGCTTCCAATACTTTGTTCGTAATTAATTCTGAAAATTTCCTGAGATTCCTGACTTTTTAATCTAAATTAATTACTAACTAAAAAGTCGGGAATCTTCAGGGAGCCTCAACCAACAATTAGTGACAGACGAGACAATATGGGCCAGCTTACCAGAATACCTAATAAACCAATTCCCAAGAGAATTGTTAGGGCATAAAATTGAGTTTGACCACTTGTGTTGTACTTCAAACTTTGTCCACTAAAAACCGTCACCATCCCCACCAAATTGACAAAACCATCGACAATGTAACGGTCAAACCAATACATAATCTGGGAGACTGCACCCACGATTAAAACAACCGTAAAGCGATAAATTTCGGCAGTATAAAAGTCATAAGCCAACAAGTCTTGTAGTGGTTGCCAAGGCAGTTTGACAGGTTTTTTCCAACCGGGGTTGAGATAAATCAAACCAGCAAGACCAACTCCTGCTACTGTCGAAACCAACAACAAACCTGTGGCAGTTGTGGTGAGTATTGTCAAAGGCAAGATTTGCCATTTCAATAGTAGCAATGGTACGTGAAGAACCACGCCCGTTAAAATCATCATTGGCAATGCCATTGGCCAAGCAATTTCTGGTGATCGTTCTGTCATTGGCTGTGGTTTGTTGCCAAAAATCAGACTGAAAACACGGGTTAAACCAAAAGCCGTTAGTCCATTGACAACTAGTAATAACCCAAATAGCCAAGTCGTTTCAGCAACTTGGTTGGCTAACTGCCCTACTGCCCAAAAGCTACCAAATGGGGGCAATGCCATTAAGCCGGCGGCACCGACTAGAAAGGATAATCCAGAGGCGGGTCTTTTTGACCAGAGTCCGCCATACTGAGTGACATCTTGGCTAATGCTGTTCCAAATTACGCCACCGACACTCATTACCAACAGCGCCATTGCTACAGCATATGTAAATACCAAGAACAAAGCGGTTTGAGTTTGTTCGACGCCTACGGCAATGAATGCCAAACCCATATAGGCACTGGCAAGATAGGAAAGTGTACGTTTGATGTCAATTTGAGCGATCGCAATTAACGTCGCACCAACTGCTGTGACACTACCAATAAACACTAGTGCCGAAAGCGTAAAAGGTGACAAAGCTATAACTGGTTCGAGTTTTACCAGTATCCATATTGCAATGGAGACAACGACTGAGTTACGGACAATTGTTGAAGGTAGTGGACCTTCCATCGCTTCATCTAACCACAAATGCAAGGGAAACTGAGCACATTTGCCCATCGGTCCTGCAATTAAGGCTAAACCTAACAAAGTCGCCACTTTTGGGTCAATGTTTGCAGTTTTTGCCCAAATAGCTAATTCCGAAAAATTCCAGGTGCCCGCAATTGGTAATAGGGCGACGACGCCCATGAGTAAGATTAAGTCGCCTACCCGTTTGGTGAGAAAGGCGTCTCTTGCACCGGTTACAACCAAGGGTTGACTAAACCACAACCCGACTAACAAATAGGTGCCGAGGGTGAGGATTTCCAGAATCATGTAGCTGAAGAACAAAGAATTGCACAGGGCAAGTCCACACATTCCCGCTTCAAAAAACGCCAGTAATGAGAAGAAACGCGCCCAACCCCAATCCATTTCCATGTAACCGACTGCATAAATTTGTGCCAGGAGATTGATGCCTGTCACTAAAATTGTGATGCCGATAGTTATGGATGAATATTCTAAAGGCAGGGTTAAGTTCAGTCCAGCAGCTTGCAGCCACTCAAAGTCTACATATTGTGTGGGTTGGTTCCAGGTAGCGGGTAACGCTAGCAAACCATGTACAAAGGCGAACAAGGTCATCACAATGTTCACATAGCCAGCCGGTCTTGGTCCCGTAAGACGGATAACCGCAGGCGACCAAGGTACCGCTAAAATTGTCCCGATTAAAGGGTAGCAGGGAATTAACCATGCTGTTTGTAGGAGGACATTCGCCATTGGCATTACCTCGTTTTATGGGTCCAGAGTACTTAAGTTTTTACAAGAGATGCTAAAGTAGCCCTTTTTTTGAGGGCTGTTAACAAGAGTTAACTTTTTTCTAAGCTTTCTTTTAAAGTGTAATAGTTTGTTGGGCAAAATAGAAGCCACAAACTAAATTATTCAAAATAGTTAGTGTAAGTACTTCTTATACAAATAATTCCATTGAAAAGCTCAGGCATCAGCATTGGCTTTGTCTATGCTTTCTGATGGGATATATTAAAAATTATTAAATATCTTGACAAAATTCACCAACTTTGAATCCTTTGTTAAGCTCATTCTATACAGGATAGTGCGCCAGCCTTGTGACCAGCAACGCCCAAAATTTACTTATTTCGCTTCTGGACATTGAGGATGACGCCCTTGATAATTACAAATAAATTTAATTTGCTTGGCATTTAAATTTTTAGCCTTGGCAAAATTAACACCCTTAATCCGCGCCGCCGAAGTATTACCGCTAGGACTTTCGATAAACTGATTAGAGGCATCTGGCTTGGCAGTGGCAAAAATTGAACCAGCAAAATCAGTATTTGTCAAATTTGCACCACGCAAATCAGCTTTACTCAGGTTAGAATTACGCAAATTAGCATCTTGTAGTTGAGCATTGCGAAAATTTGCCGACTCTAACTTCGTTGAACTCAAATCAGCTTCTTGTAGGTTAGCATTCTTAAAATTAGCGCTGCTTAAATCTGCCCCTCGCCAACTCGAACTAGACAAATCAGCAAAAGAAAAATCCGTTCCCTGTGCCTTAACCTTTTCTAAACGGGCAGAATGAAGATTAGAGGAAGTTAAGACAGCTTGCCCCAAATCTGCACCTGTCAGGCTAGCATTTTCCAAAGTTGCTTGAGGCAATTTAGCATCAATAAGTTGGGCGCTACTGAAATTAGCACCATCCAAAAACGCATTAGCTAAATTAGCACGATTAAGTTTAGCCCGGACTAAATTTGCCTGATTCATTCTGACGCTATTTAAAGTAGCACCTGTGAAGTCAACTTCTCGCAGATCGCCACCACTAAAATCGGTGATCCAATCATCAAAAGTGCCAAAACGTCCATCCTCACCAGGACCATAGAAGCGACTGCTGCGTAAACTTGCGCCGACTAAATTTGCTGAACGGAAGTTGACACCAGATAAGTCAAGATTTTCTAAGACTAAGGTAAAGGGAGCCTTACCCGTGGTAACTTGACCTAAATTGGTGCGGCTGAGGTCAGCGCGATGAATTTGACTAGGATAGATAGTAAGGATTTTAGCGATCACTCGATTAGTTGCCCGTTGTCGTAAAGCAACCAACTGCTGTTCCCCTGCTGTACCGCGACGCTTTAGGGTTTCCAGGTCATTTTGCAAAGCTTGATTGAGACGTTGCAACGCGGGTAAAGCAGACGTTCCATTACTAACTAAAGATTGCTGGATTGTATCAATTAACGATGGTGTTTTTTCCTGCCCCAGCAAGTCTACCAAAAAAGGTATCGTCCGGGCATCATCAAGCCTTGCCAGTGCCAAAATTGCCCCTTTTCGCTCTTCAACCGCATTTGGTCCCAAAGAGCTAAGTTGCTTAACTAATGCCAAAAATACTTGATTATCTTGCTTTTTAAACTCGCGGCGGTTTGCCTGACTTTGAATATAAATTTGAGTGCCAACAAAGGTTCCTAAAATCGAAACCATACTGCCAACGACAATAATCAGCAGAGTAACACCTGGATGTTGACGCATCCAAAGCCAAAGACTTAGAGGGCGTTGGGAAGGTTTGGGGCTAATCACAATTGTGGTGATATTACGCTCACCATTGGTGCTATTTTGGTAATTGCCTTGAGGCGGATACCAATCACTTTCTACCTCCAGTGTCACTCCTTGAGGTTGCCGGAAAGCTTGAGTAGGATTTTCTAGGTAAGGAGTAAAACTAGGATTGGCATCCAAAACATAAGTTCCAGCCAATTTATCGTGGAAAGTGCGACGTTTTGGGTTAAATAGGCAACTACCAGCTTCTGCCAAAAGCATTAAACCCGCCAATCCCAATAAAATCGTAATATCTGGAAAGGCTCCCGTTGAGCGCCAAAGCAGATAAGCAGTTCCTACAGGTAATCCCCAGCGTCCCACACCTTCGCGAAAAACGGCACGAATTAATCCTGGTGGTTCCCCGTAAGCGGTGACAACTTTGACGCCAAACCAAGCTTTAAAAGTCGTTTTGCCAGTTTTGCCCAAAAGATAAAGCTGCCAACTGGTTACCAATACGGGTAGTACTAGTGTGCCGCACCAAAATAAGTTGGTCAGGGGGGCGACTTGTCGGTTAGCAGGATCACGTAATGGGTATGCTAGAGTTTTGGCGATCGCTTCTTCTGTCGATGCCACTAGCGGGTTGAGGGGCACCGAGGGACTGGTTGAGTGTTCTTTGGCATATAAACCGATGCTGTAAGGAATTAAGGCACTTGCTGCCACTAAAGTCACTTCCAAAACCACTGCCGCGCAACGCCTGGTAATTAGTGGTAAATGTAAGTGCAGTCTTAAAGGAAACGAGCGGCTACCCTCTCGATTTTTTGGTGTTTTGATAGTAGGGCTAGCCATGTTGTATCACGCCACGAGTAATGTTTGCTACTGTTTGTTTATTTGGGAGACTGGGGAAGAATTAAGTATTTATATCCCAGATACAGTATTACTCCTAAGATGGCAAGACTGATCACAGCGGCAACGAGTTTCATGATGCTGCTAAGAAGAGAAATTCCCATTAATGCGGCAACAATGGCGACTGCTACTTTTGCTACACTCGGAAGACTTTTAAACCAGTTTGCCACTTGATTGAACGTTGAGGACAGTTGTGGAGAATCGAGGTTTTGTTGGAGTTGTTGTCCAATTCTCGTGCCTACTGCTTTTAGGTTTTCTTGATTGATTTCTTTTTCTAGCTCTTGTAGTCGGCGCTGCGGATCTTGATTTTCTTGAGGATTCATAATTAAATAGACAACTTTCGGGAGTCTTTAGTGCGATTGTAGCTTTAGCTTTGTCTGGACAACAAGCTTGATTCGGCGCTTCTCTCCTTTCTTTTTGAGGTGAGATTGATCTGATCTATTAGTCGGTAATTTTATTTTCTCCTATCTCTTTTGGTTGGGACAGTTGGTAAAGAGGAACACATACTGCCTTAAATGTCTAGGTTATTTGGCACACTTTTAATAGAAGGATATGTTTTTACGGTAAGGGGATGACAAGATGAAGACGTTGAAAAAAAGGATGGTTGTTCCCGCCGCTTTGGTGATGTTGTTGACTAACATTGGTACAGCATACGCTCAAACGAGGCAAATTACTCCTGGTTTTCAGCCTGATCCGTTGGAATTTAATGGCACTTCTCAAGCTTCTCAAGCCAGCATTAGTTGTGGCATGATACCTGCAGCACCAAATCATGTGGTGAATTTGACGAATAATTTTAATTATTTGCGCTTTACTGTGCAAAGCCCTGGTCAACCGACTTTGTTAATTAAAGGACCTAATGGCAGTTCTTGTGTACAAGCTGTGCCTGGTGGCAATATTGAGGTGCCTGGATATTGGGAGAAAGGGACTTATTCGATTTATATAGGCGATCGCGTTGCTGGTCAGCATTCCTATACTTTTGGTATTACTCAACAGCCTAAGCGCCGCTAAAACGTTGAGAATAACTTAATCGTCAATCTGTTTTACGGATACTTCAATCGCTTCAACATCAATCGTACCGGGTGGTGTTAAGCGTTGAAAGTGTCCTTGTTCTACTTTAAGCGGTTCGCCGCAGTTGGGACACTGACAGTCGGTGCGGTTAAAACCTGTAAATTCAAAGGCACAAACTGGGCATTTATCTTCAACTAAGTTGCGTTTTAGCCACCAACGAAAGACAAACCAACCAATGACTGGTGAAATTACTACGAGTCCGGTGATAATTAAAAAACCGTTAACTACCCAGCCTAAACCAACTGCTCCTAACAATAAGCCAAAAGCTAAGATGGTGAGCCAACAGCCCACGCCTGAGAGGTTTAGTTGTTGTAAACGTTTGGGTAAGTCCTGATTCACGGTGTTTTTTGACAAAGGCATGATTTAGGTTAGATCTCCATCGTAGTTCAGATTTGCCTCATGCTGAGGTTATGGAGATATTGCCTTCAGGAGTTGTTGTAATTTTTGGCTGAGGGTGTCTTTGCCAAATTGGGCGAGGGTTTGTGATCTTAACCATTGTGCCTGGCAACGGCTATCGCTTCCTGTGAGTATTTCTAGGCTCGCTGCGGCAACGGCATTGATGTCTCGGTGGGGGACTTGCCAGCCTAATTTTCCGTCCTGTAAGGGGTCTGATGAGCCGTCTGCGTCGCCTGATAAGACTGGTTTACCACAAGCTAGGGCTTCTAAATAGACGATGCCAAAGCCTTCTTGGGAGGGCATAATGTAGGCGTCGGCAAGGCGATAATGTTCTACTAGGTTTTGGGTGGGGACGAAACCGGCAAAGATGACGCGATCGCCTACTCCTAAATCTTGGGCTAATTGCTGTAGTCTGGGTTGGTCATCACCACGACCTATTACTAGATATTTTACTTCGGGAAAGGCGCTGGCGATCTGGGGCAGGGCGCGAATGGTTACGTCAACTCCTTTATAAATGTCTGTTTTCCATAACCGCGCTACTGTTAGCAAAACTTTGGCGTCTGCGAGTTTATATTTGCTAATTAAGTCTTGTGGTTTTTCACCAGGGCTGAAGGCTGTACCATCTACTACACAGGGTAAGATGTGTACTTTGTCAAGGTTGATGCCTTGAGTGGCACAAAGGCGATCGCGACTATAACGGCTAATTGTCCAAATTCCAGATGCGGCGATCAGTGCTTGTCGTTCTTTGTCTGGCAACCAGTTCCAAACTTCTTTACCATAGGTCAAAACGGTATAAGGAACGCCTAGCCATTCACATAATAAGCGAGTTAGGGGAGCAAGTTTAATATGACCGCAAAAAACATGGCTTGGTTGTCGCCCTAAACTTAGTAAAAGTTTTATTACTAACTTCAAACGTCCCAACATTGGTAGTCGGCTTTTGAGATAATGAAATTTTAAAGGGTAGACATCAAAAGGATTATTGTCGCTTGGCTGATCTCGAAGTAAAAACACTTCAGCCGTGGCGTTATTTTTTTGTTGAGCTATTAAGGTATAAGCTTGTAAAACATCTTTTACATAAGATTGAATGCCTCCCTCGCAATTAAATATTTCTAGAAAAATAAATACATGAGTGGATTTACTATTCATGCTGCTGTTTACACTGATACGCTACAGCTTATCAAATTTATTTTGTGAGCATCTAGGGTGTTGATTTTAAGAAAGTACTATAAGTTATCTTGAATGTTGGAATTGCTTTCGGCTAAAATTTAAATTAATTGTTGTCTGATTAGTTGAATATAAGCAGTTTTTAATACTTTCACTTAAGCCACTATCTAACGTTGATAATATTTTATACATTCTATAATTCAAAGTTTTTTAGTTAAATAATCATTGCCATATACATCAATGCCATCTTGCTTGAGTTTTGATTAAAAGTCCTTAACTAAGAGCAATTTCAGCAAGCAGTATTCTTTGTAACAATTACAAACTACAGTCTAAGTTATTATTTATGGTTTTTTAAAAAATCACAACAACCGTGAATTTTTTATTTGATGATCCGCAACAATAAATTTCTGTCAATTTCATAATTTGTAAAATTTTTATTAAACGCCTAATATACAAATCAATAAACACGGTACAATCAGTTGGGGGTTTCCAGCTTGATTTTAGTATTTAGAAAATAAATATGTATCTACCTAAACCAGAAGGAATTGACGCAAACCTCGAAGCTAAACGCCAGAATCTAGAGGAACTGCTACAGGAGAGTGAGGAAAGATTTCGTTTAATCGCTGAGGCAACTCCAGTAATGATCTCGCTCCTAAACTCTCAGTATCAATATGAATATTGTAATACAGTTCAGCGAGAATTTATCGGACTTTCTTCAGATCAGCAACTAGATAAAGTTTGGTTTCAAAACATTCATCCAGAGGACAAACAGAAATATCAACAAAAATGTGATGCTACTTTTGGTGTGAAAAGCAAGTTTCAAATTGAATACCGTCGCCGCCGTGCTGATGGTGAATATCGCTGGGTATTAGAAACAGGTATGCCTCGGTTTACTTCAAATAATAACTTTGTCGGCTATGTCTGTTCTTGTATTGATATTACTGGGGATCATCAGGCACAGAATATTAGAAATTGTTGCAAGGGACAAGGAGCAAATCAACTTGTTGGCAACAACCAGATTTCAAAACAAGTAGCTACTAAAACCAAAGATAATCGCTGTTTGAGCAGTAGTCAATTATCACCTATAGTTCAGGCAAAACAAGCTGTTGGTGTCAGTTGTTCATTGCCAAATACTAAGGTTTCATCTCTGACCGAAAACGTATTACAAAAAAGTACTGAAGAAACCTTAAAAGCCAGTGAAGCACCTCTCAGGCTTGCTTTAAATGCGGCTCAAATGGGCATTTGGGATTGGGATATCGAAAAAGGCTCCGTTACTTATTCAGAGCGAGAAGAAGCGATTCTTGGCTTTACTCCAGGCGATTTTGAGAGAACTTATCAAGCCTATTTTAACCGGATTCATCCTGAAGACCGTAACCAGGTTAATCAGGCAAATAAAAACACCATTAAAAATGGTACTCAATACGACATCGATTATCGGATTATTGGGCAGGATAATACAATTTTTTGGCTTAGAGAAAAAGGTATTGTTTTAAGAAATCAAACAGGTAAAGCAGTGCGAAGGCTTGGTATTACAATGGATATTACCGAGAGTAAGCAAGCCGAAATATCATTACAAAAATCAAAAGAGGACTACCGTAAACTTGCTCAACAAAAAGAACTGCTTTATCGAATATCTAATCAAATCCGTAATTCTCTCAACTGGAATACTATCTTAGAAACTGCCGTTGAGGAAATCCGCAATGTCTTACAAATTGAACACTGTCTATTTATTTGGTATCAGCCTAATGAAACATCAGTAACCTGGGAGATTGTACATGAAGCCAAACTGACATATTTACCCAGTCTTTTGGGTAGTTATCCGGTTGAAGGCGCTGTAGAATTTTCAAATATAAATGATTCCTTAACAAAATTATTACAATCTTTCGGTTATGAAGATATACGCAATTTGCCAATTCAAACTATTAACAATAAAATTGGTTTTATAACTTGTTTAAATAGTAACAGTTGTCAACTGTGGGTTGATCAAGAAATAGATATGCTTTCTGGCGTTTGTGACCAATTAGCGATCGCTATTAATCAAGCTGAATTATATACCAAAACCCAGAAAGCCGCGACTGTATCTGCTCAGAAAGCTACGCAACTTGAGCAAGTTTTAAGGTCATTACAACAAACTCAGTCCCAACTGATTCAAACTGAAAAAATGTCCTGTCTGGGTCAACTAGTTGCTGGTTTAGCTCACGAAATTAATAACCCAGTATCCTTTATTTATGGCAATATTAACTATGTGGATAATTATATAAAAGACTTGCTGTCTCTCGTTAAACTTTACCAAACCACTTATCCCAAGCCTCGATCTGAAATTCAAGTATTATCCGAATCAATTGACTTAAGTTTCTTAGTAGAAGATTTACCAAAAGTCTTGACTTCTATGAAAGTAGGCGCTGATCGAATTCGTGATCTTGTTCTTAGTTTACGCAATTTTTCACGGTTAGATGAAGCCGAAAAGAAAGCTGTTGATATTCATGAAGGTCTTAATAATACTTTATTAATTTTAGAGCATCGTCTCAAAGCGAAAGCTGGACTTTCAGCAATTAAAATTAGTAAAGAATATGGAGAATTGCCTTTAGTAAATTGCTATGCTAGTCAGCTAAATCAGGTTGTATTGAATCTGCTTAACAATGCTATTGATGCACTAGCCTCGGTTAAAAATCCTCTGATTCGTATTTGTACAGAGATTGATGATTTAGGTAGTGTTACTATTCGGATTATTGACAACGGTATAGGCATGAAAGAAGCAGTTATTTCACGATTATTTGATCCCTTTTTTACGACAAAACCCATAGGCAAAGGCACAGGGCTGGGGTTATCAATTAGCTATCAAATTATTGTAGAAAAACACAAAGGCACATTAAACTGTTTCTCAGAATGGGGCAAAGGAAGTGAGTTTGTGGTAACGATTCCTCGCTGATAAAATATTAGCTAATCAATAATTTTTTAGGAAAGACTAATGGCATATAAACTGGAAAACGTCGTTCCTTGGGGGCGTAACCTTAATGAATATCTCCAGATGTTTGACCTCACCTCTGAAGAACTACACCTCAAAATTCTTGACTGTGCAGGTGGTCCGGCTAGCTTTAATGTTGAGATGAACAAACAAGGCTATAACGTCATTTCATCTGATCCAATTTATCAATTTTCAGTTGCTGAAATAACTCAGCGTATTCAAGAAACAGCTCAAAAAATTGTTGAGGGCACTCAGGCAACGCGAGATGCTTTTATTTGGCAAGATATCAAATCGCCAGAACATTTAAGAGAAGTCCGCATGGCAGCAATGCAACAATTTTTAGCAGATTTGCCGTTAGGAATTGAGCAAGGACGCTATGTTACCAGCGAGTTACCAGCTTTACCATTTGATAATAACCAATTTGATTTAGCACTTTGCTCTCACTTTCTCTTTCTTTACTCCGATTTACTCTCAGAAGAATTTCATCTTGCTTCTATTCAAGAACTATGCCGCGTGGCAACTGAAGTGAGAATTTTTCCTCTCTTAAAACTTTTCTCTGTAGAAGGTTCTGAGGTGCTGTCGCTAGTTATAAAAAGTTTGTCTGCACAAGGTTACAATTTAGAAATTAAACAGGTTCCTTATGAGTTTCAAAAAGGCGGAAATCAAATGTTAAGAGTATGGAAATAGCCTTAGAACCCCGACTTCTTCAAGAAGTTGGGGTTCTAACTTTCAGTTTTTGACTTATTTAAATTGTTGATTTAATCGTGAAGTGAGTTAAATGCGCTTCCTGAAAGTATTACGATCGCATTTAATCCCAATTGAGTCAATTATTTAGCTGAGTGAAGCACCACTGCGATCATAAGTGGCACGGAAGCTAGGATGAACTTTGCCTTGAATATGGTTTTGGTACTCGGCGCTATCCACTTCTAGACCAACTTCAGCCGCAGCGCGACCTAGCATCGATTGCTGACGGTTCTTAATCAGGTGATTGTGGCGCATCATCAGGGCTCGTGCTTGTTCTTGAGTAGACATTTCTTATTTCTCCGATCGCTTTAATTTGTTTTATTTTTTCCTTACCTCTTTACTTTAACAAAGACTTTCTGTATCAATAACTACCGAATACAAATCTTTACATAAAATTTTGACTGCATAAAGGCTTTTTTTTAGCAAGACTTTATGGAGAGATTTAAGATCCCCGACTTTTTTAAGATTGATTACCTTTCTGGAACTTGCTAGCAAAAGTCGGGGATCTGAATAGCATCAAACCCTCTCGCCAACTTGAGCAAACTCACTTCCGCCAAAAACCGCCTCGGCATGACGGTAAAACTTAAACTCCATCAAGTTATAAAACGGGTCTTGCAAAAAGAAAGTGCGATGTTCCGTCACTTCACCCGGAAAGCGTCGCTTTGGTTGCTCGTAAAATAACAAATCTCGTTGTTGCGCCCGCAGCAGCAAAGCCTCCCAGTCATCTTCGCCAGTAAAAACTAAACCAAAGTGACGCGGATAAATGCCTTTTTGTGGTGTCAGGGGTTCTTTGGTAAGATGAGCAACGAGCTGATGACCGTATAAGTTGAGAATTAATGCCTGACGCGACTTGCGCCCAACTTGGCAACCGAGCCCCTCAACGTAAAAGGCTTTAGTTTGCTCAATGTCGCTGATCGGAAAAGCGAGATGAAAAATTACAGGATTCATAAAAAATCAAAGATAATGGAACCTAAAATCACAATTAGGATGTCCCTAACTGATTGATGATGCTTTCTATTATTTCTGATTTAAATCCCTGGTTGGTTGCTGTTGCCTTGAATACGGTTTTGTTAGCGATCGCCTTTTTTGCCCCCAAAAAGTTACTCACACCCGCCGGTATCTTCCATGCTTGGTGTCTGGGTGTGCTAATTTGGGGTACTTTGGGCTGGCAAGGCTATGTTGTGGTGATGTTCTACTTCTTAGTCGGTTCGGCGGTAACACGTATCGGCATGGCAGAAAAAGAAGCAGCAGGTATTGCCGAAAAGCGCGAGGGTGCAAGGGGACCGGAAAATGTCTGGGGTTCGGCGCTAACTGGGGCGCTTTGTGCTTTGGGTGTCTTAATTTTACCCAAATTTGCACCCCTATTCTTGCTCGGTTTTGTTGCCAGTTTTGCCACCAAACTTGCTGATACCTGTGGCAGTGAAGTTGGCAAAGCTTATGGCAAGCGGACGTTTTTGATCACCACATTACAACCTGTGGCAAGGGGAACGGAAGGGGCGGTTAGTTTGGAAGGCACCCTGGCAGGTGTAGTCGGTTCAATTGCGATCGCGATCGTTGCTTGGTCTGTTGGTGTAATCGACTTGACAGGTATTACTTTTTGTGTATTAGCGGCTTTCATTGGTACCAATTTGGAGAGTGTGATTGGCGCAACCCTACAATCCCAGTTTGACTGGATGACCAATGAAGTTGTCAACATTTTCAACACTCTAATTGGTGCCACTTCGGCAGTAATGCTTGCCCTGATTTGGCATTGGTTGAGGTTAGGTGCCGTCGGCATTGCCTAAAACAACCAAATTTACTGACCCTGTGGACCAAAAACCATCTGCAATATCATCGGTTGACCATCAGCGCGGTGATATTTATCACCCCAAGCGCGGACAATTTCATCCAATTCTTGCATCGCTGGCTCAATTTGGTCAGGTGGAATATCCAACTCTTCTAATAAGCGCATCACCTTTGGTTGACGGTCTGCCCAATCTGTCATTAATTTGAAGTAGCGCGCCGTATCCTCAACCACAGTATAGGTGCGTTCTTTGCCATCCACAGGAGAATAAGAAGCACGAGTTAGAGTGTAATACGGCAGTCCCCAAGGGCAATCAACGCGGGTTACCGTACCCGAATAAATTAGGCGGCGCTTGATGTGTTCTGCCATCGCTTCACTTAAAGGTAGACGCTGCCCTTGCGGCATATCTTCTTGAGAGCGAGTATGGAGAAACTCAATCAATTCTAGGAACTGAAGCGAATTCACCACCTGGGCATCAGGGAGATTTCCGGGTAGTTTTTCTTCGATATATCGCTTTTGATCTGGCGCCAGGGAAGTTCCACAAATACGAGATCTTCCAGGCGTCCAGGCATATTGATCCATCCAAACATAAGGAAATTGAATCAGATAGCGAGGCTCTTGAGAACCCAGCATCTTCAACAATTTTCCTTCTGTTAGCGCTTGTCGTACTTCCTCGACAATTACTTTGACCCGTTTTGGCTCAATATGATGTAAATGCCCGGTCATACGGGTATTTTCACCTTGCTCCAGGTAGGTCATATAAATAGCGCATTTGGCAGCCGTTGCCGCCGCATCCAGAAAAGCCCCGTGTCGGTGTCCACTGGTTCTCATCGCGCTGAAAGCCAGGTATAGCATGATCTGATCCATTGCGCTGGGGCTGAGGCTTTTAATCAGATCGAGTTGGTTTATCATCTTAGGGGCGGTCATATCGCATGGGTACAAAACTTTGTTCTTTAATGACTTGGCTCACTGTCTGGCAAAAAGTCAGAGTGAGTTCAAACGCAGTAGAACATGCGCTTACTACAAAGCACCCTAATGTTTGAAGCGATTTCTCTTTAATTTCTCTAATTATATAAAACTAAAGAGCAAACACCAAGCCAGAAGCTTGCTCGCGCCAAGAGTAGGTACAAGGTAAGGGACTTCTAGCAAGCTTCTATAATAACCGACGAGTTGAGGTTTTTAGCTAGTCAATCGGATAGAAAAAGTGAGAGTGGATGGGGAATTGGTCACTTTTTATGCTATTTACTGCGTCTTTACAAAAATGGGCACTTACTGCCGGAAAAATTGAGATCGAGCCAGATACGCTTCTAGGAAATCCTCCTGGTTGGGATTTGTATCCACAACTGCCTTCCTTTGACACGAGACATCAGGAAATCTGTCCTAGAAGCGTATATTAGTTTGAGGTGGCGCAAAGCCAAAAGCGTTCCTTCGCTGCTAACTCACGAGTTGAGCGACAACGAAAGAACGCACAGGGATTATTTGGCTCGCAGGCTCGGTATTGCATCAATTTTATCCACAATTAACCAAATGCCTCGATGCCTAACGTCCACTCCCACGGTGGGGGGACAAGTCGTTATTTTGAGAGGTTACAACTGAAAGACGTTGATTGAAAGATGTGTTAAAGCTCATAGCAGATGTCCGTGTCAGGGTTTCTATCTACTCCCTGATACGGAGTTACAGCTATGGCGTCAGGAAAAACTTTCGTGAAAGATTAGTTTGTTTTCAACGATTAGTGATATGATTAGTTGTTTTACGTTTGTATTACGCCCTCTCAAGCCTTTCCACCACCAACCATCGACCCGAATGATTCAGCCGCCCCCAGACGCTGATTTGTTGCTGGTTGGTACAATGTTGTAGTTGATGATCGACATCAGGTTGCAGGGTAATTAGTTTCCATTGACCAGCAAATGCTGCAGGTTCAGTCAGGGTAATGCTGTAATCTTGTTCTTGATGGCGGCAGAAAATTCCTTCAAAAACTATCAAGTCTGCATTGGGTATACATTCATCTGGTTGCCAGTTGGCTAAGTTTCCAGAAAGTGGATAATCTTCAGGATTATCTAAGTAATAACGTTGCCAAACCAGCCAGTCGGGATGATTTGGCAACAAATTAAATAAGGGAACAATTGCTGCTGGCGCAAAAGTATCTTCTAACAAAGCATACTGAAGAAGTTTTACAGATAAATCTCTTGGTTGACATCCCAACTCAACACACAACGCCGCCGCCATTCCTGCTGCTTGTCCAATATTCATTACCACTGGTTGCAAGCGAGTTGAACCATTAGTAATATGAGAAACTGAGATGTTTTTCTCACATACTAAAAGACCATCAGTTGCCAGTGGCACAAGGCAACCATAAGGAATAGTAAACGGTGTTCCCGTCCAACGACCACCCCAGCGTATTGATTTAGGTTGTAAAGGAAAATCAATGCCCGGATAATGATGATCATTTGCATAGTTTCCCAAGGCAACGGCATCTTTAGATAAAGCCGCTACTTTGCCACCTGTTGCAGGCAAAATATCTTGCTCTCGTAGGGTTACAAGCCCGATCAAGCGTCGGCTTTCGCGGTAATATGGGTGCAGCGCATAAGCACCACCACCTAACCCAAAAGCTGGAAAAATATCTTCCGCTAAACCATAACGCCGTCCTAATTGAGTTTGAATAAAACGGGCAAAACTTTGAGTATGCCACAAGCTTTCTTGCAGGAATTCTTGACGCTTTTCTGGATTAATTAAACGCCCCAAATCTTGACCGTAATCATTACCATGTAGGGGCCAGTTAATCATAAATAGTCCACCAGGTAAGCGCCCATAATTGATAAACTTTTCGCTGCCGTAGTTTTCCCAGGCTTTTATAAACTGCTGTGGGTTATCATGAGGCGGGGCTGCGATTTCGGGCGCTTCGTTATTGCCAAAATCTTTTAAAATAACGATCCAAGTTGGAGATTGTACGGGATATTTTTGGGTCAAATTATTAGGAGTAACTGGGGCGCTGGGTTCGTTAAATTCACTTTGCAATTCCCAACCCCAACGATGCGGCACTTCTGCTAAGGCTAATAAATCACCAAGTTCTGTTGCATCTAAGGTGATTTTTGCTTTAATAATTACATCAGCAAACCGCACACTTGTAATACAGTTATTTTTTTTGCAGACTTCTTGTGGTATTTGTCCGCTAATCCATTTGAGGTTTGGTAAAGATACCCATTCTGCAAAGATTTTTGCACCAAGGCGCGGATCGTAACTAAACATACTCACCCAACTGTTATCTAAGTTACCTGGTTGTTGGTGGAGAAGCGATCGCTCCAAAGGGGTAGCGCCAAGCGATCGCACATATTCCCCCCACAAACCTGTCTGAAATGCCGCCAACTCATTACCATCTGGGGCAGCAACACCCGCCGCAGTAAGCATTCCACCTAACCAGGGCGTCTCACTAACTAGGATCGTTTGGGCGCCGCGTCTTGCCGCCTGAATTGCTGCTGCTGTGCCGCCTGTACCGCCGCCGACTACGAGGACATCTGTTGTTAATTCGTTCATTAGATTACCTGATGAAGATTGTAGGGATTCAACAATAATGTTGCATTGGTGTCAACTTAAGCCCAAAAGCGCCAGGGACTTAAGTCCCTGGCTAATAGCTCAAGTCCATTAAAATGGACTAAGGAGTTCTTATTTCTTCAGTCCTCTTTAGAGGACTTAGGCTTTAAGGCAGGGACTTAAGTCCCTGCCGGACTAAGGGTTTCACCTTAAGTTGACACCAACGCCCAATGTTGAACCCCTAGGATAATTTAAGAGAGATTAGTTTTTGCGATCAGGTAAATCGAAGACTACTTTAAATTCAATATTGGGGACACGTTGACGCAACAATAGCAAATGTCCCTCGGCATCGGAACGGGATTTGTAACGGGCGATAATTATCCATCCTAAATTTGGGCTTTGTCGTGTAACTGCCCAAGGCTTAAGACTGTCTTTGTAAGCCATAATAAATTTGTCTCCTTTCTTCTTTGTTGAGGGAGCCAGAGCCAGCCCGTGACCCTGCAAAAGTAGCAGGCTGGCTTCTTTCTCCGTTGCTGTTGCAACAATGCTATTATAACACAAATGTTTGACAAAAGCAAGTGTTTGTGGTATAGAATTTAATGAAAAAATATATTCCATAAAATAAAGACGTTTCAGCGAAACGTCTCTACAATTCAGCAACGCCCAAGAGTTCTAATGGTCTAGACTCTGAGATAGGATGGCGCTATGCTGCAATATTTTTGATTCATGGCTCAAAATCCGGATTTACTGACCAATCTATACAACGCTTTTGATCCGTTTCAACCTTTACCCGCAGGAGATCCACTTTATGTAGATTGTAAGGAAGTGCGGGGAGATGGGGATGTTTTGGTGGATTTGGGTACTCGACTGCAACGCGCTAATGTTAGTACTTGTCAGCTATATTCAGGTCATCGAGGTGCAGGGAAATCGACTGAATTGTTGAGGTTGAAGGATGCTTTAGAAAAGGAGAAATTCTTCGTTGTTTATTTTGCTGCGGATGAAGAAGATATTGAGGCAAAGGATGCTCAATATACAGATATTCTTTTAGCTTGTACACGGCATATTTTAGAAGATTTAAAAAATAGTGCTAATCCTAAACCCTTGCTAGATTGGATGCAAGGGCGCTGGCAAGAATTGAAAGATTTGGCATTAACTGAAATATCATTTGAGGGCATGAATGTTGAGACGCAAATTGCCCAATTTGCCAAGCTTACCGCAAATTTAAGAGCGGAACCAACGATGCGGCACAAGATTAGGGAAAAGGTGAATCCGCAGACAGATACTTTGATTAAAGTGCTAAATCAGTTTCTAGCGGAGGCAAAAACTAAACTTCCTAATGGCTGTATTCAACTGGCAGTGATTGCGGATAATTTAGACCGTATTGCGCCAATTATCCAGGAAAATGGACAGACTAATCATGAAGAGATTTTTATTGACCGCAGCGAACAACTGACGGATTTGGAATGCCATTTAATTTACACTGTTCCTATATCGTTGGTTTATTCTAAAAGAGCGACAGATTTAAGAGATATTTATAGTGACACGCAAGTGTTGCCAATGATTATGGTACGGACGATGGCAGGAGATGTCTATCAACCGGGAATTGATAAAATTAAAGAGGTGATTGAGAAGCGAGTGCGGCAATTTGCACCGACTTTATCGTTGGATAGAGACATTTTTGATAGTCCAGAAACTTTGGAAAATCTTTGTTTGATGAGTGGAGGTCATGCGCGTAATTTGCTATTGTTAACGCAAGATGCGATCGGACGTACAGCTAAGTTACCAATTACGCAAAAAGCGGTGCGACGCTCAATTACTGAAGCACGAGATACTTATCGGAAAACTGTTGAAAATGACCAATGGTGTTTGTTAGCTGAAATCTCGCGTACTAAGCGGGTGGTTAATGATGATAAGTATCGCAGTTTGTTGTTTAATCGCTGTCTTTTAGAATATCGTTATTTGGATGATGAGGGAGAAATTCAGCGTTGGTGTGATGTTCATCCGTTGATAAAAGGAATTCAGGAATTTAAGGAGGCGGTGGCGAAATTGGGGGATTAAGTTTAGAGCTTATCTCTGCGTATTCATCCGCCTAGGGTTGAAACCCCAGGCTCATAGCGAAAGTCCTCTGAAGAGGACTCAATGATCAATTAGGAGAAGTCTTTCAGTCCATTTTAATGGACTTGGGCTATGAGCCAGGGATTTAAATCCCTGGCAGATGACAACGAAGACGCTGATTCGAGGCATTAGGTATGGCATTAGACGTAATAGATTGGGATGAAGATGTACCTGCTGATCCAGAAGAAGAGTATCAAACTTTTGTCCGTACTCTGAAACGGACAGATGGATTTCGTTTGTTATTTGTGCAATGTACGCCAGCGCAAGGTACACAGTTAATTGCCAAGGTTAAGGCGGATATTCCTCAGAAAACTGTGGAATTTTTGCAATTGCATGAACCGATTGATAATTTATACAAACTTGTTGAGCTTCTGCCGAATCGAGAAGAGATTAATATCCTGTTTATTCAGGGTTTAGAATATTCTTTTTATGAATATGAAACAACCCAGTTTGGTAGGAATACTGAGCATAATTTCTACGGTTGGGAAGGTGTGCCGCAAATATTAAATCACTTAAACCAACATCGTGAACGGTTTCGAGATGATTTTAATATCTGTTTTGTTTTTCTGTTGCGTTCCTTTGCATTTAAATACTTCATCCACCGCGCTCCTGATTTCTTTGATTGGCGTTCTAGTGTGTTTGAGTTTCCTACAAAAAAGGATCTTTTAGAGCAAGAATGTTCTCGAATTATTCAGGAAGGAGATTATCAGAAATACTGCTCTTTAACTCTGGAAGAACAGGTTAAAAAAGTACTGGAAATTCAAGAACTTCTGGCAGAAAAACATCAACAGCCGAGTGATAGAGCTAGGTTACAGTTTGAATTGGGAATTTTGCTTGATGCGGCAAAAGAATACGAAGAAGCGATCGCTTCTTATGACCAATCACTCCAAATTAAACCGGACGACAACAAAGCCTGGGTCAACCGGGGCAATGCGTTGCGGCATTTAGGACGATTTGAAGAGGCAATAGCTTCTTACGACAAATCTGTGGAAATTAAACCTGACAAAGACGAAGCTTGGTACAACCGGGGCATGGTGTTGAGGAGTTTAGGACGATTTGAAGAAGCGATCTCCTCTTATGACCAGGCACTAAAACTTAAACCTGACTATTACTATGCATGGAACCACCGAGGTATGGTGTTGTGGAATTTAGGACGATTTGAAGAAGCGATCTCCTCTTATGACCAAGCACTAAAACTTAAACCTGACCTCCACTCTGCCTGGTACAACCGGGGCATTGCCCTGAGGAGTTTAGGACGATTTGAAGAAGCAGTAGCATCTTACGACCAGGCACTGAAAATTCAACCTGACTTCCACCAAGCTTGGCAGTTTCGAGGTCTTTGGCTAGAAGTCTTAGGTCGCTGTGAGGAAGCAATCGCTAGCTTTGATAAAGCTCTGGAAATTCAACCAAATTACTACCTCCTGTGGAGCAATCGAGGCACTGTCTTGAGAAAATTAGGTCGCTATGAGGAAGCGAACACCAGCTATGACAAAGCTCTTGAGTTAAAATCTGACAGCTATTGGGTTTGGTATTGGCAGAGTAATGCGTTGTTAAATGCAGGACATTATGAGGAGGCACTCAGCAGCTACGACACAATTATTAAGGAAAAATTTGGCAACCACTTTCACAATGGCTGGCATTGGAGCTATGGGAGTGCTGTACTGGAGTTCAAGTCTGACCCTTCCTACTTTGCTTGGTATGGTCGAGCTATCTCGTTGCACAAATTAGGTCGCTACAGAGAAGCTATCACTAGCTATAAGAGATTTCTCATCAATCCTGATATTTATCAAGATGGCTGTACACTCATCAAGGCTATTGCTCAGAGAAAATTAGGATGGCGAGAGCTGATTGAGGCTTTGCTCCAAGTTTTAGAAGCAAGTGGTTTCAAGCGCTGATACAACCAACATAATGAGTTTCAATCATCTTATAAAAATGAACCCAACAAATTCAATCAAAACACCTTATGAATCAACCTCAAAAAGGCAGTGACATGACTAAAAATGTAAGTTGGGTTGATCAAAGAAACCCAACCTACTGTCTTAATTCGTGGCACTACCCCTACAAATACCCCGCCGCCTGAATCGAAAACAACCGCGCATAACGCCCACCAAGCTGCAACAACTCCTCATGACTCCCCTCCTCCAAAATCTCACCACCTGACATCACCACAATTTTGTCAGCCATTCGCACCGTAGAAAAGCGATGAGAAATCAGCACAACCATTTGCTTTTGAGTCAGACTACGCAAGCGATCAAAAATCTCAACCTCAGCTTCCGCATCCATTGCCGCCGTCGGTTCATCTAAGACTAAAATATCAGCATTCGTCCGCATAAATGCCCGTGACAAAGCAATTTTCTGCCATTGCCCCCCAGAAAGTTCCTGCCCTCCCTTAAACCAGCGCCCTAACTGCGTGGCAAAACCTCCAGGTAACGACTCAATAAACGGTTTCGCCATGCCTTTATGGGCGGCAACATTCCACTGAGTTTCGTCTTCCAAATAATTGACATCACCAACGCCGACATTCTCGCCAACGGTAAATTGATAGCGCACGAAATTCTGAAAAATCACACCAATTCTGCGACGCAAAACATCAATATCCCACTCTTGTAAATCCACGCCATCCAACAAAATACGTCCAGAATCAGGGCTGTATAACCGCGTTAAGAGCTTAATCAGCGTGGTTTTTCCAGAACCGTTCTCCCCCACGATCGCTAATTTTTCCCCTGGTTTGAGGTGCAAGGAGATGCCATTGAGCACGGGTTTTGCGCCTCCAGCATAGGTAAATGACACATTCTCAAAACGTATGCCATCACCAGGAATTGTGCCCTTAGTGATTTTACCGCGTGGTCTTGGTACAGTTTGCTCTAAAAATTCATACAAATTAGAGAGATACAAGTTATCTTCATACATCCCACCAATGGAAGTAAGTGCGGCGGTGAAGGTAGACTGCCCCTGCCGGAATACAATCAGGTACATCGTCATATCGCCTAGGGAAATACGCCCGTTGATAGTTTCGACGACAATCCAAGCGTAGGCGGCGTAAAATGTACCTGTACTTAATAAACCTAGTAGATAACCCCAAAAGCCTCGACGAATTGTTAGGTCACGGTCTTCGCCATAGAGTCGATTGAAGGTATCATGATAACGTTGCATCATGGTGGAGCCTAGCTGATAAAGCTGCACTTCCATTGCATAGTCTTCACGGGCAATTAAGGTTTCTAGGTAATGCTGTTGTCGAGTTTCTGGGGATCTCCAACGAAATAAGCGAAATGCTTCCCCAGCAAAGCGCGTCTCGGCAATAAATGGCGGTAAGGCGGCGACAAATAAGACAACCACTGCCCAAAGTGAAAATTTGAGTAGTAATGCGCCGTAAGTTATTA
This sequence comes from Coleofasciculaceae cyanobacterium, assembly GCA_049671305.1. Lineage (GTDB taxonomy): Bacteria > Cyanobacteriota > Cyanobacteriia > Cyanobacteriales > Coleofasciculaceae > CADCTM01. Next base: position 33,560 of record JBATUR010000117.1, read on the forward strand.
AAGATAAGGCACTTTGAATTAAGCCAAATGTCCGTGTTACTAATGAAAGTGGACGCATGGAGGCTTCACTACGAGCCTGATTCATTTTGTCGTAAAATTCAGAATCTTCAAAGTGTTCTAGATCCAAAGTTAAGGCTTTTTCTAAGATTAAGACATTAACTCGTTGTCCTAGTAAGACTCGTAGTAGTGATTGAGATACAGATAAGCCACGTTGACTGCCTGCGAGTAGCATAACAGCGATCGCTTCCCAGCCCACATAACCCAAGGCTGTCCAACGGTTGGTGTCTCCTCGTGAGGCGATAAGTACACTATCGACGATTAGCTTACTAATATAGGCGATCGCACCTGGTAATAAACCCGCGACTAATGTCAAAATAGCGAGAGCGATCGTTAAATTGCGATTAGTTGTCCAAACTAAGCCTAAAGCCCTGCCGCCGTAACGAAACACTGAGAATGATTGACGCAGTGCCTGTATAGATCTCAATTTTTGAGATGTATTTCTGTTTTGTCTCCTCATATTCTTTTATTATGCTTAAAAGAAGAGGGAGACTGCTCAAGAAGCGATAATTCTCTTACTTTGGTTGAATTAAAACTGAATCGGTAAACTCAAACCTACCCCAACTGCTAAATTATTATCAGCTCTGACTCTCATGGTTTCAAAGGGTGTTGAACCGACTCGATTTGTCAGGTAAGCTTCTAATTGTAAACCAGCAATTGCGCTTTTTTCAGGAATTCCCAACAAGGAAGCAGGACGCCAACGTAAACCAACAGACCAAGGTATGATTGTTGCACGCTTATTGCCAATAAAAGCATTACCTTTACCACTAAAATCGTAACCGGCTTCGGCGATCGCTTCTAAATCTTTTGTTAAGGGAACTGATCCGCCAAAATTAAAGCCAGCCATTTGTAAACCATTACGTTGAATAAACCCCAAAGTTGGAGTTAGCCAAACTGCGCTGCCTCCTTTAAATTGATACTGCATTGGGGCAGAAAGGGTAATAATAAATAATTCCCCAACTTTTTCATCACTAAAAGCAAAACCACCTTTTTCTAAACCAAGTTCTTGGAATCGATTCCGGTTATTATTAACTAGATTAACCAATACATTATTAGCACGAGCTACAGTTACTGCACCACTTAAAGTAAATGGATCACCATCAGCTTGATGTAAAAAGCGAACTTTGCCGCTAAATCCTAATTCTGATTCATCAACTGTGCCTGGAATGCTATTAAGAAAAGTGCCAATTTCTAAATCATCTAAAAGTCCATAACGAACTCCGGTTAAGAGTCCTTGACTACCTCCTTGTACACTCAGATTCAATTGCTTATTAGCAATAGTCCCACCATCTAATAAAGCAAATCCTGCCGAAGTATCAGGAGGCGGCTGTTGAGTTGAATTAAAATGTTGAGCAAGGCGCTGATTAGCACCAGTAATTCCCGGCAAATAAGTAATACCAATACCTAAGGAAGGATACTCTCTATCTGCTACCAAAGAAAGTGCGCCTGTATTACCCAAAGTATTAGAAACAAATAAATCGGTAGCTAATCGAGGATTGACTAAATAGCGTAATCCTGCATTAAAAGCAACGGTTTTAGTAGGCGATCCTGTGTCACGATTAATGGTATTATTACCTGTTAAAGGAACAAAGGCATCTCCCCATAAAAGTAATCTTGGATTGATTTGATAACTAACGCCTCCCGCTAAACCAAAAGTTGTTCCAAAACTAGAATTTGTCAGAGGAAGTATGTTAAAGTATAAAGCATTATCCTCTGGTAAAAAAGCAACTTTAGGAGATAAAGTAAACTGCAAACGTTCAGTAGGTTTATAAGTAAAAGGTAATTCTAAAGAAGTGACAATTTGATTATTTTGTCCATTAGCAACAGCTCTAGTTGGTTGATAAAATCGATAAGGGCGTCCCGCATTTCCTAATGAAGCGGCAACTACAGCACTTAATGCTTGAGTACCAGTTTCATTTTGCCAAATTCGTTGCTTTGCCTGTAAAGTAAATTCCTGAAAAAAGTTGGGTCCTGTACCATCTGGATTAATTCTTTGGGCAAGAAATGGTCCCTGACGAACCGGACCTGAATTATCAACAGTTTGAGCATCAAAGGTTAGTTCTAAATTGTTAGTAACTCCCCAATTTATCCCAAGGGTTGGTTGTCCAGTAAGCCCTGTTTGGCTGTCGTTTCCTGGAGGAAATGATTGACGATAACGCAGAGTAGTAAGTACTTCTCCCTGTCGTAATTGATCAGCAGTTGCCAGGATAGGTTGACGGCTATTTAAAGGACTTCTTGTTGGGTTTGTCAGTTTAGTAGATGTCGTTTCTGGCAGGTTTTGAATGGGTGTTGCTTGAATTACTGAGTTGACTATGGGAATTAAATTTTGTCGTTCCTGGGCAGAAAGCTTTACTGTATAAAATTGATTATCTTGTTCCCAGATCAATGAAACAGCTTGTTCAGAATTAGGTTCTTCTAACAAATATCCTTGAAAATTATTAGCTAGAGTAATCGAGGGCGATGTAATATTATAATTGTTGAGTTCTTGTTTAAGATTAACAGAATTTTTTGACCGCGTTGCCAAACTACCGACGAAACAAGATTGAGATTTTTCTGGGCAGCTAAAAATGTTAATTAGTAGTTCTGGCTGAGTCTTTTGAGGAGAAATATCAAGATGATACTGGCTATTTATAGCCTTAAAATTATCGCTTAAAATAACTTGAGAAGGTAAGCGAATTACAAGACCAGGTGGCAAGCTATCCCTAATTTTATCCAGGTAAGGGGTGAAAATATCAACAGAAGCTGTAGAAAATTTAACCGCATTTTCTACAACCAGATTAGATGGCTTTTGAATTGCTTGAAAATTGACTGCACCTGTTTTATTAGATAAATTTGTTTCGATTTCAGGAGGTGCAATAGCATTGAGAGGAATCTCTGCTTTTGTCTGTGATGATTTGATGCTACTCGGACTATTTTCGTTAAGGAAGCTGCTGGTTTCTGGTAGTGTTAAGGTTAGATTAGAATTAGCCTCAGCTTGAACACTTAACTCTGATGCTGCTAAAGCGGTTAGCGTACAAGCAGCAATTGAAATTCGCATAAATTTTACCCGACTCAGCCAAATAAGTATTAGTTTTGGTTGTAAAAATCAACTTGGATTGCTACAAACAGCTACAGTAACCACAAGGAATACTGCTTTATAAAATGCTTATCAACTGATACAGGTATGATGGATAAAATCAGGAACAATTGAGAGAAAAATGATAAGATTTATAGTAGATTAGGCTTCAGAATTGGCACAAATTACCTCAAGTTTAGACCAACGTTCTCGCATCACCCCAGCCAGTGCTCTTAATCCCCATGCTTCACAGCGACGATGACCCACAGTAATTACATTAATCTTAGTTTTTAATACAGCAGCTTGGGCAGGTTGTCTCCATTGTCCTGTAAGATAAATATTGGCACCACGTGCGGCTGCCTCATGGACTAATACCTCTGTCATTGCGCCGACTACAGCAACTCGTGAGACTTGCTGACAATTACCAGGATATGCTTGCTCTTTACCACCAAATATTTCGTCTATCTGACTACAAAAATTCTCAAAACTTTGAGGTAAAATTTCAGCAATCACACCAATTGGTCTTCCTTGTTTTTGCCCTAGTATTTCGATTTCTGACATTCCTAATACTTGCGAAAGTCTGGGATTGAAACCTAATGTTAGACGTTCATCAAAAGCAAGATGATAAGATATAATGCCAATATCTTTTAGTTCGGGTTGTTCAAGTTCCAACTTCCAAGGTCGATGTAAAAAAATTGCATCAAGTTGTTGTTCAGTTATCCATTGTGCAATTTCTGTCCAAGGTTCTAAGGCTAAACCAATGCGACGAATGGGACGTAAAGAGTTATGATAGATACCGCCTTGCTCATCACCAAACTGCTGAACCGCAAAATATTGATCTAAAAATTGCGCGAGTTCGTCTAAAAATACCATAGTGGATTTTGGCTCCCAACTTGGGGAGCAAAATTATCTATTAATAATTACCAAAAAAAAAGAGATTGGCGCAACAATTGAGTATCATCACAGTAAGAGATTACAACGGTAACGAAGAAGAACTTGTGTGATTATTCCAGAATCAGTGACATTTGAAGAAGCGATCGCCCTTACCCAGTCTTTGATGTCTCAAATTGAGACGGGATCACCCCAAGAAACGGAGGAAGCGATCGCACAATTAGTCAAAACCGAAGCAGGTGCAAGAGGTTTTTTTGTTACCTACCTAACATCAGAAGGTACTTTTGCCGATAGTGCCTCACCCGAAGTGATCCAAGCACTCCAAACCTCGCCTGATATCGTAGCAGAACTTTTGGTAAAAAATCTGGCAATGTCCACCGCAACCGCAATTGCCCATCGTCGTGATAATAATGAACAAATGGCGCAAGGTTCAGACAGTGTGCGAATGCGTACAACTCGCCTAATTGAACAACTTGAATTGCCGAAAGTGCGGGAATTGGCACTAAAGCTACGAGAAAGCGCAGTAACAGGTGCTGGCAGCTACAAAACATTTCTGCAAACTTGGGGATATGATGCTGAACAAAGGCAGGTTATCTGTCAAGCATTAGATCGAGTATTACCGGAAGTTCCTCCTCCTGATCCTGAAGCGGTTTCCCCTCCTGATCCTGAAATAGAAACTGCCTCTGCTGAAGTTGCTCCAATTCCTAATGCAGAAGTGCTAGAAATTCCTGACTCCCAATTATAGACTTCTTGGCAAAAGTTGCATTGAGGCTGGGGAAGTACAAAATTTAGTTATCCATTCCCAGGATACGCAGATGAAATCAGAGAAATAAATGCCATGATTAAAATTCTTCACTTGTCTGATATCCACATGGGAAGCGGCTTTTCCCACGGAAGGATTAACCCAACCACCGGATTAAATACACGACTAGAAGATTTTGTCAAGACCCTGGCTCAATGTATCGACCGTGCGATCGCCTCCTCAGTTGATTTAGTCATCTTTGGTGGAGATGCCTTTCCCACCGCCACGCCACCGCCTTTTGTCAGCCAAGCCTTTGCCAGTCAGTTTCGCCGCCTCGTAGATGCCCAGATCCCCACAGTCCTCCTCGTCGGCAACCATGACCAACATTCACAAGGTCAAGGAGGAGCAAGTCTCTGCATTTATCGGACTTTAGGCGTACCTGGGTTTATCGTCGGCGACTCAATTAATACCTATCGCATTGAAACCCGCAGTGGTCCTGTGCAAGTAATTACCCTACCTTGGCTGACGCGCTCAACGCTACTGACGCGCCCAGAAACCGAAGGACTGGCAATAGCTGAGGTCAACGATTTATTAACACAACGCCTCGATCCTGTAATAGAAGGAGAAGTGCGACGCCTTGACCCAGACGTGCCCACAGTCCTCTTGGCACACCTAATGGCAGATCATGCCAATTTAGGTGCAGAGCGCTTTCTAGCGGTGGGTAAAGGCTTTACAATACCCCTTTCCATGCTGACCCGACCTTGCTTTGATTATGTGGCACTAGGTCACGTCCACCGCCATCAAAATCTAAATAAATCTAATGATCCACCAGTAGTTTATCCCGGCAGTATTGAGCGAGTCGATTTTAGTGAAGAAAAAGAAGACAAAGGCTATGTAATGCTGGAGTTGGAACGAGGACGCGCTAATTGGGAATTTTGTCCCTTGCAGGTGCGAACTTTCCGCACAATTGAAGTAGATATTACTACGGCAGCAGATCCGCAAGCAGCATTACTAAAGGCTATTGGCAAAAAAGCAATTAAAGATGCCGTAGTGCGGCTGATTTATAAACTACGTTCCGAGCAACTAGATTTAATCGACAACGGGGCGGTACATCAGTCCTTAAAAGAGGCTCATAGTTACACAATACGCCCAGAGTTAGTCAGTCAGTTGGCTCGACCGCGTTTACCAGAACTCGGTGTTGGTAGTAGCCTTAACCCAATGGAAGCCCTAAAAACTTACCTAAACAACCGAGAAGACCTCAAAGATATTACAGGGGAAATGATCGAAGCAGCACAACGTTTATTGGCTGAGGATGAAGTTCATGATTTAGAGCTTGAGACGCCCCAAACCTTAAAAGTAGCTACTAAAGACAGTCTACAGAATAGGGAAAACATAGATTCCCCTCTGCGACTGCTTTAGTTTTTTCTGGTGAATGGTTCTCCACTACAAAACTAGTAGTTAGAGAAAGACGGTATTAAGAATTAAGAAGGCTTAAGGTGAAGTTGTGGGGGTGGGGGTGGCACCGTCCAAAGGTGTCGCAGTTGGGTCTACAGGTGTTACTTCAGGAGAAGACAACGTACCCGCTGGTGTCACGGCTGGTGTCACGACTGTTCCTGCTGGCGTTTCAACAGGCGAAACTGTAGGTGTATCAACAGGTGTCACCACAGGGGCGGTTTCTGTTTGGGGTTGGCAAGCCGAAAGTGCACTCATCAAGCCCAGCATCAAGGTAACGATAATTTTTGATTTCACAGTTAAATCCTCACAATCATTCAATTTTCCGCTTCTATCCTATCCTTAAAGCAAATGTGCCTTTCGTGTCACCTTTTGCTTTAAAGACTTTCTGGCGTATTTTCTACTATAAAAGTCAAATGTGGCAATAGCTTTAGGGAAACTGCCCCAAGATTCCGCATTAGTAGAGGTGTGCCATTAACTCCACGCTAAACTACTCACCTCAACAATTGCCATCTCTTGGCTGGATGCATTTGTACTTTTGTATTAATACGCTACTACTCTACCTAGATCTGTCACATCTGTCAGGACTTTTTTGAATTTTGATCGAGAAAGTTAATCGACTCAATCTGGCACAATCTATTACCTTATAGGACTTGCCTTGAGATTGCTAGTTAAGCACATTGCATATCCATCGGAAAACTGTATCATTTAGCCTTCTATCTGTAAAAATCATTAATACTCGCTCGGTGGTTGGTTAATTGCTATAGTGAGCTATTACCTCTAAATTCGTGCAAAACTCGGCAGATTTATGCCAAAGTTGAGGGTGTGAAATAAGTCTCTTCTATGTCTAAACTTCTGCCCACTATTTTTGCCGCAACCGCACTTTTTGTGAGTATTGGTATCCCTGAAATTCCTGTAATTGCTCGTTCTTGTGTGGCGGCAACGAGTTGTGGACGGCAGCCTATTAAGTTTGTACCAGGACAACGCATTACAGTTGAGGTGGCTAATTTTACAAAAAATGTGTTGCGGCTGCAACGGGTTTCTAGCACTGAGCCCATTTTGATGAATCCGGGGCAGGTTCTCTCTTTTAGGCGCGGTGGTACGACGGAACCGAATTTTTCTTTGGTAATGTGGGATGCGCTCGGACGACCTCTGAAAGTCAATCTTATCAAACCAGAAGCACGGAAACTACGCATTGAAGTGCGTCCCGGTGGGCGTCCTCCAGGCGACCGCACTGTGTATCTCAAGGATGATGGTAGAGTTACGGTTTTTTAAGCTACCGTCTCAAAATCAAGCAAGTATTGCTCAAAAAATATCATCAACTGAAAGCCAAGAAAAAACCCTCGGCTTTTGGCTGAGGGCGGTCATCAGGGTGCATCTATTAATTGCTTATTTCGCCAGAGTTTTTCTAAAATCAGGAAGAATTAGAAAAAGGTAATTAGATTTTTTGGTATTGGTCTTAACGTAGTACAAACGATGGCAGATATTCGCAATCTCCTCAACCAAATTGCTGCTCAAGAATCTCAATTAGTTGAGACTCAATTTCTCGCGCCTTGTGTGCCGGGAGGGCTGGTGCGGACTGCTGTATGCAATATTGTTTATACTTTTGCTCCTCAACCGCCAGATTTTGAGGGATGGGGCATTTTTCAGCCTGTTGATGGCAAAACGGCGGCAGTTGTTGAGGAAGCTAGCTTGCCACAGTTAGCAGAATATCTCAAACTGCTGAAGCCTTGGCGCTTGCGACTGGCTTATTTGTGGCAAGGACAAACTTGGCTAGCTTATCCGGTTAATGAGTCGGATATGCAGCAACGCTTGGGTGTGGCTAAACCTGTGCTGGTGCATTTGGTGACGGAAGCAACGGCTTTTGAGGCAATTATGGCGCGGTTTGATGGTGCTGCTTGGTGGTTTGATGAAATTGATCGCAGGGCTGATCCTCAAGCAGCAGAACAGCTTAAGGAGTCTTTGAGGCAGGTTAGGCTGCCAGAAGTTGTTAGATTTGCGGGTATGACGCCGGAGATGTTGACGGTGTACGATTTGGCATGGCGGCAGTCGGAGGCTTATCAGGTGCAGCAGGAGGCGGCGCAAAGACAGCCACGCGCCCAACCAAGGCAGCATCGGCGTCATCAAATTCCCAGCCCTTTAAGGCGGCGGCAGCGCACAGAGGAAGGGCGTTTGCGGGAGGCTTTGCAGATGGGTGGTGGAGATTTGCAGGCTTTTCGCGACCAGGGTGAGTTTTGGCAGGTTGAATGGATGACTTGTAATGGTGAACGTCATACCTCGGCAATTTCTAAGGGTGATTTGACGGTGATTAGTTCGGGGATTTGTTTGAGTGGAGGCGATCGCAATTTTGATTTGCAGTCTTTGGTTGGTGTAATTGAAGCACGTGATAACTGGGATTTTTAAGTTTTTGACTTGAGTTTGTATCTGGGAGTGTATTATCGTACACTCCTATTTTTTTGAAGAGTAAAAATGCTTAGTATTAGTATTAATGATTAATATTTAAAGATCTGATTAGAAAAAGTTGATTAATAAAAATAAAATTGCTAACTTAATAAATAAGAAAACAAGTTCATCAGTTTCTACTCGGAGGAAAGCTTATGTTGGCATTAGTAATTGTGTTAGTAGCTGGCTGGTTTCTCGCTTCTGCAATTGGTACTTGGGCTTACTTTGTTAGTCAGTCTGATGCAAATATTGTACCTTTTGCAAATTTGAAATCTGAAACTTATCAATTCTTACGCGAACAACGTGCCTTAAAGCTAAAAGCTGGTCCAAAAATTCGCTCAGGACAAATGAACAGTGTTTATTAATGTAGAAATAAGGAAATAAAAACAACATACTATCTACTCTACGGTTCTCAGAATTGGTTAACTCAATCTCCCGCCCCGGCATTGCTGCTGGGGTTTTTATTATTTATAATTTCTAGGTGAAGAATATTGGATACCTGCTGCCGAGTTAGAGAAATTTAATCAAAATATTGTCGGAAAAATTGAAGTAATTGCAGAATTTAGACCAGAAAAGTAAATAAAGGCGTAAACTAGATGATGCTTCTACTTTATGCTTAAAGGTAAGCACCTTTCCTGTTTAAAAGAGGCGATCGGCTTTTTTCTTGGTACATACTAACAATGCCAGGAAGCAAACACCCCCTGTTAATAGCTGACAACACGTGATGTCTACGACAAGTACTACCTCCTACGCCATTGATTTTGGCACTAGCAACACTATTGTTACTCGCCAAAACCCAGTTACCCAGCAACCAGAAACAATTAATTTACCGGGTATCTCGCTACAATTAAGTCAAAATCCGCCCTTAATTCCTAGTTTACTTTATGTAGAAGATGCTAGTCTTGATAAAGTTGTAGTTGGTCAAGCTGTACGCGATCAAGGACTTGATCTGACTAATAATCCTCGATTTTTTCGCAGCTTTAAGCGAGGAATTGGAGCAGATATTCAAGGATTTTTACCGGAACTTGAAGGAAAAGTTGTCAATTTTGAACAAGTTGGACAATGGTTTCTTAGTTCTATTATTCAACAACTTTTACCGCCAACTACGGCTGAAAATAATTCCATTGATTCGCTAATTTTAACGGTTCCGGTAGATAGTTTTGAAGCTTATCGAAATTGGTTAGGTGGTGTTTGTCAATCTTTGCCTGTTCAACAAGTAAGAATGTTAGATGAACCGACAGCGGCAGCTTTAGGTTATGGTGTTGCTGATGGTGAGGTGCTGCTGGTAATTGATTTTGGTGGCGGGACTTTAGATTTATCTTTGGTACGTCTAAATCAGGAGACGAAGCCAGGGAAAAAGCCTCTCGGTTTTATTTTAAAATGGGGTGAAAAGTTTTTGAATGAGTCAGCTCAAAAGACAAAAATTGCTCGTGTCTTGGCAAAAGCTGGGCAAAATTTGGGTGGTTCAGATCTTGATAATTGGTTGGTAGATTACTTTGTTGAGCAAGGTTTGACGAAATCACCTCTAACAACTCGATTGGCTGAACGTTTGAAAATTCAACTTTCTGAAAAGTCTTCAGCGACGGAGGTTTATTTTAATGATCAAACGTTTGAAAGTTATGAATTAAAGTTAGATCGTAGTGGTTTTGAAGCTATCTTGAAAAATCATCAATTTTTTGAGATACTAGATGAGAAAATGACCCAAGTTTTGCAACAAGGGCGTCGAGGTGGTATCGAAGTTGCCGATATTGATGCGGTTTTATTAGTCGGCGGCACGGCACAAATCCCAGCGGTTCAAGAGTGGGTAAAGCAATATTTTGATGTTAGTAAGATTAGATCCCAAAAGCCTTTTGAAGCGATCGCACAAGGCGCCCTACAGCTCTATCAAGGCATTGAAGTTCAAGATTTTCTCTACCACAGCTACGGCGTGCGTTATTGGGATAGACGCAATAAATGTCACAATTGGCATTCGATTATTAAAGCCGGACAAGCTTACCCGATGAATGAGCCTGTGGAACTAGTTTTAGGGGCATCTATTGATAATCAACCGAGTATTGAACTGATCGTTGGGGAGTTGGGACAAGAGACAGGTGGGACGGAAGTTTATTTTGATGGCGATCGCTTAATTACTCGTCAGTTGGGCGGCAAAACCTCAGTACAAGCGCTAAATGACCGTGACGGGGCAAGGAATATTGCCCAATTAACACCAACTGGAAGTCCTGGAAGTGATCGCATAAAAATCCAGTTTTGGGTAGATGCTCAACGTTCTCTCAGAATTAATGTTGAGGATTTATTAACTGAACAAGCCTTATTACAAAATCAAATTGTTGCTCAATTGAGTTAATAAATAGGCAATAAAAATCAGCGAGTAAGGGCTTTTTTTGTCGGCATTTCCTGGATAATCTGCACTAGCGCGTAACGACTACAGGTGTTCCTACTGAAGCCCAATCAAAAAACCAACGGGCTTGATCAACTGCCACATTAACGCATCCATGACTAACTGGTGTGCCAAAATTGCGATGCCAATATGCGCCATGAATTCCATAGCTGCCATCATAAAACATCACATAAGGCACATCAGGGATATCATAGTCATCGCCACGCATTCTTGCGCTCTTGTGCTTCGATTGAATTTCAAAAACACCAGGAAGAGTTGGTGTAGCATCTTTTCCTGTCGAAATAATTACGGCATGAACTTGA
>JBATUR010000118.1:0-11491 GCA_049671305.1 Coleofasciculaceae cyanobacterium
CGGGAATAAATTAACGAACAACTATCTTTATGTTCTAGACCACCAAAGCTATTATGAGTTAAATGTAGTAAGAAGAGATAGCGCTGATAAGGTAAACCACCAAAAATTTTGGCTTCCACCTCAATAATTTTCTGCGTGTCCTCAATTAACTTTTCTGGATCAAGATTTCCTTGCCCCCAAACGGCTAATTGATGAGGTTTGCCCAAAACTTCAAAATTATATACTTGTTGGGAACCAATTTCAAAAGGGCTATCCACCAAAATATCAAAATCTTTTGCCTCAAAGGTATTAGTTTTACCGGAAACTAAAGGTAGTGTTGTCGTGACTTGCCATTCCGGTTTAGTAATAATTTCTATTTGAATCGGTTGCTGTTCAAATCCTGGAATAAACAAAAATAGTGCAGCACCATTAAAATAGCCGTGAGTTGCCTCTAAATGATTAGTTCTTACCGACAATTCATTAGCAAATACACGATAACGTACCGTTATTTTCGAGGTATTTGCCGTATCAATTTGCCAATGATTTTTAGCAATTTTACAAAAAGATAATGACTGCGATTTGTCAGTCATCTCAGCCGAAAAATCTTGCAAATTTTTGGCATACTCCCGCACCAAATAAGAACCGGGAGTCCAAACAGGCATTTTCAAATTTAGTACAGATTCCTGCCAATTTTCCACCAAAAGCGTCACCTCAAATAAATGAGATTGAGGCTGTGGCATTGCTACTTGATAGTGAATAGTTGGGGCAGTGTTGGCAAAGTCAGTAGGACGAATAGTAGCAGCTTGAGTCATGATCAGCGATCAACAATTAGCGATTAAGTTTTAAGGTTAACGAATGATTAGGATATGAGGGGGAATAGTTTAACGAATGTGCCAACTTTTTTTTCAGATCAGCCTTTTGATGCCAAATGAGTTAGCTGCCGAAGATTACTCAAGCACAGTACCTGATGTACCGAATCAATTGTAATCCAGCCTTTGCTAGCGAGCTTTTCCATAATTTTGGCAGTATCTTCAACACTAATATCGGTAATATCTGCCAAGTCTTTATGAGGAATATTAAACAGTTGAGTTCCCTTACTTGTTGGTTGACCATAATTTTCAGCCAAACCAATTAAAGTATTAGCTAACTTAACAGCAGGGGGTTGATGACGGCGTTGAATGCGAACATTAGTTTGGCGGAGGCGTCTAACCATTAATTGCAACATTCGGTGATGCAATTGCGGGTCTTTGAACAAAGTTTGAATAAAGCGTTGAGCCGAAACACTTAATAATTTTACATCGGTTAGGGCAATTACGTCCGTTGAGCGAGGAGATTCATCCAAAATTGCCATCTCACCAAAAAAATCACCCTTACCCAAAATTGCCAGCGTAAATACATCGTCGCCAAACAGGCGTCGCACTTTTACCCAACCAGAAACCACAAAGTAAACCGCATTACCCCAAGCATCTTCCATTAAAACAGCTCGCTCTGCTGGGTACTGATGCTCAACAACAACAGATAAAAGCCATTCTAAGGTTTCTGGGGTCGCTGTGTTAAACAGGGGAAAAAGCTCATTGAAAGCTTTGGTCTGCATGAAATATCTTTAAGATAAACAAGAAATTAAGCAATAGAAGATTGGGCGGCAGACTTAGTATTAGCGGTGTCTTTGACTAACTATAAGCTAAGACAAAATAATCTTCTGTTGCTTCCATTAGACCACACCAAAGAGTGCTGTGTTGCCGCTACCGCCTCAATCTACTTTAAAACTGTCGCAAAAAGCGCAAATCACTGTTGTATAAGCGACGAATATCGTCAATTTGGTGCAGTACCATTGCAAAACGTTCCGCACCCAACCCAGCAGCAAAGCCTGTGTAAGTTTCTGGATCGTAGCCTACAGCTTTTAGTACATTGGGGTCAACCATGCCGCAACCCATGACTTCTAGCCATTTGCCTTTCCACTGTACATCGACTTCTGCCGACGGTTCGGTAAAAGGAAAATAACTGGCACGAAAACGAATTGGCAATTCTTCACCAAACATCGCTTGCAAAAATTCCTTAATTGTGCCTTTAAGATCGGTAAAAGTTAGCCCTTCATCGACTGCCAAAAGTTCAATTTGATGGAATACGGCTGAGTGAGTAGCATCCACCGTATCTCGACGATAGACGCGACCTGGCGAAACAACCCGAATTGGTGGGTCATTAGCTTCCATGTAGCGAATTTGCACCGAAGAAGTCTGAGTCCGCAACAAGTTGCCATCTGGCAGGTAAAAGGTGTCCTGCATATCCCTTGCTGGGTGGTCAGGTGGGGTATTAAGTGCCTCAAAGTTATAGTAATCTGATTCCATTTCCGGACCATTGGAGACGGTGTAGCCCAAACCAACGAAGATATCCAAGGCTTTGTCAATGGTGCTGTTGAGGGGATGCAGGCGTCCTTGGGGACGATAAACTCCAGGCATGGTGACATCTAGGGTTTCGGCTTCTAGTTGTGCCTGAATTTGCGCGGCTTGCAGAAATGATCGCTTTTGTTCTAATTTGTCTTGTAGTAGTTCTTTGACATCATTGGCGATCGCACCAATGCGGGGACGGTCTTCTGCTGTTAGCTTGCCCATACCCCGCAAAACCACCGATAGCTGCCCTTTTTTGCCCAGGTAGTTGACACGTAGTTGTTCTAATTGCTCTAAAGTATCAGCAGAAGCGATCGCCTTTGTCGCTTCGGTTTTGAGTGTGGCGAGTTCAGTCTCAATCTGGTTGAGGGTCGTGGTCATGCTAGGTAATGAGAATGGAGGTTTCAACAAACGCGATCGCTTGCATTTTAAATGCAGATTATCTTTACCAGTTTACCTAGCTATAGCGATGATTCTTCTCTTGACTCTGCCAAAATCAGCAATCAATTTATGATTAACATCAACTAAAAACCAACCAAGCCAATTGGTCAGGTCAAGTTAAAATCAAACAACCGATTATTCAGTGCCGCTACACAACAAGAATGAAACTGCTGATCAGCAACGACGATGGTATCTTTTCCCTTGGTGTCCGCACCCTCGCCAACACTCTTGCCGAAGCCGGTCACGAGGTTACTGTTGTCTGCCCTGACCGAGAGCGATCTGCTACTGGTCACGGTTTGACGCTTCATGACCCAATTCGTGCCGAGATTGTAACAGGCATTTTTCACCCCAGTGTGATTGCTTGGTCTTGTTCTGGAACTCCTGCCGATTGCGTGAAACTAGCCCTTGGCGCTTTACTTGACAAATCACCCGACTTTGTGCTATCCGGAATCAATCACGGCTCCAACTTGGGGACAGATATTTTGTACTCTGGCACAGTTTCCGCAGCGATGGAGGGCATGATTGAAGGCATTCCTAGTGTGGCATTTAGTTTATCTAGCTATACCTCCCAAGAATTTGAAGCTGCAGGCAAGTTTGCCAAAAGCTTGGTAGCTCAATTGTGCCAGCAACCGCTACCCGCCGCGCTGTTGCTCAATGTCAATGTGCCGCCTGTGAAATCAGAAGAAATTGCTGGGGTAAAAGTTACCCGTCAAGGCATTCGTCGTTACATCGATACCTTTGAAAAACGAGTTGATCCACGGGGCAAGACTTATTATTGGTTAGCCGGAGAAGTTGTGCAAGATCTCGAACAACCAGGACATCTCCATCTTCCGGATGATGTGCCAACAGACGTGCAGGCAATTCGCGACAAATACATTAGCGTTACACCACTGCAATATAATCTTACCGACCCGGCGGGTGTTGATAGTTTGCAGCAATTCATGGCACAACCGCAATTTCTCACTTAACTTAAATTTATCCAAAAGAAATCGGGTATTTTTGGTGCCGTTTAACTGCCACCGCCTTTATAGTAAAGCTCCAGAAATCGGAAAAACTTTTCGCAAAGTTCCGGATCTCTAGCTCCTGCTTGCATTTCTTTGGTGATTTCTTCCATAGCTTGCATCCAGTAGGGGCGATCGCTTTGTGGTTCATTAGTTTTGCGCCTGAGTCGCTTGCTAATAATGGCATCTGCCACATTTACCAATTGGAAAACCTGGACAATAAAGGGAATTTTTTCACCACTCAAACCATCAGGATAGCCTGTACCGTTCAGCTTTTCTTGATGAGAACGTACTAAAGGAGCAAATTCTTGCAGTATCGGTAATTGATTACAAATCGACTCCGAGACTTCTGGATATTCACGAATTTTGACCCACTCTTGTTCAGTCAAAAAAGTCGGTTTGAGCAAAATTGCGTCAGGAATAGCAATTTTTCCTAAGCCATGACAGTAGCTCAAAAAAGTCAGTTGACGCATTTGCTCTTGATCTAATTTCAACCAGCGTGCCAAGTTGAGGCACATAGTTCGTAATCTATAGCACCTTAAACCTGCCTGGAGGTTACGTGCCAACTGGATTTGCTCAAGAAAACTTAAAATTTCAGCATCGCCGGGACGAAGCATTAACGTTGAACTTAACTCAATAAAGAAACTTGATTTGTAATATAGACAAAAGCGATCGCTTTTTCCTATATTTTTGGACTAACTTTCAGAAAAATCTTTGGCTTGCCAGGTTTTTCTGCTTTGACACAGCAATCCTGCTCTTTATTTTACTCCCAAAGTCAGATTTTTTAGTTAAACCAAAACCATTTTGCAACTAATCTAACTAGGATTGAGGGCATATTGAACTAACTGAGCCAATTTTTGCCGCAGAGTTTCCAATCCCAGGCGCTGACTTGCAGAAATAAACACAGCTTGCGGAAATTCTTCTTGAGCTAGCGCCAAAGTATCACTATCCACCTGGTCAATCTTATTAAACGCCACCAAAATCGGTCCTGGTTTAACGGGCATTTCTCCCAAAATCGACATGACAGAACGAATCTGACTTTGCCAAGCTTCATGAGATAAATCCACCAAATGCAATAAAGCTTCAGCTTCCGTCACTTCTTCTAAGGTAGCGCGGAACGAGTCGAGCAAAGGTGGCGGCAATTCATGAATAAATCCGACAGTATCAGTAATCAAAATCGAAGTTGCCTCACCCGTAACCCCATTAGTAATCGGCAGTCGTCTGGTAGTTGGGTCAAGGGTAGCAAATAATTGGTCGGCGGTGTAAACTTCGGCATTAGTAAGAGTATTTAACAACGTGGACTTGCCAGCATTGGTATATCCCACAACTGCTACCGATGGCACTTCCTGTTGCTGACGTTTCTGCCGCATTCGTGAGCGATGAGCTTGCAACTGGTTAACTTCTTGTTGTAGGCGGGTAATACGGCGTCCGATGGCACGGCGCTCGGTTTCTAGCTTGGTTTCACCAGGACCACGAGTACCAATACCGCCGCCTAAGCGTGACATGGCTTTACCACGACCGGTCAGGCGAGGCATCATGTATTCTAGTTGTGCCAGTTCGACTTGTAGTTTACCTGCTCTAGATTGAGCGCGTTGGGCGAAAATATCCAGAATGACTTCGGTACGGTCTACCACACTAACGCCAATTTGTCCTTCTAGGTTACGAATTTGGGCGGGTGAGAGGTCGCGGTCAAAGACGACGAGGTTAGCACCGATAGTTTGGACAGTGAGGGCGATTTCTTGGACTTTACCGGCACCGACGACAGTTTGAGGATGAGGACGCGATCGCTTTTGGCGCATTGTTTGCAAAACTACTCCGCCTGCTGTTTCCACCAAACGAGAGATTTCTGTTAAACCGTCTTCAAAGCGCGTTTTGGTTAAGTCATCGGTCATCAAGCCAAATATTAGTACTCTATCTTGCTCAATGTCTTTGGCATCTGCCGGTTGAAAGATAAATTCTCGGCTAAACTCAGCTTCGATACCTTCTACCAAGTCCAGAAAATCCTGCTTGCTGAGGGCGTCCAAGCTTAGGGGAGGCGATAAAGTCCAGCTCAAGCCAAAGCTAGCGGGTTGCAAACTGTTATCTTGAGTTGGCAGACTTGGCTCTTTAGGAGGAATTAGGTGAGCCAGGTAGGTTTCTTTGATGTAACCTGTCGCACCGCCACCGCGCCGTTCAAAGCCTGATTCGGTAATATTTATAACCACCAAGGCATCTAGTCGCTGAATTGCCATAGCAGTTAAGGTGGCTTCTTTGGGGCTTTCTGGCTTAAGTTGGGTGGCGAGGCAGCGAATGCCACAGAGTCGTTCTACGCCGTAGCGGGGTAGTTCTTGCAGCGGAATTTTGGTCTGTGTCGGCGTACCAACTCCAACTCGAATCACCTGTCCGCGACGATTTAGGTAGACACACAGGGGCTGCTTCATATCAGCACTAATCGCTGCCAGTCGCTGGGCAAACTCTGGCGTGGTTAAGCGATCGCCTGGGATACGTTGTTGATACAGCTTTTGAAGCTGTCTGAGCTGGCTGGACTTAAGACCTTGAAGATTGCCGTAAATAGTCTCGATAGGCTGTCTTACACCTCAAACTTTATTGCATCTATTTTACAAAGATTGCGGGCAATGATGGGAACAGATTAGGGGGTAATATCCGTCTTGTTTGGAAGAGGGCAATGGGAATGTGGCGATCAAGAGAGGAGTGGCTAGAGGCACTGGTAAGCAGCTTCTGGCATGAGGAGAACGAGGAAATTTGAGTTATTTAAGTCACAACTCAAATTCTATAGCTCTATTTGGAGATCAATTCATCACAGTATCTAAGAAAAAAAGCCAGAACTAAGGGCTTTCTTGACCAGCTCTGGCTCTACAATTTCTATGTTGTCTTTCAAATGGTGTCAAATTAATAACCAAATGAGAAGGCAAGCGTACCAGTTGAAAAATCGTCCACTTGCAGATAACGGTTTTTTTCCCTAACTGGTTAGAATCCGGCTTTGATTGAAGGTCATTTTAATAAGTTGCCTAGAGCTATCCCGCAGGCAGATAGTGACTTATTACAGTTGAAGTATAAACAGTTGGAATTGAAAAATGAACTTAATTATTGGTGGCTTGGCTCTTGGTTATTTTGCAATTATTGCCATTATTGCTGAAGGAAAGCCTAGAAGTCCTAATACCCTCAAGAACAACAAAAGTAAGCAAAATAAGAATGGTCTTAAGCGTCGTTAATTGTTTTCAATGCTTACTGAAAATAATATAGGAGGTAGGCAAAAATGAACAAATCTACAAAGGGTTCTTTATTTTCTGGACGTCAGTCACAAAGCGATAACCCAACTTTGTCCCAAAAAGAAATCGAGATGTTGCGTCTTGCCAAGCGGACAGGGACTTCTCTCGAAGCAACGGCAAAAGTGATTTTATTGTTAAGATCCCGCCAAAAAGCCGTTGACTCGCAAGCCGCTAATGGCTAGAAGTCAACGGCAGGAGTGAAAACTTATCTCGACAAGTCGAATGAATATTGGGTTTCTTTGCAAATTTAGGGTGCATGAGAGCAGATCCAACGATATAAGGAGAGAAGGCAAAAAACAAATTTTCGAGGAGAAGCCCTCATGTCCGTACCGGGTAAATTAGAACTCACTATTAAAATCAACGAATTTCCTGCTGAGGCAAAGACTGTTGAGAATGGCTGGAAGCAGTTTGAGCTTGACTGTGATGGTCAAATTGTGTCGGTGAAGGTTAAGCCGAAAGTCTTTAAGAAGCTAGAACAAGCACAGGAAAATTATCCGATGTGGGTTGCTGCCATCGCTGGTAAGATGGGAAACCCCATAAAGAATGGTTTTGTGCTTGATCAGCCAAGTATCCAGGTGTTTGAGCGCAAACCTAAAGAAGCTAAGGAAGCCACGGAAGCCACAGAAGCTGCAACGGCGGCGACAAGCTAAGACAGAGGCGCTAGTTTGACTTTTTGCAATATAGTTTCAAAATAGCATCAACTAGCTCTTGAGGGCGGCATAGCTTGGATATGTAAGCATCAGCACCTTGCTTGCTGCCCTGCTCAAGATTACATTCTTCGGGTTTATTGAAAAATATTAGTACTGCTGGTTTATGGCTGTCGTTGGTTTTGATTTGTCGGCAGACTTCGTAAACGTTTATTTCAGGCAAAATGAGGTCGAGGACGACGAGATCGGGACGATGACTGGCAATTAACTGTAGTACTTCGATGACATCGCCTGCAAAAATTGCCCTTAAACCAATCCGTTGTAGGATTTTCGAGATGATTATTTGCTGTGTGTCATCGCTTTCCATTACCAACACTACGCCCATAATCGCTTTTCCTCAGTTTCACTTATTCAATTTTTCTCGCCAAAACAGTCTATTCGGCAAAAAATTGATAAAGAAATGCTCAAGAATTGTAAAAATTAGGTAATTTTATTGCTCAAGGATCAGGCTTTTTGCAAGTAATAAAATCAGATCATGTTAGTCCTCAAAAAAACCTGGCTTGGAAAATACAAGCTAAATAAGAGCATTTCGCCATTGCTCAACCGCTACTTGTAATCTTTGTGATAACCATGTATCATATTGCGGATAAATCGGTAGACGTGGTACTAAATTCCAGCCATCAGGAGCTAATATTTCTGTTAATTGCTGATAATTGGGATGGGGATAATTGGGATTTACCTCATCTTTGGGTCCAATTCCTCCTAAATCCCTTGCACCAGCTTCCAAACAGCTAAGTAACCAATGAGGATCAGGCACTAAATTCGGGGGAATTTGAATCTTAATATCTGCTGGTAGAATCTGACGTGCTTGGGCAATTACTTCTGGCAATTGATCAGGATTAAAAGCTGGAGCATCTAAGGTTTGTTGATGACCTGGACTATGAGGTTGCAGGATTACTTCTTGGATGTGACCATAACAAGAGTGGAGATTTGCGATCGCTTCTAGTGTTTCCCACCAATCCTCTTGAGTTTCCCCAATTCCTAACAGTAACCCCGTCGTAAAGGGAATCTGCAATTTGCCAGCCCATTCTAGTTGTTGTAGACGCACCTCTGGAATCTTACTCGGCGCATAACGGTGAACTGTTTGCAATAAATTGGGTGTCAATTGTTCTAGCATTAGCCCCATTGAAACATTTCCTGTCTTGAGCTGTGCCATTTCTTCGTAACTTAATGGTCCAGCATTTGTATGGGGTAAAAAGCCTAAAGTCAATGCTAATTCACAGATGTCATAAATTCGCCCAAACCACGCTTGTCGTTGTGAAGAGTGGGGATGCACCTCGCCACTAAGAATGAGAATTTCACAAACACCCTGACACTGAAGCTTACTTAATTTGCCTTCTGCCTCTGCAAGAGTCAACCAAGGACTTTTACCAGGTTCCGTGCGAAAATTGCAGTAACTACAGCGATTAAAGCACTCATAAGTCGGGACGACGGTATAAGCAGGACTATAGGTAACAATCCGGTTTTCAAAAACAGTCATGGGAAAAGAAAATCAGGAACTAATATTTTCTAAGTGTGACTGATCTAGCGCCGCTTTGTTTTGCCAAGACAGTTTATTCTTGAACCCAATCTGATTGTTGTTTGGCGTAAATATTTTTCATGTGCTTCTTGACGGTATTAATTGTAATGTACAGTTGAGCGGCAATCTCTTTGTAAGAATGCTTGGCTTGACGTAGTAACCAAACTTGTGCTTCCCGGTGAGTTAAACCGTATTTTTTAATATCAGTGAGTGCAGCATTTTGAGTTGATTGTAGTCGGTCTTCTAAGGTCACTAACAAGTAAGGTTGTTCACTTTCATTTAGTTCTATCCAACGTACACGAATCCGAAATGTTGAGTTATCCCAGTTAATTTCTGATTCGATAGTTAATTTGTTGTCGCTAAATAAATCGCGACTTTCAATTAAAGATTCGCAAACACGCCAAATTTCTTGAGGAATTGAATTAACCGATGCTCCAAAGCGGCTCATTTTTTGGCAAATGCGACGGGCACAATCATTAGCATGAATTATCTCTTTTTGCTGATTGAGAATAAGCACGCCATCAATAAAACCTTCAAGGACTGCTTCTAGCATAAAAACCTCTTTCAGATAAACTGAGAAGTTAAGTCATCAATGAACTTCTCAGATGAGTGTTATGTTCATTTTGATTTTTGAATAGATGTACCTACAATGAGCTGACTGTAGATTTCTCAAAGTGGCTGAATGCGTAATTGTTGGACTGAAGGCGGGTGAATTGCTATGAAGTAGGGTGAAGTTTTTGTAGATCTGTTTAGTTTTAATGAGAAAATACGAAATTATCAGAGATCAGGGTGTTGATCTATATTGCTTAAGCAATTGTAAATAGTTAGTAGTCGTAGTAACAAAGCTGCTTCAAGCAATCAGTGTAGACAGATTATGGATGATCAAATTCACCGCAATTTGTGTCCAAAAAAGCAGAAACAAGGGTGACATTACTACAGCTACGAAGCAAAAATTGATTTTTGCAAAAGCTTTATTTATCCAACAACCCTGGGAATATGAATCCAGAATTTATCGATCAGTGGTTTTCTATTGAGCAACAGCGTACTTATATATCAATGCTTATCGGACGGGTTGGCTTAACTCGTCGTCGTGCTGAATGTTTTGTGCGATTGTGGGTTTACCTACTGATCAAGCATCAGCAAGAAGCGGGAACTCGTCTGAAACCTTTAACTAAATTACCGATTCCGTCTGGTTTTATTGCTTGCACCCATCGAGAAGCAGCGTCCATTTTTTATTGTGGTCAAGATAAAGGAAGCGATCGCTCGGCAGGTATGATGATTGATAAGCTGTTGGCGCTGGGATTACTTGAAAAGCAATTTGATGGTAACTGTTTATATCAAATCCGTGCTTTGCCAGATTTAGTAGAACCTCAACCGCCAAAAGCAAGGGCGAAAATTATTGTTGATGACTTCAATCCTCGCACTGATGCTGTCCCTGTTGCCAGTTTTCTAGCTCGTAACTACAACTGGATGAGTAATAACACCGCAGCTATCCCCCATAAAATTAGCAAGTTATTACGCCAGTGGGCAGAGCAATATCCTGTCGGTATGAGGGTTTTGCGCTGTAGTGAAACTCTTCATCCGGTGGGATTTTACTTACTTTACCCCACTTTATCGGAGTGTGAGGTAAACTTTTTTCTGCCTCCCAGCAAAAGCCTTCATTTAAGTTCCGTTTCGGAGATTGATCCGCTGCAAATGGCAATTCCCGGCAATCCCAATTGTCCGAAAGACTCGGTTACATCTTTATTAGTGCGTAGCTGGATGATTGATACTGCTTATAAAAATTGGGAAAATGTGCATATTTTTCTTAAGGATGTGCAAACAACCTTGGTGCGAATACAAGAAGATTTCCCAAACTTATGCGATTTCTATACCCTTGTCATCCATCCACAGTATGAAAAACTGGCAATGAGTTTAGGATTTCAGAAAATAGGTACAGATCCTCAGTCATCGCTTTACTGGATGTACACAGCCGTCGAGCAGTATCTGAAGTTAGATATCGCCGAAGTTGTGACAAAACTGGAGTTTGGCTCCCCAAACCCAGAATTTTAAAAACCTTAACAGTAAAAGGATGCAGCCTTTATGAGCAAAATAACTTAACAAAGATGAGAGCGATCGGCAAAAACCCCTTTACAAATTTTCACAAAGGCGTTATATTAAATACAGACAGGAATCAAACACCTGCCGCACC
>JBATUR010000119.1:0-25596 GCA_049671305.1 Coleofasciculaceae cyanobacterium
AGGCGCTTTCGCTTCTTTGTAGGGTGGTTGTCATTTGTTTATAATGGCTATGTTTTTTTCAAGGTGCGGCAGGTGTTTGATTCCTGTCTGTATTTAATATAACGCCTTTGTGAAAATTTGTAAAGGGTTGTTGAGTTTTTTTTATTTTTGCCTAGTGGGGATGTCTCTACTTCAAGCGGATAGCTCGTTTTATCTGTGCCTGGGGGTAGTCGTTTATGGCAGGAAGTCTGTGTCAACCTCAATGCAGAGGAAGTGTCAAGCTGTAGTGTCCACGGCTTGTTTCTTGATGTGCACTCAACGTTTTTCTTGAGGGAACCATGCCGCAATATTTCGGAAAACTGTACACAACTGAGCCATCTTGGTCAAACCTGGGAGCGGTAGAAGGGATATCACAAAGCGATAGCTCCTTATATATTCAATGTGGCAAACCCTGTGTAACTATTAGCGTCCTAGCGCCCAACTTAATTCGAGTCAGGATGGCACCCACGGGTGAATTTTTGCCCCGACGCTCTTGGGCAGTAACCCAAGCAGATCAAGACTGGACTTTTGTGCCTTTTGAGGTGCAAGAAACCGCCGCAACGATAGAACTTGTCACCGAGCAGTTACGTGTTGTAGTTGAGCGAAACCCTTGCCGCATCAAGTGTTTTGATTTAGCTGGAGAGCCTTTTGCGGAGGATGCTGAAGTAGGGATGGCTTGGCGGACAGGTTCTGTGGCAGGCTGGAAAAAAATCGCAGCAGATGAGCATTTTTATGGTTTTGGAGAACGCACAGGTTTACTTGATCAGCGATCGCTAATCAGAACCAATTGGACAGATGATGCCGTCGATTATGACGTATTAACCGACAATTTATATCAAGCCATTCCCTTCTTTATGTGCTTGCGTCCCCAAGTTGGCTATGGAATTTTCCTGAACACCACAAATTGGAGTCAGTTTGATCTAGGCGCCGCACAACCAGGCATCTGGCAGATGCAAGCCCAAAGCAGCGAACTCGACTACTACATTATTTATGGTCCAAAACCCGCCCAAATTCTGGCAACCTATACCCAACTCACCGGACGAATGCCCCTGCCGCCCAAATGGTCATTAGGTTATCAGCAGTGTCGTTGGAGTTACGAGTCACAAGATATTGTCAGGAAACTGGCAGCAGAATTTCGCACTCGCCAAATTCCCTGTGATGTGATCCATCTTGATATTGACTACATGAAAGGCTACCGCGTCTTTACCTGGAGTCCCAAGCGTTTCGCCGATCCCAAACAGTTATTAGACGACCTCAAACAAGAAGGCTTTAAGGTCGTAACAATTGTTGATCCAGGCGTTAAATATGAGCCAGAAGCTGACTACGAGGTATTTGATCAAGGACTAAAAAACGATTATTTTGTCCGCCAAAGCAACGGGCAACTATTTCACGGTTACGTGTGGCCCGATAAAGCCGTTTTTCCTGATTTTTTACGTCCAGAGGTCAGGGAGTGGTGGGGAAACTGGCAAAAAAGCCTGACTGAGCTTGGCGTTGCGGGGATCTGGAACGATATGAACGAGCCTGCCCTAGATGACCGTCCTTTTGGCGACCCAGGCAACAAAATTTATTTTCCACAAGACTCCCCGCAGGGTCCAGAAGATGAGCAAACTACACATTCTGAAGTTCACAACCTTTACGGGTTAATGATGGTACAAGCCGCTTATCAAGGGCTAGAAAAGCTGCGTCCCCAAGAGCGTTCTTTTGTGCTAACACGTTCTGGTTATGCAGGTATTCAACGTTGGTCAGCGGTTTGGACGGGCGATAATCAATCGTTGTGGGAACACTTAGAGATGTCCCTGCCAATGCTTTGTAATTTGGGTTTATCGGGTGTAGCGTTTGTTGGTGCAGACGTTGGCGGTTTTGCGGGTAATGCGACGGCGGAGTTATTTGCCCGTTGGATGCAGGTGGGAATGCTTTATCCTTTAATGCGGGGACATTCGGCATTGACGACGGCACAGCATGAACCTTGGGTATTTGGCGAGGAGGTTGAGCAGATTTGCCGCGAGTATTTGCAATTGCGCTATCGCTTGCTGCCATATATTTATACTCTTTTTTGGCAAGCCGCCACCACGGGAGCGCCGATTTTACGTCCTTTACTTTATGATTTTGCCAATGACCCGAAAACTTACAATATTTCTGACCAAGTAATGTTGGGTGCTTCAATTATGGCAGCACCAATTTACCGTCCAGGTGTTGAATATCGTGCCGTATATTTACCTGAAGGGCGTTGGTACGATTGGTGGAGTGGTGAGGTTTTTGAGGGTGCAACCCATATCCTAGCAGCAGCACCTCTGGAGCGAATGCCTTTATATGTCAGGGCTGGGTCAATTATACCAATGGCACCTGTAATGCAATATGTAGATGAATTTCCTTTAGAGCAATTAAGGTTGCGGATTTGGCAGGGTACGGGTGAGTTTACATTTTATGAAGATGATGGCAAGAGTTTTGAGTATAAAACCGGGGCTTTTTGTACGACAAACTACAGAGTTTATGCTCAAGAAGAACAAACAGTTGTGGAAATTGGGGCGCGTCTTGGTAATTGGATACCGACATCTCGTGAGATTATTGTTGAATTAGTTGGTAAGGAAGAGCAGCGTTTTATGGATGATGGTACGCCACGTCAATTAAGATTTCCTACTAATTAATTAGCATGAGACTAACGGTTTAACATTCAGTGGTGGGGGAAGTTGAGCAAGTGAATTTAGGTAAGTGGATCGGCATCTTTGCCCTGATTCTTTCTTTGTATATTTTGTGGCAACTGCGGCAGGCAATATTACTAATATTTACGGCTATTGTCATTGCCAATGCTTTAAATATTTTAGTGCAAAGATTTCATCGTTCTGGCATGAAGCGAGGCTTTGCAGTTTTGTTGTCGGTTTTTTTGATGCTGTGTATGTTGGTTGGGTTTTTCTTTTTAATTGTGCCGCCTTTTGCTGATCAATTTCAAGAGTTGAGCCAGTTGCTTCCTACAGGAATAAATCAACTTAGTGCTTGGGTTGACGTTTTAAAAGAGCGAATTTCTCCTCAGCTATTAGAATATCTTCCTAGTGTTGATCAATTAGTTCAACAACTACAACCAATTGTTAATCGTATGTTAGGAGGTGGGTTTAGTCTTGTTTCCAACTCCCTCGGTTTAGTTGTCAATATACTTTTGGTACTGATTTTGACGCTGATGTTGCTTGCTGATCCGACGCCTTATCGTAAAAGCTTTATCCGTCTTTTTCCTTCGTTTTATCGTCGCCGAGTTGATACAATTTTGGATCAATGCGAGGTCGCTTTACGGGGCTGGTTGGTTGGTATTCTGTTTAATATGTTTGTTATTGCCTCGCTGAGTTTTTTAGGGTTGCTGGCTTTAGGAATTCCCCTAGCTTTGGCACAGGCAGCTTTAGCGGGAATTCTGACTTTTATTCCCAATATTGGTCCAGCATTGAGTGTGGTGCCACCAATAGCAATTGCACTAATTGATGAACCTTGGAAAGCGATCGCTGTTTTAATTCTCTATGTCTTAATTCAGCAAGTTGAAACAAATTTACTCACACCTTATGTTATGGCACAGCAAGTATCTCTGCTGCCTGCTGTAACACTAATGGCGCAAGTTTTTTTTGCTACGTTTTTTGGCTTTTTGGGTTTATTATTGGCACTGCCCTTGGCTGTTATTGGTCAGGTTTGGTTGAAGGAAGTTGTTGTTAAAGATATTCTGGATCAATGGTATACTCCCCAACAAAAACAGGCAGAGTTGGCAATGGTTTCTGAGGCGACATTAGCTGAAACTTCCGAACAAACGAAGAATATTAGCCGAAAAGATGCCACAATTGAAGACAATCAAAATGTTGATTGATTTTAAACATATATAGTAAGAGCCGGCGGCGCTAATCAGTCAGCATTAGCCCCACTTTTCTTTTTTTACCCGCCTTAATACAACCATAAGGAAATTAAAAGCTGTGGACATGGAGTGCCACAGCTTTTGATTTGGTGTGAGAAGTTTTAACTAGCTCTAATTGTAAAACTAGATGACCTCAAAAAGAAAGTGGCAGGCTAAGAGTTGAGCATAAGTTTACACATTGTTGTAATTATTGCAACCAAGTTACAACAAATTTGGGAATTAATAGCTATTTCTCCAATAAGAGAGAATATGTGATCAAGATGTATTAGATGCCTTGCCAAACAAAATTCAGCAAGTAACACCAAGCACAAGCGCGGACGCCTTTTTTCAAAAATTCCCCTAATCTTCCCGAAAAGTTCCCATAATTTTCACTATTGTATGGTTTAAATCATTAATACTTAGCAGCTTTTGGTGAAGATAAATCTTCCAGACCCTGCTCTTTTTCGACTCTGTGTAATGACTATCGTTCACATTAACAAAATGAATAGATAGAAAGAACCCTAGTCGAGTAACCGTTGTTACAATACCGATCGCATCTACTTATCTAGCCACAAAAAACCATGACATATCATCAGGAACGTCTTATGACGTATAACAATCGATTGCATCCTTGGAGCATTGTGCGTCTGCTCTCAATGTCTGAAACTAAGCAAGCGCAAGTGATCATCCGTTTTTGCCATCGTCGTGATGCCGAAGCGCATTTACAAATTCTGCGTTGCAAAAATCCGACAGCTTCCTACGAATTGATTTTTGACATAACACCACTTACTGACGACTGCCAACCATCTCCCACACCAGCTTATGCAGCTCGACACTAAGTAAGATAGTTTATTAAAATAAATCCCTCAAGTTGCTGATTTTTTAAAACCTGGGGGATTTATCAGCAATTGTTTTTTCAAATAAATGATGGTACTCGCAAATCTAGAATTTAAAATGGATTGTTTCCCTCAAATTCTTTTATGCGAACCCTTGCGGAAATTAATGATAAGATTCTTCACAAAACGGCGGTGGTATGGACTGTCGAGGAACTCAAAGCACGGGTAGCAGAAGTCGGCGTCACTCAGACAGCTAAAGAAGTTGACGTGGTTACCACTGGAACTTTTGAGCCTATGGAATCTTCAGGAGCCATTATCAACTTAGGACACACTGATCCACCGATTAAGATTCGTAAATGCTGGCTAGATGGTGTCCCCGCTTATGCAGGTTTTGGCGCAGTAGATCTATATCTAGGGGCAACCCAACAAGTAGACTATACCGGACTTACAGACATTCCCGACGGTGAAGAATCAAAAGAACGTGGCGGCGGTCATGTAATTGAAGACTTGATTGCCGGAAAATCAGTACAATTACGAGCAATTGGTCAAGTAACAGACTGCTACCCCAGAGCTTCGTTTGATACGACAATTACCCGCGAAACCATTAACCAGTTTTACCTATTTAATCCCCGCAACCTCTATCAAAATTTTATTGTCGGAGTCAACGGAGGCGATCGCCCACTCTTTACCTACCTCGGTCCCCTCCAACCCAGACTTTCTAACGCCGTCTACTCCAACCCAGGCGCCATATCACCCCTACTTAACGACCCAGAATTAAAATTAATCGGCATTGGTACACAAATCTTTTTGGGTGGAGGAATTGGTTACATAGCTTGGGAAGGCACACAACACTTTCCCTTACAAAAACGCCTGCCTAACCGCACACCCATCGGACCATCAGCAACCCTCGCTTTAATTGGCGATGCCAAACAAATGAGCCCAAAATGGGTAAGAGGCTGCTACTTTAAAAATTATGGACCCTCAATGATGATTGGAGTCGGCGTCCCTCTACCCGTTTTAAACGAAGAAGTCGTCAAAAATTGCGCCGTCCAAGACCAAGATATCGTCGCCCCGGTGGTAGATTTCTCAATTCCTCGGCGCGTGCGTCCCAGCTTCGGTTTAGTTAATTATGCTCAACTAAAGACCGGTCGCATCACCGTCGATGGTAAATCTGTGCGCGTTGCCCCGCTTGCCAGTGTTTTTCTTTCACGACAAATTGCCTTGGAACTAAAACAATGGATAGAAAAAGGAGAATTTACCCTCACAGAACCCGTAGCAGCAATTCCCATGAATCGCTCTTTTTTGCCTCAAGATTGGCGAACTTTTTAGTAAAAAGAGGTGCTTCAATTAAAAATTAGTCAATGAAACATTAACAATTTTTAATTGAAGCAAGTTTCTTAAATTAAGAAACTTAAGCAGAATTTCCCGAACCGCCCCCGCCTCCAGGTTCAGCCCGTTTAACAGGCTTAGGTAAAGGATCTTTACGTTTAACAGGTGTTGGTGCAGTTGCGGCTGGACGTTCTCCCTTGCGGACTGGACGTTGAGAATTGGTACTTTTTCTAGAGTCAGGACGCCTGCCTTTGTTGAAAGGTTTGCGTCCTCCTCCCACACGCTTCTTCACAGGCAACAAACCGATGTCGTTTGCCTCTTGAATAACCAGGGCGCTTGCTTGCAAATCGATTTGCAAATCCCAAAAGTGACCAATAACTCGTTCTCCAAGAAAACCCTTAAGTTTTAACTTGAAAAACTTGATCTTCTCAGTTTCTTTCCGAGGAGATTGCCTAATTTTTACAATTACTTGTTCCTCCTCTCGCGACTGATAAATTACTTCGCCGCGAATGGAAAAATAGCCGTTTTTGAGGACTGGTAAACCTTCAGCAGGCACATCAGGGGTGTCTACTTCAGGTTGCGACTCCTCAACAGCGGGGATTTCCGTTGATGTGGCTTGATTGAGTTTTTCGGGTTCCCAAACACCGACAATTTGGACGTGTAAGTTACCGTCTTCTTGTCTTGAGCGGGGATAAACAACCCAAAGATGAGCTTGATCTAAATTCAAGTGATTCTTGACTAAGCTCATGACTCGACCTAATAGCACGGCATCAATTAAGGTTCCATCCGTCGCCAGTAATGTGCCTCGCGTTAATTGCTCGGCAGAAGGCATATATTTTCCCTTAACCAGTCCGATTGCTCGGTACTGCATGGGTTCACTGGGCGGTGGAATCGGTTGCTGTCGCTGCTCTGGTGGTACTACCTCAGTCTCGGTCGAATCAGCTAAATTAGCTGTCTCGGTTTCAGTTTCAGTCTCAGTCGAATCAGCTAGATTAGCTGAATTGGTAGCCTTTGTATCGCTGGTTGACCCAGCTTGGTGCGGCGATTGCACACCCGATTCCTCTGGCAACTGGGCACCAGAGGACTGCGGTGAGTCGGAAGACCGATTCACAATATGACTCATATAACCTCTAACCTCCTAGCGGCGGAGACACTTTCCCTAATGGGGGTTGAGCTGACATCAATGGGATCGTTTTCTCAACACTAACCTGCAATTCATTGTTAAGCAAAGGAACTTAATCCTTAAACGCAAGCAATCAAAAAGCAGGAGGGTAAGAGAAAGCTTCTGTATCAGTCAGCCCATTGTACAGAATGCAGTGGGCTCAAGGGTATATCCGTAAAGTTTATGGAAACTTTAATTGAAAAAGCGGCTTTTGGCTAAAATATTGGCTCAATGCAGCTCATATTACCCAGAGAAAGCTGAGGAAAATTGCTTGATTCGTCTCACAACGAACAGAGAATGTCAAAATGGCAGATAGAATTCAAACAAGTCTCGTGTCTCAAAAGCGTAATCCTTGGATAAGTGTAGTTTTGGTATTGGCAGTGCTTGCCTTTATTGGTGTTTCGATGATTCCTTTACTGGGAAGTATCTTTGAAGGTGATCAACCGACGGTAAGGGCTACCTCTGCTACAACACAGACTGCTGCCTCGCCCAGGTCAGAAGACTTGGAAGCTCAAGCTAAGGGTTATGAGTCAGTAGTGCAGCGAGAACCCCAGAATTCTTCGGCACTGCGGGGTTTATTGGAAGTTCGGCTGAAAATGGGAGATATTAAAGGCGCGATCGCTCCTTTAGAGCAATTGGTTAAGCTGAATCCTGAACAAACTGATTATGCTGTCTTACTTGCCCAGGCAAAACAGAAAACAGGCGATCGCGAAGGAGCAGCTCAAACCTATCGCAATATCTTAAACTCAAAGCCAGGTAACTTAAATGCCCTACAAGGGCTGGTAAGTCTGCTGACCGAACAAAATCGCCCGGAAGCGGCAATTGGCTTGTTACAAGACACGCTGAAAACAGCAACGCCCATTAATGACATGAAGCCGGGGACAGTAGATACCATCTCTGTACAACTTTTGTTGGGGCAGGTTTATGCTAGCCAGAAACGCTTTGCCGAAGCCTTAACAATTTACGATGAAGCGATTAAAACGAGTAAACAAGATTTTCGACCAGTGCTGGCTAAGGCATTGATCTTAAAAGAACAAGGTAAAGTTGCCGAAGCTAAACCCCTATTTGCCACAGCGGTTTCCCTAGCGCCCGCTCAATACAAAGACCAAGTTAAACAGCTAGGTGCCGAAACACCAACACCCGCAGCGCCTCCTGCTGCACCCAGCAGCACGCCCGAAGCAAGCCCGACCCCGACCACATCAGATGCTCCCAGCAGTACCCCAGCGTCGCCGTCACCTTAATACGAGCATGATTAGCCGACAATTGCCCTAGGTGGGACCCTTGCCCACCTAAGACCCAGAAATTAACGTGAGAAACCAGGGAAGGTATAACCAACACCCAGCATCAAACCGACATCGGTATCATCACGAAACCCAACACTAATCGCAGCATTGGCAACAAATTGTGCAGACAACGGCACATCAACCCCACCAGTCAGCAAGAAACCGAGAGTGTTGTCACCATTTGTAGAAACAATCACACCGCCGCCTAGATAAGGGGCAAAAGGAATTGGTGCAAATGGATCTGCCGACTCTAGTACAAAGTCGTAAGTTACAGGCAGCAGAAAATCAACATCATCTGCAAAAAGTACTGCTGGACGGAAGGAAATGTTGCGAGTCAAGCCGATTTTGCTGTTAATCATAAAAGCGCCATCACCCAAAGCTGCACCACCACCCAAGCCCAAGTTACCACCAATGCCGATATAGCTGGAGCCGCCACGAGTGGCACGACCTGGGATAATTTCAGTATTTTGTGCCACTGCCGTATTTGTTTCCTGTACAGGCACTGTTGAGCCAAAAGAGCTGTTGGGCTGTGCTGCCAAATAAGCTGCAGATGTCTCTAGTTTTTCTGGTGGTGTAACTGCAACTTCTGGCTCTGGTTGAGTTTGAGCTAAGGCAGGTGGTACGGAAATCTCAACTGCTGCTGTGGAGTTCGGCACGTCCAAAGAAGCTTGTGGCTCTGATTGAGTTTGAGCTAAGGCAGCAGGTGGTACGGGAATTTCAACTGCTGTGTTGGAGACAGGCGCGTCCAATTGTTTGATAATGGCGGCACCAGTGGCATTTGGTGCAACTAAGGAAGTTGTCGAGTTATTGACCACAGGGTTAGCTGCGGTTGTGGCAGGCGCAACCTCTAAAACGGGTGTAGATGCTAATTCAGGCTGCTTAAGCGGCGTTTCGGCACCGACAGGCAGTGAATTGCTAGCAATTGTTACGGCAATGCCTAAGAGCAAGGAAACATTTTTCAACGAAAGACTGTTCACGGTCACCCCTCACGAATAATAATCTCAAAAATGGCAAGTAGTAGGACTTATCAGCCGATTTTTTCGGCTTTTTGTCACTGACTCGCTTCAATCATTGAGTTTAGTTTAAAAGATTCTAAGATTGAACGGGAATAAAAGACAAGAAAAACTGTTTTTGACTAGTTTGAGTTAGCACAAATCGGAGGTTGTGTTGCTAAAAACACATCTCTTGTTTATTTTTGCCAAATCTTGAATTAGAATTTTGCCAAGAAATATGGGGCAATTTGATTAAGTTAGCTACTTTTGCTCAGAGGCGCTGCTAAGTTGACTCATAGCAGCAACCACAGCTTGAGAGACAAAAGGCAGAATGTGAGGATTTTTACTTTGAGCTTTGCCTTCAGTGAAAACGACTAAAAGGTAAGGTAGCTGAGATGGTAGCTCAATATAAGCTGTATCATGACGCACTTGAGATGTCCAACCTGCTTTTGACCAAATTTGTGCTTCTTGAGGTAAACCTTCTCCCAAAAAACCGTTGACTTGATTTTCTTCGTCTTGCTGTAAGTCTGTTGGGTTGAGGCTACGCTTCATGAAAGTCATCATGGCTTGCGATCGCTTAGAGGAAACCGCTACGCCTCCGATAATACTATGCAATAGCCGCGCTGTGGCATTTGTAGACAGCATATTGCGGTTTTCCATCAATTCTCCCAAAAACACTCGTTCTCGCCCATAGGGTCCATCACCCCAGGTTTTTTGGTTAACATTAATGGTTTCCAATTCCTGCCAACCGAGGGAGTGAAAATAACGATTAACTATATTACGCTGAAATGTCCAAGTTTCAAAAGGTCCGGTTGGCAATTCAGGTCCGCTGGTTGTGCCGCTTAAAATATCTAAGACTAAATTGGTGGCGTCATTACTAGAGTCAACGATCATATCTCGTATCGCACGGTCTAACTCAGAGGAAGGCGGCGTCATGCCAGTTTCTAACCATTCTGCGATCGCTACCAGATAAAATAATTTAACCACACTAGCTGGATAAATTCGTTCCAAACCACGATAACTAAAACCTCGTACTGGATATTTCCAAAATTCTTCTGGCGAAAGTGCCCCGCCTGTATTTACTGGCACCGGTTGATCGTAAACTATCCAGGTAACGGCAATTTGATTACGAGCCAAACTGGGAAACTCTGCCCAGGTTGCTTCCAGAATTGGGTACAAAAGTGTTTCTAGTTCGTCGCTTTTCTGAAAAAATGTCATACGTGCCAAAAAGTTCTCAATAATGAGTGTTTTTAATTAGAGAATCAATAAATAAGATTACATGATTTAATGTACCTTTCTTGATGTCAAACTTATTTGACTGCTGATTAAAGCCTGAGCAATCACAAATAAATTTAATTTTGTCTGTAGGGGTCTATAGATTTTAAATCTTACCTTAAAATTTTGAAAGAATACTGACTCTTCTAATTAATCATTAAACTAACGTTTTACTTTTATGATGATTTCACCGCAGTTACAAGCTAAATTTGAAACAATGATTGCTGATGCCACTGAGTATCGTACCTGTGTTAATCTCGATCTTTATGATTCTTCTAGTTGTAGCAGTTTGGCGACGCAAGCTGCCTCTGGGCGTCATTTACAAATTTGCTCCAAGACAATAACTGATCAGGCTATAAAAGTAAAATTATGCGAAGATGACTACTTGTGTTGGTTGCCTGTGCATGATATTTCTTTACTTGAACCGACAACAACTTATCAAGCAAAAACTGTTTCACCTGAGCAAATCCAAACACAAATTCCGACAATCATTGCTTTTACTATAGCGGCAATGCAACAGCCGAACTACTATCTTTGGGGTGGTACTGTTGCACCTAATTATGATTGTTCTGGACTTATGCAAGCCGCCTTTTCTATGTCAAGAATTTGGTTGCCTAGAGATTCTTATCAACAAGCAGCTTTTTGCCAAAAGGTGGAGTTTGATCAACTATTACCTGGTGATTTAGTTTTTTTTGCTACTACTGATAAAATTAATCATGTTGGTTTATATTTGGGAGAAGGTAACTATATTCATAGTTCTGGTAAAACAACAGGGCGTAATGGTATTGCGATTGATTCAATTTCACACCCACAAGATGCAATTGCTAAAACTTATTATCAACAACTTAAGAGTGCTGGACGAGTCAAGTCAAGTTATCAACCGCCTTTGATTAATAGTTGAAAATTTATAGAGAATTCTTAATGATTTGGATCATTTAACTTGGTATAAGGTAGGTACTACGAGTTGTGGGAAACTTTCCAGATTTATTTAAGTAAGTCGCAACTTTTCGGCAGGAATCTCAGTCATAATTGTTCAAGCTGATCTTTAAACATTGAGTGAGCTGCAAAAAAAGACTTTTGTCGCGAAAAGTAAAACAATGTTTTTTATCTTCTTGCTTGTTGGTATGATCACCTGAGTTGAGTAAACTACTGAATAAAAAGTTACCAAACCGACGCATAACTATGGACATTTCTTTATTGAAACAACTACAATCAAAAGCCCAATTGGCGACGGTTGCAACAACACCAGAAGTATCGGTAGTTGTGCCAATTTACAACGAGGTGGAAAGTTTGCCTCATCTGATTGAGGCGATCGCTTCTACTCTTGATCTGGCACAGTTAAGCTATGAATTAATTTGTGTTGATGATGGTTCAGTTGATGGTTCCGCTCAATTATTAAAAGAATTGGCACAAAAAACACCTCATCTGCGAGGTATATTGTTGCGTCGAAATTATGGGCAAACCGCAGCAATGGCAGCAGGTTTTAATTATGCCAGAGGAAAGGCGATCGTTACTTTAGATGGTGACTTACAAAATGATCCTGCCGACATCCCCATGCTGCTTGCCAAGCTAGAAGAAGGCTATGATCTTGTGAGTGGTTGGCGCAAAAACCGACAAGACGCCACCTTAACTCGCTTACTTCCCTCCAAAATTGCCAATTGGTTAATCGCAGAAATTACAGGTGTCAGATTACACGATTATGGCTGCTCACTGAAAGCCTATCGCGCCGAATTAGTGGCGGATATGAACCTGTACGGCGAGTTACACCGCTTCTTACCTGCTTTGGCGTTTATTGAAGGAGCAAGAATTACAGAGCTGTCGGTGCGCCACCACGCCCGTGTTCATGGGCAAAGTAAGTATGGGTTGGGGCGGACTTTTCGAGTGGTGCTGGATTTACTGACAGTGTTTTTTATGAAAAAGTTTTTGACACGTCCCATGCACGTTTTTGGGCTGTTGGGAATGGTTTCGACAACTGTAGGAGTATTGCTGGGACTGTATTTGACGGTTCTTAAGTTGGGTTTGGGGGAGAAAATAGGCGATCGCCCTTTATTAATTTTGTCGGTGGTTTTACTATTAACTGGAATTCAGTTATTTTGCTTTGGTTTATTGGGCGAATTGATGATGCGAACTTATCACGAATCTCAAGGTAGACCAATTTATCGGGTAAGAGAAGTTGCTGAATTTGGTGTTGAGAGTGAGCAATAAGTTGAGTTGAGAAATATATTTGATATTTTTTATTGTGCTGGACAAGTTAAATTAGATAAAAAAAGTTTTTCCTTACAGATTGTTTGCTAGGTTGGATAGTCTTAAACCAGATCCGAAACTCTCATCAAGAGAAGCCAGCAGATGAAAGGGATTAGAATAGATACTCAACTCTATTTCGACCTATGATAAAAACTGTTGAAGCGACTTATCAAAACGGGCAAGTTAGACTTGTAGAGATTCCATCAGGCGTGAGTGACTCAGCCCAAGTCCTAGTTACATTTCTCGATCCGGGCAAGCTTGATCCTGCAAAACTGCGTCAACTGATTGATCAATTGGAGACAATTGTAGGCATACAGCAGGGTTTTGATGAAGTCAACGCAGGGCAGACTCGTCCTATTAGTGATTTTGTTCAGGCAATGCAGCAAAAATATGACATTTCAGGTTGAGCTTACTCCAGTTGCAGAAGCTCAAATTGAGAAGGCTTACTGCTGGTATCGAGAAAGTAATCCTGAGTTTGCTGATAGATGGTTTCGGGGGTTGATGAATGCTATTGGCAGTTTGCAAGAAAAACCACAACGCTGTGCTTTAGCTGTTGAGCATAAGATTTTTTCTGAAGAAGTCCGACAACTGCTTTACGGAAAATTAAAAAACATCTACCGAGTACTTTTTTTCATTCGCGACACAACCATTTACGTTTTGTATGTACGTCATAGCGCTCAAGCTCCACTCACCTCAGACGATTTGGAAAGTGGAATAGCTGACATTTTGAAACCGCATCACCAGCTCTCTAACCTGAATTATATCGCGACACAACTAACTGTTCTGCCACTTTTGCTCCGTCACCTCATCTGCCGGAAACAAACATTCAATCCGCAACTCTTGAAGCGTAATATCATAAGTCGTACCTAAAGTAGCAATCGTCGAGAAAAACTGCAACTCTAAATCATTTTTCCTTAGCTGAACAGTCAGAAGCAAAGTATGTTGTGAAGTTCGATTTGAGCTATGCAAAACAGCAACACCAGGATAACTCATCAATTCATCTAACAAAGCAATAGACTGCTGACTTTGCCCTTCTGCTATTGCTTCTCTATGCACTCGTTGTAATAAATGTCCGGCAAAGTTCTCCCAATTACAAACAAACGGACGTAATCCTTGGGGATGAAACATGACTCGCATTAAATTAATTTTCCCATCTAAATAGAACAAAGTTTGTAACTTCTTTGGCTCAATAAAAATATTTAAAAGTCGAGTTGCGGCATCATTAGTAAGAATGAGATTCCAGTAACGATCAATTACAAATGCTGGTAATGGTTCTTGCTGTTTTAACATAAAATCAAGAGCTTTCCGCACCGAATTCATCTCAGGTGCAGAAAGATCAGTCTCAGTATGAATAGGCGCAAAACCAGCCGCACTCAAGATCAGATTTTGCTGTCTTAAGGGAATTTCCAAAACATTTGCCAATTGTAAAACCATATCTCGACTAGGTTTTGCTCTTCCAGACTCCAGAAAACTGATATGTCTTTGAGAAACCTGACTATTAACGGCTAAATCAAGCTGACTAAAGCCTCGTTTGTCGCGCCATTGTTTTAGAAGCATTCCGAATGAGTCAGTCAGACTTTCACTCTTATCAGTTGAACGTTTTTGCATAGCGCAAATAGTAAAACGACTTTGATTACCTCACAGGTAATTGCTTCTATTATCCGCCTTTGGCACGATTAAGACATAGCGACTCAGGTAAAAATCATGCTGAAATCAACTAATGCTTCTGAAATCAACTCATTTAACTTCAAGAAATCGCTTTATTTAGTAATTGCGATCGCAGGTTCAATCGCTCCTTGGTATTGGCTGCTGCAACCGACGGAGCTACTGTCTCCCAGCTTATTTTTGCAACAAGCATTTGCCAACAATATTGCGACTGCTTTTGCCAGCGATTTAATAATATCAGCCGTTGCATTCTTCTGCTTTGTCTGGATTGAATTGAAACACTTGAAAGTTTCTCGCTTGTGGCTACTCCTCTACATCGGACTAACCTTTGGAATAGGGCTTTCTTGCGCTTTGCCGTTTTTCTTGTACCGTCGAGAGCAAATTATTGAGGAGGGACAATCAAATTAAAATCCATCGATGCTTCGACAACTATGAATACACAACATATTGCTTTAATTCATCGCCTATTTTCCGCAGCAGAAACCATCAAATTACCACTCTGGTTGCAAGGCGGTTGGGCAATTGATGGCAAACTACATGGCATCACACGAGAACATCAAGATATTGATATTGCCTTTCCCAGCGATCGCAAATCCGAGTTCATATCGCTACTCCAATCCTTCGGCGGCGATGCAATTGAAGAAACAGATTATGGCTTTTTGATCACCGTAGATGGCATTCTTGTGGACTGTGAGCCATGTGTGCAGATAGGTGATAACTATGAGCTTGAGGGGCTTCCACCCGGCACCTGCCCTTGGGAAAAACAGGGGAATATTGCAGGAGAATTCTTACGTTGTACAAGCTGGGAGGCGATTCTTTGGGACTATTTTTACTATTTGGAGGAGGTGTCACAATCTTCATGGCGTCCTCATGACTTGGAAAGTTATGCTTTGGCAAGAGCGAATTTTGGTAAAGCAGAGTCAGAGCGCCTCCATAAGCAGTTTAATGAACAGTATAGGTAACCTTCATTCTCAATGTCCTCAATGAAGACGCAATACTACATCGCTTCTAGCTTAGATGGATTTATTGCCGATCCACAGAACTCTCTCGACTGGCTGTTTCAGTTTGGAGAAGCCGAAGCAGGCGACTACCAAAACTTTATCCGCGAAGTGGGTGCGATCGCAATGGGAGCGACTACCTATGAATGGATTCTTACACACCAAATTTTACCCGGCGCGGACTATCCCCAAGCCTGGGTTTATGAACAACCAGTCTGGGTTTTCACCTCCCGCACCCTGCCCAAGGTTGAGAATGCAGACATCCGATTTGTCAGTGGAGATGTCCGACTGGTGCATCAGGAAATGGTAGCAACGGCAAAAAGCAAGAATATCTGGATCGTTGGCGGCGGTGATTTAGTTGGGCAATTCCACGACTACGGACTACTTGACGAGGTGATTGTAACGATCGCATCTGTGACTCTGGGTGGTGGCGCTCCACTACTGCCGCGTGCAATCACAACGCCTCCACTTAAGCTATTGTCTGCAAAAGTATATGGTGAGGCATTCGTGCAACTTCACTATGAAGTACATATGTGATCGTTAATTTGATTCAGGGTAATCGCATGACTCAGCGCTCAATAATCTGGCGACGCACAGCTCAGGCTTGGAGGATTTTATATCATCAAGGAACCGTCGTCGAAAATAGCTGAACTTAACGGCTGAGGCGATCGCTTTTCAGCTTCATTCTTTTTTAAAATAGAGTTCATAAATGCATAATAACGGTTCATGTCAGTGAGCGATCGGCTTTATGGAAATTGTTAAAATCACCCAGGATGATTTCAAAGATTGGTTAGAACTTGCTTTAATACTTTGGCCCGATGGTTCACTTAGCCAAATGCAAATCAGTTTAACTAATATTCTCAACTCTTCTCGTGAGACAGCATTTCTGGTTAGAGATGATCAGAAAAACGCTATCGCATTTATCAATCTTTCGCTGCGCTCAGATTATGTTCCAGGAGCAACAAATAGTCCCGTTGCCTATGTTGAAGGAATTTATGTGAAAGATGAATACCGTAATCAAGGTATTGGTACAGCATTAATTCAATCTGCTCAACAATGGGCACTCAATCAAGGATGCATTGAACTAGCTTCGGATGCTTTAATCGAAAACACAGCAAGCCATGAGTTTCATACCAAGATTGGATTTCAAGAAGTGGAACGAACTGTTTTTTTCATTAAGTCGGTTTGAGTCATTGTGAAGGTTGAGCCGTTTATTCCGTATCTTATTCATGGAGTTTCTCAAGCTGTGGCAGGACAGGGAAAATGACTAAGAATCCTCTAGAACTTAGAAGAAAGAAATACTTCCAGCTCAGTTCACAAATCGCCCAGTTGGATGATGCACAATTGCATTCTCTATTTAATAATATTGAGTTGAGTACAGGTTGGGGGATAAATCACACGATCATCCTTAAGCAATCTCAGGTTTTTGTCAAACGTGTTCCAGTTACGAACCTCGAATATGACAACCTATTCTCTACCAAAAACCTCTATAACCTGCCTACTTACTATAATTACGGCATCGGTTCCGCTGGTTTTGGGGTCTTTCGTGAACTCATAACCCATATCAAGACAACTAACTGGGTATTGGATGGGAGAATTGCCACCTTTCCGTTGATGTACCATTATCGGATTATGCCATTCTCCGGGCAGCGAGCGGCTGTGAATAGGGAAGAGCTAAAAGCTTATGTGAAATACTGGGGAAATAGTGTGACGGTGGGGAATTATCGATTAGATAAAGCTAATGCTAACTACGAGTTAGTTTTGTTCTTAGAATACATACCACATATTCTAGAAACCTGGCTGCAAGAAAACCCTAGCCAACTTCAGAAACCCCTGAATGAATTACGCACAACAATTGACTTTTTGAGAACTAAAGGAATTATCCACTTTGACACGCATTTTCGTAACATACTCACCGACGGAGAACAGATATATTTAACTGATTTTGGTTTAGTACTGGATAAAAGTTTTGCCTTGACAAAAGATGAAGAGTCTTTCTTTGAGCAGAATATATTTTACGACTACGGAGAAATACT
Organism: Coleofasciculaceae cyanobacterium; assembly: GCA_049671305.1. Classification (GTDB taxonomy): domain Bacteria; phylum Cyanobacteriota; class Cyanobacteriia; order Cyanobacteriales; family Coleofasciculaceae; genus CADCTM01. The sequence goes on from JBATUR010000119.1 coordinate 17,701, forward strand.
GCGGAATCTTGGGCATCTGATTCGACCATATTATGATTCATGTTCCGAGAAAGATAAACGCAGTATAAACGAAAAATATGACATCAAAGCAGGATTACAACCTTATGAATTTCGCTCTATATTACTAGAGAATATTGAGCAGATTCATGCTGACTGGGACATGAAGTTAGATGATTTCTATGTTGCTAGCATCGTCAAATATCGTAGCCTCATTGCGCTGATGCAGGACTTCTTTGCTGAGATGTGGGGAAATGATCAGAAAGACACGAAACTTGCTCATACAAAACTAGAGCAACTACTCAAAGAAACGGGATTTATTTCGGATGCTGAGTCTAACAGTGAGCAGTTTTAATGAGAATGAAATTGCTCAATTAAATTTTATTCAAAGGAGATTTTAATATGCGCCAACTTAAATATTATATTGCTTGTACAGTCGATCAATTTATCGCCCGTGAGGACGGTTCATTTGACTTTTTTCTCTTTGAAGGAGAGCAAGTTGCTGATTTGTTTGCCAGCTTTCCTGAAACGATTCCGGCTCATTTTCGTGACAAATTAGGCATCACTTCTGAGAATAAATGCTTTGATGCTGTTTTGATGGGACGCAGGACTTATGAATTGGGGTTAAAGGAGGGTATTACTAATCCTTACCCACAAATGCAACAATATCTTTTTTCTCATTATCTCAAAGAAAGTCCAGACCAAAATGTTGAGCTTGTTTCAACAAATCCTCTAGAATTCGTCAGAGAATTAAAGCAGAAATCAGGTAAAGATATTTGGTTGTGTGGTGGTGGAAACTTAGCTGCAACACTTTTTGAAGAAATCGATGAGATGATTCTAAAAGTACATCCCATCTTACTCGGTTCAGGAATTCCACTTTTTTCTGCTGTCATTCAACAGACTTCATTAGAACTTGCTGATAGCAAAATCTATAATAATGGATTTATGCTACTTCGCTATCAGTTAAAGCCTTGAAATTAGTGAGCCATTAGTAACAATTGTAAAAATGTAACAAACCAAGTTTGAAAATGTCGGAGACGTAGTAAAATATAGAAATCTTTCTTTTTTGATTGTTGAATTAGAAGGAGAAAATTAATGACTTGGCAAGAAGTAATTGAAAGTGCAAATGTCTGGGTACACGAGTATGAGGTGAATAGTTACAAAGCTAATGCTTTTGCTGTTCTTTTAGATAAGAATTCTTTAGCAATTATTAGTCCACCAACAGGGATGTCTGAAACTGATTTTGCCATAATAGAAACTAAGGGAAAAGTTACAGCACTCATTGCACCGCATTCTGGACATGATCTCGGTCAAGCTGAGTGGCAAACACGTTACCCTAATGCTCAATCTTATGCTCCAACTATTGCTTTGAACCAACTTAATGCACTTGGATTACGCACATTTGCACCACTATCGGAACTAGCTTCAACAAATGTGGAATTTCGAGAAGTTCTAGGAACTAAGAAAGGTGGCACTATTGCGATTGTACATTGGGGCGAAAGACCAGTAGTTTACCTAGATGAACTGATAATTAACTGGGCATCTTTACAGGGACCCTTGTTAGTTAAATTGATGTTTTGGCTGAGTGGTAGTGCGCCCGGACTTAAGGTTAATCGTATGTATTCTAAGTTGTTATGTACGGATGTGCCAACTGTGGCTCAGACTGTGATTGAGGCTTTAGATGGTGATCCTGCGATCGTGCTTGCTCATGGTGCACCACTGATTAATATAGGAAATGTAGCACGGGTTCGGGCATTGCTAAAGCCATTTATATAGGTTTGCAAAGATTAGTTTGGGCAGGATTTTTAGAGGAAATATTGGAAATTTAATAGGTTGTATTTTATTTAGAAACAAATGCAATCATTAAAAAAACCGAGAAGGAGGCTTGTGCGAACAGTTAATGCTACAAGATATGTCATACCATTACGCGAAGGTGGCTCACTTCCAGCAATTATCGAAGCTGATGATGATGGAATGTATGTGCTGAAATTTTGCGGCGCTGGGCAGGACTAAAAGCGCTAATTTCTGAGTTAATAGCTGGAGAAATTGCTCGTGCATTAGGCTTATTAGTTCCGGAAATCGTCTTTGTAGAACTTGATCCAGAACTTGCTCGTACTGAACCTGATCCAGAAATTCAAGACTTAATTAAAGCTAGTGCTGGTCTTAATCTTGCTCTTGATTATCTCCCAGGTTCGGTAACTTTTGACCCGATTGCCCAAAAAATTGATGCTGATATTGCTGCTTCAATTGTCTGGTTTGATGCTTATGTAACTAATATTGATCGCACTGCCCGCAATGCTAATATGTTGATTTGGCATCGCCGACTCTGGCTAATTGATCACGGTGCAGCCTTCTATTTTCACCATGCCTTGAAAAATTACCTAGAACGCAATCGCGACTCCTTCCCGGCGATTAAAGACTATATTCTGCTGCCTTTTGCTAGTGACCTACAAGCAGTAGATTTGAACATGACCCAAAGGCTGACACCAGAAATTATTATAAGTAGCCAATTTTTCTTCATAATTTTAGCAGCGATTTTTCCTGGTTTATTGTTGTATTCGGCTTAGGAAAGAGCGGATTTTTGGCAACCAGGTAGATGGCGCATCGTCTGGACGATATTTCATCTTAAACATAGATAAGATCAGCGGCAAACCACCAACTTTCAGCCCCAGCAATAGGTGAGCTATTAAGCTTAATACTAATACCAACCAAGCCGTTAGATGTAGAGAATACCAAATCTGATTTAATTCACCAGTAGGAAGCCATTCTTCTTTCATCATTCTACCAGAAATTACTGCAAAAGTTGCTGCTAACAACATTCCCGTATTAACAATACGATGCAGGCTATACCACCAAATTGGTTTACCAAATTGTGTTAATTTCTCAAATGAATCAGCTTGTATCAAGCGTTTTTTACCTACATGGAAACTATACAAAGCCAGAATTGGCATTACTAATAGAAAGGTTAGTCCGAAAGTGCCATGAATGCCAATGATGTCCTGAATTCGAGGCAGTGGCAGCTTGCCAAATCGCCCATCGAAGGTATTATAAACCAGAAATGAGGTGACAATTGCCAATATGGCAATCAGTGCATTGATTCCATGCAAAATTCTCAGAAAGAGTGGCTGATAGGGTTGAGAACGAGGCATTTTTAGCTCCTGAAAGGTTACTAAAATTTTGATATCAACAAATTATAAAAATAAAGTTTTAATTACTTTTGCATAAGTACGGAAGAGAATTCTTTTTTAATTATCCTATTTTAATACAATTATGTCCAGTAAATTAATTTATTGCAATTATGAAGTAAGCATGAATAAACAATGAATCAATAATGAGAAATATTTGAATTAAAAAGAATTTAATGTTAAAAATCAAAAGAAGAAATAAAAAATAAAAGTTTAAAACGAGGATTCAGCAAATGGATGTAGTTACTAATGTGTGGCTAGCTTTGGGATTAGCTGCCGATGCTTTTGCGGTTTCTATTTCCAGTGGACTGACAATCCGAAATATGAAAATCAATAAAGCTTTAAAAATTGCTTTATTCTTTGGTATATTTCAAGCATTAATGCCGGTAATTGGCTGGTTAGCAGGACTAACCTTAAAAGGTACAATTTCACAATTTGATCATTGGATTGCTTTTGGGCTGCTTAGTTTTATTGGGGGTAAAATGATTTATGAAGCCCTGCAAGATGATCTTGATCATAAAAAGTTCAATCCCCTAGATACTTATACCTTAATAGGATTATCTATAGCTACAAGTTTAGATGCTTTAGCAGTGGGATTCAGCTTTGCTGTCTTAAAAACTTCGATTGCTGCCCCAATTACAACGATTGGATTTATTACTTTTTTCTTGTCATTTATTGGCGTGTTTATTGGTCATAAATGTGGTGCTTTTTGTCAAAAACAAGTGGAAATATTAGGTGGAATAGTTTTGATTGCTATTGGCAGCAAAATCTTAATTGAACATTTGATTAATTAGTAAATAAACACTAGAACCACTAATAAAAGGAAGAATATTCAGTAAGTTATTTTTAATTTAGTATTTTATAGTCAGGTTTATTTACAAAAAATACAACTAACTATTATTTCATTCAAGCCACTTACTCCATTAGCCAAAAACAAAAGTTCATTGTTGCACTAACTAGTTTTATCATAAAAGGATAAGATTAAGAGAATAGGATCACATGAGCTATCCATCAGCCCCCTGGACACTGCAAGGCTATGCTATCCAAACCTTGCAGTTAATAGACATCAATCAAGTACGCCCTTTCATCCCTCCAGAGTTTGAGATTATTTCAGTATTGCCTGGAAAAACCATCGGAGGCGTTTATTTATCTAACTACACTTCCGGTTCTACACTAGAGTATAGTGAGCTAATTATTGCTCCAGGAATTGTCAACTATTCTGGTAAAATTGGCGGATGGATTTCGCATATTTATGTAGATAATTCTGAGTCTGTGGCAGGAGGTCGAGAAATTTGGAGTTTACCAAAGGAATTTGCTGATTTTACTTGGCAAAAAGCCCATCAAAACTCATCAAAACTAGAAAATATGATCACTGTTAGTCAAGGCACAAAGACGCTTTGTCAACTTAAATACAATATACCAAGTTTCAGTTTTCCGATACCGTTTAGCGGTGATGTTTTTAGTACAAAATTAGATTCCATTCTTCTGTTTAAAGGAGAATTTTCAGCGAATATAGGCTTATGTAGTAGTCAGCTAGAAATACCGATTGCAAGTCCCTTTGTTAGCTTAGGATTAGAGCGACCTTTCCTAACCTGCTACTGTAAAAATTTACGCTTAGTTGCAGGTGTGCCAAAAGTCGCAGGATATAGAGAAGTAAGCTTGACTTAATAAAAATTCAACTATAAGGCAGTGTTAGCTAAATTTAGCCTGTGGTAGTAATAACTTGACTAAAAGAGAATTTGATTCTAGTTTGAGTAACAACTCTCGTCAACAAAACTTCTGCCAAAAAAGTAGAAATTCTGCCAACTAAGAAAATACAAGTTTATTAAAGTCTATCTTTTGGGGTAGAAAGAAGATATATTCTGTGTGTAATCAATGATATGTACATAAAAAAGTTTTAACGAGCTGCTAGCTCAATCACAAACTCAAAACCTACAGGCAAATTGTTAAATGAGCGATTTTGCCTGAATATTGGCAAATTGCCTCGCTTATGTAAGTTTTTCCAACAGCATTTTCAAAAACTACCCAAAAAAACTTATAAAAATACACACAAGCTTTATTTTTTTCCAGCCAAAATCAGGCAAACTAGAGGTATTAGATCAATTTGGCTAGTTTAATCAGGTTGCTTTGACACTGAAGTAAATTAGTTTGTGAACACTCAATCCTTAGACGGGATATTTTTCCAGAAAAGCTAGAGGAAAGTTACTGTGGGCAGAATCAGTTTCTTGCTGGTGATCAATCATTCCAAGAAGACTCATGCACCAGATGAAAATCCTGGCTATACTCTGGTGAGAAAAAAAGACTGGACAAGAGAAATAAGCAATAAACTACTTTTTCTACTGCCATTCTCGATTTTACTGTGTCCATCCGTCGTTAGGGCGCAGTCGATTGTTCCAGCACCAGATGGCACAGGCACAGTTGTCACACCGACAGATAATCGCATTAACATTACAGGTGGTCAAACCTCTACTGATGGCGCGAATCTTTTCCATAGTTTCACTCAGTTTGGTCTAGATTCTAATCAAACCGTAAATTTCCTCTCCTCACCAATTATCCAGAATATTTTCTCCCGCATTACAGGCGGCAACCCCTCAACAATTAACGGTCTGATCCAAGTTACAGGCGGAACTTCTAATCTATTTTTGATGAATCCTTCGGGCATAGTCTTTGGTTCAAATGCTCGTTTAGACGTACCCGCTTCTTTCACCGCCACCACCGCAACGGGCATTGGTATTGGTAACTCCTGGTTCAATGCCGTAGGCGCAAATGACTACGCTAGCCTAGTAGGGACACCCAATGCCTTTACCTTCGCAACTGCCCAGACACCAGGGGCAATTATTAATGCTGGTTCCCTAGCAGTTCCAGCCGGCAACAACTTAAATTTAATCGGTGGTACAGTGGTCAGTACGGGCAACTTGTCAGCACCAGAAGGACAAGTTACTATTGCCACAGTTCCTGGTCAAACCACCTTACGCATTAGCCAACCTGGACACCTACTAAGCTTAGAAGTTCAGCCATTAAATTTACCTTTAACACCTTTATCTTTACCTCAATTACTGACAGGTAGTGAGCCAATTCCTGGTCTTGCCGTTAATAGCGCCGGACAGGCAGAATTAACACAGTCTGGGTTGCCAGTAGAAACGGGAGATGTTGTCGCAAAAAATATCAATTCCTCCTCAGCAACTCTTGCGGCTCAAAATAATTTGACCTTAGTTGAAAGTCAATTGCAGACAACAGGAGATCTCAATCTCTTGGCGCAAAACACCGTGAGAGTACGAGACAGCGTTACTGATGCTTTTGTCGCCAAAGCTGAGGGAAATCTCTATATTCAAGGTAATCAAGGCATTGATATTCTTTCACTAAATCATCCAGAAGTCCCTTTTCAAAGTGGCGGCAACCTGAGTTTAGTTAGTGATGGTATTATTTCTGGGGATTCTCACTTTATTAGTACAGGTGATTTCTCAATTCTCAATACATCAGGTAGTCCTGGTAATTTCGTTAGTTTGTATGACCCGATTATTACCTCCAACGGCGATGTTTCGTTTGGTGGCTATAATGGCACAGCACTCAAGGTAACAGCCGATGGTAACATTACTTATGGAAATATTACCATCACTGGACCTGATACTAATTCCGTCGCTATTGGTTCTGATCCCGACCGGACGATTTTAACGACCACTCCTGCATTAATTCTGAGTGCAGGCAGAAACATCAGCACCGGAAATATCAATACTTCCAATCAAGGTTCAGGTGATTCAGGTCCAATTAGATTGACGGCTAACCAAGGCAACATCACGACTGGCAATTTAACCACCAGCGACCAAGGACAAGGCAGCGCTGGTGCGGTAAACGTGACCGCTTCAGGGAATATATCTCTTGGGAGTATTGACACCAGTGACCAAGGACCCGGCAATTCTGGCGCAATAACCTTGACAGCTCCAGGCAGCATTACCTTCGGCAATGTTAATCAAACAAATCAGGGACCTGGAACTCAAGCCCCGCCAATTGTCATTAACCCTAACCCAAGTCCAGCACCGCCTCCCAGACCAAATCCAATACCAAGTCCGTCACCGATACCAGTACCAGTACCAACGCCAGTTCCAGTTCCAGCACCAGCACCAGTTCCAGCCCCGGTACCAGCCCCAGCCCCGGCTCCAGCACCCGCACCAGCACCCGCTCCAGCACCCGCACCAGCACCCGCACCAGCACCCTCTCCAGGTTCAAGCCCAGCACCCGCACCCGCACCCTCTCCAGGTTCAAGCCCAACACCAGCACCCGCACCCTCTCCAGCACCAAGTGGTGCAACCGGACAGTCTGAGCCACCCAAAAAGGCAGATGCCAATATTCCATCTACGCCGTCAGGAAATCAAGCTCAAATTGACGTAGTTGCAACAATTGAGGAACCGTTTAATCGTCAATTTGAGCAATACTTGGGGAAAACTACGGCAACTCCGCCGACAACTGTGGCAGAAGCACGTCAAGTTCTACGAAAGGTTGAAGCGACAGCAGGAGTTAAACCTGCACTGATTTATATAAAATTTGTGCCATCAAATGTTGCTTCTGATGTTGTTAATACCCAACCAAATTCCCAAAATCTTAGCTCCGAAACTAGCAATGCTAATGATCAGTTAGAAATAACACTGGTTACCGCTAAAGGTTCACCAATTCGCCGTCGGGTGGAGGGAGTGGTACGTGATCAATTTTTCAAAACTAC
>JBATUR010000120.1:0-75050 GCA_049671305.1 Coleofasciculaceae cyanobacterium
GCTTGGGGCTGAATACCTTGTTGTTGCAAATAAGCCAAGGCAAGGCGTAGGGATAAGGAATAAAGCACGCCTTCTTTGGTTTCTGCAAATAAGATATTACGACGAATTCCATTATCCGAGTCAACAGCTAAGTCATTAAAACCAATTTGATGAGGCGGAACACCTGGAGGTGCGGCGGCGCCAGTATAGGTATCGATGCTTTGAATGGCGAAGATGTTTGGTTGTTTGAGTTGAGTTGCTAAGTCTTGACGACCAGGTTCTACGGGGATGTCACGATATAAATCTAGACCAATGGCGGCGGGTTGATTAGCTTGTAATTTTTGTAATAATTGGGCAAAAACGCGATCAGGTATGGGCCATTGCTGCTGAGAGCGGATATCTTTTTCGGTAATTGTGATGATTAGAAGGCGCGGATCAGGTGTGGTTTTGGGAGAACGCAATCGCATCATCTGGTCAAATGCCCCTAATTCTAGTGGTTCTAGTCCACCAAAATGCCGTACCCCTAATAAAACACCTGTGACGAGAAGTGTGGCAAAGGAGAAGAGTGCGCCTCGCTGGGCGATTTTTGTGACTGGTAGTCTTGCCTTGAGCTTGGAGATATTGAGATTAAAAGCTAACTTGAAGACCATAAATGATAGATGCAAAAAGCCTTACAAGACTTAGATAAGCGTCGCCTTTGTCAGGATTAAGCATCAACGAGGACGCCAAGGCACAACAAAGTTGGCACCGCAATCCAAACATACACATTATTGCACAGTTAGCCCAGGGGGTGATGCCCCCTAGTTAGGGTGCTTTAAAAGCTCGATGGGCATTCCTGATCTTTTTTGACGAATAACATAAGGATTCCTATATATTTTTTCCTTGACATTCCCACAAATCTAACCACCAATTGCTCAAAAATCTGACTTTGTAACGAGACTCCACTAAAGACGCTACGTGTAAGATATAAAAGGCGACAATTCTTAAAAAATATTCATGATTGTTTCCTCCTCTGGATTAGACAAAATCAAAGATGCTTTCAAAGAAAAAATATTTTTTGGCAACGAACCGACATTAGAGTTATTTGCCATCCTCATCGTCTACTTCGTGCAAGGCATCCTGGGATTAGCACGTTTGTCGGTTAGCTTCTTCCTCAAAGACGAATTAGCCCTCAGCCCCGCCCAGGTAGCCGCACTTTTTGGTATTGCTGCCCTACCTTGGGTAATTAAACCTTTATTCGGCTTCCTCTCTGACGGACTGCCTTTATTTGGTTACAAAAGACGCCCTTATCTAGTTTTATCAGGCTTAATGGGGACAGCAGCTTGGTTGAGTATGGCAACAATTGTCCATACCGCTTGGGCAGCAACTGCAGTAATCTTGCTAAGTTCCCTATCTGTTGCGATCGGTGACGTAATTGTAGACTCCCTGGTAGTCGAACGTGCACGGGGCGAATCCTTAAGTAAATCAGGTTCCCTACAATCATTAACTTGGGGCGCTTCCGCCGTTGGTGGCTTAATTACGGCTTATTTAAGTGGCTGGCTATTGCAACACTTAGGCACACAAAGCGTTTTCGCCATTACCGCAACATTCCCATTATTAGTTTCCGCCGTTGCCTGGTTTATTGCCGAAGAAAAAGTCACCTCTCGACTTGACACCACCATCGTATGGCAACAAATCAAGCAACTGCGTGGCGCAATTAGTCAAAAAGCAATTTGGTTGCCCACCGCCTTCATCTTCATCTGGCAAGCCACACCCTCAGCAGATTCTGCCTTTTTCTACTTCACAACCAACGAATTAGGATTTACGCCAGAATTTCTAGGGAGAGTGCGTTTGGTAACTAGCCTTGCCTCGCTGTTTGGCATTTGGCTATTCCAACGCTTCTTAAAAAATATACCCTTCCGCTATTTGATGGGCTGGACAACATTTATATCATCTGCCCTAGGTATGACAGCCTTGCTGCTGGTTACCCATGCCAATCGTAGTTTAGGCATTGATGACCATTGGTTTAGTTTAGGTGATAGCTTGATTTTGACCGTAATGGGACAAATTACCTTCATGCCGGTTTTGATTCTTTCGGCGCGACTGTGCCCAGAAGGAGTAGAAGCGACACTATTTGCCCTATTAATGTCAATCTTCAATCTAGCTGGCTTGGTATCCCATGAATTGGGCGCTTTGCTTACCCATGCCCTTGGCGTAACAGAAAGTAATTTTGATAAACTTTGGCTTTTGGTAGTAATTACCAACGTTTCAAGTTTGTTACCGTTACCCTTTTTAGGTTGGTTACCTGCTGCTGATCCACAACTAGAAATTAAACCTGTGGGTAATTTGTCTCAAGTTGAAATGTTTGAACATCATATTACTGGTTCTCAGTCAGAAAAAGGTTTTTTGCCAGAATTGATGCCAGATTTCATTCGTACTCCAGTTGCCACAAAAACAGGGGAAGAAGCGATCGAATAATGCTCAGGTTTTTTGTTAAAAATAATGTGAGCAAGCTTTTCCCCCTCTCCCCCTACCCCTCTCCCACAAGGGGCGAGGGGAGTAATGAAATCCAGTCCCCCTTCTCCCTCCAGGGGGTAAGGGGTTAGGAACTCAATGTATTTATTTTCTTAAAAATAATCAAACCATGCAGAACTTACCAACAAAAGAAAGCTTTGCCGTACCTGTTTCCGAAGTGCCATTTGAGCGCAATGATTGGAAAAGAGGTTATGAATCTCAACCGGATCAATATGATTATGAAATTGAAGAAGTTGAGGGAGAAATTCCGGCAGAATTACAAGGAACTTTGTTTAGAAATGGTCCAGGATTATTAGAAGTAGGTGAGCAGCGGATTCATCATCCTTTTGATGGCGATGGCATGATTAGTGCGATTAGCTTTAGTCAGGGACGCGCCCACTACCGCAACCGCTTTGTACAGACTGAAGGATATATTAAAGAACAAGCAGCCCAAAAGATTCTTTATCGTGGCGTTTTTGGTACTCAAAAAGCTGGAGGCTGGTTAGCTAATGCTTTTGATATTCAACTGAAAAATATTGCCAATACTAATATTATTTATTGGGGTGGCAAATTGCTGGCGTTATGGGAAGCGGCGGAACCCCATAGTTTAGATCCAGCAACTTTGGAAACTTTGGGTAAAGATTATTTGGATGGTGTATTAAAAGAGGGCGATGCTTTTGCGGCTCATCCCAGAATTGATCCAAATAGTGGTGAACCGATCTTAGTTAATTTTGCGATTAAACCTGGTATTTCTACGAATATTATTATTTATGAATTTGAGAAAACGGGTAAGCTCTTAAAAAGTCAAACAAGGAGTGTTCCTGGTTTTGCTTTTATCCATGATTTTGCTATTACAGAAAACTACTACATCTTCTTCCAAAATCCCGTTAATTTTAATCCAATTCCGTTTTTATTAGGAATTCGAGGTGCTGGGGAATGTGTGAAGTTTCAGGCAAATAAACCAACACGGATTTTAGTTATTCCTCGTAATGCTCAAGCCGCAATTCAAGTATTTGAAACACAATCAGGTTTTGTTTTTCACCACGCTAATGCTTTTGAGCAAGACGGCAATATTTTCGTTGATTCGATTTGTTATGAATCGTTTCCGGAAGTGGAACCAAATAGTGATTTTCGGCAGGTGGATTTTGAGGCGATCGCTCCTGGTAAGTTGTGGCGCTTTAAATTAGACTTGAGCAAGCTTACTGTGGAACGTCAGCTACTAGAAGATCGTTGCTGTGAGTTTCCTAGCGTAAATCCCCAACACGTGGGACGCCCTTACCGCTATCTGTTTATGGGTGCGGCACATCATAATATTGGTAATGCACCCTTGCAAGCAATTCTTAAGTTGGACGTGACGACAGGAGAAGAGCAAATTTGGAGTGCTGCGCCAAAAGGCTATATTAGTGAACCAATTTTTGTACCTCGTCCCCATGCAACTAATGAAGATGATGGTTGGGTACTGACGTTAGTCTATAACGCCGGCTACCATCGATCTGATGTGGTAATTCTTGATGGTCGTGACTTAAATCAGGGACCAGTCGCACGGCTGCATTTGAAACATCACATTCCTTATGGTTTGCATGGCAACTGGACTCCGTTCGTTTTTTCTAAGGCTTAAAGTGTTGAATTAGGGTGTGTTTTTTGCCCCGATACGCTCAAGTTCACTTTGGGACTCAACTTATAAAGATGAAAGCTGGATTAGTAAGTATTATCCAGCACTGCAAATTATTGCTCTTTTTCGTGGTTGGGTAGCCCAAAATTATCCCGGTACAAAAGTTGCCATTTATGGTGCTCAACGTCGTAGTGATAGTGTATTAACGCTGGTAATTATTAACAAAACGGCTAATAATTTAACCAGTGATTTGGCTCTCAAAGGCTTTAAGCCAGCGGCAACTGCTCAAGTTTACAAATACAGTAGCGCGAATTCGATTACACTTTTGGTAATTCCTCCCCGCATTGGTTAAATTTAACTTTAAATTCCCGACTTTTTCTTAGGTGTTGTTCAGTTTATTTAGGCTTTAGCTAAAAGTCGGGAATCTCAATTTCGTGAAAAATTAGAGGCTAGCTACTTGACTTTTATAATAAGTGTTGATCCACTTATTTAGGGTTTATGAAAAGTCGGACATCACCAGAAAAAACTGGGCATCTAAATTTAATTTGAGGACAAATCTACTTATGATTAGCATCGTCATCACTACTTATAATCGCCTCAATCTTTTGCAACGTGCCATTGATAGCGCTCTTGCTCAAACCATACCTTGTGAGGTAATTGTAGTTGATGATTGCTCTTCGGATCAGACAGAAAGTTATGTTAAAGAAAGGTGTAAAAACTTAGAGAATCAAAGCGATAAGCCTTTAATTTATCATCGTAATAAGACTAACCTTGGTCACTCAAAATCAGTTAATGCAGGTGTAGAATTAGCAACAGGAGATTGGATTAAACCGTTAGATGATGATGATTATTTAGCGCCAAATTGTTTGGAAGTGATGCAAAATGCGATCGCATTACATCCCCAAGCTGTGATATGCTCTTCTCAAGCAGCTCAAGTTGATGCTAATGAAGTTGAAATTAGCAAAACTCGTCAAGTTGGTTTAGGAAAAGCTTGTTATTTGCTTCAAGAAGACATTCATTATGGAATGCTTTTAGAATTAGTTCCTTTTGGCACTCCAGCTCAAGTTGCTTTTTCTCGTGCAGCTTTTCTAAAATCGGGTGGTTGGGATTCTAGTTTAGATGCTAACTTTGATGATATTGATTCTTGGATTAAGATTGCTCAATTTGGTGATGCTATTTTTATTAATGAATGTTTGAGTTATCGCACACTCTGGGAAGGTGCATATAATCAAAAGTTTGCCCTACAAAAGCGACTCAATACTAATATTTTAATTAAAGAAAGAATCTATGCTAATGTTCATAAAAAATATGACAACATTCCCAAACTACAAGATATCCAAGCTTATCTTAAATTACATTGGAGTTTAGTTGCTCTCAAACAAGGAAAACTAATAGAAGCTGCCAAAATTTCTTTTCCGGCGTTGCTTTCTGCAAATGCTTGGCAATTACTTGGACAAAAATACCAAGTATCTAAATCATCAGGTAAACAATTTCAGCAGTGTTTTTACCCATTGCCAAAAAGCTGATCTTGTTACTTCAATTGTCTTGCTAAGAGATAAGTATTATAGGCAACATAATACTGAAAAAGATCTCCGACTTCTTGCTTAAAACTATAAGTTTCACAAGCAACCTAATCTCAGAAGTCGGGGATATCAATATCTACAAAACACCCTTAGAACTAGGAATTGTACCAGCACGACGCTCATCAACCTCAGTTGCCATCCTCATCGCCCGTGCAAAAGCCTTAAAAGTTGCCTCAATAATGTGGTGGGAGTTGATACCATCAAGTTGTCGGATATGTAGCGTCATTTGGCTATGATTTACCACCGCCACAAAGAATTCTCGCACCAACTGAGTATCATAAGTTCCCACTCGTTGCGTGGGAATTTCTAAACCATAACTTAAATGAGGGCGTCCCGAAAAATCGAGTGCAACTTGTACTAAAGCTTCATCTAAAGGTGCGAGAAAATGCCCAAAACGCACAATACCTTTGCGATCGCCTAATGCTTCCTTTAACGCCATCCCTAGCGTAATTCCCACATCCTCATTAGTATGATGGTCATCAATTTCTAAGTCTCCCGTTGCCCGGACTTCTAAATCAATCAGTCCGTGGGAAGAAATCTGATGCAACATATGATCTAAAAACGGGATGCCAGTGGCTGCTAAACAAGTCCCTGTGCCGTCTAAATTAATACTGACAGTAACCTCGGTTTCCCCGGTTTTGCGGCTGACGGTTGCCCTTCTAGCAGTGAATAATTGCTCATTAACTAAGCGATCGCTTATCTGCATGAAATCCCCTTACATCCCCATTATTTCATAACCAGCATCAACATACAAAACCTGACCCGTAATACCCGAAGCCAAATCACTAGACAAAAAAGCTGCCGCATTACCAACTTCTAGCTGAGTCACAGTCCGCCGTAAAGGGGCAACTTCCTCTACATGATGAATCATATCAAGAATACCGCCCACGGCTGAAGATGCTAGGGTGCGAATTGGTCCTGCTGAAATAGCATTAACACGGATTTTATGGGGCCCCAACTCCGCAGCCAAATAACGTACACTCATTTCCAGTCCTGCCTTAGCAATTCCCATCACATTATAATTAGGAATTACCTTAACGCCGCCCAAATAAGTTAGGGTCACAATACTACCGCCATCAGTCATCAAAGGTTTTGCCGCCCCCGCTAGTTGCGTCAGCGAGTAGGTGCTAATTTCTAAAGCTTGGCTAAAACCTTGACGTGAAGTTTTGCTAAAATCTCCAGTTAAATCGTCCTTATTAGCAAAAGCTAGACAGTGAATCAGGATATCAATTTTGTCCCATTTTTGAGCAACAGCCTCAAAAGTTTCGGCAATTTGGGCATCATCTTGAACATTACAAGGCAAAAAGATACTTGGTTCCAGAGGTTCTACAAGTTCCTTGACTTTTTTCTCAAAACGTCCTTTTTCATCTGGCAGATATGTAATACCTAAATTGGCGCCAGCTTTATGTAGTTGCTGGGCAATTCCCCAAGCGATCGAACGGTTGTTAGCAATGCCCGTAACTAGGGCGTTTTTTCCAGTCAGATTAAGCATAGTATTCTAAGTTTAAGGGTTGTTGGTTGGGAAAGCGCATTGATTAAGTCGCCAATGTATGACGCTATCGCCTATTTTGGTAATAGGACTTTAGCTTTAGTCCTAGCTTCAGCTCCAGCTTTTCCCTCAACAGAGCGATCTCACAATCGAATTGCCCAGTGTATTATGACCCAAATGGTCGATCTAATGGACAACACCAGCGACTTAATCAACTCTTCAACAAATTATGTATCACGTTGTACAAAAAACTAACTTAGACTCAGATTAAGTAATCTTATATACATAAAGCGAAATAGTTAGGAGTCGGTTCATCAGTCTTAGGTATCGGCAATTGTATAAAACCCCAGTCGCCAGGGCGTTAGCAAGAGAGTAATGGATATGGTCGTGACCCAAAATAGACCGCTAGCAGCAGTATTCCGTCAAATGGGCGGTGGAACCTTTCCACCAGTCGTAGAGACGTTTGATCGAGGTAAAACGATTTTTTTCCCTGGTGATCCGGCAGAACGAGTTTACTTTTTGACGAAAGGAGCAGTCAAGCTTTCTAGAGTCTACGAAGCCGGGGAAGAAATTACGGTTGCCTTATTACGAGAAAATAGCGTTTTTGGCATTTTGTCTCTGATCACAGGACACCGAAGCGATCGCTTTTATCATGCCGTTGCCTTTACTCCAGTTGAGTTGCTTTCGGCACCAATTGACCAAGTAGAGCAATCTCTCAAAGATAACCCAGACTTATCGATGTTGATGTTGCAGGGCTTATCATCACGAATTTTGCAAACCGAAATGATGATTGAAACCTTAGCACATCGCGATATGGGTTCGCGACTAGTGAGCTTTTTGTTAATTTTGTGCCGTGACTTTGGTATACCAACAACCGAAGGCATCACAATTGATTTAAAGCTTTCTCATCAAGCTATTGCCGAAGCGATCGGATCAACTAGAGTTACCGTAACCCGCTTACTAGGAGACTTACGGACGGAACAGATGATTGCTATTCACAAGAAAAAAATCACTGTCCATAATCCTGTAGCCTTAAGTCAGCAGTTTACCTAAATTGTTGTGCCAATAAATGATGATCCTGGGTTTTAATCGCCAAACTTGATTTACAAAAAAGCGCAAATAGCTCGAAAGGCATAAGATAGGCTGTATCTGAACAGACTAATCGTAGGCGATGACCAGCACTTATATCCTGATTGTGGCAATGATAGTGTTGGGGGGCGTACTGGCAACGCTAGGCGATCGCATTGGCACGAAAGTCGGCAAGGCGAGGCTAAGTTTATTTAACCTGCGTCCCCGCAATACCGCCACGGTCGTCACAATCATTACAGGTAGCCTGATTTCTACCATGACTTTAGCAATTTTGTTGGCAACTAGTGGCACATTACGCCAAGGATTACTTGAACTTGAAAGCATCAAAGCTAGATTAAGAATTGCTAAAGGTGATATTCAAAACCTTAATAGCCAAAAAAGTCAGATCGAACAAGAATTAGCAAAAACTCGTAGTGAACAAGCTGCTGTTCAACAGCGCCTAGATGTTACTAATAAAAACTTCGAGCAAGCCAAAAATCTACTCAAAAAAGTCTCTCAGCAGACGACTAATCTCCGTGCCGAAATTAATACACTTTTAACTGAGCGTCAGGCTTTAATTCAGCAGCGGGATCAACTTAATCAACGCATTATTGAACTTAGAGCCTCTGTAGCTCAACGAGATCAAGAACTAGCACAAAAAAACCAAACTATTGAGCAACGAGATCAAGAACTAGCACAGAAAAACCAAACTATTGAACAGCGTAACCAAGCACTCGACCAAGCAATTAGTCAACGCAATCGTGAATTAGCAGAAAAAGACCAAACTATTGAACAGCGTAATCAAGAATTATTGAAGCAAGATCAAGTAATTGCTGAACGAGAAAGTGGACTAAAAAAACTCGAACAAGAGCTTAAAGATGCCATCGCTCAACGAGAACTGCGACTACTAGCACTCGAACAACAACTTTCACAAAAAGAGTTGCAAGTTAAAGAGGGCGAAAAACAACTTGCTTTCTTACAACAACAGGTAGAAAGTTTAGAACAATACTATCAAGATTATCAGGCTCTACGACAAGGTAATGTTGCCTTGGTACGGGGGCGCTTGCTGGCTTTTGGGGTTGTTCGTATTGTTGAACCATCAGCGGCAAAGCAGGCAGTTGAACAACTATTGCGAGAAGCTAACAGCACAGCAACTGAACTAACTCGTACCAATAATCCTAATGCTGATGATCCTTTAGTGCAAATTCCGCAATCGCAAGTTGAGCAGTTAGTTAATAAGATTAAAGATGGTCAAGATTATGTCGTAAGAATTCTCTCGGCGGGCAATTATGTTGAAGGTGAAAAACAGGTACAAGTTTTTGCTGATGCGGCACTTAATGAAGTTGTTTATCAAGCAGGTTTTTCTTTAGCTTCTGTTTCTACTGATTTGACAAAGTTGACTAATGAGGAACTTCGACAACGACTTGATCAATTATTATCGGCGGCTCAATTTCGAGCGCGTCGGGCTGGAGTATTAGGTATTATTCAAGTGGGCGATGGTCGTATTAGCACGATTATTCGTTTTATTGAACAGCTAGATAAGTATGAGCAACCTGTAGATATTCAAGTAGTTGTTCAGGAAAATACTTTCACAGCAGGTCCTTTGAAAATGCAATTGCTGGCAATTCAGAAGGGACAGGTCGTTTTTAAATCATGATTGTTATTTAAAATGATTTTAGGTTTTGATCCAGGACGCGATAAGTGTGGTTTGGCAGTGATGGACAAGCGGCAACAGCTACTTTACCATCAGGTTGTGCAGTCGGCAGATGCACTTGCAACTATGCAAAATTTGTGTCAACAATTTGCTGTGGAAATAGTTGTTATGGGTGACCAAACTACGGCAAAAAGTTGGAAACAAAAAATCGAACAATTAAATTTAGCCCTGCCGATTTTTATGGTCGATGAACGCTATAGCAGCTTAGAGGCACGCGATCGCTATTGGCAAATGTACCCCCCCAAAGGACTCGACCGCCTCATCCCTAAAGGCTTACGGGAACCCCCCAGACCGATTGATGATTTGGTGGCGATTTTGTTAATTGAGCGTTATTTGGCGAAAAATAGGATTTAAGGCTGGTTTCTGCCCTTTTAACTGTTGCATTGTTCTAATTTCAACAAAAAGATATATCGCGATATATCTTATAATCAAAACAACCAGTTAAACCACAAAAAACTATGTTTGGAACTTATCCACGTGAGTATTTTGGCTCAAGATGCGAGAAAAGACATCGCCATCCAGACTTTTTTGCCTCAAGACGCGAAGGTATGAATTCAAGAAAGCGGTATGGCAGAGGGCAACGGGAGGGCAGTTGGGGAGATGAACAACGTACGCCACGGGGTGAAATTAAATACCTGTTGTTAACCTTAATTGCCGAACAACCGCAGCATGGCTATCAGTTGATCAAAGAGTTAGAAGCGCGTCAGGGCGGCTTTTATCGCCCAAGTCCCGGTTCCGTTTACCCGACACTGCAACTGCTAGAAGAAGGCGGTTATCTCATTAGTGAACAAGTTGAAGGCAAGCGCGTTTACACAATTACAGATAGTGGCAGAGAATTACTTGCCGAGCGGGATAATGCTGGTGGTTTGAGGGAGCGAGTGGACACACAGCAGCCCTTAATTGAATTAAAAGATGCCGTGACAGATTTGAAGGGGGCAGTAATGCAAGTGGCGCGGGGCGGTAATTTAGAGCAAGTAAGCCGAGTCCGAGAAATCTTGAAACGGGCAAAACGGGAGATTTATACAATTTTGGCAGAAGATTAGCGATCGCCGCTTTTCTCATCTTTAAAATCACTTCGAGGGCAAAATAGAGATAGAAAAGTCCCTAGTTGCCTTCCCTTTCATGAGCTACTGCCTCAATCCTAATTGCCAGAAGCCACAAAACCCAACGGGGACAAAATATTGCCAAAACTGCGGTACAAAGTTGTTACTTAAACAACACTATCGAGCGCTTAACATTATTGGTCAAGGCGGCTTTGGGAGAACTTTCTTAGCTGTGGATGAAGACGAACCAGGGCAACCTCGTTGCGTAATCAAACAGTTATTTCTGCAAGCACAAGACCCCATTAAAACCCAAAAAGCCGCCGAATTATTTGAACAAGAAGCGGCAAGTTTAGGTGAATTAGGCAAGCATCCCCAAATTCCCCAACTGTTGGATTATTTAATGCAAGAAGGGCAGCAATATTTGGTGCAAGAATTTATCGATGGGCAGAATTTAGCCCAAGTGTTAGCAGCAGAAGGTACTTACACAGAAGCGCAAATTCGCGACTTGCTAAACAGCTTGTTACCCGTTATTGAATTCATTCATGCTCATCAGATCATTCACCGCGATATCAAGCCAGAAAACATCATTCGTCGTAGGGATGGACAACTATTTTTAGTTGATTTTGGAGCAGCGAAACTGGTAATAAGTAATAATGCGAAGAAACTAGGGACTGTTATTGGTTCTGCTGGTTATGCCGCACCAGAACAAGCCGGTGGTAAAGCGATTTTTTCCAGTGATTTATATAGTTTAGGCGTTACTTGTGTACATTTACTAACTCAAGTGGCGCCTTTTGATTTGTATTCTTTTAGTGAGGCAAAATGGATTTGGCGAGATTATTTAAAAACTTTTATTAGTAAGAAATTTGGTAAAGTTTTAGATAAAATGCTGGAAACAGCAATTAGTCAGCGATATCAAAATGCGACAGAAGTTTGGCAAGATTTGCAGCAAGCAGCAATCATTAAGTCTCCACCAATTGCTGAATTATCAATACAAGTTCTATCACAAAATTGGCGTTGTATCAATACTTTTAAAAGAGCTAATAATGCAATTGCCCTTAATCCAAATGGACAGAATTTTGCTAGTGGTAGTAAAGATAATACGATTGGTCTATGGAAGTTGAATACAGGCGAAAAAATCCGCACTCTTTGGGATCATACTAATGCCGTTATTGCCTTAGCAATTAGTCCAGATGGCGAGATGATGGCTAGTGCTAGCGAGGACAATATTATTAAGCTTTGGCAGTTGAGTACAGGACAGGAATTGGCTACACTTAGAGGTCATAATGATCGCATTTGTAGTCTTGCTTTTAGTTGGGACGGGCAAGTTTTAGCTAGTGGTAGCGATGATCAAAGCATTAAGCTTTGGCAGTTAAGTACGAAACGCGAATTTAGAACAATTGACGGTTGGTTTTCTGGGCATTCTGACTCGGTACTTAGCGTCGCTTTTAATCCCAATGGGCAAACTCTTGCCAGTGGCAGTGCGGATAAAACTATTAAAATTTGGCAAGTTAATAGCTGTAAAGAATTACGCAGCTTTACAGGTCATTCTAACTGGGTTCAAGCGATTACTTTTAGTCCAGATGGACAAATTCTAGCCAGTGGTAGCGCCGACAAAACTATTAAAATTTGGCAAGTTAGTACGGGTTGGGCATTGCATAATCTTACTGGTCATCGTGCTGCTATTAATAGCGTTGCTTTTAGTCCAGATGGGCAAATTTTGGCAAGTGGTAGCGCTGACAAAACTATTAAGATTTGGCAGGTAGAAACAGGGCAGGAATTAACTTCTTTAAGAAGTCATAGCGGTACAGTTTATTTTGTGGCTTTTAGTCGGGATAGTGGGGTTTTGGTGAGTGGTAGTAATGATGGTACTGTGAAAATTTGGCAGTGTTTTTAGCGCTAACTTGCTCTGTCATTTTGAGTTTATTCGCTGACACAGACGGATTTCTTGACAAGATGCCACTTTACACAAACAATTGATTAATATTCGCATTAAAAGAATTCTCGATTAGGAGTTCTTTTGAATATTGTTTGGATGTGAGGAAGGATCATGGTTTCTCAAATTTTGTGGCGCGCTGGGCTGCTTAGTCCGGCTATTTTGGGTGTAATGTTGGTTGCGTCAACTAGGGTGTTGGCTGTTGAGGCGCTGACAGCGCAGCCTCAAGCTGTTGATACTTCTGTGCCGACTCAAGACAAGCAGGAGCCTTTGGCGGTAGTTGCACCTGAGCAGACTAGTGTTTCAGAAGTCAGTTTACCTACTCCAGAAAGTACTGCCCAAAGCACAATTACTAAAATTTCTCAGTTAAATCAGGATTCTTTTAACAATTCGGATGCTACTGAGTCTGATATTCTCAAACAAATTAACTCCTACAGCAACGAAGACAATAATAACGCGCTTGACCAAGTGACTAATGTCTCACAACTGAGAGATGTTAGCCCCGGTGACTGGGCGTTTGAAGCGCTGCGTAGTTTGGTAGAGCGTTATGGCTGTATTGCAGGATACCCTGACGGCACTTTTCGGGGCAACCGGGCGCTGAGTCGCTTTGAATTTGCGGCGGGTTTAAATGCTTGCTTAAATCAGGTTGAGCGATTGATTGCTTCTAGCACTGCTGATTTTGTCAGAAAACAGGATTTGGAAGCTTTACAGCGTTTAGTAGCGGAATTTAGAACCGAGTTGACAACCCTGGGTGCTAGGGTCGATAAATTGGAAGGTCGTACTGCTGCTCTGGAAAGCCGTCAATTTTCCACAACTACCAAACTGAATGGTGAAGTTGTGGTTGGGATAGCGGGTATTTTGTCAGGAGATACAGTTAACGGTAATCAAGTTAATAAAAATACGATTATCGGCAATCGCGTTCGTCTCGATTTAGATACTAGCTTTACTGGCAAAGACTTACTGAGAACTCGACTTCAAGCTACTAACCTAAATGCTTTTTCCAGTAACGCCAGCTTCACACCAGAAGGCGATTTCCGTTTTGCGGGCGGGACGTTTGATAATGGTAATGATAATAGTGTTGCCATTGATGCCTTGCTTTATCAATTTCCTCTTGGTGAGAAGACAACGGTTACTCTAGAAGCCAATGCGGGTGCAAGTGATGATTTTGCCAATACCGTTAACCCTTATTTCGATGGTGATGGAGGTAGTGGCGCTTTAAGTCAGTTTGGTACTCGTAATGCTATTTATTATCTACTTAATGGTAGTGGCATCGCCATAAATCACCAGTTTAATGACAAAGTTGAACTGAGTTTAGGCTATTTAAGCAATGATCCTGCCAATCCTGGGTTAGGTGGTGGTTTATTTAATAGTGCTTATGGTGCGATCGCCCAAGTTACTATTAAGCCGATTGAACCATTAACCGTTGGCTTAACTTACATTCATGCCTACAATAGCGATTTTACCTCAAATGGTTCCACTGGTAGCAATCGCGCTAATCTACGTTCAGCCTTGCTGAATAATGCCAATTTACCAGGAGCTTTGCAACCTTTTGAGGGTTTGAGTCTGCCAACATCTAGCAATGCTTATGGCGTATCAGCATCATTTCAGCTTAGTCCTAAGTTTGTGATTAATGGCTCTGCTGGTTATACGGCGAATCGCACTTTGGCTTCATTAGTTGGGACAAATGGCACAATTTTGGAGCGTGGAGACTATAGTACTTGGAACTTTGCTGTTGGTTTAGCTTTACCTGACTTGGGCAAGGAAGGTAACGTTGCAGGTATTATTTTTGGTATGGAGCCAAAAGTTACTGGTATGAGTCGTGGTTTAAGAAATGCGATCGGCAAAGATTCAGATACTTCTTTTCACATTGAGGCTTTCTATCAATATAAACTGACGGAAAATATTGCGATTACACCAGGAGTTATCTGGCTTACTGCTCCTGACCACAATTCTAGCAATGATGACCTAGTAATTGGCACAATCCGAACTACGTTTACATTTTAAATTACATATCCCCGACTTCTGAAATTAAAAAACTAACAATGGTTACACCTTATACAAGAAGTCGGGGATATTATTCAAGACAGATCAGGAAAATCAGCCCAATTAGTTAAAGGTTGGGTTGATTTAACTAAGTGCATTCCTGATGCCGCAAATCTTACAAAAGCTGCCTCTGCTTGTGGTGTGTAGTCTACAACTCCTGGCACAACTACAGGCGAAGTGCAATCTTCTAATAAATAAATCTTTTTGGTAAGGCTTGCATCTTTACTCTCAATTTCTGTTAGTAAGTCGGCAATTGTCCAGGCAACACAATGACTTTTTGCTTGTCCAGCAATAATCACCGCATCAAATTCTAATAGTGCTTGAATTAAGGCAGAGTTTTTTTGAGCAATTGGCTGACTATCTGCTCCTTGAAGAACTTCGGCACGGAGGATAGAATAATTTTCTGTTAAGGGGTTATCGCCTTTAATTTCATAACGAGTTTGACTATTTCTGGCGATACAATGGAAAAATAGCGCTTCTTCTACTGCCGAAACTAAAGCATGACCAATACCTCCTAACATTGAGTGATAGGGCCAGATTGTGAGAGGATATTTGCCAGCATCAGTTAACTCTTTAACGTAATGCAGGGCGTGTTTTTCTAAATTTTGGTAATTTCCATCAAAACTATCAGCAACGGCTGGATTGACTTTCCATCTACCTTGTAGAATATCTTCAGGAGTGATTGTAGTAACGGTGGCTGTGGGATGTTCTCCTACTTCATTAATCCAAAAAATAGGATGAAAAATCTGCATCGCTGTATGAGTGTCCAGCGTTGGGATAATTTGGCTAATTATGCCTAAATTTTGATAAATAAATTCACACAAACGCCGATTATCATCTACTGCACCTGTTCCGGTTGTACCACCAACAAATAATTCAAAATTGGGAATACAAAAGGTATTTTGAACATCAATTAATAATAAACAAATACGGCTTTTATCTTGAGAAGTTGGCTTAATATTATGCTGTTTTGCCCAGTTTTTTGCATCAATTGCACGTTGTTGATATGGTACACGCCAAACTTCACCAACTAAAGTAGGATTAAAGTGATTTGGTAAAGGTAATTGCTGATTCATGATTCAAATATCCAAACCTAAAATAGTTAAATCAGGTGGTTGTTCGACGGTGAATTGATAGTATATTTCTTGTGCTGAATTGGGTTCTAAAGCAAGTAACCATTCTAATAAACCTAAATCACTAATTTGAATTTGCGGGTTGGAGCGAGTTAAACGTATTTTTATTTGTTCGTTGCGGCTTACTGGTAGTTGTTCTGTTAAAGTTAATTGAGAGATATTATTTGCTTGATCGCTTAAATTTGTCACGACTAATCGATAAGCATAGGTAGTGCGTCGATAATTACCAATCAGTTTTTTATCAACTTGACGCTCTACTAAATCACGTTCAATTTTTAACGTTTCATCAATACCCAAATTAAGTTTAAATTCCTGCCCTGGAGCAATATTTTCTAACTCTGTTGTGCCAACAAAAGTATTATCTCGGAAAATATTGACTTTTCCTGGTAATAAAGTCACTCCCGTTAATGGGTTAGTAATTGTTGTTTGTAAGTATGCCATGCCAACCAGGTGAGGCATTGCGATATACTCAGCTCGGTAAGGATAATCATCATTAAATATAGTCGTTTGATGAGGCGTACCATCACTCGGAATATTGCCACCACCACTGATACCAAAAGTAACAACTCCGCCTTGTTTGGAGACTTCTGCGGTGGCAATTTCGGCATTTGAGTATGATAAAAGAAAATCTTCGTCGAATTCCGGCGCTGTACCTGCAAAGGGCATTCTTATTGTATCTTGACTAGAATAAGCTTCTCCTTTACGCCTGATTCTTGATGTTGATAAATCCTTTTGTTGTTGTAGTTCCACATACCAAGGTGTTAATTTGGGGGGTAAACTACCAAGTCCTGGTTTTGCCGTAGAAAGCGTTAAATCGACATCTAACCAATCTTCACCTGTGCTTTGTTGAACTTCTGCTAAGTAGCTGATATCGATATTTTGGCTAGTTATAGAAAAGCGCAAATCATAGAGAGGTTTCCAACTAGCTTCTTGAACCATATAAGATAATTCTAACTCAAATTCACCTGCTTCAGATGCTTCTAAACTAACAATAATATTAAAACTTTCTTGGGGCTGAGGTGTCGAAACTTGCTGTAGTTGTTGACGTAGTGTTTGTAACTGTTTATCTAGTTTTTGTTGTTGTTTTTCTTGCTCTACAATTCCTTTAGAAAAATCACTGTATTGCTGTCCCACAAAATCTAATAATTTTTTGATTTCTTCCAGATTCAATTGTTCTGGATTAGAAATTTTTCCCAAACGTTCCAAATACTGAGTATTTAAGGCTTTGATGAAATTACGTTGTAGATTTAGTAGTGTTAATTGATCAACAGTCAGGCGTTTTTCATCTTCAATTTTGGCAATTGATCGATGTAATTCCAAGACTTGATGGGCGATCGCTTCTGTGGTATAAATACGCTCAGTTCTCACGCCTAATAATCTGACAGCAACCCCAATACCCGTTGCCCGTACCGACTCACTCACCAGTGTGGTTGGTAGTTGAGCAACGATCAATTCATTTTCTTCACCTGTTAATTGTACAACGCCACGGCGCTTTACCAGTGCTCGATCAGCGTACACTTTTACTTCTTGAATATGGGTGTCTACCGTCTTATTCATCAACCCTAAATCCTTTACTAATTATTTTTTCTTAGTTAGTACTGATCATTTTTTAAATTATCTACTAATGCTCATATTTATTAGCAATTACCACAACAATAACTAGTAACTTTTTACAGGTGCTACACCAGCTAAATCAAGAATTTTGGGAATCAACTCTTCTCGTTTAACTGCCATCAGATGGACGCCCTGACACATCTGCTGTGCAATTTTAACTTGTTCGGCGGCAATTTCTACTCCTTCCTGTAAAGGATCTGGTGCGGCGCCAAGTCTGTCAATGATTTCTTGAGGAATATTTACACCAGGAACATACTTATTAATAAATCGGGCATTTTTGGCAGATTTAAGTAAAAATATTCCTGCTAAAATCGGCTTATTACTACCAGCGGCAATTTTGTCCATAAATTTCTCTAGCCGCTCAAAATCACTAATTAATTGGCTTTGAAAAAACTGCGCCCCTGCCTCTAGTTTACGCTCAAATCGACTTTGCAAGCTAGACCAACTTTTGAGTTGTGGATCAACAGCCGCACCAACAAATAAATCGGTAACTCCATCAGTAAGTGGCTTATCATTAGCATCAAAGCCGCCATTAAGTTTGGTAATTAATTTTAGCAAGCGCACAGCTTCTAAATCAAATACGCTCTTGGCATCAGGATGGTCACCGGCTTTAATTGGGTCACCAGTTAGGGCTAAAATATTGTGGATACCGAGGGCATGAGCACCCATCAAATCAGCTTGCAGGGCAATTTTGTTGCGATCGCGACACGCCATCTGACAGACTGGCTCAATACCATGCTGCAATAAAATCACCGAGGCGGCAAGGGAACTCATCCGCAACACTGCCCGACTGCCATCAGTAACATTAACAGCATGAACTCTACCTTTGAGAGCTTGTGCCATTTCAATCATGTGTGCTGGGTTGCCGCCTTTGGGTGGACAAACTTCAGCAGTAACTAAAAATTCACCAGAGTTTGCGGCATTCCGAAATTGTTTATAAGTTGTGCTTGAATAGAGACGTTGTGGCACTTTCAGGCTTTCGCTTCGGGGTTTTAGGTTTTGTATAGTATCGCTCATTTTGTCAAAGTTATTTGTTTTAAATTTTGAGTTTGATAGAACTAAGTTACACTTCTTGTTATTACCCGACAGAGGTTTCAACCCCTGGCGGGATGTGCAAATTACCGACAAGCTGTCAATGTTCTTAACTCTACAAGGGCATGGAATAACCCATTGCAGTCTTAACTTTAGCAAGAGTATGGTTAGCGATCGCTTCTGCCTTTTCCCGCCCCTGCCGCATCACCGACTCCACATATCCCTTATCCTCAATTACCGCCTGATACTTCTCTTGAATCGGCTTGAGCGCCTCAATTGTCGTTTCGGTTAATAATGGCTTAAACTGTCCCCAACCCATCTCTTGACACTCTGCCGCCACAGCTTCCTTAGTTTGTCCAGATAGCAGCATATACAAAGTTAGCAAATTATTGCACTCTGGGCGTTCCGGGTCATCAAACCATAAACCTTTTGTCACATCTGTTTTGCAACGCTTAATTTTCTTTTTGATATCTTCCGGCGAGTCTAGTAAATTAATACGGCTTAATTCCGAAGGGTCAGACTTTGACATTTTCCGCGTTCCATCTGTTAAGCTCATTACTCTGGCGCCTTCTTTTCTAATTAGCGCTTCTGGTAATTTAAATACAGGTTGATCAGGACTGCCATACTGATCATTTAAACGAATGGCAATATCACGAGTTAGTTCCAAATGTTGTTTTTGATCTTCACCAACCGGCACTTTGTCCGGATCGTATAACAAGATATCGGCTGCCATCAATACAGGATAATCTAACAAACCAACACTAACATTTTCTCCTTGTTTAATCGCTTTTTCCTTAAATTGAATCATTCTTTCCAACCAATTTAACGGTGTAATACAGTTGAAAAGCCAGGTTAATTCGCTATGTGCTGAAATATGAGATTGCACAAAGATTGTGGAATAGTCTAAATTTAAACCACAGGCAAGATACAAAGCAACAAGAGTGTAGGTATTATCTGCTAATTTTGTTGAATCTTGTGGTACTGTAATTGCGTGCAAATCAGCCACAAAAAGAAAGTTGTCATATTCGCTTTGAGCCTCTACCCAGTTACGAATTGCACCAAGATAGTTACCGAGATGATAATTGCCTGTTGGTTGAACTCCAGAAAGAACGCGCTGTTTACCCATTTTTAGTTAGATTTTTGTGCCAGAACTACGAGGAACTATTAGAAATGTCCTTAGATGTGTATCAGTTCTATCTATTTTGACACCTCAAAAGCGATTCTGGGCAACTAATTGAGTGGGGTTTTACTCTTTTTGGTAACGCAGGTACAAGCTTTTGTTATATGTAGTGGTAACAATATTAAGATTTAGTCTAGTCGAGCTTTTATATACCTGGGTAAAAGTAGTCTTAGGCTTACAACCAAAGAAAGCTTACAACTTGAGCCAGCAATGTATTACAGCATTGCCAAAATTACTGACATATTTCGCCTTCCCAAAAACCGACTGGGACTCCTATTTTTAAATTAGCTGATAACTCAGGTCTTTCTGTTAATGCTACTGCCCAATTTACGCACCAGCCAATAATAAATTGCCTGGAGTTGTTGCAGCTCTTTTTAATATTAAAGCAATCCAGACTTATCTTGATAGTTTAAATGCCTGAAAGTCAGGCGAAATCTTGATTATGTATGGAAGGTAACCGATTATTGGTTGCCAGTTCAACTAAAGAAAAGCAGTATATTGTTGCTTGGGTTAATCAATTAGCTACCAAATTATTGTAAAAACATCTAGAAGTAAAATTCACTCTCCATTCTTCTCCAGGAAAAGTCACAGAGTTTGTTGTCCAGACCCCGGTAAGCTTAAATAAGCGATTAGTTCCCCATTAGATGGCTTCGGCTTGCAAGACGGCAATTTCTGCTTAAGCTAAGGTTTACTGCTGCTGCACTCCTAATTAGCAATCGAAGTAGCATCTAATGAGAAGATAGTTAATAACCTTAATATTTGATTGGATCGATTCATGGCTGAAATACAATTTTGTAGAGGTACTGCTGAAGAAGTGCTCCCCGACGTGCGCCTAACCCGCTCTCGTGATGGCTCTCAAGGTACTGCCACTTTTTATTTTGACAAACCAAAAGCTCTCGACGGCACAAATACCGAAGACATCACCGGGATGTATATGATTGATGAAGAAGGTGAGATTGTCACACGCGAGGTTAAAGGCAAGTTTGTCAATGGTCAACCTTCTGCCCTAGAAGCAATTCACCTGATGCGAACAACAGAAGAATGGGAGCGTTTTATGCGCTTTATGGAGCGCTACGCCGAAAAGCATGACCTAGGGTTTAATAAGTCATAAGCAAGAATTGACCAACCAATGAAACAGCCTCATCCTGATGCAACGGTAATAGCTGTTAATTGTGCAGTGATTACCGTTAGTGATACGCGATCGCCTGAAACTGATACCAGTGGTCAATTGATTCGGCAATTACTCCTAGAAGCTGGTCATCTTGAGAAATTTTACACAATTCTTAAAGACGAGCCTGCAAAAATTAAATCACATTTAGAAGGCTTGGGGACTCGCTCAGAGATTGAGGCAATAATTTTTAATGGGGGTACCGGTATTGCCCCCAGAGATACCACTTATGATGCGATCCAAAGCTTATTAGAAAAGACTTTACCAGGGTTTGGGGAAGTCTTTCGTCATTTGAGTTACCAAGAAATTGGCTCGCGAGCGATCGCCTCACGAGCCGTTGCAGGGGTATATCAAGGAAAATTAGTCTTCTCACTTCCTGGTTCCACAGGCGCTGTCAAACTAGCACTTGGGCAGTTAATCTTGCCGGAACTTGTTCACCTCGTAACCCAACTCAAACCCTCAGCGAATACTTAAAGGCTTCGCCGGTTGAGGCATATTGGGACGAGCCATCACACCATTTGCTAAAGTAGCGATCGCTTGTTTGTACTGGGGATCATTATTCGTTCCCAATAAATTCGGTTCCGATGCCAATTGCTTCTCTTGATCAGTCGTCAAATCTACCTTGACATCCGGCGCAATACCAATGTGATTAAAATTCAAGCCACTAGGCGGGAAATAATGAGAAATCGTTACCGCCAAGCCTGAACCATCCGAAAGCGGATGTACCGACTGCACAACCGCCTTACCAAAGGTTTTTGAGCCAACAATTGTCGCCCGTTTATTATCCTTCAAAGCGCCTGTCAAAATTTCACTAGCACTAGCCGAATTGCCATCCACCAACACCGCCAAAGGCAGCTTAGTCAGGGCAGTTTTGTTAGCAGAAAACTCTTGCTCACCACCTCTACGGTCTACAGTCTTGACAATTTTGCCATTATCAAGCCACATCCGAGCAATTTCCACACTAGATTGTAGCAATCCGCCAGGATTTCCCCGTAAATCTAAAACATAGCCATTCACCTTCTGAGCATCAAGGTTTTTGATTGCCTTTTCCATTTGCTCGGCGGCGTGAGAGCTAAATTCATTTAAGCTAATATAGCCGATACGCAACTGACCTTCTTGCTTAACGCTAGAGTGAACTGCCGCAAGTTCAATATTGGCGCGAGTCAGGGATACATCAAAAGTTCCCTTGCCTTCACGAGAAATCTTAAGCGTCACAGGTGTTCCCGCTTCGCCACGAATTAAGGCTGAGGCATCATCCAAGGTCATGCCTTTAGTTGGTTTGCCATCAATTGCTACAATACTATCGCCTGCTTTTAGGTCTGCCTTAGCAGCGGGAGAATTTTCAATCGGCTCAACAACCATAACTTCTTTGGTTTTGTCCTTGATTCCCATGCGAATGCCCACACCAGACAGTTCACCAGAAGTTTGGCTAGTTAGGGCTTTAAATTGTTCCGGGTCTAGAAAGCGCGTATAGCGGTCACCTAGAGGCTTTAGCGCTTCCCGAATTGCTGTATAGGCTTGCTCCTTGGTGGTGTAGTTTTTACTCAGCAATTGTTGCCGCGTCGCTTGCCAATCAACTTTGTTGAAAGTGTTATCAACATATTCCTGATTAACTATTTGCCAAACTTCATCAACGAGATTTTTGGGACTATCTTCAAGTGCTGCAAAAACCGAACGACCACCAACTGGGGAAAGTAGAGATAAAGTAGCTGTAGTTGCGATCGCTCCTGAGAAGAGGACGCCTTTGAGCCAAGGAAAGTTTTTCGGGTATAAGTTCATGGATGGCGATTTAGGGAGAGGTTGGGGTTAAATAACTCAAGAATTATGGTCAAATAGGGCAGTTGAAGGGATAGCCTGTACTCACTTACCTTACACACAGCTTAGGCGCGTTGGAGCCACTTTGTAGATGTCTTCAATGTGTCTAATCTTAATATACTCAAATGACCTAAAGATGTTTCAGGATTTTTGTGCCAGTTTAAGCAGTGTCCCCAATTTGAGACATGATTACTTGACAAGGGCTGAAAGTTTAAGCCCAATTTGCATTGTTTAACAAAAAACATGAAAGGTAGATTCAGTCAAGGTAACTGGCTTAATTTTAGGCGCTGGATGCGTTTTGGGTTTGCTGGCTTAGGGGTCCTCCTTTGTGGCTTCTTGTTGGTGATTTTACTGAAGTTAGCCTCAGCCGCTTCGGGACCAACAGATGCTTTTTTTGTCTTAGGTGGCAGTATTCGCCGGGAGATTTATGTCGCCGAATTAGCTAAACAACACCCAGAAATCCCAATTTTGATTTCTCAAGGTTCCGAAGATCCCTGCATTTTGCTAGTTTTTCAACGACAAGCAGCGCCAATTCGCCAAGTCTGGTTAGAAAAGTGTGCTGATTCTACCTTTGATAACTTCTACTTTAATATCCCTCTCCTCAATCGGTGGGGTGTTCGTAAACTTAAATTAATAACTTCCATCACTCATTTACCACGGGCACAGTGGATGGCACAAATTATGTTAGGGGCTCATGGCATTTGGGTTGAGCCGGATATTATTAATGAGCAAGGCACAGGTAATCAAGAAGCTGTGTACAAAACCGGGCTGGATTTGGCTCGTAGTCTGGGTTGGGCGGTTTTAAGTTACTTTGTGCAACCTAAATGTACCAAGTCTTTGGCGCTATCAGAAGTGGATTTAGAAGCGTGGCGCAATTCTGATTTTAAGTGCGAACGTCAAGAGGAGCTGAAGTTGTATTAAAAATAGCAAAAGTTCTTGTTCTCAAATTATCGAGCAGGCAAGACGCCTAGCCCACAAGCAAAAATTTTTGTTAGTTATGCACTAAGGCATAGGTCTTATTGTAGGGGTTATATTTTGACAAAAGTACTAGGATTACAACTAATAGCTTGCTGTCCTATCAGTTTGCTTTCCCCTGGCTTCATTGCTAGGGGATCATCAATAAATACAATAAAAGCCCCTATGTCATATAGACTAGGAGCTTGTTGTCCTATCGTTAGCAATGCCCTCATTACTTTAGACTTGCTAAATTTGAGTCTAATACTATGGCTATAGCTGATCATCTATCTAAAGGTATTATCCTTCAGATTTACAGATAGTTAATTGAGTTAGAAAAACTGGGTGACTTTAAAAGCTACCCAGTTACTAATGACTTGAATCAAGAGCCACAAAATTTGAGAAAATTAAGCAGTAACAGCTTTCTTGGTTACAACACCTAATTCGCCTTTGGCGTACTTAGCAGCAAAATCATCTAAAGAAACTTGCTTAATTTTGCTAGCATTGCCGGCAGTACCAAACTGCTGGTAACGATCTAAACAAACTTTCTTCATGTAAGTGATAGAAGGCTTCATGAAGTGACGGGGGTCAAAATTGGCAGGATCTTTAAATGCAGCTTCACGAATTGCTGCAGTAATTGCCAAACGGTTGTCAGTGTCGATATTAATTTTACGAACACCACACTTGATGCCTTTTTGAATTTCTTCAACAGGCACACCGTAGGTTTCAGGGATATTGCCGCCGTACTTGTTAATAATCGCAATTAAATCTTCTGGAACCGAAGAGGAACCGTGCATTACCAAGTGGGTATTGGGCAGACGACGGTGAATTTCTTCAATGCGGCTGATCGCCAAGATTTCACCAGTTGGCTTGCGGGTAAACTTGTAAGCACCGTGGCTGGTACCAATAGCAACAGCTAAAGCATCTACACCAGTCTGCTCAACAAAGTCTACAGCTTCATCAGGATCGGTCAAGAGTTGGTCGTGGGAAAGAGTACCTTCAAAACCATGACCGTCTTCAGCTTCACCAGCACCAGTTTCCAAGGAACCCAAACAGCCGAGTTCGCCTTCTACACTAGCACCAACAGCATGGGCAACTTCTACAACTTTACGTGTTACATCAACGTTGTATTCGTAGCTGGCAGGGGTTTTGGCATCTGCTTCTAATGAGCCATCCATCATAACGCTGGTAAAGCCATTACGAATTGCTGAGTAGCAGGTGGCTGGGCTATTGCCGTGGTCTTGGTGCATGGCAATAGGAAGATGAGGATAGGTTTCCATTGCTGCCAAAATTAAGTGGCGCAAGAAAATTTCTCCAGCGTAGTTACGTGCACCGCGAGATGCTTGTAAAATTACTGGACTATCTGCTTCATTAGCAGCCTGCATGATTGACTGGATCTGCTCCATGTTGTTGACGTTATAAGCTGGAATGCCATAACCGTGTTCAGCGGCATGGTCTAAAAGCAGCCTCATAGGTACAAGTGCCATAAATAGTCCTCCTAAATTCTGGTTGAATGTGAGCTAGTTGTTTTAAGAAAGAGCGTAATTCTTAGGACAATCTTAAGATATTTTATCGACTTATAGGAAATTATCTCTATTGATTGTTGTATAAGCTTTGCTTATCAGTCTTTAACTTTCCTTAAAAATGGGTTGCCCGGGATTCGAACCCGGAACAAATCGGTTAAAAGCCGAGTACTCTACCGTTGAGTTAGCAACCCAGGAGCTTTTTTGAGTGCGCCGTTTTCTACTTTAGCCAAACATCAAACCTTTGTCAAGACTAAATCACAAAAATGTTGCAGTTAATCGCACAACTGTCTGACAACTCGCTCCAGGAGCGAGTTGAGTCAGATCTTCTCCTGTATTGAGCGCATTGCGAAGTGCGCTCCAGGGTTCTAGACAGTAATAGTCTTTGCCTTTAACTGTCCAGAAGACCAGAGTGCTATAGAGGTTACTGTACTCAAGCTGAAGTTTTAAGCCAGCGGCTGTATCGATCACACTCGCTGAGGTATTACTTAGCTGCCGAAACGCCACATCTATTTCATTTTGACTTAGATCAAAACTTCCCTGGAAAGGATGGACTTCTTTACTGATTTGGTCTTGATACTTGGTGCTAGGGATTTTATACTCTAGCTTGGTTTTATCAGCAGTGGCAAAATAAGGATGCAGCCCTGTGGCAAAAGGCATTGGCTCGTTTGAATGATTGGTATATTGCTGCTGAATTTCTAAGGTATTGCCTTTGATTTGATAAGTAAAAGCAAGCTGAAATTGGAAAGGATACACCGCTAGAGTTTGCTCATTACTGTTGAGTTCGAGAGTGATGCCAGCTTGATTACTGGTGGTTTGATCCGTAACCTTCCATGCTAAATCACGGGCAAAGCCATGTTGTTTCAGGCTGTATTTTCGCTCATTATGGATATAGGTATTATTGGGCAAGTTGCCGCAAATGGGAAACAAAATAGGGATACCACCCCGTACGCTTAAGCGTTCATCAGCAAAGCGCTCGGTATCCAGATAAAGTAGGTCTTTACCTTGGATACTCCAGCTCGTGATGATACCACCCCGTTCCGGAACGACTTCTAATCGAGACTGGGCATCTTGGTCAGTGAGAATGTAGCTTTCGTATACGTGCTGTTTTTTGGCGATCGCAAACACCATGCTTTTTACTCCTCAAAAAACGGCGGTGAAACTAATTGCACCAGCAATTTAACAAATTCTCGTTAAAAATCTAGCAAAGGTTCATAAATCCTTAATTTTTGAGCTTGGTTAATCCAGGTTTTGTCTGAGATTTGACAATGACGCTAGCAAATATTAGCAACTTAAAAATTAAGGACTTTACTTGACTTTTTTCCCCTCTTATTGTTTAATGACGTAAATTGATAAAAGTAAGTCGGAAGTCCGTACCCAAAAGCGACAGTAATCAACTAAGGATTGTGTAACAATAACAATGTCTGGCACTTCAGACGCTCATATCTCCTTAGCTAGCCAGGATTTACCTGGAGAAGCGCGCTAGTTGCAATGGCGGAACTTATTTTTACTTTCCCATGTCTCGGTCTGCTGATGACAACTTACCAAAATCTAATTAGAGTATTGAACTTGCTCTCCACCATTGCCTTGCACCGATTTTTAACAGCTCACGTACTTGAATAAAGGTATTGTGGGTAGCCGTCAACCCAGGATAGCATTGTAAATTTACTGTCAAGATTGTCACTAATGCAAGCTACACTTTTAAACATTGAAGGGGAAATCGTGGAGGCATCTCAATATTTGACGAAGGATTTCACACAGTTAACCCTACGTCAAATTTATAAGCAAGCATTGTGCCAAAAAATAGAGCCGCTTGCACTGCAAGTAATGAAGAGTTATCAACTCAGGAGAAGCGAATAATATGCTACACCGCAAGATTTATCAACTATGTTGCGATGGTCGAGAGGTGTGTATTTTCTTGCGAGATCAACAGCGTTGGATTGAACGCGCTCGCATAGTTGATATAGAAGGAGATTTAGTTACAATCCGTTACGAGACTGATGAAGAAGAGGAGCTTAGTTCCTGGGAAGAAATGGTTCGCCTGGAAAGTATCGGCTCTGTCACTCAGAAGCTGGCTTGTGTACCCAGAGGACACGTGGAACCTTTAGTTTCTGACGACTGTCCAGAAGCAGAACAAATCCATCCACGTCAAGACACAACTCAAGATTAGCTTAATGGTCATTAGTCCTTTACTAATGATCAAGGTGTTAATTTTCCAGAGGGGGTTCTGTTGGTTCAAAGACTGGACAGTAACCCTCTGGTGTAACTTTAAAGCCATGTAAAGGAGAAGTTGGATTCCAGCAGCGTTGTCCGCGTTGGTGGCAACAGTTGGCACAGCAGTCGATATTAGTAGGCATTTTGGCATGGCTGCCTGATGCTAATAGTTCTCGCTGTGACAAACCACGCAACACCAAATCTTCGCCCTGCCAGCGCGCTTCCACAAGACCGGTATCAGCAAAATTTTGCCAACGTGGATCAGCCGCGATCGCGTCTGGCAGTGTAATTGTGACAACAGTTCCCAGCTCAGTCAGTTCACCTTCATAATTCGTTTCCGTCGGTGCTGCCGGTTGCATAAACGTCTCACCAATTGGCAACTCAACAAACGTGCCAGCGGCGGGAGAATGCAGATGATAACGATTTTGCAACTCCTCCAAACCCGTAAGATCCGATAAATAAGTAGGGGAACCGTGGACAAAAACCACGTGCTGAGGACGTAGATTATGAATTAACTGAGTTGTGCCCAAACAATCACCATGTTGAGCCAGTAGATAAGTTTCCACACCATTAGCGTGGGAATTATCATTTTTTAGGGGATATTTAAGGCGTTCCGGCTGTAAAACCACCTGAAGATTATATTTGGGATGCCAGTATTTACTCAAATCAGCCGTTTCATCACAGAGGACGATACAAGGCGTCTGACCGAGCGAACCTGCTGCGGCATCCCGCAACCGTCGCACGCGGGGACGGACGCGCTCATCCCAAAATAGCGGCTGATGACGGGCAAAATTTTGTACAGAGGTGGGAAAGTGTGGCAAAAGTTCCAAGTAAGCATCACAACCGGCGGCAACCGTATCATCAACCCAAATATCCAGGTTGCGTCCGGTGAAATGATGATGACTCCGCAACAACATTAAGATTTCCTGCCCTAAACCTAGAGTTGGCACAGGTAAGAGGACAGAATAATGATTTGCGATCGCTTGATCGATCCTTTCCACCAACAAATTTTCCTGTTGTCGGCGGTGAGGATGTCGTGCTGTGCCATAACTGCCTTCTAAAATCACCACGTCAGGATGAGTACTACGCAGCGATTCGATCGACAAACCTTCAACTAAGCGAGAATTAGAAAGGAAAAAATCACCCGTATAAAGTAGGCGATAAGTGCGTCCCGGCGCGGTATAAGTTAGTAAAAACGCCGCCGCCCCTGGTAAGTGTCCAGCCGGAAACAACTCTGCTACCAAACCATCACGGAACTCAACAGGCGATCGCCAAGGCAGAGCATTACAAAATTTTGGCACATCCTGCGGCGACAATCCAGACCAGTTTAGCGGCAACAACTGAGTTGTCACCTCACTAGCATAGATTGGCAATTGCGGGAAAGCCTTATGGAGAGACAATAATCCTTGAGCGTGGTCACTGTGAGCGTGAGAACACAATACTAAATCAGCCGGTGGTTTAGCATCAGCAGTTAGGGCTTTAATATCTGTCAGTCCACAGTCAAGCAAGATACGGTGGGGACCCATTTGCACCAGCAAACAGACGCCTTCCGCGCCATGACCAACACCATAAGGAAAACAGGCTAATCGATCATCTTCAGGATAAGTTGCCAATGGGCGTTGATTGCTCATGAACGGTCAAAAATGGGTCAGCAACAATTGCCTCTAGCTTCAAATTTAGCGAGTAACGGTCATACAACAACAGAATACCCAAAGCTAGAGGCTGATGGCTGAACTAAATAAGCGACTTTAGTGGGCAGAACCGTTACCGTGATAATTATCAGAATTGTAAAATCCGTTCTTGGTACCAAAAACCAAAGCTAAAACGGTAAAAATAACTGTTAGTCCGACTAAAACCAGTTTGACATCCATTTGTTTAATCTCCTCCTAATCTAAATAACCTCAAAGAGGAATTTAGTTGTATTTGATCATGAATTTTGATACTGCTCAAATTGTAAAACCGAACTGGCTTTCCCGTCCATCTACCGAGGTGTCGCCGGACTTGGTAGGTTGTGTATTAGTACGTCAGTTCAATGATGGTAGCCTGATTAGGGGCATGATTGTGGAAACTGAAGCTTATGGACCCGGAGATCCTGCTTGTCATGCTTACCGCCGTCGCACGCCGCGCAATGAGGCGATGTTTGGTTTGTCCGGTCATACTTATGTTTACATGATTTATGGTATCTACCACTGCTTGAATATTGTTACAGACCAGGATCAGGTTGCTAGTGCGGTTTTGATTCGGGCTTTGCAGTTAGAATTTGTACCAAGTTGGGTTAGTCCGCCAAAACCAGCTAAAGCGGTTCGCATTGCCGCAGGTCCTGGTAAACTTTGTCAGGTCTTGCAAATTGATCGTAGTTTGAATGGACAAGTTTTAGCGCCAGGACAACCTTTATGGTTAGAACATCGTCCCTTGGATTTTGTACCTGATTTAGTACAAACTACCAGAATAGGCTTGACAAAAGGTGCGGACTTACCGTTGCGTTGGTATTTAAATAATTGTCCGGCAGTTTCTAAACTTTAGGTGCAAGAAATTGGGGTTAGTTCCAGCAATCAGTAGTATTTTAAATATTAGATCATCTGTTGCAACTGCTAACTGTAACTTCTGGCTAATTTTTAATTATCGCTGATGTAATTAGGTTAGTCATAGTCATTAAATCCAGGTTGCATTTTTGAATTCTAACGAGAAATTTTAGCACCTTGGTTGGTAAACCTGACATCTTTGATGTTTAACTTATGATTGGTTTTCAGGGTTTTTTGTATACTGCCAAACAAGGCTAACTGTTCACAACTAGATAGTGAGGTAAACTGGCGTTTGGATTTGGGAGGTAGACGTAAATCAACTGTAGCAATTCGTGTTTTAGAATTAATATTAACTCGATATCCAGCTAAATTAAAGTCAGCGGAATCGGTTTGCTTAAGAATTTCTTGCACAGCACTATCTACAGGATTATCTGAAGCTACGGTTATTTTTTTTTCTACTAAACCCTGACATTGGATATCAACTTGATAAAGGTTAATTGCAGTTGTTTTAGGTGTTTGATTTGTGGCTTTTAAAGGTTGGCTAGAAGCAGGTATTTTCTGTATCGCTTTTGTCGGTGTCGAGTCAAGAGGAGTCGTAAAAGAAGCATCGGCTACTTCTGACGTAGGTATGTTATTAGTTTTAGGGTTGGCAAGACTTGAAGCACAACTGCTAAGACTAAGAGAAAGTATTCCAGTAAAAAAGATAGTGGCATAATTTTTGATGTTATTGATCATGTTCAAACCCTTGATGACGGTAGAGATAAACTGAAGATTTCCCGTGATTGAGTATTGGCTCATTTGAGCGCTACTATTGATTTACTGAACCCTCGAATAGAGATCAGTGACAATTAGCAATAAGTTTTAGAAAATTACAGTGCCTTGATGAAGTGGGGCGTCCATAGCGCTGCCACAAGCAGACAGCACAAACCTGTGTTAAGGTCTAGAGTAAGCGCACCAACTTCGGCGCAATATATCAAAAGCTAGCCTACACAAAGTCTTTCCACCCTACTTGATTTTTGTGTGTTGCTAAATTTAGAATGTATTGAGTGTCGGAGCGAGTAGCCTTTTATTATTTAAAGGTGTGTAAGTTTTAAGAAGACTGATGCTGAAATCTTTAAATATTTAATGCCAGATGTGATCTAAAAAACATCTAGTTATTTTAACTTGAAACTTTAGACGGATGAACCATTTTCAGCTTTAGATATACTAACAGCAGATAATTTAAGGTTTGAGCTTTTAGATTTGTGGTTACGTCGTCTTCTTACCGAATCTACTTTAATTGTAACCCACTGTGTTGTTAATGCTAGTGGCTTTACCAGTTCTGATTGCTGGTATTGACGACAATGCTGCTTCTAAATTTGCAGAAATTATGATGATAAACTGGAAATTAAAACCAACCTTAATATTTTCCCAGCTTAGACAACTAAAACCCGGCTCGGAGCGTTGGAAAACTGTGATTTTACTGAGAGTTTTTCCTTACAATCACTGGCATTATTACAGATATTCGTGATGATTGGAACGCTAGTATTATCGGCAATATATCAATTTTAAAGGGCGTACTATCTCAACTTAGAGCTTGGGTTCAACGATTTCTCAGGCAACAGCATCAGGAAATTTCCTGTTACTATTGGCAGCGACTGCTGTAATGTCTTTAATAGTAGTACAAACTCAATCGCTTAGTATGGCGTCCCCTTGAGCGATTGGCTCAAGAAAAATATCAATTCTTTGGCTAAAGTTATGATAAGGATGCATTGACTTTACTGGAAATCCTAGGGTTTGCCAGTGTTGAATTCTATGGAGTCTATGGACCAAAGTCCATTACCTGAATGTATTAATCTTCCCGGCGCTAGATGAAGCCTATTTAAGTCACCTAGCGCGAGGAAGACTTAGGAGGTTTTATGCTTACTCAAGATGTTCGTAACTCAGTGTCTGATCTGGGAGATTTAAATAATCTAAAATCAGAACTCAATCGCTTACCTGCTGTCGATGTGGGAGAATATATTAGCGAACTTCCCCCTGAACGACGTGCGATCGCTTTTCGTGTCCTCAACAAAGCCAACGCAACTGATGTCTTTGAATACCTACCACAAGAAATACAAGAAGAATTAATTGGTGCAATGCAAGATGCACAAGTCTCTCAAATTATCGAAGAAATGAGCCCTGATGACCGTGCCGAATTATTTGATGAATTGCCAGCCGGCGTTGTCAAGCGGTTGTTACAACAATTAAGTACCGAAGAACGACAAGCGACTGCTACCATTCTCGGCTATCCAGAAGGCACAACAGGGCGCGTTATGACGACAGAATACGTGCGACTGCGGCAAGGCTTAACTGTTGGGCAGGCTTTAAGTAAAATCCGTCTTCAGGACGAAGATAAAGAAACTATCTACTATGCTTATGTTACCGACGACAACCGCAAACTAGTACAAGTCATTTCCTTGCGGCAACTCTTATTTTCAATTCCCGATGTTTTAGTGCGCGATGTCTCCAGCAACCGTGTCATTAAAGCGCGCACCGAAATGCCCCAAGAAGAAGTTGCCCAACTGATGAAGCGCTATGACTTAATTGCCCTACCTGTGGTTGATCGAGAGGATCGATTAGTTGGTATTGTCACCATTGATGACGTGGTGGATATTTTGGAGGAAGAAGCCACCGAAGACATCCAAAGGCTAGCCGGCGTCAGTGGTGGGGATGAAGCCGCCTTGTCGCCGCCCCTAGTGACCATTCGTAAGCGTTTACCGTGGCTGGTGGGAGTAATGGGATTATATATTGGTGCGGCAAGTGCGATCGCTCCTTTTCAACCTGTAATTGCGATGGTACCCGTCCTCGCCGTAATTATGCCAATTTTTTCCAACACAGGTGGTACTGTGGGCATTCAAGCCTTAACTGTAACCATTCGCAGCCTTGGCGTTGGAGAAGTCACTCCCTTGGATACCATGAAAATTCTTCGTAAAGAAATTCTGGCAGGATTGGGCACAGCATTAGTCTTAGGCTTCACGATGATTATGCTTTCCTTAATTTGGGCGCAACCTCAAGAACGTTGGGTAGCATTAGTAGCAGGCAGCGTCATGGCAATGAATGTCTTCGTTGCTGTCACACTAGGAACCTTACTACCAATGGGTTTAAAGCGTCTCAAGCTTGATCCGGCACTGGTTAGCGGACCATTGCTAACCACCTTATTAGATGCGATCGGCTTTATGATCTTCCTGTCCCTGATTTCTGTATGCTTAAATATATTCCATCTCCAAGCTTGATCAATTCTTAGCTCACTCAAACTATTGACAAAAATCGCTCAATCATCTGTGTGCATCTGCGGTTAAAAACTCTCAATATCGTTTTGACTAACCACCCAGAAATGACCAACAAATTAGTTGAAAGGTGATTGATCGCGGTATTTTTGCCAATAGCTTAGTTCCAAATCTATCTATATGGCCACTACTGTCTGGACACGCCGCCACATTCTCGATTTAGCTGATTTTACCCCCGCTGAATACGACACA
Organism: Coleofasciculaceae cyanobacterium; assembly: GCA_049671305.1. Lineage (GTDB taxonomy): Bacteria > Cyanobacteriota > Cyanobacteriia > Cyanobacteriales > Coleofasciculaceae > CADCTM01. The sequence goes on from JBATUR010000120.1 coordinate 33,613, forward strand.
ATCTTACAAACTGCTGCTAGCTTTCGGGAGGTACTATCGCGGCGCACGAAAAAAGTACCTGCTTTGCAAGGGCAAGTTGTGGCAAATTTGTTTTTTGAATCTTCTACTCGTACTCGCAGTAGTTTTGAATTGGCGGCAAAGCGTCTCAGTGCTGATACGTTAAATTTTGCAGCGGCAACTTCTTCTCTTAGCAAGGGAGAAACTATTCTTGATACTGCTAAGACTTATTTGGCTATGGGTGCCGACTTGATGGTAATTCGTCATCGAGAGGCTGGAGTACCTCATGCGATCGCTGCTGAAATGGAGCGCTTGGGTGTTAAAGTGGGTGTGCTCAATGCTGGTGATGGTTGGCACGAACACCCTTCCCAAGCGCTGCTAGATTTGTTTACAATTACCTCTTTAATTGATTTTGAATATCCCCGTATTGGACTTTTGGCAGGCAAAAAAATTGCCATTGTCGGTGATATTTTACATTCACGGGTGGCACGTTCTAATATTTGGAGTCTGACGGCAACTAAGGCTGAGGTACATCTAGCTGGACCCCCAACGTTATTGCCACAGTTATTTGCCGAATGGGGTGAGTCAGGGAAAATTAAACAGGCAAATGCCAAACTTCCTAAGCGTAATTTATTTATTCATTGGGATATTGAACCTGCAATTAAAGATGCTGATTTTGTAATGACTTTGCGCTTGCAAAAAGAACGGATGACGGCTCATTTGTTGCCGAGTTTGCGCGAATATCATCAGCGTTATGGTATTACACGCGATCGCTTAAAACTTGCCGCACCTGATGTAAAAATCTTACACCCTGGTCCTGTTAATCGTGGTGTCGAAATTAGTTCTGATTTAATGGATGATCCAGAATTTAGTCTGATTTCTCAACAAGTTACTAGTGGTGTTGCGGTGCGGATGGCGCTGCTGTATCTCATGGGTAGCGGCAAGACTTGAGCAACTAGTTATTGGGTAGCGGCGAAACTTGACAAAATAATTATTTCGATTATTCTAGAAATATGGTTGACACAGAAACAGCACGTTATGCAGATATCTTTGCCGCATTAGGTTCTGAGCCACGGCTTGAGATTATGCGGTTATTGTTTGCAGCCTACCCAGAGGGGTTAACAGTAGGTGAGATTCAAGGGCAAATTAAGATACCAAATTCCACACTTTCCCACCATTTGGAAAAGCTGAGGGTGGAAGGATTGGTAAATTCCCAGCGCGATAAACAATACCTTTGGTACTCAGCTAATGCCGGAACAATCGAATATTTGTTGTCATTTTTATTAAGCAACAAGCAAACAAAGGAACCCGTTAACAACATAACTACGCAGGAAAAACCGATGTTTGAAAGATTTTTTGCCTCAATCTATGAACAGTTGACAAAGCTAGTCTCCAATGGTGCTTCTCTACCCAGCTTCCTGACAAGATTCACCCAAAAAGCGATTATCTCAATGCGAATTGCTCAAAATGAATCGCGCCGTTTAGGACATAAATATGTGGGTACAGAACAGATTTTGTTGGGACTAGTTGGAGAAGGGAGTGGCATTGCCTCCCAGTTTCTGACTGCCACAGGAGTGAACTTTGAAAGCACCCAAATCGAAGTAGAAAAAATTATTGGTCGCGGCACTGGCACACCTACAGAAATTCCATTAACACCACGGGCAAAACAAGTTCTGGAATACTCTTTAGAAGAATCTCAACAGTTTGGTCATGACTATATTGGCACAGAGCATCTGCTTTTGGGTATCATCCGCGAACCGGAGGGACTAGGAGCAAAAGTTTTGCAAAATCTAGGAGTTGATTTAGCAAGTTTAGAGCAAAGATTAAGAAGAGCCTTAACTTAAAAATCAAACTTAATCATTGTTTCTAACTCGCTCAATAGTTTCCAATAACTCTTGTGTGGTGTAAGGCTTAGACAGAAATGTTTTGACGCCTGTACCCGCAGCTTGAGCCAGTTTATCACTAGAAGAAAGACCACTAACTGCAATAATTTTGACATCTGGGTTGATTTTTTGCAATGTACGGATCGTAGTTGGACCATCCATTGAGGGCATCATCATATCTGTTAATACCACACTAATTTGCTCACGATGCTCGGCATAAATTGCCACTGCCTCAATACCATTACTCGCCGTTATTGCTTTGTAATTATAAGCTTCAAGTGAAGCTTTGGTAATTTCTCGAATTGCCATTTCATCATCAACAACTAAGATTAATTCTCCTTGTCCTTTGCGGAGTGATGATTTTGCTATCGGCAAAGTTTCAGGTGTATCAACTGCAGGGAAATACACTTGAAATTGTGTACCTATACCAATCTCGCTGTAGACCTTCACAAAACCACCGTGACTTTTAATAATACCAATAACTGTGGAAAGTCCAAGACCGGTACCTTTACCAATTTCTTTAGTGGTAAAAAAAGGTTCAAAAATACGGTCTAATATTTCTGAAGGAATGCCCATACCTGTATCTGTAACTGTTAGAAAAATATAGGAACCAACTTTGGCATCAAGATTGAGTCTTGCATAATTTTCATCAATAAAAATAGTTTTAGCAGAAATAGTTAAAGTTCCACCCTGTGGCATAGCGTCACGGGCATTAACACAGAGATTCATCAAAACCTGATGTAGCTGTGTGGCATCACCACAAAGAGTTCCTAAGTTGGGTGGAATATCTGTGGTAATTGTAATTGATTTTGGGAATGTTTCTTTGAGAATTTGCTTAATTTCTGTAACTATATGCTTGACTTGAATAAGTGTAAATTTCCCTTCTAGCCCTCGTGCAAATGACAAAACTTGCTTAACTAATGATGCACCACGTCTGGCATTAGAAATTAAAATTGGTAATAAACGCTTGCTGTAATCATCATGAAGTTGCGTTTCCAAAAGTTGCGCCGTCATTAAAATTGGTGTCAGTACATTATTCAAATCATGAGCAATACCGCTAGCTAATGTACCAATACTTTCCATGCGTTGGGCACGCAAAAACTGAGATTCAAGTTGCTTTTTTTCAGTGATGTCAGTACTAACTGAAAGAATCGATTTGGGTTGCTTTGCTTGGTCATATACGAGAGTCCAACGACTTTCGACAATCAGGTTTTTGCCATCTTGTGTTGTTTGTGGTAATTCGCCTTGCCACTGTCCTTGATTAAATATAGCTTTTAGTGCCGTTTCTAATTGAACTGATTTGCCTTTATATAATAATTCCTGACAATTTTTGCCCACAACATCTGCTGCTTGCCAACCGTACAAACGCTCGGCACCTTTATTCCAAAAGATGATTTTGTGATCTAAATCTCGAACAATAATTGCATCAGTGGCGACGTCAAGTAAAGCTGCTTGTTCACGGATTTTTTGTTCTGCTTGCTTACGTTCAATAGCGTAACGGATCGAGCGCTCTAATAAAGGAGCTCCTAATAAACTTTTGTCTAAATAATCGGCAGCACCCGCCTTCATTGCTTCTATATCTACTTCGTGGTCACCTTGTCCAGTTAATAAGATAATAGGAGCAAGACAGCCATAGCTTAAGGCTTCCCGCAGCAATTCTAAGCCGTTATGTGAGCCGAGACGATAGTCAAAAAGATAGACATCATGCTGACAATTGGCGATCGCATTCATCGCCTCTTCATAACTACTGACCCACTCCAACTCAAATCTGGTATCTGCCATTTCCGAGAACCAGTCACGAGTTAGGATGTAATCATCCTCATCATCATCAACTAAAAGTACCTTAACGGGGTCGTTGTTCATATTTTTCTCCTACCAATTCTCCTGGGAGTTCAACAACTTCAAACCAATACTTTCCTAATATTTTAATCAAGTCTACTAATGATGAAAAAGTGACGGGCTTAGTAATAAACGAATTGGCACCCAAATCATAAATTTGATAAATATCTTCCGGCGCACGAGATGTTGTCAGCACTACAACTGGAATTTGCCGTAAATGCGGGTCAGATTTAATTTCCCGTAGTGCTTCGCGACCGTCTTTTTTTGGCATATTTAGATCCAAAAGAATTAAACCAGGACGTGGCGAATTAACTATTTGCGAGTATTCACCACGCCGATGCAGATAATCCATCAATGCTTCGCCATCTCTAACAAAGTATAAATGATTAACTAAGCGGCTTTCTGCCAACGCTTCACGAGCTAACAAGTAGTCATCTTCGTCGTCATCAGCCATCAAAATTATGATGGTTGGTCGGTTGCCCTTCACTCAAGGTTTTCTCCTTTGCGTTGTTGTTTCGGCAGTGTGACAATAAATTTAGCTCCTTGTCCGAGAGTGCTTTTGCCTGTAATGCTGCCACCATGACGTTCAGCAATTTTACGGCAGATCGCAAGCCCCATACCTGTACCTTCATATTCGCTACGAGTATGCAGCCGTTGAAAGACGTTGAAGATGCGGTCTAGATACTTTTCATCAAACCCAATACCATTATCTTCTACTATGAGTTGAAACCATTCTATGGTGGAAGAATCTGTGGTCGGAATTTCTTCACTTTCTAGGTTCTGGCTATAAACTTTAATAGCTTGTGGTTCAGTTCCGTGATAGAACTTCAGAGCATTGCTAATTAAGTTTTGCAATAGTTGACGCATTTGCACCGGATCAGCATCAATAGTTGGCAACTCGCTGACTGTGACACACTCACCGCATTGCTGAATACGCACTTCTAAATCTGACAAAACATCTTGAGTGATTTGATTAAGATTTACTCTAACAAATGGTTGTGCTTTAGTTGTCACTCGCGAGAGGGATAACAAGTCATCAATCAAGTTTTGCATTCGTTCAGCAGCGTTCTGCATTCTTTCTAAATAGTCGAGTCCTTGATCTGTTAATTCTTCGGCATATTTGCTTTTAAGTCGATTACCAAAAGTTTGAATTTTTCGCAGTGGTTCTTGTAAGTCATGGGAAGCTATAGAAGCAAATTGTTGCAATTCTGAATTAGAACGAGCAAGTTCTAGGCGTTGATAGGTTTCTTGTTCTAAAAGTTCAGCTTGAGCTAAAGCAATGCCAATTTGATCGGCAAGTTGTCCTAATAGTTCTGTTTCAAAACTAGACCATTGCCGAGGTGTAGTACATTGGTGAGCAATTAACAAACCCCAGAAGTTGGCTTTAATCAAAATTGGTACAGCGAGCTTGGCTTTTACTTCAAACTCTTGCATAAATTCCCTTAAACAAGGTGGTATTTCAGCCGTTTGAATATCATCAACGGTGTAAATTCTGCCTTGCATATAGCTCTGTAAATATTCAGTGGCAAAATAGTTATCATTAATGCTTTGATTTAGAACAGAAATAAAGTCGGGCTTGACTGCTTCGGTAACAATTTTACCAAAACCAGAAGAGCCGATTTTAAATATCAAAACGCGATCGCATTGCAAAATTCTTTGCACTTCGGTGACTGTTGTTTGTAGAATTTCTTGAATTTGCAAAGACTGGCGAATTTTTAAGGTAACTTCGGCAAATAATTGCGATCGCCGATTTTGGCGTTGTAGTTCTTCTTGAGTACGTTTGCGCTCCGTAACATCCATATTAATTCCGGTCATTTTTACGGCAAAAGACTTAGCTTCAGCTCCTTTTTCCCTCACAGATAAATCACTATCTTTGAGTGCAAATGCCGCGTCCTCTACTTCTTTGTAATAAACTTGACCTTTACTTGCTACCCAACGCACTGTACCATCCGGTCGAATAATGCGAAATTCTAGGTCATACTCTGCCTTTTCTTCCAGGGTACGGCGTATAGCTTCGCTAACTATGGCTCGGTCTTCAGGATGAATACTAGCAAGAAAGCTTTCAAGTGTACCCTCAAATGCTCCTGGAGATAGCCCATAAATCGCTTCAGTAGTCACTGAATGGATAATTTTCCCGGTTTGTATGTCCCAGTTCCAAGTACCCATTTGAGCGGCTTCTAGGGCAATTCGCAACTGCTTTTCACTAAGTCGTGCACGTTCGGTTTGTTGTTGCAATGCTTCCATTGCTTGACTTGCTTCTAGAAGGCGTCGTACTCGTTGCCGCAAGACTGCCCAATGAATTGGTTTAGTAATATAGTCGGTTGCACCAACGGCAAATGCCATATCAACTGACTCTTGGTCTTCTAATGCTGTAATCATTAAAATAGGCAGGTTGGAGGCAAGCTGGCTATTGCCCAAATTACGCAAAAGTTGACAGCAGGCAAAGCCGTCCATAATGGGCATCATGGCATCTAGCAGGACAATATCTGGTTGTCTATCTAGATAAATGGAGATTGCTTGATCTCCATCACTAGCTTGTGCTACTTGGTATCCTGATTGCTCCATAGCATGGCGCAACTGAATCCTCATAAACTGGTCATCATCGACAATCAAAACTAGGGGAGGATCTCTCGGAGGGGTGATGTTCATGGATGCAATTTCTGGCGTTCTATTTGCAGAGCAGTCTTTACTCTTTTATACTCGGCTTCGAGTTGTGGTAGTTTTTCTATACCAGCTTCAGTATTCCCTGTGCGACTGATAATTTCTAACTCTTGGCAGATTTTGGCAAGAATTGTTGCGCCGAGGGTGGTACTGCTAGATTTGAGAGTATGCGTGGCGCGTTGCAGTGTGAGGGCGTCATTTTCAACTATGCCAGAGGCGATCGCGATTAGCTGTTTGGGAGTGTCATCTAAATAGCAGTCGATCATTTCTGCCAACACGCGATCGACATTTTGACCAACCATATTTCGGAAAGCTTGCAGAACTTGAGTATCTAAAGATGCTGCTGATTTTGAAGTATTATTTGCTAAGTTAATCGGATTTTCTAGATTAATTATACTATCTTTTTCTTGACCTATTTTTAGGGATTTAGGAGTATTTATTAAAGCTTGAACTAAGATTTCTGTTCTTATTGGCTTACTAATATAATCATCCATTCCTGCTGCTAGGCAAGCCTCACGATCGCCTTCCATAGCATTTGCCGTCATGGCAATAATTCTGGGGCGCACTTCTTTTTGCCATTCTTGACAAATAGAGCGGGTTGCCGTCAAACCATCCATTTCTGGCATCTGCATATCCATTAATATTACGTCATAAGTCTGGCGATGCAGGGCTTCTAAAACTTGTATTCCATTCAGTGCTACATCGGCTTTATAGCCCATTTGAGCAAGTAGAAGTAAGGCGACTTTTTGATTAACTATATTGTCTTCTGCCAAGAGAATTTTTAGAGGATGTTCTTGACTCAACTGAGCATTAATTTGCATGGTATTATTGCCTGATGACTTGACATGAACAAATTGTTTCCCAAAAATCTGGCTTAAAATATTGTAAAGATGGGACTGCTTAATGGGCTTCGTCAGGAAAGCTGCAAAACTGACAATTGGCGTCGAATCAGTTATTTCTGGCTTGCCAATTGAGGTTAACATTATTAATGGTAAGGCTTTATATTTGGGTAAAGCTTGGATGTTTGCTCCCAAAGTTAAACCGTCCATGTGCGGCATTTGCATATCAAGAATTGCCAAATCAAAAGCTTCACCTTGCCCTAGCAATTTTAAGGCTTGTTCACCTGATTCGACGGCATGAGTTAGCATTCCCCAAAATTCAGCTTGCAGCATCAAAATTTGTCGATTTGTGGCGTTATCATCGACAATTAAGACTCGTTTTCCTGCTAATGGTGGGGTAGGCAATTTTGGCTTATTAATTGATGGGTCTGATTCAGATTTAGCAACAATTGTGAAGTGAAATGTAGAGCCACAATTTACTTTACTTTCAACCCACATTTTACCGCCCATCATTTCACTTAATTGCTTACCAATCGCTAATCCTAAGCCAGTTCCACCATATTGACGAGTCGTGGAAGCATCAATCTGACTAAAGGATTTAAACAGACGATTGATTCTTTGGGGAGAAATGCCAATACCTGTATCTTTAACGGAAAATTGAATTTCAAACCAGGATGGTTGTTTTAACTCGGTTTGGCTTTTTATAATTGAAGATGGAGTCTGTTGACTGACAACAGAAAGTATAACTTCTCCTGCCTCGGTAAATTTAGTAGCATTACTCAGTAAATTTACTAAAATTTGGCGTAAGCGTGTGGAATCTCCGACGATATCTATGGGTGTTTCAGGATTAAGAATATATGCTAATTCTAGGTTTTTCTCTGCTGCTTTAAAAGCCAATAAATCTAGGGATTCTTCAATGCAGGTGCGTAGATTAAAAGAATGTTGTTCTAATTCTAATTTGCCTGATTCTATTTTGGAAAGATCAAGGATGTCATTAATTAACATTAATAGAGCATCGCTGCTACTTTGAGTGGTTTCTACAAAATCACGTTGTTGCGAATTTAAGGGAGTATTAAGTAATAAGCCAGTCATGCCGATAATCGCATTCATTGGGGTACGAATTTCATGGCTCATATTGGCAAGAAATTGACTTTTAACCAGGGTTGCTGCTTCTGCTTCTAGTTTGGCTTGTTGAAGCTCAAGATTAATTTGGGCTAATTCTTCGCTACGGTTTACTAAGGCTTGTTGGGCAAAATATTGCTCGGTAATATCATCTAAAATCCACAAACAACCAGGTATATCACGGACATTAGTTGGTGTAATTGCCAGACTAAGAACTTTTGGTTTAGGTTGAGAAAAGATCCAATTCCAGTTACGAACTATAGCTTGCGGTTGGGAAAAAAATTCTGTAGATTGCTGATAAATTTGTGACTGATTATCAGCTTTTGTGCGTAATATTGCCATTGCCTGAGCAAGTATGGGCGGTTCTACGGCACCGGGGTTGAGTCCTAATTGTAAGGCAGCAGCTTGATTTAGCCAGCCTTGTTCGCCACTTTCATCAATAAAAACAACGCCTTGATGAATGGTTTCTAACATTGCACTAAAGCGGGCTTGTAGCTGATCGAGGCGTAAAGTTGTGTCGCTAAAATTTAGTAATGTTCTTAATTCACCAAGCAGCGATTTGATGAACTGTTGAAGATGTTCAGAAATTGCGGTTTTTTGATGCCAAATTAATAAGATAGCACCTGTTTTGTGATCTGACGTAAGCGGTAGTATGGCAAGAGATTGAGTACCTTGTGCAAGTAAAATATGAGATGCGCCTGGAGCTGAGGGATAGTCTGGATAATAGAGGCAACGGTTTTCTCGTGCTGCATCTGCAAATAGGGCGGGGGTGGTGAGACGGTGGGGGAGGGCGTCTTCAGGCAAGCAGACTAGGGCTTCTGCTGTTACTTCGTCGAGTTGGCGTAAGGCGATCGCACTATCAGCTTGGGCAAAGTCACGCAGTAAGCTAACGGCTTGCTCAAGCAGGTTTGAGTTACTATCAATTTCTGTGAGGTTTGTTAATACGAATTGCGATGCCAAACGCCACTCAATTTTTCGTAAATAGTTGCCGCTAAAAATGCCAATTGCTGTGGTATTTACTATGGTTAAGAATGAGTATAAATCCGGAATTGTGTTTTCTTTTAACCCAAGTAATAGTAACTCAATTAAAGGAACGGCTAATGCCAGATTTTTTGGTAATATTAGACAAATTATTAAAAGAATGGGGATAGACAATTGCAGTAATGTCCATCCTTGAAAGATGCCCCAACTTACTAATAAGAAAGTGAGCCCTAGTAAAAATGGCACAAAGTTAGGTAGCCAGTTAGGATGGCGTTGTAGCAGTTGCCATTTTAGGTGAAATATTTTTAAATATCCAGACATTTTGCGATCGCTTTATTCACCACATCAGGGGCGCTAATATGAGGTAAATGTCCTTGGGCTGCGATGTTAATCAAGGTACTTTTGGGAATTTTATTTGCCATATACTGACCAACTTCTGGTGGTACTGCTACATCATTATTTGCTTGTAAAATAAATGTTGGCACACTTAAACGTGGTAATTCCGAACGGTGATCCGATTGAAAAATTACCTTGGCAACGGCTTGGGCAATGTCTGGACGAATTGCCGATAGAGTATTAGCAAATTCTTGTGCCAACTCTGGTTTATCCTCTGTTGCCATCGCAATTGGAGCAAAACCAACTGCCCATGCATAATAGTTTGTTGACATGGCTTTGTATAGTTTATCCAAGTCAGATTGCTCAAAACCTCCATAATAATCAACATCGTTGAGATAGCGCGGTGAGGCACTAATAAATATTAGTTGGCTAAAACAATTTGGTTCAACTAAGGCAGCAAGTAAGCTAATCATTCCACTAACTGAATGACCAACTAAGATACTATTTGTTAACTTTAATTCGGCGCATAAATCTAAGAGATCTTCTGCATAACTGTAAAGGCTACTATAGCGGAGTGGGCTATAAGCTGAAAAGTCTGATTTTCCAGCGCCTACATGATCAAATAATACAATCTGATAATTGTCTGCAAATGTGGCAATTTGCTGTCGCCAAGCGCTTTGATCTGAACCAAATCCATGAGCAAGGATGATGGTTTTTTCACCTTTGCCTAAAACTCGGACATTATTTCGTTGAATTATACTGGTTGCCATAAGTCAGTAATCTACTTCTACGACCTAATTACAGGATAGTACCTAATCTGGTAGTCTGGGTATTTCGTTGATGAGTATTATTATCATCTGGTAAAAAATGCTATGTATTCATCTGCTTGTAATTGATTGACAAGAAGCATACTCTCAAGCAAAAAAGATTAACTTGAGATTTATTTCTATCATGAGATGCTTTAATAAAATGAATTTCAGCTTGTATTTTAAAGTATACTTAGAAAAAGTAAAAATACAAATTAAGGTAAGATTAATTTAAAATAAGTTAATATCACACCTTAGATAGTTATAAAAAAAATATTTAAACAATGATTAATGCAGAAATAACAAAATCTCGCCGTCTTGCTAGTCAACAGAATATAGGCGATCGCTTTTCGATTACTTTTGCACCTTTATCACTCTTAGAAGTGTATGCATTGGCAGATGATCCAGCTAACGGCGCTGTGGTGGTTATGAGTGGCACAGTACGTCATCAAACCGATGGTAAACCTGTTGTTGCCTTGGAGTATCAAGCTTATGAACCGATGGCAGTAGAGGTATTTCGCTCAATTGCTGCTGAGATTCGGCAAAAATGGACTGAGGTTAATCGTGTGGTAATTTATCATCGCACAGGACGCTTACAAATTGGAGAAATTAGCGTTTTAGTCGCGGTGGGTTGTCCTCATCGTACCGAAGCCTTTGAAGCTTGTAAATATGCGATCGATACTTTAAAGCATAACGCTCCAATTTGGAAAAAAGAGCATTGGGGCGATGGTTCAAGTAGTTGGGTAAGTATTGGTGCTTGTGAGCAAGTTGAGGGTAATTGTTAGGGTAATAAAATTTCTGTCAAAACCTTGACATTTTTGTTTAAATTAATCAAGTTGCAATCAAATTTAAACTTAATTTATACTATTTAATCAACTACTAACAGCGATATTTGTAACGCAGCCAAATTGCTGATAACACTTCAGAAAAATCGTTAATATTATCTACTGCAAATGGTGGTTGTAAGGCGATTTTGCTCTGTTTATCAATATTGAATGAGTTAAAAATTAAAATAATTTCTTGGAGTGATCTAAACTTCAAAAATACCGTAACGACAGCAAAAGCGCGGTTCCAAAAGCAGCAGCACTATGTGACTAAGAGAATACTGCAGCCAGCAGAGCGATCGCATCCTGCAACCAAACCACTTTGCCGATTTTCCTGTTCATGTGACACGCTTGTATTAAAGCACTCTCTAGTCTAAATCAAATGCAGGATCGCGATTACTACAAAATCCTCAAAGTCTCCAAAAACGCCTCTACAGAGGACATCAAAGAAGCTTACCGCCGTCTGGCGCGTGAATACCATCCTGACTTGCATCCAGGGAACCCAACTGCCGCAGAAAGATTCAAAGAAATTTGTCAAGCTTACGAAGTTCTTTCCGACTCGGTGCAGCGCAGCGAATATGATCAAGGGTTTGAACCGATGACAAGTCCGCAGCGAAAACGCGAAAAAACTCCTCAAGACTTCTACGTTAGAGGCGTTGCCAAAGCCTTAAACAAAGATTATCAAGGGGCAGTTGAGGATTATACTCAAGCAATTGAACTTAATCCGCAGTTTGTGGAAGCTTTTCTGAAACGAGCCTCAACCCGCTATCAACTTGGTGACGATCGAGGCACGCTTAAAGATTGTACCCAAGCTCTCTCTATTAATCCTAATTTGGCTCTAGCTTACTACTACCAGGGACGGGCGCGTTACCGTCTAGGATACACTCAAGCTGCCCTGGAAGCCTATAGTCAAACGATTCGACTTGAACCAGATCAGGCACAAGCTTACTATCACCGAGGCATCGCTAATCATGATTTGCAAGAACTACCATCAGCGGTTGAAGATTTAAAACAAGCTTCTGCACTTTTTGGTGAGCAAGGTGATAGAAATGGCTACCAATTAGCCAAAGACACTCTCAAAGCTATTACCAAAAACCGCAAACTTAAAAAGTATAGAAATCATACCCTTGGCGCAACAATGGCAGTATTTAGTAATACTCTATTTGCCTTCAAATCCTTGGCAATTAATCCAGTAGGAGGACTGCTAACTGCTTTTTCTAGTCTCGATAAATCCGAGGCAATTGCTGTGGGGATTTTATTGGCGACAGTTACCAATTTTTCCTTTGTCACTGGCATCTATCTAGGATGGCAGGATATATTTAATGAGCTGTCAATTTACAAATTGATGGTACTTGGGGCTGTGCCATTTTTTAGCATTGCCCTGATTAGTGCCTTGGCGCGTGGCGTGTTTCGCCGTAGGGGTAGTTTGGCGGGTGATATTTTCCTCGCTGGTGCTTCTCTACAACCTTTGAGCTTTCTGTTTCTGCTTAGTAGTCTTGCTAAAATATTACCAAGTAATACTTTGTTAATTATTAGTGTATTTGTGAGTTGTTACACTATTCTTATACTTTATAGTGGTTGTACTCAAATTTCCAATCTTTCTGAAAAAGCAGCAACGCTGATTGTACCAGGGATGCTAATAGTTAGCGGTTGGTTTGCTTATTTGGTTTTGACAACTATACAGTTTTGATGCATGGCAGTAGGGTTATTTAAATGTTAGGCAAGTTACTAGATCAGCGCTATCAAGTTATCGAACCTCTCGGTATCGGAGGGTTTGGTCAAACTTATAAAGCCAGTGATACTCGTCGTCCTGGAAACCCTATTTGTGTTGTTAAACACCTCAAACCGGCAAGTTCTGACCCCAATTATTTGCAAACAGCTAGACGCTTATTTAATAGTGAAGCAGAAACTTTAGAACGGCTCGGAAGTTATGACCAAATACCGAGATTGTTAGCTTATTTTGAAGAAAATCAAGAATTTTATTTGGTACAACAATTCATTGTTGGTCATCTGCTAAATACGGAACTGCATCCTGGTCAGCATTGGACTGAAAACCAAGTTGTTGACCTATTAAAAGATGTTTTACAAATTCTTGCTTTTGTTCATAGTTATGGAGTAATTCACCGTGATCTTAAACCAGATAATTTAATCAGACGCAATTCAGATGGTAAATTAGTTTTAATTGATTTTGGAGCTGTTAAACAAGTGAGGACAGTAACAGCAACTCCTGATTTAATTAATGCTACAGTTGCTGTTGGAACTCCCGGTTATATGTCAAGAGAACAGATATTAGGAAGACCACAACCTAGTAGTGATATTTATTCTCTTGGTATCATTGCAATTCAAGCTTTAACAGGTTTGCATCCTACTCAATTGCAGGAAGATGCAAAAACTAGAGAGCTTTCTTGGCAACAGCAGGTGCAAGTGAGTCCAGAATTAGCAGCTATCTTAAATAAGATGGTACGTTACGATTATCGGGAGCGTTACCAATCAGCAAATGAAGCACTAAATGCGCTCGCACTAAGCAATTCATCTGTTGCACCAACTATTTTACCCCAGACGCCCCGCTTACCAATCAACCAAAAAACATTACCCGCGCCGCCAGCCAGAGACAAGGCAGCTTCTGATAAATTTCCCTGGATTTTAGGCACAATGATGGTTTTAGTGGTGGGAGTAGGATTTGCGATCGCTTATTGGCAATCCTCAACCAAATCACCGATTGCTAATCAAAGTCCTAACATTGAAGTTACGCCGACACAAACCCCTACCAACTTAACGCCAAGCCCTGAAAATACGCCAACTCCTAAAAGTACAACTACACCTAATAACTCAACAAATGAGTTTGATCAAGTTGATTTTCCGCAAGCAAATTGTGGAGATTCCTTGCCGACTAATTCAGAAGGCACAATACAATTTTATCCTGTTTTTATTGATTTCAGCGATAACAATTTACAACAAGTTAAAGCAAACTTTTGCGGAGATGCTTATAGAACAACTCGCGAAGATACTAAGCAATTAGCTGTACAAGTCGCTTCCTTTACCAGTCGCAATAAAGCGCAATTATTTCGTGATTTTATGGAGAGAAAACTTGGTAGTGGTGAGGTAGGACAACCGACAATAATTGAGCCAGATTCTAGCCCAACTCCTTCACCGACTTCTAGCCCAGCAACTCCTTCACCTACTCCTAGCCCAACTAATCTTTTACCTAATAATTGTACGTTGATTGTTAATGATCCCCAATCACCCCTGAATGTGCGATCGCTTCCTGACCTCAAAAGTGATGCTGTTGGCACATTAAATAATGGAACACCAGTTACTTTTGTTGCTGAAAAAGATGGCTGGATTCAAATTAGTTCTCCCATACCAGGCTGGATTGCTAAAAACCGAACTCGCAGAGTTTGTAATTAACTTAGCTAAAATTATCCTGATTGGCAGCAATTATTTAAGATATTTAAAATACCAAATAGTAGCAGGTAACTTTGATGAAACGATGGACAAAATTTATCACATTAATGGCATTAATGCTTTTCTTTATCGGATGCCAAAAAATTACTGGGCACTCTCCAGCCAATAGTAGTACTCCTTTTACCCAAACAACACAATCAACTTCTTCATTAATAGCTAGAAATGTCGCTTCTCCACTTCCTCCTGATGCTAGATTAGTTGACATTCGCAAAGTTAATAATAAAATTGCCATAGATATGCGTTATGCAACAACTAATAACTTTTTGAAACAAAAACTTTATCCTGTATCACGATGTGTATTAAGGGGTGCAGCAGCTAGAAGACTTTCACAAGTGCAAGATGACTTATCAAGAAATGGCTTAGGATTGAAGGTTTATGATTGCTATAGACCTCTATCTATACAAAAAAAATTGTGGGAAGTCATGCCAGATTCGCGCTTTGTTGCTAACCCGACAAGAGGTTCTCGACATAATCGCGGTGCGGCAGTTGATTTAACATTAATTGACCGCAATGGTAGAGAGTTAGAAATGCCAACAGGATTTGATAATTTTACAGAACGAGCTTATACAAATTACAGCGGTGGCAGCACTCAATCTCGCAACAATCGTCAAATACTGCAAAATGCCATGAAGAAGTACGGATTTATACCATTGTCAACAGAATGGTGGCATTTTGATGCGCCAGGATGGGATAAGTTTTCGGTTCTTGATGTGTCGTTTGGGGAAATTCCTTAATAAATAGAGTTGATCTCAGCATCTTATTAAGATTTGCTTACATACTCAAAATTACTCGAAATGTTAGTGGTACAATCCTCAACCATAGCTAGGGGTGCCTGTCTAAAACCAGGCTGAGATAGTCCCTTAGAACCTGAGACTGGTTAATACCAGCGGAGGGAAGCTGTTAATGAGAGGACTTCAAGATGCGGACTGAATGGATTGCCAAGCGACGTGGGCAGGCTAATGTATCTCAAATGCACTATGCTCGTCAGGGTGTGGTGACTGAAGAAATGCTCTATGTTGCAGGACGGGAAAACCTGCCACCTGAGTTAATTCGTGAGGAAGTGGCGCGGGGACGTATGATTATCCCGGCAAACATCAATCACCCCAATTTAGAACCAATGGCGATCGGCATTGCCTCAAGATGTAAGGTAAATGCCAATATTGGTGCTTCTCCCAACTCTTCCAACATGGATGAAGAAGTTGATAAGCTGAAACTGGCGGTAAAGTACGGCGCTGATACTGTGATGGACTTGTCCACCGGTGGCGGCAATTTAGACGAAATTCGCACGACAATTATTAAAGCTTCACCTGTACCAATTGGCACTGTGCCGGTGTATCAAGCACTAGAAAGCGTCCACGGCACAATTGAAAACTTAACTGCCGATGACTTTCTTCATGTTATTGAGAAGCACGCTCAACAGGGTGTTGATTATCAAACTATCCACGCGGGAATTTTAATCGAACATTTGCCCTTAGTGCGCGATCGCCTCACAGGTATTGTCTCACGTGGCGGCGGCATTCTTGCTCGTTGGATGTTGCACCATCATAAGCAAAATCCCCTCTACACCCACTTTAACGACATCATCGAGATTTTCAAACGCTATGATGTCTCCTTCAGTTTAGGGGATTCCCTGCGCCCTGGTTGCCAGCACGATGCCTCAGATGCTGCACAACTTGCTGAACTCAAAACTCTAGGGCAACTAACTCGTAAAGCTTGGGAACATGATATCCAGGTGATGGTTGAAGGTCCAGGTCATGTGCCGATGGATCAAATTGAGTTTAATGTCAAGAAGCAGATGGAAGAGTGTTCAGAAGCGCCCTTCTATGTGCTGGGACCATTAGTTACAGATATTGCCCCCGGTTATGACCACATTACCTCAGCAATTGGGGCAGCGATGGCGGGATGGTATGGTACGGCGATGTTGTGTTATGTGACACCCAAAGAACACTTAGGTTTGCCGGATGCTGAAGACGTTCGTAATGGCTTGATTGCTTATAAGATAGCAGCTCATGCAGCGGATATTGCCCGTCATCGTCCCGGCGCACGCGATCGCGATGATGAACTTTCCCGTGCTCGTTATAATTTTGACTGGAACCGTCAGTTTGAATTATCCCTCGATCCAGAACGGGCAAAAGAATATCACGACGAAACACTGCCCGCCGACATCTATAAAACTGCTGAATTCTGCTCAATGTGCGGACCAAAATTCTGCCCAATGCAGACTAAGGTTGATGCCGATGCTTTGACAGAATTAGAGAAGTTTTTGGCAAAGGAAACTGTCAGCCCACGTTAAAAATCTCGTAAGGGAAATCGAACCGTGGTATTGGTATCAAGTTAAGCTTGAAATCCTTGTCACAAGACTCTTTTCTCTTAGCCCCCATCTGAGAAAAGAATTTTTCCTTTTCTTTCTTGTCTTACTCCCCTCTCCCCTTGTGGGAGAGGGGCTGGGGGAGAGGGGTAGTACCCCTACTATTATTGATACCTAATCTTACTCCCCTCTCCCCTTGTGGGAGAGGGGAACTACCCCTACTATTATTGATGCATAATTTCGCGAAACTCCTGCAAAAAATGCCGAAATAAAGGATGATTTGACGAATCATATTGATGGGGATCAATGGTTATTATCGGCTTTAATTCCATCATCGTTGCTGCAACAAAAGCACCATCAAAATTAGCTAATTCATCAGGGAAAATATCACGTTCAATTACTTCAATTTTGCTAGACTCAGCAATCTCTAACACTGTCTGACGAGTAATACCAGGAAAAATATTTGGTGTTAGCTTTGGGGTTACGACTTGATCTTGTTGCAAAAGAAAAAGATTTGCTGCTGTTGCTTCCGTAATTCTGCCTTCTTGGTCTAACATAATTGCATCATCAAAGCCTGCTAATTGGGCAGCACGACGACTTAAATAACTGTTGACATAAACGCCACAAATCTTCCAAACAACAGGGATAGCACGTCCAGAAACCCTCTCATAGCTTGAGATATGGCATTTTAGCTTCTTGTCTACATCTCGCGGACTTGTCACGGCTAAGATGGTAACATCAACTGGCATTTGCTCCCGAAAAACTAGCTCTGGTTCTTTTCTGTAAACTATCGGTCTGATATAATAATTAGTAGGAGAAAGTTCCGCTAGTAGGGATTTAAGTCCTAATTTTAAGTCTTCGTTTGACCAAGAAAATCCTAATCCCATCTGTAGTGCACTATGACGCAGACGGTTAAGATGGTCGTCTAAACGATGGATGTAATAGTGATCATTCCAATACGCCATTATGCCATCAAATACGCCGATGCCTAGATGTAGAGAATGGCTAGCGATGGATGGGTTAGCTTGTTCACGTTCGACGATTTTACCATTATGCCAAACAATTGGCGTCGCTTCAAAACTCATTAAATGATCATTGAATAAAGCACAACTAATCCTAAAAGAAAAATTGAGCGGCAAAACTTAAATTTCTTAACTTTTTCTGGCAATAATATCTTTGGATAGAGGAAAAGCCAGGAAGAAAGTCATAATATTTAAGCTTTCGGGTGTACTGAGCAACCGTATGTTTGCTATTTCTCAAAATTTAGGAGGATATATTTGCTTTAACGATTTAGGAATTTTGTGTGCATGATATTGACGATTTATAATGAGTCGTCAAGTAAGCTCTTGAACTGCTTAAGTTGAAATCAAAAAAAGTTAGGTTGAGCTAGCTTTAATTTCTGTTAAGAATTTTGTATAACAACACACTTATTTTCATAAATGTAAAATTATTTCTCACAAAATTCATAAAAATTAAAATTAGTAGACTAATGTTATTAGTCCTCTACGAATCGAATAAAACAGACGATTAATCGAGTCTTTTTCTTCATTTGTCAAATTATTATTTAAGATAGCACTCCGCAATCGATAACGATGATCTATTGTCATCTCACCTTTTTGAATTATTTCAGCAAATAACTCAAGTAAGGCGCTGGGTAAGGTGCAAGTTTGTCCAGAGGTTGCGGTTTTTAGCATAGTGAGATTGATTAAACATCCCTAAATTATTGACCAAAAATTGCCTTTAATTGACTCAGAAGCCTGAATATGAGTGCTATGGAGGCTACTACTAGAGATATACCACTGACCTCGATTAGTCTATCACGTAGAAAAGCTGTGTAGATGGAATCATACATTGGTCTTTACAATTGACTTTGTAGATTCTGCTACAAAATCTCTTTTGCTTGATAGAAATGACAGCAGAAGACATAGGCAATTGGCAAAACATCAACTTTAATTTTGATAGAAATTATATCTACAGGCAGACTAGAGCAAAAATATAATCATTTCTGACGATAGAGTTTTGAAAAAGCTTATTGAAAGACGATTATGTTTAAGGTTAGCTTCACAATTTTCGTGAAACATTAAAATCCTCTTTTAAGTTAGTCACTTATTTATCTTTATTTCAATAACGTCATGTTTAGTTTTTTTAATCCAGATGTACCGATGTTATGCCGCAAGCAAGCAGTGTTTGAGATGCCTGATCTTCCAGGACTATGGCGCTGTCACTTGCAGATCGGAAACTTTACAGTTTTATCAACCTTTTATACTCGACTCGATCAAGCTTGTATTATTTGGGGTGCAATATCTTTAGTAATTTTTGGAACAGCTCAATTTTTCCCCATTAGTTGGATAACTCAAGCTGTTTGGTGGTCAGTACTATCTTTAATTGGTACATTTGTGATGATAATTTTGACACCATCTTGGCTTAAAGATGAAGGGTTAGCCTGGATTTTAGAAAGTTGGATAATTTTGATGATCTTGGGTTTGGTTATTACAGATTTAAGTATTTTCTTAAGTTGGGGAAGCGTATTAACCTATCTTTGTCATTTATGGTTAGGATTGGTTGGGCTGGGTTATATATTGACAGGATTAGGAATGCGATCGCGTACTCTCATGATCATCGGCGCGGTTCACCTGCTGGGGATCGCCCTGTTGCCTTACTTTGCAGCTTGGCAGTTTCTGGCTACAGGTATGATCATGGGCTTCAGTGTTTTCGTCTTGGCTGAGTTTCAGTGGGACTCTTTTGGCACTTGTGGTGGTAATTAGTGCTGAGTAATTCTTAATATTTAAGGATTGGCAGTCCATAGATTAATATTTAAACGAGGAAGGCGATTTGTTTGTCGCAGTTATAGAAAAAAGGCGTCCGCTTAATTGTTATCCTGAAAAAAAATCCTTTAACTTTTATGAGTCGGACTTGCTTTAACCGTCTAGGAATACCCACTGTCTCTGTGTGGCTAACTACTATAATCATGCTCAGTGCGATCGGGCAAAATATCGTTATTGCTCAACCCTCCACAACGCCTGATAATTCTTCCTCACCACCTGAAGTCTTGGCGCCAGAAGCTAAATTAAGAGGACAGTGGCAGGCAAAAAATCCTCTATCATGGAAAGTCCTGACTTTTACTTTTGCGCCAGAAGGTAAGTTATTGATTCAGCTTCCCAGCACTTCCGAAAAGCCTACTGCACAAGAATTTGGCTATCGTATCAAAGCAACTTCTCAACCAATGCAACTAGATATTCTCTTTCCTGGCACAGATCAAGTAGTTAAAACGATTTTTGAGTTTACGCCGACGGGGGAAATGCGTTTGCAAGTGGCGGGGACAAACCCTGGAGATCCCAGACCAACGGCATTTCGTGCGGATGCAACTTTATTGCAAAAGGTATCTGAGGTAACAACTTTGCCGCCCAATGTGGAAGTTCAGACGATGCAAATGCAACTGCTTCAAGCACAACAAAGGGAAGGTAAAATAATTCTTGGGTCGATGAATCGTGCTCAACAAGCTTATTATTTGGAAAACAAAAAATTTGCAACAACTATTTCTGAACTTGGTCTAGGTATCAAGCCAGAAACTGATAGTTATCGCTACCAAATTATTTCTCAGAAAGACTCGACTGGAAGTGTGATGATGACGGCAACGGCAAAACGTTCAGAATTTAGAAGCTATACAAGCGCGGTTTTTGTGGTAAAAGATAAAAATCAACAATTGCCAATTGCCGGAATTTGTGAAACAGATAAACCCTCAACAACGCCGCCTGCAATGCCGCAAGCACAGAGTAATACTCAGGCAACTATTGAATGTCCCGCAGGTTCTAATCAAGTTGGGCGCTAAGGTGGCATGATTTCTAATTTTCCAGAAATTGAGACGGCTAGTTTAGTTTCGCCGCTAGTTGTGCGCCAAGCAGGTGAATGCTTGAAATTAGGAATAATGGCATCAGGAAGTGGCAGTAATTTTGAGGCGGTGGCAGAAGCGATCGCATCTGAGCAACTTAATGCCCGAATCCAAGTTTTAATCTACAACAATCCCGGTATCAAAGCTGCCTTCAGAGCCGAAAAACGGGGCGTCCCGACTGTATTACACAATCATCGTCATTACAAACGCGATGCATTAGATGCTGAAATTGTCAAGACTTTGCAAGAATATCAGGTAGATTATGTCGTGATGGCAGGTTGGATGCGACTGGTAACACCGGTGTTAATTGAAGCTTTTAGCGATCGCATTGTCAACATTCATCCCAGTTTATTACCTAGTTTTAAAGGAGTGCGGGCAGTCGAACAAGCCCTAGCTGCGGGGGTAAAAATTGCTGGTTGCACTGTCCATTTAGTACGCCTAGAAGTAGACAGCGGTCCAATTTTAGTACAAGCTGCAGTGCCGGTATTAGCTGATGATACTGCAGAAACTCTCCACGCCAGAATTCAAGTACAAGAACATCGCATTTTGCCCCTAGCGCTGGCACAACTTGCCGCAAGAATTCAATAAGCAAATTGTCTGGCATCGAGGGCATTATTTAGATTAAATTCTGACAGGAATTTCTATAATACATTCTGTGCCTTGCCTGGGAGCCGAAACACAATAAAGTTTACCTTGATGTTTTTCAACGACAATTTCATAGCTAATTGATAACCCTAAACCTGTGCCACTCCCCACAGGTTTTGTAGTGTAAAAAGGGTCAAATATTTTAGCTAAGATATCCTCGTCCATTCCTCTGCCATTATCGGTAATAGAAATGCTCACGAACTTGGGTAAATTGGCAGTTTGATTAACACTCTCTTCCTGCAAATATAAAGAGCTTATCACTTTTGTAAAAATTGTAATTACCCGTGGCGAAGGTTGGTTTTCTAGGGCATCAATTGCATTATTAAGTATATTCATAAACACCTGATTTAGCTGACTCGCATAACAGGTAACTTTTGGTAGTTCACTATAGTTTTTGATGATTTCAATTCTGTCTCCATCTATTTCAGCATTGAGGCGATGTTGCAAAATTAAAAGCATATGATCAATACCCTCATGGATATCAACAGTTTTTAGCTCTGATTTAGTTTGTCTGGAAAAAATTTGTAAGGAACTGACAATTTCTTGAATACGTTCTGCTCCCACTTGCATCGAATTTATTAGACTTTGACAATCTGTAAGCAAAAAATCTAAGTCAATTTCGGAGATAAGCTGTTGAATTTCTGTTGTTGGCTCAGGGTAGTTTTTTTTGTAGATTTCAATCAACTTAATCAAATCTTTGAAGTATTGACGAGCTGGAGCTAAATTACCATAAATAAAACTAACTGGGTTATTGATTTCATGGGCAACCCCTGCAACTATTTGCCCTAAGCTGGACATTTTTTCGGTTTGAATTAATTGAGCTTGAGTTTTTTTTAATTCCTCAAGGGTAAGCTCTAATGCTAAGGCTTTTTCTCTTTCTCTAGCTTCAGCACGATGGCGTTCTCTGGCTTCGAGAGCGAGGGAAACTAAGTCAGCTATAGAGCGAGCAAAATTCTGGTCTTCCGGCGTCCAATGATGAGATTCTCCTACTTGTTCAATACATAAAACTCCTACAGTTTGTCCACCTAAGCGAATCGGTTCATCGATAGTTGAAGTAATATTTAAAGGCAGCCAGTAAGCTTTAGTAAGTTCTCCTGTTCTTAAATCGTTTAAAGTTTCTTCGACTACGATAGATTGATTTTCAAGTAAAGCCTTAAAATAAACTGGATATTCAGAAATTGGCAATTCAATTGCTGTAGAATGTTGATTGAGGTTATGTTCAAATAAGTCAACACATTGTAACTTTGTGGTAGTTGAATCAAAAAGCCAAACACTGACTCGCTCAACTTCTAGGTTATCTGCTGTTGCCTCAGTAATTTCTTTGAGTGCAACCTTTAAATTGCCTTGATTAAGAGCAGGATTTCTGGCAATTCCCATCAAGATTTGGTTTTGTTTGCGAAGTTTGAGCGCACTTTCAATAAGTGCTACTTCTGCTTGTTGACGCTCTTTTATTTCTTGTTGAAGTTGGGTATTTTGTTGATAAAGTTGCTGGGAAAGTGTCTTCATACGCAATTGATTTTCGACACGTGCCAAGACTTCTGTTACTTGAAATGGTTTAGTAATATAGTCTACACCACCTACGGCAAATGCTTTGACTTTATCTGAGGCATCATCAAGAGCACTTAAAAAGATAACTGGGATTTCTGAGGTTTCTGGGTTAGCTTTAAGCTGTTTACAAACTTCATAACCATTCATTTGTGGCATATCAATATCAAGCAAAATTAAATCAGGCGGTGCTTGTAATGCGACCCGAATTGCTGATGATCCGTTCATAACTTTCCGAACTTTGTAGCCCTGCTTGTTTAACATTGTAGAAAGCAGGCGCAGGTTATCAGGAGTATCATCAACAACTAGGAGGTCGGCGAGTGGTAGGGATTTTTGGGTGCTATTCATAGCCTAGTTGAGTTGGTTAAATGGAATCAATTGTTCAAGATAAAAATTTTTAATTAAAGTTTTTAAATCATTATGAATTGTTGCGTCTGCTCCTTATTTACATAAAGTGCGGCTTGATGAAATAGTGTTCTTAATGTTAATATTAATGCTAAATTCCCTGGGGCTAGTCATCTGCTGCAAAGTAAACTGTGCAGTGGCTCTGCTTATTATTACACAAGGATAACTTATTTCCAGGTGGTGGGCGCTTGTCGTTGTTAAAAGAGCTAAATCAATAACAAGATATATTTCATAATTGCTCAATAAGTTGTAATCTATTGAATTAAATTATACTATTTTTAGTTTTTAAATAAGCATAAACATATTTCTATCCTATCTATATTAATATTTACACAGTTTGAGAACGCTGTAAAGAGCGTTGAATTAGCCCTAAACCTACCTCAGCAGCTAATGCTAATACTGCAACTGGAAGCGCTCCAACCAGGAGAATTGCATTGTCATAAAGGGCAAATCCCAGCACAATAAATGTGCCTAAACCACCTGCACCAATAAAAGCGGCAAGAGTTGCACTGGCAATTATTTCTACAGTGGCAGTTTTAATACCAGAAATAATTAGTGGTAATGCTAAAGGAAATTCTATCTGCTGCAAGACTTGCCTTGGCTCCATTCCCATGCCTTTTGCTGCCTCTTTTATTGCCGGATCAATATTACGAAAAGCGACATCGGTACTGATGAGAATGGGAGGAATTGCTAACAAAGTCAAGGCAATTGCAGCAGAGGTAAAACTTAGTCCAAAATAAGGAATAGCAATAAATAAAATCGCTAAACTAGGAATTACTCGTAAGGAATTAAAACTATTAGTTAATATCGTTGATGCTGTCCGCGAACGTGAACTAAAAAATCCGAAAGATAAACCAATACACAAACCAATAGCTAATGGTACAAATACTAATAGTAAATGCTGCCACAATGATAAAATGAATTTGTCTAGATTGCTAGCTGCATAATTCCCAGCTTTCACCAAAATATCCATGTGTGGTGCAAAATTATCACTAAATTATTAGGGAACGGCTACAAGTAGGCGTTCCTACTTAAAATTTATAGTAAAATCAAATGGAGGGCAATAGTATAATAAAATAAATATGTAACATAAATTTAAATCGCTAATTCTCATCAACGAAACCTCGTAACTTTTCCGATAATAGATTTGTTTTTTCGATTAAATTAGAAAAGCTACTCAAACCAGCAAAATATTAGTTGTATGAATCCAATTGAGCATCAAAACGTACCAGAAAACCACCGTGGGCTGCATGATTTTTTATACAGTTCTGACGATGAACACGTTATTAGTGAGCAGATAGTAATTTCTGACTTAAAAAACGACGGTACTGAAATTTTGCCGATCGCAATTTGGTGCGAGTCTAGCCTCAATGCAAAAATTGCGGGCGTTTATGCGGTGTTTAATGAAAAACAGAATACCCAGTATATCGGTTACTCACGCAATGTTTTGCTCTCCCTAAATAGTCACATCGCTCAACTCGGACAGTCAACCTGCGCCTTTGTACGAGTTCAAAGTTTTAAGTACCCAAAGCGTACAGAAATGGAAAATTTGCGAGATATGTGGCTAGCTGAACTCGATAGTATCCCACCCGGAAACGAAGCCGAGAAAGGACTGTGGACGAGTACGGTTGGGGAAGCGGCACGAGTAGCAATGTCGGCAACTGAGCGTAATGCTTATGAAGAGAAAAAGCTGAAACTGCAAAAAGCGATCGCTCAACCTACCATAAACAGCACAGAATCATTAGATGCTGACGATATTGAACGTCGCCAGAAGCTAGAATCAGCAGTAGAAAATGATGATTGGAGTTCAATTATTAATGAATGATCATAATCATAACCTTGCTGAATTATGGACAAGTTGTCAAAGGATTTGCACATTGAGATTCCGGTTCAAGCCAACCTTTTAATCCCTGATATTCAACTAACGCCCAGGCACGATCACAACTTAAAAGTTTGACATTTCTTTGACTAGGAATTCGACCAATAACTTTAACTTGATTATTAGCACTTTCATAAACAGAAACGCCATTAGTTCCATAACCACGAGTACTTGTGCCCAACAGTGGCGCATACACCCAGCCACTGCCTTGAAACTCCAATTTTCCTGGACTTTGAGCTTTACTTAACTGTACCCAATCACCTTGAGCAGCATCTACATCAACAATTAAAGCAAGATTATTAGTTGGTAAAGTATCAACTATTTTCGACTGGCTATTTGGCTGTGAACGTACATTCAAACCTTTAGGATCTTTATCAACAATATAAGCACCAATCTTACAACTTCGCTGATTGGAAGCACTATTTTGAGTTACAGCCACCTGCCGTTCACCAGGAGTAGCTTTTTGGGAATTCTGCTTGACTGAAGTTGTCTTAGTTGTAGTTGGCAAAGGTTGAGGTGTCGCCTCAACGGCGCTCTCTATTGGTGATGGCAGGCTTGTTTGAGGCGTTTCTGCCACATCTGACTTCTGACAAGCCATCAGACCTGCCCAAAGCAATGTGAAGGTAAACCAAATTTTTATTGTAGTATTCACGTCATCTTCCTGTGCTTAAACGGTAAAAACAGCGGTGGCTTCACACACCCTTTATAAAAACCCTACTTATTTAAAGTGATTGTAAACCTCTTTAGGGATATTCCTTTGGGTAGAGATTAATAAAATCTGTACAAGTGAAAATTCACGCAGTCAGCTAAATCACTTACATCTAACTTCATGAAAAAGTGTAAAGCATTTGTCTGAGAGATTGCACTAGTTTAGCCTTTTTTTTGTCTTTGGCTAGCAACTTATCAAGACTTTCCCTTATGAATTTTCCCGCTAAGACGATGCCAATTTTTAGATAAAAGGCACAACTAGCAACTCTTTCCAGAAATTCATTCTAAATTATCTACAACTAAAACTACAACTCAGGTGAAGTATGACTATAGCGAAGCCTCAACAGGAACTCCTCAATCCCTTAAAGCCATTATCCGGCTTACTGAATCGAGTTATCCTCTTTGGAGCAGGAGCCGGACTACTAGCATGGGGTCTTACTCTAACCGCAAATCGTGTTACTTCGGTAGTAGCAACTAAAGCATTTGTAAATGGCAGAATTATTACAGTTACAGCGCCACTTAACGGTCAAGTTCAAGCAAATAAAACTTTAGATTCAGGAATGTCAGTTACAAGCAAGCAACTCCTGCTAAAAGTGAATGAACCAAAGTCTGACTCTCAGTTGCTACAAAACCTTAAATTTGATTTAGTTGCTGATAAAGCCAAATTAGCATCCCTAGAAAACAAGATTCAGGAAGTATCTACAAGTAGCACTCAAAAAAGTTTAGAAAGAGAAGCATATCAAGCGCAGCAAGTCGTATCTCAATCAGAATCAGAAGACAATCCTACTCAAAGCAATACAGAGAAACGTTTAGCCGAGCAAAATATTAAACAAGCTGAACTTGAGTTGAGAATTGCTAAAGGTCATGAACAAGTTGCTAAATCTAAGTATGACAAGTACAGTTTTCTAGCAAATCAAGGAGCTATGTCAGCTTTTTCTGTGCAGGAAGTATCAAATAATTGGAAAGTTAGTCAAGAGCAAGTTGAGGCAGCAAAACTCAAAATCGAAACCGCAAAAATCAACCTAAGAGAACAACAAAACCAACAAACAAGAAGACCTCAGCTTCCAAAAACTAATGCATCTTTTAATAGCAATACTATAGATGTTAATCCAGAGCTTACCGAATTAAAACGACAGAAAACCGAACTGCAAATCAGTATTCAAGCCAAAGAAGCTACGATAGCTCAAACTGAAAAATCTCCTATACCTCAAAAAAGTTTCCCCGTTTTAGCCTCAAGTTCCGGTACATTATGGGAAGTCATGGTGCAAGATGGAGAGCAAGTAAGAGCCGGACAACCTCTACTAAAGCAATTAAATTGCCAACAACTTTGGGTTGATGCTTTTGTGAACATTGACGCCTTACAAAGAATTCAAATTGGCTCTCCAGCACAGGTAGAAATTTACGCAAGCAACTTAAAGTTAAATGGTAAAGTTAAAACCATTCGCTCTCCATTATCAAATGAACAAAAACTAGGACAAGATGTAGCCGTAAATGCTCCTGATTTACAAAATCAGCAAATGGCTCAAGTCAGAATTGAACTACAAAATCCCCAAGAATTAACTAGCAACAAACAAAGTTCAGCGCAGTTTTGTCAAGTTGGACAAGTTGCCAAAGTTAATATTGGGCAAGAAAATTCATTGCTAACCAGTTTATCAATGCGGTAGAAATTAATGAGTTTTCGTTTTTGGAAGTTCTTCTTTTTTGCTCTGGTTATTAGCTTCAGCATCATTAATTGGGTTGTTTTGGGGCATAACTTAGATGGGCTTGTCAACAAGGCGGATATGCTACTGCCCATATCGATAGTGATGGGTCTTACCTTAATCTGCCGTGCTGTTTTTACCCATACGCCTCCCTTATGGCTCAAAATTATCTTATCTTTGGGTGCATCTTTTCTGAATATTCGCTACTTGTATTGGCGTATAACAGAAACCTTGGTTTTGGATTGGTATAACGGTCCCATTAGTCTAGCAATCTTCATAATGGAGTTGATTGCTATTATTAATGTCACTCTTCTTAATTATCAAACTTTAATACCCACTAATCACACTCCAAAAGCCGACGTGGGAGCGCAACGAATTAAAGAGGGATAAATACACCAACAGTTGATGTATTTATCCCTACTTATAACGAGCCAACTTTTGTTTTACGTCGAACAATTGTGGGATGTCAGGCAATGCGCTATCCTCATAAAACTGTCTGGTTATTAGACGATAGCAAACGACCAGAAGCTAAACAATTAGCAGAAGAATTAGGCTGCAATTATTTAACTCGCTCTGACTCTTCCCATGCCAAAGCGGGTAATCTTAATAATGGCTTAAAACACGCAAGTTCTGATATCGTTGTTGTCTTTGATGCTGATTTTATTCCTTTAGAGAACTTCTTGGAGCGGACTATTGGATTTTTTGAAGATTCCCAAGTTGCCTTAGTAGTAACACCTCAAAATTTTTATAATCCCGACCAACCAGAAATGAATTTAGGCGGTCGAATTATTCCGCACGAACAAACAGTATTTTATACTATAATTCAGCCCGGACGTGACTTCACAAATAGTGTGGTTTGTACAGGAACATCAAGCATCATGCGTCGCCAGTATCTTGATGAAATTGGTGGTATTCCTCTTGGAGTAATTGTTGAAGATTGGGCAACAGGAATGATGCTGCAATCAAAAGGATACAAATCGCTTTTTTTGAATGAATTAGTTAGCGTTGGGGCGGCACCTGAAAACTTTTCTTCTTACCTAGTGCAACGTATTCGCTGGGCAGAAGGGACGATCAAAATTCTTTACAGCAAATATAACCCTTTAACTCTTCCAGGATTAAATTTAGTACAGCGAATTAATCATTTTTCTAGTTTAATTTTTTGGATTGATCAAGCTACTCAAAGCGTTAGTTATGTCGCTCCTGCTTTATTTTTCTTATTTGGTATGCGTTCAATGAATACAAATCTTAGCGATATCATTTATTATTGGGTTCCTAACTACTTTTTTGGTTTATTTTTAGTATCTTGGGTAATTGGTAGCCGTACTATTTTAGTAACCTATGCTTATAATGCCTTGATGTGTTTTTATCTTTTTCCTACAGTTATTAGCACCCTTTTATTACCTAAACGTAAAGTCAAATTTAAAGTTACACCGAAAGGTCTTACTCAAAAACAAACATCTTTAGACTTAAAATTAATGCGACCTATTATTATTTTACTCTTCTTTAACTTAGGGGCAGTAGCTATTAGTATGGGTAAAGCACATCAAGCTAATTATTTTATTGGTGCTGAGGTAGTAAATCTGCTTTGGGCACAGTTTATCACGATTGTTTTAGGAATTAGTATCATTGCTGGAATTGATTTAGTTGAGGAGCGAGAAGGTATCAGAGTTAAGTGCAGAGAATCTTGTGAAATTAATCTTTTTAACCAACCAGAAGCTTGTTATATATCTCAACTTGTTGATGTTTCTGAAAGTGGTGTGGCTTTCTTGCCTCTAGAAACCTTATCTTTAACTGTTGGTCAAATTTTTGAGTTTTCTATACCTGGAGAACCAATTCAAATAATCGCTAAAGTTGAACGAGTCGGTCAAACAATTGGTTGTAGTTTTCCTAATGTAACTATTGAGCAACAGCGGCAGCTCATTGAGTTTATTTTTTGTCGCACCAGTCATTGGGAAAAGCCAAAAGTTGCTAATGAACTACAAGCTTTAAAAGCCTTGGGTCGGAGTTTATTTGAGCTGTATCCTTTGCAATCTTTACGCTAAAACTATAGTTGTTTTTCACTCAATTTGTGATGTATATCAAACAACGTTTTGTTCATTTACTACTAATATTTTCTTTCACGATTACAATTGCTTGTTCTAGTCATCAACAATTAAAAGCTAATGCCAATTCTAGTGCCTATAGCTATCTTGTTAAAGTTTCAGATCAATTTAATCCTACGAAAAGTACAGCTTTAGCTACGAATGAAGTTGAAAATACTAATAAAAGTAATCACAACTTTTTAGTTAGTTTCGCTACAAATAAATCAGATACAGATTTTGATAAAATCATGAGTAATGTTGCTTTTACTTATGACAATGCTGTCGCTGCTCTTGCTTTTATTAGTATGGGAGATCAACAACGCGCCAAGTTAATTCTTGATGCCATAATATATGCACAAAATCATGACCGTTCTTATCAAGATAATCGTATCCGTAATTCTTATCGAAGTGGAGAATTAATTGCGCCAAATGGTCAAGTTCAATTACCAGGATGGTATGATAATAAAGCCAATCTTTGGATAGAAGATGAGTTTCAAATCAGCACCCATACTGGTAATATCGCTTGGGCAATGCTGGCACTGTTAGGCTACTACGAAACCTATGGAGGTGAGCCTTATCTTACAGCAGCTTTGAAGATGGGAGAATGGGTACAAATTTGCCGTGATAGTAGGGGCGCAGGCGGCTATATGGGCGGTTTCAGCGGTTGGGAACCAGAGCCCAAATTACTAGCATACAAATCCACAGAACATAACATTGATTTGTATGCCGCTTTTTTACGACTTTATGCAATTACTAATAATATAAAGTGGCAAGAAAGAGCAAAAATTGCACAAAAATTTGTTCAAACTATGTGGGATGATGTAGAAGGTAAATTCTGGACAGGAACTAAACTTGATGGAGTTAGTATTAACCAAGATACTATTCCCTTAGATGTGCAAGCTTGGGCAACTTTGGTGTTAAGAGAAGATGGCAAAAAATTTTGGCGAAGTTTAGATTATTCTGAGCAGAAACATCGAGTTGGGGCAGGTTTTGATTTTAACCAAGATCGCGATCGTATATGGTATGAAGGCACGGCACATATGGCGGTAGCTTACTATCAAACAGGACAAACAGACAAAGCCAAAACCTTAATTTCAACCCTCCTAAGCGCCCAAGATGCTTCTGGTGGCATACCCGCTGTTAATGAGGATAAATTAACAACGGGCTTTTCCTTACCGACAGGGGAGCCTTGGTTCTATTTTAAGCGCCTCCATATAGGAGCAACAGCATGGATGGTATTTGCTGAAAAAAAAGTTAATCCTTTTTGGATTGGCAGTAAAATATCAGGAACAAATACTACTCTAAACTAACAAAAGTGGGCGTACAAGAAAGCGTTGATGATTGCTGCGACTTAGAGGAATCTAAAGCTTTGCATTCATTAATACTAGGGTTAAAAACTAGTTTTAACCCTTTCGCTTTTTCCGGCACTTCAAATGCTACCTCACCGCGTTTTTGACCACCTGATTTAATTTCTCCCGTTGGGCTTTTTACATCATCTAAAGCCGCTGCAAGTAGTGCAACTTCATATTGTTTATTAGCATTATCAACAAGCTTAAAAGCAACTACAGGTAGGATAACAGGCTTCTGTCCTTGATTAACAATTGTCGTATCAACCAAAACCCACTCATTGCCTTTATTTGGTTTTAGTACCCTTTTTCCAGAATGCTTTCGCGTACCATTGACGCTAAATGTCATGTTGAGGTTTTTATCTTTTATTGCTATTACTTCCCCCATATTTCGCATATCTTTTGGGAGAGATTTTGCCGAAGATTTAGAGGTAGTATTTGTCTCTTTATTCGTAGTAGGAGAAGCCTCATTTTTTGGCGAAGTACCAGGGATTAACTCAGAGGCAGAACATCCGGCGACTAAGACAAATAAACTGATTGTTGCCGTCCAGTGAAAGAATTTTTGAGAGTATAGGTTCATGGTTTGTGTAATTTGTCAACGGTTGCGTCTTAAAATTGTTGACGTTTAATTGCTGAAATTAGAGCCAAAATTACTTGATTTGAGCATTTTAGACAAATGAGCGCTACCACACTTAGGTAATGGGATAAGTCTCATGGGCTTGCACAAAACGAGCCCATGAGCCGCAGCGCAAGCACCCTGCTTCAAATCTAATTCTAAATTTCTCGCCCAAAGATGCCTTTTTTGCCTACCTAAGAGCCTAACATTTGCAACTTATATAAGCTTGCATACAATCCATTTTCCTGCAACAACTCCTCATGACTTCCTGACTCAATCAATTGTCCCCGCTTCAAAACAAGAATTCTATCAACATTTCTAATTGTCGAAAGTCGGTGAGCAATAATAATCGCCGTGCGCCTCTCCAACAACCGATCTAAAGCATCTTGAATTAGCGCTTCTGTAGCAACATCTAAACTTGCCGTCGCCTCATCTAATACTAAGATACTAGGGTTACGAATTGCCGCTCTTGCAAACGCTAAAAGTTGCTTTTGTCCACCAGAAAGATTCGTTCCCCGCTCTCTAAGTTGCGTATCATAACCTTGAGGTAGTTGTTCAATGAAACTAGCAACATTTGTTACTTCTGCTGAGGTTTGAATTGCCTCAAATGAGTATGTTTCGCCCAACGTAATGTTGCTTTTAACATCACCAGCAAACAAAAAACCATCTTGCAAAATTACGCCCATATAACGCCGTAATTCAGCTTGAGGCAAATCACGAATATCAATACCATCAATTAAAATTCGTCCTTTCGTTGGCTCATAAAGACGGCATAAAAGACGAATAATTGAACTTTTCCCCGCACCAGTTGGACCAACTAAAGCAACTTTTTCCCCAGGCTGAATCGTAAAATTTAAACCTTTGAGAACATAGTCATCTTCCTTATAAGCAAACCAGACATTTTCAAAGCAAATTTCGCCAGTATGCTTGCCATTATCTTGAATACCTGAAGTTAAATGCTGCTGTTGGTTGCTTTCAAGATCACGGATTTCAATCGGCTCATTCAAAATATCGCTAATTCGCTCAATCGCCGTAAACCCAGCTTGCAGCATGGTAAACTTTTCAGCAAAGCGACGCAAAGGGTCAAATAATCGTTGTGCGTAGAGAATAAACGCAGATAAAGCGCCAAAACTCAGCGATTTGTCCAAAACAAGCAAACCGCCCAACCAGAGTACAGCCGCGACCGCAATTAGCGCAATCCATTCTAAGGTGGCAGAAACTGCCGAGTCATAAAAAATCGTTTTATCTACCTGAACAATATACCGATTATTTACCTCGCGAAACATCTCCGAATTAAATCTTTCGCGGCGAAATAGCTGCACAATATTAACACCTGTAATATTTTCTTGCAGCATCGAATTTAACGCTGAAAGTTCTTCTCTTGATTTATAGTTTGCCTTACGATACTGTTGCTGGAAGTAAATAATTAAAGCCGTAACGGGAAATAACATCAATACCAACATCAAGGCTAATTGCCATTGCAAGAAAAACATCGTAATTGCAATGACAACCATCGAAAGAATATCGCCAACAATGCCAATTGCCCCGGTAGAAAAAACATCCCCCAAGGCTTCCACATCGCTTGTAAGTCTTGTAATTAATCGTCCGACAGGTGTTTTGTCAAAAAATCTTACTGCCAAAGATGTGACGTGTTTAAACAAGTCTTCGCGAATCCAGGCAGTAATTTGTTGTCCTACCTTTACCACCAAAAATCCTTGAATTGCCACAAAGGCAAGACGAATTACAATGGTAAATAACAGTAATCCAATCAGAATGTTTAAGCCATCTGCCAAGGATTGATTCTTAAGAAAAGACCAAGTTTGCTCTTCATTACGAATTAAAGAAATTGCCTGTCCAATAATTAAAGGTTGAACTGCACCCGCAACAGATAGCGGCAGTAATAAAGCAATAGAAACAAATAGTAATTTGCCAGTACGACGCCCATAAGGTACAAGTCGCAAGAAAAGTCGCCAGTCATTCTCGCGAGGTCGATTTTGATTTGTCCGCGAGAGCGGTGATACACTAGTCATCTAAAACCCAAGTTGTAATTTCAGTCACAAAACGCAAGCTTTTCTACTGTAGCTTAGTAACCAAAACCAGCATCATGCGTGAGATAGAAACTCCCCGACTGCGACTACGGCAGTTTACCTGCGACGACTTAGATGACTTGTATCGCCTCTACAATAGCCCAGATTTAATGAGGTATATTGGCAAGGGTATAAGAACTAAAAACGAAACTCAAACGGCGTTATCTTCCATAATCAAGCATTACGAACATGGTTTTGGAATGTGGGCAGTGATTTCTAAGGATGATGATAAGCTAATTGGGCGCTGTGGTTTGTGTTTTTTGGATCATACGCCAGAAGTTGAACTTGGCTATTTATTGGATAAATCTTATTGGCGCAAAGGTTTAGCAACAGAAGCTTCTCACGCTAGTTTGAAATATGGGTTTGAGGTAGTAAAGCTAGATAAAATAGTTGCTATTGCTAAACCGGAAAATATTGCATCGCGTCGTGTTATGGAAAAAGTTGGTATGAAATATGAAAAAGATGCTTATTTTTATAACAATGATGTCGTCTATTATGCTATCTCGCGAGATATTTATCAAATGATTTAAATGCATAAACAAATTAAAGTTAAGCCAAATTCTAAACAACAAATAATCGAAGAAGCTTTAGATGGCAGTCTGACGATACATTTGAAGTCACCGCCTGTAGATGGTAAAGCGAATAAAGAGTTAATTGAACTATTAGCAAAAAAGTTTGATGTGTCTAAGTCTCAAATTAGAATTAAGTCAGGATTATCAGCAAGGAATAAATTAGTTGAAATTGATACCTGAAGGGCAATTAGCGCCTTTTAAATAGTAACGAAGAAATTAGCTTGCGATTTATGGGCAGAAGTTATTGGGACACTATTTACATTGACAGAGAGCCAAATGACCCCTACAAAGGTTGGGGATGGGTACAAGTCACGATAGAAGATAGAGATAGGTTTGGCATTCCTACTAAATATCCAGATACCTACACAAATCGTCGTCTATATGACATTTTTCAATTTCCAAATAGTGGTAATCTTCCCTCTAGAGGTAGGGCTGGTACGAAGAAATTTACGTTAAGTATTGAGGGAGAGCTTATTACGATAAGAGCGCAAAAGTCCTTAACCATTCAAGCAGTATGTACATGGATCAAAACTTGGGCAAGTTCAAACGCTAGGATTATCACTCCAGGCAATAAAACAATCTCTCTTGAGGGCATAAAATTAGCTCATCAAGCTCATTTTGTTTACTTTATTTTTAATGAAGATAGTAATGCAATTAAAATCGGTCGCTCCCAAAACTTGCAAAGGAGACTAATGTCTCTTCAAACATCCAGTCCAGCCAAGTTAAAGCTAATTAAGTCAGTACAAGTTGAAGGGGATAAAGAAGCTCAAAAGCTAGAACAATCATTACATAATAAATTTAGAGAAATTAGACTAGCAGGAGAATGGTTTAAGGCTGAAACTCATCTGCTTGAGTACATTAGTCAGTTGTAATAACGTTAGCAGAACCAGCCACTGTACTTTTCCTATATCAATTCTTAGTTTATGACACTCAAAAGCAGGAGATTGCAGAATGGATAATCTAAGTTTATATCGTCAATATATTCAGGAGTTGCTTACTGAACGAGCTAAACTAAGGTCGCCTTTTGATCCAGTTGCAAGTGAGACGATTTTCGACACGTTAAGCGATCGCTATCAGCTTGTAAATGTGGGATGGAAAGACGCCAGTACTCGCATTTATGGATGTGTGTTGCACGTGGATATTAAGGATGGAAAAATTTGGGTGCAGCATGACGGAACAGAAAATGCGATCTGCTTGCAGCAGCGCTTCGCTATCGCAGATCAGTTAGTAGCGCGAGGAGTACCAAAGCCAGATATTGTACTGGCATACCATGCACCTCATGTGCGGCAGTACACGGATTTTGCAATAGAATGATGCTGAAACGAAGCCCAGCAACAGCCATGTTTCAGGTAAGATAAAGGGCTGTAGACTCTAAGCAACAGGGAGAAACGTAACGTGCTAACGCTTGGCGTCAATATTGACCACATCGCCACCATACGACAGGCGCGACGAACCGTAGAACCTGACCCGGTTGCAGCGGCTGTGTTGGCAGAATTGGCGGGTGCTGATGGCATTACCGCCCACCTCCGAGAAGACCGCCGTCACATCCAAGACAGGGACGTACAGGTGTTGCGGCAAACGGTGCGGACTCATTTGAATTTGGAAATGGCACCGACGGATGAAATGGTTGCGATCGCACTTTCACTCAAACCTGATTATGTCACCCTTGTACCCGAAAAGCGCCAAGAAGTGACGACAGAAGGCGGACTGGATGTCGCAGGACAACTGCCACGCATGACAGAAATTGTGGCAAAATTGCAAGATGCCGGTATTCCCGTGAGCTTATTTATCGACGCTGACTCGGCACAAATTGAGGCGGCAGCAAAGATGAAGGCAAAATTCATTGAGTTGCACACGGGTTGCTATGCTGAGGCGGCAAATGAAGCAAGTCGGGAAAAGGAATTGGCGGTATTAGCGAAAGGATGCCAAGAAGCGATCGCATCTGGTTTACGAGTCAACGCCGGACATGGGCTCACCTACTGGAATGTATACCCAGTGGCTTGTTTGGAAGGCATGGAAGAACTCAACATCGGTCATAGCATCATCTCACGAGCGGCGCTGGTTGGTCTAGAACGGGCGGTTAGAGAGATGAAACAAGCAATGCGGGGCGAACTTTAAGCCACAATTTATGTTTGAATAAAAGCAACTACGAATAACCAACAACCAACACTTCAAAAATGAAAACTTACTACTACGTTTTGGCAAGTCAACGCTTTCTTACCGAAGAAGAACCAATTGATGAAACTTTGAAAGAACGCACTAGAAATTATCACGAACAAGAAAAAGCAATTGACTTTTGGTTAGTTATACAACCGGCTTTTTTAGAATCACCTGAGATGGCAAAAGTCAAGCAAGAATGTCCTCAACCAGCAGCGGCGATAATTTCCACAAATCCGCAATTTATTACTTGGTTGAAATTGCGCTTAGAATTTGTAAAAACTGGTGAATTTAAAGCACCCTCAGCGACAATTCCCGATCCATTGGCAAGTCTAACAACTGTGTCTTAATTTAAAATGCTTTTATATTAAGAGTAAGTGAGGAGTGAATAGTGAAAATAAAAATTTTCCCCCTGGTAGGTTCTGCCTTACTAGGGCTTATTAATTTAACGATTACAACAACAAAAGTTAGCGCCCAATCAGTTACACCTTGTGAGCCACCACAGTCGCAAGAATATGTGTTATTTGTGTTAAATAAAGCTGGAGAAAATCAGGAACAAATGCGACGTGCATTGCCTGCAAATACTCTACTAACACGTTGTCGATATTTTAGTGATGTAATAACCCGCATTTCCGGTTTTAGGCGTATTGAAGATGCCCAAAGTTGGGCGCTGTATGTGCAAGATATTATTGGTTTATCGGCTGTTGTGGTACGCCCTGCAACGGCAAGAGTAACTAACAATTCTCCATCTGTAGCTTATAATCCTAAGCCTTTGGGTGAGGGTTATGCAGTGTTAGTTGATTACTTTAATAAGCCGGAAGTTGCAGCACAAGTAAGAAGAATTGTTGGTAAGGAAGTTGGCTTGGTTTCTTATAACCAACGCCCTTATTTATTGGCAGTATATACAGATAGTCAGCGCCAGGCTAGTTCAACTTTAAGAGAATTAAG
This sequence comes from Coleofasciculaceae cyanobacterium, assembly GCA_049671305.1. Classification (GTDB taxonomy): domain Bacteria; phylum Cyanobacteriota; class Cyanobacteriia; order Cyanobacteriales; family Coleofasciculaceae; genus CADCTM01. Next base: position 71,252 of record JBATUR010000120.1, read on the forward strand.
CGATCGGGGTTTTTCGAGTATGGTTGTTGATAGTCGGAGGGTGACTTTGTTGCGGCAGCGAGTTGGTATTTGAGGGAGGTAAAGCCTTTTCTAATGATTAAAACTCTTACCCGACAAGTTCCAACAAACTCAGCGTTGCATCATCCTAAAACCTTGTGAAAACAGACACCATCTTCTATCAACTCTTTCAAACCTTCCCCAGCCTATTATTTGAACTAATTGGTCAATCACCAACTGAAGCACAAGGCTATGAATTTTCCTCACGAGAAATCAAAGAATTAGCATTCCGATTCGATGGCGTATTCTTACCCGCCGCCAATGCCACACATCAACCAATCTACTTTATTGAAGTCCAATTTCAACCAAAAGCTGAATTTTATTGGCGCTTTTTTGCCGAAATTTTCGTTTATTTAAATCAATACCGACCTAACAAAGATTGGCGTGCCGTCGCCGTATTTGCAACTCGAAATTTAGATACAGGAATGCCAAACCAGTATCGTGCCTTTTTGCTGACTCAGCAAGTGCAATTCGTGTATTTAGATGAGTTAGGAGAAACAGCAAATCCTTCTCTTAGCTTAGGAATAGTGCAACTAGTAGTTAGTGATGAAGAAACGGCTATCAGCTTTACCAATCGACTATTACAGCGAACACAACAAGAAATTGAGGATGATATTTATCGCCAAAAAGTTCTAGAATTAATAGAGACAATACTAGTCTATAAATTTACAAATCTAAGTCGGCAGGAGTTGGAAGCAATGTTTGGATTAGATGAGTTGAAGCAGACACGCTACTTTCGAGAAGTTGCAGAAGAAGCCGCTTTAAAAGGCAAGTTAGAAGGCAAGTTAGAAGGCAAGTTAGAAGGCAAGCTAGAAGGCAAGCTAGAATCAGTACCCCGTTTATTGCAGCTAGGATTGACTATTGAGCAAATTGCCACAGCTTTGGAGTTAGATGTTGAAGTTGTCACAGAAGCGGCTGCAGAAATTTAAAAGCAATTTGAAGATATCTTCTTGCAAAGTCTAGCCGCAAGCTATTCGTAACTCATCATTTAGTAGATGAAGGCATAGACCAACCTAAACTAGTCGGTTGTTCATAAATCCGTTTGAGTGTATTAATATCTCTAGCAGAAATTGATGGTGGGTTGCGGACTTGTGAAAAATACATAACGTCATTTTCCACCGGACTATGACCCCAAATACCCAAAGCATGACCAAGTTCATGACGTGCCGTTGCCCTTGTATAATCAACAGTTTGATCAGGACTTAATTGAATCGTAAATTGCTGAGATAAAACTGAATTAGATAAATTTTGACCAAGATAAAATTGATAACGAGTTTCGGCAGCACGAGCACGGGGGATATTAAACTGTCCTGTTTCGCGGTTGACAGAAGTTTGCAGGGGAGGACGCGATCGCAAAATCACAATATCAGCCCCTTCTCGCTGACTCACTACCTCCAACGGTAAATATTTTTTCCATTCTTCCACACCCTCTAAAACAGCCTTCACCCACTCCTCAAACCTACGAACACTTGAAGATAATTCTATCGGTTGTTCCACATACACTTTGACAGGAAACTGCGACCAAACTAAATAACCCACAGAAGTTGGCTTAATTGCCGCAAAATAATCACTCTTTTCAGCAGAATTCCAGCGTGCCAAAGTTGCAGGTAGAGGATGAATTTGGGGAGTTGGCAGTGAATAAGGAGATAAATCAGCTAAATTAATTTGAGCATCAACTTGTTGAGATACCAAAACTACCAAAAAAGAAAGCAACGTTACCATCAAAAAAGTAATAAGACGCCTCCAGTATCTTGCCAAGAGACGCCTTAATTTAGATGCCCAAGAAGTCAAAATCAAGACCTCAAACCTGCTTCTACTTAGGTAACCAACCCGCACTCAAAACCACCGTTAAGCCAATGAAAATCACGCTGAATGCCCAGGTAATGCGATTTAGGGCTGTTTCGGCACTTTTGGTACTTGTAAACAGTTGAGCTTGACCGCCGATACCCCCAATACCATCGCCCTTGGGACTATGCAGCAATACCAAAACAATCACACCAACGGCAGACATCGCCCAGATAATTTGTACAACTTGACTAATCGTCATGATCAAAACTCGTGCAGAACATTAAAATTCAATTGTCACAAAGAAACTCGAATTGGTGTCCGATTAGAACGAACTTCAAATTCAACTGGCTTAACTAAAGAGTTTCCAGTCATCTCTATAGGCACAGGCAAGTTTAAAATTTCCAGAATTGTTGGTGCAATATCTGCAAGACGCCCATCACTACGCAATGCCACATCCGTACCATGTCCAGGAATTTTTAAGCCTTCTCCTTCTATCAGAATAAACGGCACAGGGTTAGTTGTGTGAGCCGTCCAAGGATTGCCGTTCTCATCATACATATACTCAGCATTACCGTGGTCAGCCGTAATTAACGCCGTACCACCTGCTTTATTAATGCTTTCAATCAAGCGTCCCACACAATGGTCTACCGTTTTCACAGCTTGCACGCAGGCTTCCATATTACCTGTATGTCCCACCATATCAGTGTTAGCGTAATTAATCACAATCAGCGAGTAAATGCGTTTCTCAATGGCAGAAATTACCACATCCGTCACCGCTTCTGCCGACATCGCTGGTGCTTTGTCGTAGGTTGCTACCATTGGACTTTGTACTAATTCCCGGTCTTCTCCATCAAATGGTTCTTCTAAACCACCGTTGAAAAAGTAAGTAACATGAGCATATTTTTCCGTTTCAGCAGTGCGAAATTGCAGCAAACCATTTTTGGAAATTACTTCCCCCAAAATATTATTTAAATTCTGAGGTTCAAAAGCGACAAGTACTGACAATGTGGGATCATATTGAGTAAATGTCGCAAAGGATAGTTGAATTGGTTGCCGCTCAAAACCGTCAAACTCCGGGTCTACAAAAGCCTGGGTAAGTTGTCTTGCGCGGTCAGGACGGAAGTTAAAGAAAATAACTCCATCACCTGCTTCTACTGCACCAGGAGCAACACGTATGGGTAAAACAAACTCATCGTTGAGGTCGTTTTCGTAAGAAGCTTTCAAAACTTCAAGGGCAGAACGACCATCACCAGAGCCATCTTGAGTCATTACATGATATGCTTTTTTGACCCGATCCCAACGGCGATCGCGATCCATTGCATAGTAACGACCACCAAGGGTGACAATGCGCCCTACGCCTATTTTGTCAATATGATTTTGCAGCTTTTCAATTGCCTCAACGCCATTAGTGGGTCTGGTATCACGACCATCAGTAATAGCATGGACACAAACATTAGGTAAGTCTTGAGATTTGGCGAAGTCCAATAATCCAAGTAGATGCTCAATATGGGAATGTACTCCACCATCAGAACACAAACCAACTAAGTGCAGCTTGCTGCCGCGACTTTTAACTTCTTGGAAGATTTGCAAAAGTGCAGGATTTTGTTGTAAACTGCCATCTTCTACCGCATCAGAAATACGCACCAGTTCTTGCGGCACAACGCGCCCAGAACCAATATTAAGGTGTCCCACTTCTGAATTGCCCATTTGACCATCTGGCAACCCTACATCCTTCCCAGAAGTCCGAATTAAGGTACTGGGGTAAACAGTGTAAAGGCTATCCATTATGGGCGTCTCTGCGGTGGCAAGGGCGTTTCCGTCAGTTGCCTCACGATAACCCCAACCATCTAAGATGACTAGCACCACAGGAGAGATAGGTGCTTGTGTCATAGTTATTGACCTTCATCGTTAAATAACTTTCCTCGCAATGATAGCACTGCCTTTTGCATTCGTT
>JBATUR010000121.1:0-50841 GCA_049671305.1 Coleofasciculaceae cyanobacterium
GGCATCGGTAGCACCTACATCGCCTCAAAAGAATGGTCAACAGCCCTCAATGCCTACAACCAATCCCTGATCATCTCCCGACACCTCAAGGACAAAATCAAAGAAACCACCATCCTTAACCAAATCGGCAAAATCAACGCCGCTTCTGGTCAAATTTCCACAGCCCAAGAATACTACAACCAAGCTCTACCCCTATCTCGACAACTCGGTTATAAAACAGAAGAAGCCAACATCCTCTACAACCAAGCCACCTTAAATCGCCAGCAAAATAACCTCACTGCTGCCAAAACTGAAATCGAGACAGCTATCAATATTATTGAATCACTCCGCACTCAAATTGCTAGCAAAGAATTGCGACAATCCTACTTTGCCCGCAACCAAGATTATTATCAGTTCTACATTGATTTATTAATGCAACTGCACCAGCAAAACCCCAACCAAGGATACGATGGTCAAGCATTGCACATTAGCGAACGCGCCCGTGCCCGCAGTCTCCTCGAACTCCTCACCGAAGCTACTGCCAATATTCGCCAAGGTGCTGACCCCAAACTGCTAGAACAAGAACGCAATTTGCAACAAGAACTCAACACCCTAGAACGTCGTAGGTATGAACTCTCAAGCGGTCAGTATACTGAACAAGAACTGAATGAAATCAAACAAAAATCCCAATCCCTACTCACTCAACTCAAACAACTAGAAACCCAAATTCGCACCACCAGTCCCCGCTACGCGGCGCTCAAATATCCCGAACCGTTAACCTTACAACAGATTCAACAACAGGTACTCGACGACGATACTTTACTTTTACAATATTCCCTCGGCGAAGACCGCAGTTATCTGTGGGCAGTCACCAAAACCAGCATCACCAGTTATGTACTTCCCAAACGCAGTGAAATCGAAGCCGCCGCCCAAACTTTCCGCCAATCTCTTACCCCAGATAGTGGAGCAAATCTAGAAACCGGACTGCCACTAAGTCAGATGCTTCTCGCCCCAGTCGCTAATCAATTAGCCAACAAACGCTTACTAGTGGTTGGAGATGGGGCATTACAATATGTTCCCTTTGCCGCACTGCCAATTCCGACTTCTCCCACAAACCCGCTACTCGTCCAAAACGAAATCATCACCCTACCCTCCGCCTCAACGGTTGCCATTCAACGCCGACAACTGCAAAACCGTCCAATTGCTGCCAAATCTCTTGCCGTAATTGCTGACCCCATCTTCGCTACCAACGACACTCGTCTGACCGGCATTCCACCTCAACCAACCCCCGATACACTATCTAGTCGTACCCTCACTCGTGCTACTCGTAACTTGGGTTTAGGAGACAGTGTATCGGTACTTGACCGCCTGGAATATACGGGCATCGAAGCCAAAAAAATTCTCGCTCTTGTCCCAGAAGCTAAACGCCTGCAAGCCCTGGATTTTAATGCCTCCCGCACCGCCGCTACTGACCCGAATTTAGCCGAATATCAAATTATCCACCTTGCCACTCACGGCTTACTCGACCCAATTAATCCTGAATTATCGGGAATTGTGCTGTCTTTATATGATCAAAAAGGCACATCCCAAGATGGATTTTTGCGCCTTCACGATATCTTCAACCTCAATTTACCTGCGGAACTGGTAGTGTTGAGTGCTTGCGAAACCGGATTAGGTAAAGAAGTGAAAGGGGAAGGGTTGGTGGGCTTGACAAGGGGCTTTATGTATGCTGGAGCGCGGCGTGTGGTGGTGAGTTTGTGGAGTGTTAATGATGTTGCCACTTCTGAAGTGATGGCGAAATTCTACCAAAAAATGCTCAACGAAGGACAAAATCCGGTATCGGCATTAAGAGCAGCACAATTGGAGATGTGGAAATCTCAGAATTGGCAGTCTCCTTATTATTGGGCGGCGTTTACAGTGCAGGGGGACTGGCGATAGAGGTACTATGCCAAAGCCAGAAAAACTCTGCAAATTAACCTGTAACTTGTTGACATTTAGAGTTAAGATCTGCAGTGTTAGAAGCTTAGGACTTTGCTGATGCCAAAAGTTCAGATAAAATGTCTAATTTATTCAATTACACTCTTAAAATAATTGGGTAAATTTCAGGCTTTGAAGTAAGGGATCTAGGCTAAACCACAAAATAAGAGCTTTGATTACTAATTCTTACGCGACAGGAAATGCCTGATCGTATATTGTTAAATCTGTAGCCACGAGAGTGAGCAATCCATGTCTCAGGAAGTCAGCACCAACCCAAGAGCAAATAAGCAGTTGAGCAGTTCTAAATCAGTCCAGCCTTGGTCGGCAGAATCCGATGCCGATAAACTAATGGATGACTTGTTTTCGGATATTGACCGGATTTTGGACGGTGGCAGTAAGCTACCGACAGAGCCAGTTAAGCCTGAATATGTGTCATTACAGTCGATCGTGATGCCAGAACTTCCCACGCCGTCGGCAGGGATAGCGACTCAGGAATTGGTACCGAGCTACGATCTACCAGAAGTTGAGCAGCCGCCGATAGAGGCAACACTGGTTCAAACAACTACACCAACTGTAATTCCCCAGGCTAAACGCTCAGGTTGGTCTATTGAAAAATGGCTCTTAGCAGGAGGTATTATTTCTTTGTTGGTGGCGCTTGGTTTGTTGGTGGCAAATCAACAAAAGATTCGTTTGCCAGGATTTTTAAATTTTTCGGGTTCGTCTTCGTCAGAGCAACTTCCGGCAGAGGATACTCAGTTTGTGAGTTATATGTTGCGATCGCTTCAGGTAATCGAAAATAAAAACAAAAATAACGAGAAGACAGCTACAGCAACTAATGCTACAAATAATCAAGCGCCAGTAGCTTTGCCGACGCTGCCTGCAGTTGGTAGCAGATCGCCTGTGCCAAATCAACCACCGCAGGTTTTGGAAAGAATTTATATTCCAGTTTATCCGCCCCAAGCTCCTGTTGCTCAAAACATCAATCCGCCAACGGCAAGAGCGGCAGTACCTGCGCCAAAGCCTGCGGCAAAAGCTCCGGCAAAAGCTCCGGCTCCAGCAGCAAGGCAGTCAGCTCCAGCTCCTGTCAAATCCTCAACTCCTGTCAAACCCTCAGCTCCAGCTCCTGTCAAACAGCCCGCTCCGACTCCTGTCGCTAAACTGGCTCCGCCTCCGGTAATGCCTGAGCTGCCGCCTGCACCAGCACCTTCGGCTGTTGAGTCGGCTGCGAGTGTTTCAGCCGCGCCTACCGAGCAACATACTTTGGTAGGATTGATGGAATCAGATGAGCGATCGGCGGCGTTGTTTGATATTGATGGTTCGACTCAACGCTTTTATATTGGGGAAGGTATTGGTGCGAGTGGTTGGATTTTGGTTTCTGTGGCTAATCAGGAAGCTATGATTCGACGTAATGGGGAAGTGCGCTCTGTTTATGTAGGACAGAAGTTTTAAGGGTTTATTTGAAAAGAGAAGGGCAATCGCTTTTTGTGGAGAAAGGGCGAGCTTTTTTCATATCAATAACTACTGCAAGCATCACCGTAATCCTTTCTCTTTTAACAAAGCATCTGCCCAAGCAACATCTGATTCTGATAACGGCGGTATTGATCCACGACTATAATCTATTGCCAAATCATAACTAGCTATCTCATAGATTTCACCTAATAATGCTTGCAAATCTATAATTGGTTCAATATCTTCTGTCTGCAAAGGTAGAGGAAATGCAGGAATCATATCTTGTAAATTAAAAGCATACAAGTCAGCATTAGGACGACAATTACCGCGACTAATTAAAATTCGATATTGACTACTAATATTATTACCAAAAAATGACAAAGCTTCCCCTGCCCGTAGTAAATCAATTTCAACTAAATGAGTTCCACTACCTAAGACTCGAAGCCGTTTCTTTTCATATATTTGTCTTCCTTTTCCTAAGCGCTTATTAGCAGGAGAAAGAATTTCAATACTAGTAATAACTTTATCTGTTCCTACTTCTCTAATTTCTAAATAACCTTCTTTAATAATCTCAGGAACTGGAACTGTCACCTTTGTCGGTTGTGTCGTAGGTGCGGCAACAGCAACATTAGTAATGGTAGTTGTTGCAGTGCTTGAGCGTTTTACTATTAGATCAGGAATACCAACAAGCAGCGAATTTTCACTAGGCGTTTCATACATTCGTACTTCCACAGCAACTCGGTACTTAGGACGTAGCTTGGGAGACAAAGATCTGGCGATTTCAATAATCAACCAATGATGTACTCCTGGCCAGATTTCAGGATGTTCTAGATAAGGGTTCATACCGGGAAAGGGATATGGCATTGAGCAAACTCCTTAAAGCTTACTTATAGTTTAGCAATACTGCTTGTAATAACGCCTTTTAATCATTATCGCCGCAGTCAATTTTTTTCAGCTTGTTATGACTGTCAAATTCGTTAACTTCTAAATTAACAACACGCTCATTTAAAGCATGAGTATTATTCATTAACTCAGCATTTTGAATTGATGAATCCCAAATAATTTTTGTACTCCAATTTGCCCCAAAAATAACAGCTAAAGGTAAAATCATGCCGCTGTTTGTAATTGAGACAAGTGGTATGCAAATCGCCAACATTCCCGTTGCAAAGCTCCATATAATCGCAATAGCGGCAATTTTATAACCGTTGCCACTGAATTGTTGCCCCATTAATTTTTACTCTAAAACACGATATTTATTAAGCTTTAGGATTGAAGCATTGCCCTCTCTAAAACTAAGAAAGGGACTTTAAACTACCAACTAGTCTATTATTCTATTATTCAGCAATATATTATGACTAATTGGCTCTTAACGCATATCGTAACCAAATAAACTGGGGTCAACTTCTCCTAACTTTAAATCATCCAAACCATACTCTGCCCAACGCCTTTCTACCATTGCTGCGACATCATCATCAGATTCTAAAGGTTCGCCCCATTCATGCTCAGTTTCGGGAGGGATTTTGGTCGTTGCATCAATTCCCATCCTTCCGCCTAAACCAATTTTTTCACTAGCAAAGTCTAAACTATCAAACGGTGTATTTGGTAGTATGAAAACATCGCGAACTGGGTCAACTTTAGAACTAATTGCCCAGACAACTTGGCGCGGATCGCGAATATTAATTGACTTATCGACAACAATCACAAACTTGGTATAGGTAAACTGCGGTAAGGCACTCCAGAAAGCCAAAGCAGCACGTCGCGCTTGCCCTGGATAAGCTTTATCAATGGAAATAATTGCCGCCTTATAACTAAGGGCTTCCATTGGTAGGAAAAAGTCAACAATTTCTGAAACTTGCTGACGCAAAATAGGGGTATAAATGCGGTTAAGTGCGATCGCCATCATCGCTTCTTCTTTCGGTGGACGACCGCTAAATGTCGTCATATAAATCGGATCTTTACGATGCGTCATGCAATTAAAACGCACCAAAGGCGAATCCTCCACCCCACCGTAATAACCCATGTGATCACCAAAAGGACCATCTGGCAAAACTTCCCCTGGCGTAATTGTGCCTTCGAGGACAAACTCCGAATCAGCCGGAACATCTAAGTCTACCGTCTTACACTTGGCTAATTGGACGCCAGAACCGCCGTACAGCCCTGCAAACAACCATTCTGATAAATCTACAGGAATCGGTGTCGCGGCTGCCATAATGATTAAGGGGTCAACACCAAGAGCGATCGCTACTTCCAGCTTTTTGCCATTTTCCGCCGCCTTCCGCAAATGCCGCGCCCCACCCCGCACCGACAACCAATGCACCGTCATCGTGTTGCGTGACTGTAGTTGCAACCGATAAACGCCAACATTCGGCGTGCCGGTTTCACAATCTTTTGTAATCACCAGCCCCAATGTGATAATCTTACCGGCATCACCTGAATAAGGGCGAATCAAAGGCAGCTTAGTTAAGTCCAGAGCATCTCCTTCAAGCACAACCTGTTGGCAAGCTGGGAAAAAATCTCGTCCCGGTTTCGCCTTAACTACATCAAACAAAACCTTGCCAAATTCCACAGCTTGGGAAATCTTTTTCGGTGGCTTTGGTTGTTGCAACATTCCCAGCTTTTTGCCCAGAGTTTCCAACTCCTGCGGATGTTCCATATTCATTGCCCAGCAAACCCGTTCCTCTGTCCCCATCAAATTGATAGCAACAGGAAACGATGCCCCCTTAACATTTTCAAACAGTAGCCCTGGTCCCCCTGCTTGCAGCATCCGGTTGGATATTTCCGCAATTTCCAAGTCTGGATCAACTAACGCCTTTATTCGCCGTAACTGCCCACGTTCTTCTAGCTGCTTGATGAATCCCCGTAAATCTCTTGCCATAATGAATGAAGTTACGAAATATAAAGCCTTTTCTCTTATTATGATGGGAATCTTAAAAGTATGAGCGTCTCCTGGATTCAGGAGTTAACCGCCTCAACAAAAGCGAAGAGTGGGAATACCCATGCCAGATAACGCTAGTGTAATACCAGCCGCTGATTCTGCCGTTATTCACGAAATCAGCCTCTATGTCTATCAAACTTTAATTGAAATTCAGCAACAGCAACCAGAATTAATCAAAGAAAAGTATAGAAAGGTTCCTTGGCGCGATGCTAGAAACCAATCAGTTTTCATGATGAAACTGAAAGAGGGACTTAGCAACAGTCCAGACAAAGAAGCATTAATTCTTCGGGTCAAAATTTTCTTACAAGGATTGTTAGTACCTAGTTATTTCCAGCTAGCAAGTTTTGGCAAACTAATAGAAAGAATTAATTTATCAATTCAGCAATTAGTTGATCACAGAAACCTAAGAGAAAACTTACATTCAGGTGATTTAACAGAACCTGCTAAAGGAATTGCCATCTTGCTTCTAGATGCAGAAAATCTACGACTTGATGCTAAAACTGAAAAATTCTTGACAGCTATTTGTACTTATCCCATTCAAATTAAAATTGCTTTTGCGAATTGGAGCAAAATGGGAAAACAAGATGTAGAGTTTCACGGACGTGGTTATGAACTAATTCATGTGCCAGTTGGTAAAGATAGTGCTGATCTAAAAATGGCAACTGTTGGTTCATCAATTTTTATCCATTACCCAACAGCAAAAGAAATTTTAGTTTGCTCATCCGACCGTGTTTTAAGTCATCTTTGTACGACACTGCAAACTCATGGACTGACGGTATATTTAGTTCGTAAGCGTGATGAAGTAATCACAGTTTTTAATAACAAAACTAATCAAACTCACACTCATTCACTCAAGTTTGTTGCTGAAGTGCCTCCTCTTGAGCAAGTAATTGTTCAAATTAAAAGTTTAATCAAATTAGAGCAAAAGCGCAGCAATAATCAGTGGATTAAGTTATCTAAAATTTCTACTTTGTTTCAAGAAAAATTTAAAATTACTCTGAGTCAGGTTGTCTCTACTCATTTTCCTGGCAAAAGAGCCAGAGATATTTTTATTGAAAACCCACAGGATTTTGTTGTTCATCAACTAACAGAACAATCTGAAATATATATAAGTTTGTTTGCAATACCTATACTAGAAGTGAGCGTAGTTAGTGACTCGGAGCAAGTAAATAGCAAAGCTCAAAATATTCGTCAAATTAACTCACAATCTGAATTAGAGCAGGTATTAGTCAAAATGATTGATAGTGCAACGAGTAAATCTCCAGGGACATATCTACCAATAAATATTTTAGGAACTCAGTTTCAGCGCCAATATGGTCAACCTGTGACTACAGTAATTAAAAAACTACAGCTTAAGTGTAACTTTATTAAATTTTTGCAATCTTGTCGTGTTTTTGAGTTAAAACAAACAGATAAAGGTTGGGGAGTTGCCTTGCACAACATTAGAGATGAAGATACGAGTTGCTGATAAGAGTCTCTTCCAAAAAAATATTGTTCAAGCCAACTGCTGATTGCTTGCGTTATTGTTGTAAAACCTGCGCCAATTTACTTTCCGAGCCATGCTAGTAGCATATTATCATTTAAAATGTATAAATAAGGCATCAAATTTTCTTAATCATAGATTTATTTAGCATTTACGTTTTCTTAACCAGTTGCCGCTTGAATGTCCGATATGCTAAGGAAGAGAAACCTTGATGAAAGCATAGTCAGCCCTTTCCTAGTTAATGAATATGACCACAATCTTTAGTTTGCTTGCTAAGGGGGGTCCGGTAATGGTACCTCTCTTAGGGTTGTCTGTTGCTACTATTGCTTGCGCTTTAGAACGAGCTTTGTTTTGGTTCCGGTTGTTGAGACAAGAAGATAAAATTGTCCACGATGTTTTAGAAGCAGCTCGTATAGACTTAGATAAAGCTGCGACAATTGCTGCCAATGCTCAGGCTTTACCAATTGGTCGTTATTTGCTTGCGCCTTTAAGACTAAAGCAACCTACTCCTGAAACTTTTCGCCTAGCATTAGAATCTGCTGGAGATAAAGAATTTGTGCAAATGCATAAAGGGGATAAACTATTAGAAAGTGTAGTGGGAATTGCTCCCTTGCTCGGTCTTTTGGGTACAGTAACGGGTTTGATTGTTACTTTCAACAACCTGAATATTGGCGGAGGTGGAGCAAGTGACAGTGCCACGAAGGCTGCGGCTGGTATTGGTGAAGCTTTGACTACTACAGCTTCTGGTATGGCTGTGGCAATTATTGCTCTTTCTGTTTTTCGAGTTTTTGTTACTTTACAATCTAACCAAATAGATTATTTTTCGGCAGTTGGTAGCGAGCTAGAATTAATCTATCGGCAAGTTTGGTACGAACCTTCGGTTTCTGAGGGCAACTCGTCAATTCAGAAACAATCATCATGGGAATATTGAGCCTTAAAAGTAAATATATACTCTAAGAGTGCTAATTGATAATGCGCTTTAAATCTAAGCAAAAAACTTCGCAGATGCCAGAGCTTAACTTGGTGCCAATGATGGATGTCATTATGACTATTTTGACATTCTTCATCATTGTTTCAATGACATTAACAAATAAGCAGAATGCAGTAAATGTGACTTTACCTAGTGCAGGTTCAGGACTCAGTGAGCAGAAAGCCCCTGATCCTTTGGTAGTTAGTATCGACCCTCAAGGACAACTTTTTTTAGGCGAGGATGCAATTACTGAAGCGCAATTAGTTCAACCAATGCAGGCTTATTTACAAAAAAATCCTCAAGGAGCAGTAGTATTAAATGCAGACCGCAAACTTCCCTACGAAAAGGTTGTACAAGTTTTAGGGAAAATGCGAGATATTGGAGGCGATCGCGTTTCCTTGGCAATCAATAATTAATTGCATAGTTGATCGCATTACAAAAAATTATCCCGCCTTTGCAGAGGCGGGATAAAAAATGATCAGTAAGAGGTTTTCTTGCTAATAAGGAGAATCTTTGGATAAGAGAGCGATCGTGTAATTTCCTTCAATTGTTACAAAGTACAAGTAAGCCTTAAATTGTCCCTGTGTTACTTTGTAAACAATTGCGCCTCCATAAGTTGCTTCTTTAGAAATTTGTGTAAACCCCTGTTGATTTAGTTGGTTTGCATAAATTGCAGCTAGCTCTTCAGGAGACTTTGGAGCGAGATTTCCTGTCTTAACAAGAGGTCGGAACTTGTCTTGGTCAGCAAACTTAGCAGATTCCGGAATCTTCGCTACATCGCTAGGCTCAACTGTGTTTAAAATTAAGTTATCATCTTTTTCAATTGGCGTAAGTACATTGTCGTAAAAGGCAATTTCCTCGGCGCTTCGTGTTCCTGCATCTTTAAGACTCTTCAAATCACTTACTTGCTGAGATGCTAAAAGAATTACTGTTTTTCCGTCCTGAGAAATTAAATGCAGGAATTGAGGAGCGCCACTTGCTGGAGAAACTTGGTAAACTTTGAGGTCTGCCTCATTGGTTAGAGGCGTAGAAGTGAATTTATTGGCTGGCAGTTCTGTATTGTAGAAGGCAACCACTGTATCGAGTGCTTCTGCCGTATTACGAGCTGATTTATCATTGTCTCCCGATAATAATCCCAGTGAACCGAGTTGAGCCGTTTTGGGAAAGGGGAAACTGTCAAAAGGATTAGAGGGAGTTGGGGATGCTGAAGCTACTGGGGTTGGTGAGGTTAGTGGTGTCGGGACTTCTGAAGGTGTTGGAGTTGGGGATGTTGAAGCGACTGGGGTTGGTGAGGTTAGTGGTGTCGGGACTTCTGAAGGGGTTGGCGGTGGTGTGGTTGGTCGCGGTTTTGAGCGCGTAACTGGAGGAATTGGCGGTGTTATTGCTGGTGGACGAATGGGGTTAGGTTGAGCAACAGACGGCTTTGGTATTACAGGTGAGGGTTTTACTACAGCTAGGGGTGTTTGAGCTGTAGGTGGTTTGGGTGCAGTTGGTAATTGGGTAATTTTGACCTTTTCTGGCTCTTTTTTTGTAGGGGCTTTCGGTTTATCTTTAGAGCTGGTGGGCATTACTAGGAGTAAACCATGTAAAGCTAAAGACGCCAGCAGCATTGGTCTAACCCAGAATTGTAAAGGCGCGGGCAGGTTTTTGAGGAATAAGGCTTGAGTCATAACTAATCAGTTCTTAATTTTTATAAAGATTGTTTACCTAACAATCGTGTAAGGTAAAAATTTGCTGTATAACAGATGTATGACACTGCAATACAGTGCCATTAGCTCAGAAAATTCTTAGAAGCGATCGCTTTTTATCTGAATCTCACCAAAACTCTACTCAGGCATCGGTCAGATCAGGTTTTTGGATGCTGGGGACAAAAATCAGAGAACAGCTCATCCTGTCCTCAAACAATGACGTACCAAATTTAGCAATCTAATCTTGGTGTATATCCACCTGTAGATTTCACAACTCAACCTCAATTGATATTACTAGAAATACTAATACTTTTGTAGCTAATAAGAATAAAAAATTTCCAAAATTTAGTCATAGTTTCATCAATTTTATTTTGTTAACTATTAGTTAAATAGAATTTAAATTAATATTAATAATACCTTTACCTAAGCCCATTGTTTCAGTTGTAGGGTAACTAAAGATTGCTTAATTACAACCCTGAGTTGGCTCAAAAATAAGGCTAATGGTTTCCTCCACAAAGTTTTTACGTCGTGCCGTTACGGCTTCAGCGGCAACTGTCGCATTTTCGTTCAATATCTGTGCAGCAATGGCTCAAACAGTCACCTTAAATGGAGCTGGAGCCACATTTCCTAAGCCACTTTACGACAACTATTTCAACGACCCAGCTTTTAAACAAGCAACAGGTTTAACAGTTAACTACGAAGGAATTGGCAGCGGCGGCGGTATCAAACAATTCATTGCTGATACTGTTGATTTTGCCGGAAGTGATGCCTATCCTAAGCCAGAAGATCAAGCTCAAATGAAGAAAGGATTGATCTTAGTTCCCACAGCAGGCGGTGCAGTTTCTGTTGTTTATAATCTTCCTGGTGTCACTAACTTAAAATTATCTCGTTCCGTACTTCCAGCCATTTTTATGGGAGAAATTACCCGTTGGAATGACTCAAAAATTGCCGCAGATAACCCTGGTGTAAATCTGCCCAACAGACCAATTAGATTGGCTGTACGCTCTGATGGTAGCGGTACAACTAACATTTTTACCAGACATTTAGCTGCAATTAGTTCCAGCTTCAAAAGTAAGATTCCCCCCGGATCAGCACCAACTTGGTTAGGTAGCCCTCTTAGTGGTAAAGGCAACCCTGGTGTCGCCGCCTTAGTACAACAAACACAAGGCGCTATTGGTTACGTGGAAGATACTTTCGCTGAACAAAATAAACTAGCCCAAGCACAATTACAAAACAAGCAAAACCGCTTCGTTTCACCATCATCTGCCGAAGCTAATAAAGCCTTTGAAAATGCTAGTTTTGATAATACTACCTTTGAAGCGAAAGGATTAGCAGATCCAGCCGACGGCTATCCAATTATGGGTGTAACTTGGCTGCTGATCAAAAAACAGTATCCCGCAGACAAAGCTGCAGCCGTGAAAAAGATGGTAGATTGGATTTTAACTACTGGTCAAAACACCAATAGCAAACTAGGCTATACCCAAATTCCTCCAGCGACAGCCACGGCTGCAAGAAATGCTGTGAATGCTATGAGTGCAGCTTCAAATTAATAGTAACCTTGTGATTGTTGAGCGTGAATGTTGATTGGATCAGCATTCACTGTCTTCTAATACAAATAGCTGGATATCTTATCAATAAATGGAGATATCCTTTCATTAATTATGTAAATCTATAGGGCGCTGTAGGTATCACCTTGATGCAGATATGACGAATTTTTTAGAGCAAGCTAATTTAAATAAAACTGATACCAATATCACTAGCACTAGAGGCGAAGGGATTTGGCTAGAAAAAGGATTTACAGCCTTAGTTTGGCTTTTTACTTTAGCTACAGCAGCAGTATTATTTTGGATAAGTTGGATAATTTATAAAGACGCTCGACCAGCAGTTCAAGAATTTGGCTTAGGATTTTTGTGGAGTCAAATTTGGAATGTTGGACAAGAAAAGTTTGGCGCCTTACCTTTCATTTATGGCACATTAGTTAGTTCTACATTGGCACTTTTAATGGCAGTTCCCACCGGAATAGCCGTGGCAATTGTGACTAGTGAAGATTTTATACCAGCATGGATGCGATCGCCTTTAGGATTCCTGATTGAACTAATTGCCGCCATACCTAGCGTCATCATTGGATTATGGGGCATATTTTTCCTCATTCCCTTTCTTCTCCCCATCCAACAATGGTTATTTGATTATTTCAAATGGATACCATTATTTAACAGCGAACCCTTTGGACCGGGAATGCTAGTTGCCGGCATCGTACTCGCCATCATGATTTTGCCAACAGTTGCCTCAATTAGTCGAGAAGTATTACTCGTTATCCCCAAAGAATTACGCAGTGCCTCCATGTCACTTGGTGCAACCCGTTGGGAAACTATCTGGAATGTCTTACTTCCCTCAGCAGGTTCAGGAATTATCGGCGCCGTCATCCTAGCTTTAGGACGGGCATTAGGAGAAACTATGGCAGTCACAATGGTAATAGGTAACTCGCTGCAAATTAGCCCATCATTAACTGCCCCTGGATATACCATTCCTGCCGTTTTAGCCAATCAATTTGCCGAAGCAATAGACAAATTACACGTCGGGGCATTAATGTATTTAGCCCTAATTTTATTTTCCCTAACCTTAATCGTAAATATCTTGGCTGGAGTAGTAGTACAACTAATTGGTGGCAAGGGAATTAAAAACCTGCTTCGTCCTTTATTAGCAACAAAGGGCAATAACCCATGAATAATAATTTTTCAGAATCCTTAGAAGAACTACAGCAACCGCTACCAATAAGCCGAACTTTCTTCAGCCGAGGCATGACAATTCTTGCCTTCTTCTTAACCTTTGCCGCCCTAATACCACTGTTTGCCATCTTATGGGAAATTCTGCGTCAAGGCTTCCCAGCATTCATGAAATTGCAAGCAGTATCACTTTTGGGAATGACAATTTCTCTGCCAGAAGTTCTAGTTTCTCTCCCTGCACCTGTGGGAGTACCAGATAGAACTAACGGCTTTGCTAATGCTATTGTTGGCACATTTTTAATGGTGGGAATTGCTTGCTTATTTAGCATTCCTTTTGGTGTAATGACAGGCATATTCTTATCTGAATTTGGCAAAGGATCAACTATTGCTAAATACATCCGCTTTATCGTCATTATCTTAAGTAGTGTACCCTCAATTGTGGTCGGAGTTTTTGCCTATAGCGTCATTGTTATAGCAACAAAAGGTGCTTCCGCAATTGCTGGCGGTTTTGCTCTTAGCATCATCATGCTGCCGATCGTCGCCTTAAGCACCGAAGAAGCTCTAAAACTCGTTCCTACTGCCCATCGCCTCGCCTCAGCCGGATTAGGAGTTGGGCGCTTTCACACCACTATTCGTATTGTTGTCACTGACTCTATTCCTGGCATTACCACAGGCGTTTTACTAGCTGTCGCACGTGTTGCTGGTGAAACTGCACCCCTGATTTTCACAGCCCGCTCAACTCAATTCTGGCCCCAGGACTTATTTAGTCCCACGCCTTCTTTATCAGTACTAATTTACCAGTACGCAAGCTCACCTTATAAAGAGCAAAACCAACTAGCTTGGACAGCTTCTCTTGTGCTAATTGGACTAGTTTTAATCAGCAGTATTTTCTCTCGTCAAGTCACCCGTAAACGTCTAAAGAATCGTTAAAATATGCAACCTCGTAGCCAAGATTCCCGAATCACTCCTGAACTAATTTCAGGAAACTTAGATCTAGATGAAGTTTTAGCCACAGCCATGCGTGTCAGAGATTTAAGCTTTTCTTATGGCACTCAAAAAGCTTTAGAAGGCATATCTTTGGATATCTTTGATAAACAAATTACCGCAATTATTGGACCTTCGGGTTGTGGCAAATCAACCTTTATCAAATCGCTCAATCGTATTGCTGAACTCGAAGGAAAAGTGCAAGTTGAAGGCAGAGTAGAATTTTTTGGTCAAAATATCTATGGTCGTCGTGTTAATCCTAATCGCTTGCGTCGTCACATAGGCATGGTCTTCCAAAAACCCAATCCTTTTGCCAGAAGTATTTACGATAATGTGGTGTATGGTGTCCGGCTTACAAGTCGCCACTCCAAAGCAAAATTAGATGAAATTGTTGAGTCAGCACTGCGTAATGCCGCAATTTGGGATGAGGTAAAAGACAAGTTAAATCAATCAGCATTTGGACTTTCTGGCGGGCAACAACAGCGACTTTGTATTGCTCGCGCCTTAGCCGTTAAACCCAAGGTTTTACTGATGGATGAACCTTGTTCGGCACTTGATCCAATTGCCACAATGAAGATTGAAGAATTGCTGCAAAATCTTCGCTCTGAATTAACAATTGTGATTGTTACTCATAATATGCAACAAGCATCAAGAGTGTCAGACTATACAGCATTTTTTAGTACTGATGAAAGTCGTATTGGTCAACTTGTAGAATTTGGTCCAACTCCCAAGATTTTTACAGGTGCAACACAAAACCGCACTCGTGATTATGTGGAAGGACGTTTTGGTTAAAAGTAAACCTCAGAAGTAACGGCTGAATAGAAAGCGAAGAGCCATTTACCTCTACTCTCCACAATGGGTATTATGGGATAGAAGTAAAGAAATGTAACCAAAATGCAGAACAAAGTCGTGGTTGTTGTTGGCGCTACGGGCGGCATTGGCTCGGCATTAACCCACAAACTGGCAGCCGAAGGTGCAAGTTTGGTGCTGGTAGCCAGAGATAGCAGCCGCTTGCAGGCACTTGTTGCTGAAATCCAAGCCCCATACCAAAATCAAGTTTTAACCGTGCCGACGGACATCACAGACCCTTTACAGGTGGAAAGCTTGATGTCCAAGGCAGTTGCTCAGTTTGGTCAAATTGACGTACTAGTAAATGCGGCTGGTGCGGGAGTCATGAAGCAATACAACAAAGTTGAACCTGCTGATTTGGATGCCATGTTGGATTTAAATCTTAAAGGTAGCTTTTATACTTGTCAGGCGGCGGCTGAGGTGATGAAGGATAAACGAGTTGGTCACATCTGCAATGTTATCGGCATTTTAGGCAAGCACTCAATGGCAATGGCTTCGGCTTATTGTGCTTCTAAGTTTGGTGTGGTTGGTTTTAGCAAGTGTATGGCAGATGAATTAAAGCGTTTTGGCATTAAGTTTACGCTGTTTTATTTTGGTGGTGTAGATTCGCCTTTTTGGGATAATGTGAGCTTAAAGGTAGACCGCTCCAAAATGCTGACACCCAACACAGCAGCAGAGGCGATTATGTTTGCCCTCAAGGCTGATCCACAAGCTGTACCAATGGAAATTAATATTCAGCCAGAAAGCCACTTATTTTTCTAACCTGGTACGATGTTCCTTGAGAATGACCTGAAAATCTGGAAAAAGCGCCAAAATTGATAGGCAAGCAGGCTCTGAGAGCAATTTTGGCATGAACATCAATTGCATTCATTTTTATGTAGAAAACGCCAATAGATCTCGCGATTGGTTTGTCAAGCAGATGGGGTTTCAGGCGATCGCTTCTGGCGCTAACTGTCATACTCTAACCAATGTGGTAAACAGTGGCGCTGTAACTATTGTGTTGTCGTCCCCTCTAACTTCGGCAAGTCCGGTTGCTCAATTTTTGAGACGGCATCCTCCCGGCGTTGCTGATGTCGTTTTTGCGGTTTCAGATTTGCCTAGTCTGCTGAGGTTAGCGATCGCTAATGGTGCTAAAGTTCTCCAACAATCCCAAAGCGGCAGGAAATGGGCAAAAATCGCAGCCTGGGGCGGGCTAACTCACACTTTAATTGAGTTTTCGGGAGCTGATCACTCATCAATCCCCATAGATCAAGCTTTTCTATTGTCCATTGTTCCCACAGAAACTACGCCAGTAGCTTTAAGTTTTTCTGAGTTCAAGGATATTTCGACAACTGAGTTAGATTTCTTCAGTGGCATTGATCATGTCGTCTTAAACGTGCCTACAGGCGACTTGGAGGCGGCTTTAAGTTGGTATGAGGATATTCTGGGATTTAGGCGTCGGCAGTCGTTTACGATTCAAACAGAGCAATCTGGGCTACGTTCTCAAGTGCTAGTTCATCCCATTAGTGGTGTACAGTTTCCCATTAATGAGCCAACTTCTGCTAATTCTCAAGTTCAGGAGTTTCTCAACGCTAACCAGGGAGCGGGAATTCAGCATATTGCTCTAAAAACTCCCCAAATTGTGGAAGTTATTGCTCAATTGCGTGCTCAAGGACTGGCTTTTTTGCCTATTCCTGCTAGCTACTACATCCAGTTGCACTCACGCTATCAAGAACTGAATTTATCACTAGCTGAGTTTGAGAAAATTGCAGCTCAAGAAATTTTAGTAGATTGGGACAAAAAATCGCCTCAAGCGCTACTGCTTCAGACGTTTACCAAACCGATTTTTGAGAAACCGACGTTTTTCTTTGAGCTAATTGAGCGGCGACAAGAGGCACAAGGCTTTGGGGAGGGTAATTTCCGCGCTTTGTTTGAGGCAATTGAGCGGGAGCAGATGAAGCGAGGCAGCCTACCTTTAAGATAATGTAATAAAAATTAAGATTTGCTGTCCCATGCTCAGACTAATTACCGATTTTGACGGACCAATCATGGATGTTTCGGAGCGATATTATCAGGTTTACCAATATTGCCTCGAACAAAATAAGCGTCCAAACCAGCCATTACAGCCGATGTCTAAGGCTGAGTTTTGGGAATGTAAGCGATCGCGTATTCCTGAATCGACAATTGGCATCAATTCTGGTTTAGACAAAGAGCAGGCAAAAGCCTTTGCTTTACTACGGCGCCAAACTGTACATACAGTGCCTTACCTAGTGTATGACCAACCAGTACCAGGTGCGATAGAGACTTTAGAACGCTTACAACAAGCTGGAGTTGAGTTAGTCGTGATGACTATGCGTAGAGTACGGGAACTTGAAGACGCCTTTAGCCGCTATGACTTGGGGCGCTTTTTTCCTAGCGATCACCGCTACTGCCTCAGCAATGACTACATCAAGACGGGCGATACCAAAGATAAGCCTTTATTGATGGAACGGGCGCTCTTGGAATTACCAGCAGCTTCTGAGGTTTGGATGGTTGGGGATACAGAAGCTGATTTGATTGCCGCCAAAACCCACAACGTGAAAGCGATCGGGGTTTTGTCTGGAATTCGTAACAAAACACAATTAAGTATCCACCAGCCCAATTTAATCCTCAACAACCTGAGCGAAGCGGCAGACTTCTTGCTTAATCAAGCACTGCCACAGTTAGTGTAGTCCCCTGAGCCAACGGTAATTAGCCACCAAGTGAGGATTAATCAGGAGGCTTTTTTAACGTAAGAAGCTACTAATCAACCAGAGCAATAAAAATGTCACCAATGTGGCAAATTTCTCAATAGTCAAACTGATAGTAGCCAGTTGCGGAACCAAGAAACCCGCCAGCATCGTACCTAAACCAACACCTACCAATAAACCAGCTAGTGTTAGTAATACAGAACGACCCAACTGCCGTTCTTTGCGGTTGAGGAAAAAAACATTACAGCCAACCCCCAAAGCCAGCATAAAAGGCAGAATTGACGAACCAGGGCTTTGATAAAACGCTGTAACAGCCGCTAGTACCCCAAAAGATGCCGTAGGCCAAATTAGTTCTCCTCGAGTTGGAGTATCAATTAGGCGCTGCAGCCATGCTGGGGAACGGTTAGCGGTCGTTTGAGTAAAACTGGGTGGCGGAGATAACTTTTCCGGGAACCGGATACGTTCTGGAACCTTAATTTTTCCCTCTTGGCGCATTCTGAGGCGATCCATAATGATCGCATCGTAGGCTGCCTCAACAGATTCGACGAGCTTTTGGTCGCCGCGATGCTGCTGTATCAGACGCGCTTTGGCATCTTGGATTTCATCAAAAGAAGCATCTTCTGTTACCCCAAGTTTTTCATAGGGATTTTGATCACTCACTGTCAAACCTCCAAGACATCCCTTCTTTTCACTCGTACGACTGCGACCTTACACTGGTTGTATATTAGACGATTAAAATCCTCAATGCTGCCCTTACTACCAAAAAGGTAATAGGTCATTTGCACTTGAGCGCCATGTCAACCCCTGAAAGCTAGTTTAGCTCGATTCTTGAATACAAGCGTCTTGAGACAAACACTTTCTTTGAGCGAGAACTATTTTCGCGTTAAAAGCGTCGGACTCTTGGAAGATTTTTAGCTTTCCAGCCTGCGTAGGATGTCTAAACTATTGGCATCCCCTAATTCTACGACGATAATTGTCTAAAATGCTCAAGACACCACCGGTGTCAAAAATACTGCGTGTCGATTCCTCAATCCAGTTCTCCGTGGAAAGTTATGACCATGGCTTCAGCCAAAATTCTTGTCGTGGATGATGACCCGGCTATCCGAAATTTAATTCTTCGCTTTTTGAGCAAAAAAAACTATCAAGTGCAATCTGCTCAGGATGGGAAGACAGCTCTGTCATTATTTGAGCAGTTTAATCCAGACTTAGTAATTCTGGATGTGAACTTACCTGATGCTCTAGGATACAACTTGTGTCAAGAAATGCAGAGCCGAACAGATGTCTTTGTTCTCTTTCTGACTAGCCGGGGAGATGCCGCCGACAAAGACAAAGGGTTCAAACAAGGTGGTGATGATTACCTCACGAAGCCGTTTGACTTGCAAGACTTAGAAAACCGAGTTGGGGCAATTTTAAAGCGCAGGCGAGAAGTGACTGCGACTGAACAACAGCGCCTTGTCTTTGATCAGTTGGTAATCGATCCAGGACGTCGGGAGGTAACTCTTAACGAAGAGATTGTCCCCTTGACTGCCCTAGAATTTGATCTACTACATTTTCTTGCCTGCCATCCCGGTCGTGTCCTGCGTCGTTCTGAACTGATTCAGGAAGTTTGGGAATATGACTATGTGGGAGATCAACGAGTTGTTGATGTTCATATTGGTCAAATTCGCAAGAAAATTGAATTAGATTCCAGTCAACCTTCTTTGATTCAAACAGTTCGGGGTGTTGGCTACAAATTTGAGGCACCGGCAAACCAAAAGAATGGAAAACCTTAATCCTTTTTTATGGTTTAGGAAAACTCCTGCCTCAGTGTTAATGGTTAGATACCAGCAATGGCAAAAAACTCGGTTGATAATCTGCTTTAAGTATGTGACAATAGTAGTTTAAACAGGGTGCTTCAATGGAGATGCATTTACTAGCGCCGTTGACTAACAAATGGATGCTTTGGAACAGTGTAGTTCTTTGGTTAGCTAGTCGGCTCGACACTTCGGTACTTGCTTCCTGGTTGTGACTGCTACAGAGCTATAACCTCAAGGCTTTTTGCCAAACTGTTTTGTAGGATAAAAGCTCGACTAGTCCCATGTTTAGCCGTTAAATACTACGATTGACAGTTCTTTTGGGGCGAACCTGCCAAAGCATCCCTATGCAAAAACCTTTACTTCAAACCGCAACAATAATTTATAGCCCGCCTGAGCGGGCTATAAAAAAATAAGTATGGTAATTTTTAGCTTTGTTGAGAGGAAGTTGTGGCGTGATTGTTTGATTCAGTGGTTGTGACTTCCTCGATCGCAATTTCCCTTGATTCTGGTAACGATGCTGTGGTTACAGCTTGTTCAATTTGTTCTGCTTCACGCTTAAACTCTGTTTCAAACTCTTTGGAGGCGTCTTGAAAGCCTCGAATTGCTTTGCCCATACTCCGACCAATTTCTGGCAACTTTTTGGGACCAAAAACCAGTAGGGCAATGACCATAATTAGTCCCATTTCCGGTAGACCAACACCAAAAATGTTCATGCTTCTAATCTCCTGCTAGTGATGAAGTGCTGTTTATAGTCCTCAGTATAAGACTTACAAAAAAACCCGGACGAGCCGGGGCAATTGATCTAAAGCTAAGGGCTTCAGTCTAAACTACTGGCTCAAGCTTCTCCAATCGACATTGATACCTTCAAGCAATAGTGAAGAGTTGTATAGCTGCAAAATAATCAGCAAAAAGACTAGAAACAACGCCATGAAGACTGCCATTAAGGGCGTCGTTCCCCAGCCCGGAGCAACTTTACCATACTCTGAGTTTAGGGGTTTAAGAATATTCCCTAGCCGCGTCTGTTGTGCCATGAGTCACCTATGATTAATCTGAATAGATTTTTTGTAATGTTCCGTAATATTATAAAAGGATAGTACTCATAATTTTTTTTTAATCATGGAACCTGCAACAGTTCTTAGCATTTCTATCGGTGTATTTGTCTTAGCTGTTACTAGCTACTCAATTTACACGGCTTTTGGTCCTCCTGCTGCTCAGTTGGACGACCCGTTTGAAGATCACGAAGACTAATCCATATCTCGAAAAGGTTGGGTTGTGTCCACAAGTTATTTGTCCTCCTACGGGTTGGTTACCGCAACCTGCCCTAGAGAGGACTCGGTTTTGGTTGGCAGTTTAATCTAAAATTAGCGATTTTCCACGGCAGAATCTTAACGGGTTGCTCAGTCGAGATTGGTCGTTCTAGTATATCGACAGGATAGGCGATCGCTAAATCTAAATCACTGCTAATCACTAACTCCGCCTCCTCTCCGTGGCACTCATAACACCTCATTAAATATTGCTCCTGGTCTTCCTCTGAAGGCTTGAGAGCCATCAAAACTAAATTTTTGGCTTGCCAGTCCAAAAACTGACCAAAAGGCTTGAGAGACTTCTGACCCAAGCTTGAAGGTACATCAATTAAAACTTGCAGAGGTACATTCAACTCATAACCTCTTCGCACCGTTTGGGCAGACTGCCAATTGCCGCCGTGAGGGTACAATGCGTAGGTAAAATGATGAATCCCTCGGTCAGCATCTTCATCGGGCCAGCAAGGACTTCGTAGCAGCGTTAGACGTAACTCAGAGGGCTTGGCATCATAGCCATATTTGCAATTATTGAGCAAACTAACGCCATAAGTATCATCTCCCAAATCTGCCCAACCTAAAGCGGGAACTTCCCATTTGGCTTTTTCTGCTGGTGTTTGGGGACTTGTTGGGCGTTTAATTGCACCGCAAGCTATTTCATAAGTAGCATAACTAGATTCTAAATTTAAAGGAAAGGCAGCTTTTACTAATACATGGGTTTCTTGCCAGTCTACAGTCGTAGAAATTTCTAAAATTGGTGAATTAAACCAAAGAATATAATCCTGACAAAATTGAGATTTACCTAATTGACGTATCACACGAATACTTGAGCATAATATCCCTGTTTCTAGCCATTGAATCGATTTTAATTGAGTTGGGGGTAAAGGATGTTGAGCATAATTTGGATCAATGTTCCAAGCATCCCAATATTGTCCCTGATCTTGGAAAGATTGTAGTTGATTTCCAGCACCGTTAAGGATTTCTCTTTGATTAATTTTATCAAAAACGCTGCTTAAATCTCCAGTGTTTGGGTCAACAATAACACGCAATAATTCGTTTTCTAAAATCCAATTTTCTGTTGGTTTGGAAGTTATTTGATCATCGCTTGGTTTGTGGCAGTCGCATAACCAAAAGAGACGATACCCTACTGAAGGGATAGCTTCAGCAAGAAACAACAAGGTTGACTGTTTGATTAACTGAGATGGTAGTTTTTCACCAGATAAGTTGTAAATTTCCCAAGAAGATGCTGAGGGTAAAGATAGAGATACAACTTCTGAGCGTTGCCAATTTAGCGAGTTAAAGACAATAATAGGTTTGGCATCTGGTTGTGGTGGTTGTGGGAGATTGATGTGAGATGCGATCGCATTTAGTGACTGATCTAATATCTTTAAACCAGTATTTTCGACATCTTGCCAAGCTACGTTTGCTTCTTTAAAAACTTCAGGAATTGATGTTCCTGGTAATATATCATGAAATTGGTTAAATAAAACTGTTTTCCAAGCAGATTCTATTTGAGATTTAGGATAAGCAAGACTTGTCGTTAAAGTTGCTAAAGTTGCCCAAATTTCTGCTTCGTATAACAAATTTTCACAACGACGATTCCAGCGTTTTTGATCAGCGTGAGTAGTATAACATCCGCGATGGAATTCTAGATATAGTTCATCATTCCATACTGGAAATTCTCTGTATTGGTATTCATTTTCATAAGTGTAATTTTTACTAATTTCTGATAAATAAATTTGAGCTGTTGTAAATTTTAATTCTGGGAAAAATGGCGACTGTTGCCAACGTTTTGCTACTTCTAGCATATCACGAGTTGGACCACCGCCATGATCACCAACACCAGGTAACCAAAAGGCAGATTTTAAATTTGTTTGAGTTTCCCAATCAACAGCATAATTTGCCATTGTGATAGGATTAGTATCCATAACACCTGTGGTATTAGGAGGAGACATCAGGCTTAAAATTTGTGTACCATCAGGTGATTTCCACTCAAAAATTCCATAAGGAAACTTAGTTGTATCATTCCAATGTAACTTCTGAGTTACAAAGAACTCTATACCACCTTGCTTAAGAATTTGCGGCAGTTGCCAACAGAAACCAAAGCTATCTGGTAACCAAGCTACTGTTGTTAGTTTACCAAATTTTTCTAAAGTATAACGTTGAGCATATAATACTTGTCTAACTAAAGATTCACCACTTACTAAATTAACTTCGGGCTCTACCCACATTCCCCCCACAATTTCCCATCTATCAGCCGTAATTTGTTGTTTGACTTCAGCAAATAAATCAGGGCAGTTGACTTCTAGCCAGCTATATAATGCTGGTGTAGAATGACAAAATATTAATTCTGGAAACTCTTGTTGTAATTTTAAAACAGAGGCAAAAGTTCTTTGAGCAACTTGCCAGGTTTCACTAACTGTCCATAACCAAGCTAAGTCTAGATGAGCATGACCAAGCATTTCAATTTTGCTTTGTTTTGGTGATAAAAGTTTATTTTGCTCAACAAGTAATTTGAGACTTTGACGGATAGTAGCAATAGATCTTCTAAAATCTGGATGTGATACTTTAGCCCAATCAATCTTAGAAATAACTGTTGTCAATAAAGATAATTCTTCAGGTGCAAAACTTTCGATATATTTATATAAAACAGCTAATTCATCAGCAAAGAAGCCGGGCTCTAAATAATCTAATGCTTCATAAATACAATGGGAACGCATTAAAGCCCCAATGTCATGACTTGGACTTACTAATCTTAAAGCAACTGTAATTTCTGATCCTGGTATTACAGATGAACTTAGTAATATTCGAGCTGAAGAATCAAACAAATCTCCCTGCTGCACAAGCTTACCATTAACAAAAATATTGGCATCTTCTGCCCACCAAGTCAGCGCCAACCGTAAGCTTAATCCAGTTAAAGGACAGCCTTGTAAATTATGGGGGACAATAAAATTTTGCTTGAGCCAGATGACTTGTTTTCCGGCTGACCAAACGATATAGTTTTTTGTATTAAGTTCGGCAGGTAACCAATCATGCCAATGCTTAGAGCTAGATGCAGCATCTTCTGCTAAATCTTGGGCATAACATCGCCAGCCATTTTGGACACAAACTTGAGTTAATGCCCGTAGTTTAGCTATCGCTTCCTGAACCGCGTGTATTTTAGCGTTTGGTGGCACAGAGTTGCTCATATTTCGGTAAAATTAAATCACTATTTTTAATTTTTAGCTAGCGTTATTTACTCTTTAATTGTTGGTCTGGAAATTGAAGGCGATTCAATTAGGCAAACATTGAACGTAAAAACCGCTAACTCATAATCGCTCACCGGGTAATTAAATAATCATGTCTTCTGCCCCTACTGGTCGCTATCAAAGCCGATTGTTTAACTTTCTTAACAAACAATCTCAGCGATTAACTGATCAATACGATCGCACAATACGACATTTAAAAGTTGCTACTGTCTGGGGAGCGCAAATTCTGCTATACCCGATATATATGTTGGTACAAGCGGGTTTATCGGCAGGGCGTCAACTTACTCAGTCAGCAGAAGCCGGATGGCCACAAATCAAAACACTAACAAATGCTACAGATGAAGTACTGCCCACCGTCGATACAGCAATTGAGCGAGTATTAGCGGAAATTAATCGCTTACCGCTGCTTGAGGTGCAAAATCAAGCAATACCTGGGCATGAAAACAGCGAAGGGCAAATATCCCCAGAAGCAGCGTCAGAATTAGCAACCCAAATAGTCGCCTTAACTCAAAGTCTAACTTCCTCCTCAATTTCCCCGACAGCTTCATCAATAGATTTAAACACAACCACATCATCATCTGGGATACAAGGAGTTGCCACAATACTAGAAACTCGTGCCTTGGTGTTAGTGACAATTGAAAATCAAATACTCGATATCTTGACGCCTCAACAACAAAAAAAACTCTCCTCAAAAATTAGCTGGGAAATAGCTGATCAAAGGCGTAAATGGCGGCTAGCTGAGGCGTCAACACGTCGATTTAAAGCTTATCCAAAGCTTTCGGCACTAGAAGAAAACCCCCGCATCTTGGCTCCTGTGAAGCTATTTTGGCAGTTAATGGCGTGGGTGCAAACTAGTCCAGTGGCGATCGCTGCTAATCTGTTTCAAGAATCTACCTTAGTTGTCGCAACTAGTAATCAGCATCAGCTTGCACAACGAAAACCTGAAAAAATACTACCACAAGCCCCATCAGCACTATTCTTTCTAGATCGTACCTTTGCCGAACTAGAATCACATCAACTAGTGCCAGGCACAGAAGTTGTTATCGCCTTAAGTGAACGTACCACGCGATCGCTTCAACAAAATAGCCAAAAATTATTTCAAAAACTGCAAACAACCTTCAATAAGCCAACAACAACACCACCTACTGGCATTCAATCTTTAATCTACGCCGCCGTTGATTACTTTTTTGGCAGGAATTCTACCAAACTACCAGGAAAAAACTTTGCAGAACAACCCACCATCCCAGGCAAACAGCAAAACCTACCTTCAGCTCAAGAGCTTTCTAGTTTAGAATTTCCCCAAGCTGAAGTTGATCCTTGGTTAACCTGGGACGATTTATATGACACACCAATACCCAATCAATTTCAAACAACAGCTTCAACTACTATCCGGGGTAAATCTTCTCAGCAACTACCAGAAGCCCTGAACAGCCGGATACCTCTAGAACCTGAAAATTCTGTTTTAGGCAAAATCAAGCGTTATTTAGGCTGGAAGCAGCCTCCAGGCAAACTTTCTGTACTCACCCCTAGAGAAGAGACAAAAGCCACAATTGCCCCAGCACCATTAGTTGTCCAACCTTCAAGCAAACCGAGAACTCGTCGGCAGAAAAGCGATCGCTTATCCCAACCTGCAACAGCTCCTCATACCGTTACTCGTCGAAAAATAGCCTTGCCAGCGACAGTAAACAGTTCCCTTACCAACCCAAACTCATCTACTACCAATGGAGATTTAGACGCTGCCCCTGATTGGATAGAAACGCCAGCAACTCCTAGTGGTTATGTCAAGCACCCTTTAGAGCAGTTATTGGAATGGCTAGATTCTGCCATGCTTTGGTTGGAAGAATTAGTTATGAAAATCTGGCGCTCCTTCAGAGGACGTTGATTGCGGTAGCGACAAGATATCCGATTTCATTATCCTACCTAAAATTATCCTTGCGTTCTGCAACGTGCAACTTGATAACTGTACGCAACTTCGTATGATTTAAGAGCGATCCATATCTTACTCAACATTAGGAGTGCTTTGTGTACAACTATCCCTCGCCACCATACCTTTTGCTATTCTTTGGTTTATTTGCTGGATTAACCTGTGGCTTGGCTTTTGAAGCTACCTTGCGACAAAAAGTACAGGAATGGTCAAAAAAACGCTCCACCCGCACCCTGGCTCAAATGAAAGGATTGCAGCTACTAATGCCATTTTTAGGCATTACAGTCGGAATTGCGGTTTTTCTCGCCTCTGGCTTAGAAATCTTTGGCTTTCCCACCTGGTTGTGTTATGCCATATCTCTACCTTTAACCTTAATTATTAGCTCCTTAGTATGGTCACAATTGAGCAAACTTTTGGGTCAATTAGAAAGAGGTGGCTCAAAAGCCTTAGATTTAGACGCCTTTGAATGATGGCTTTGACTGAGGGCAATCAATAATTAATTTTTTGCCCTTAAAGAATTTTCCTCAAAATCTGGCATCACTTATCTGCTGTTAAACTACTTGAGAGCGCTCTAGCTAAAAACTAAGCTAATCTCAATCTGGCATCTTCGTATCAAAGTTGACATCAGGTTAGTGCGGCATCTATTGAGGTTTCATGATCTAAAGTACCCAGATCATGCCAAGTTGTTCTATGTTCACTATGGATTAATCGCTATCCCTAGCAAAACCTTTCGGCTTGGTTTTAATGCCTTGACCTTTTGTGAAACCGGATCTACAAATAAATCCTTGTAAACATTACTTAAATAGGTAAAAATCAGGCGATAAATGCCCTATGAATCAGAAAATCTTCACCACAATTGCCTTGTTTGCGATCTGCCTGACAACAATTATTATTACTGTTCAAGCTGGACGGACTCAATTTTTAAGAGCCAGTGAATTTAACCGTTCCGATCAAGAAACTATTCTTGACAGCTTTCCTTCCCGAAACCAAGACGAATTACTTTCTACAACTTGCGCCTTAAAACCATCAAACAATCGTACATCATCACAAACATCTAATCCTCGAAACCAACCCCCTCTCGAACGTTTCCGCAGTCCCAAAAATTCCTTTAATATATTAACAAGAGACAACACACCAAGCTTTTTAAGAGGTCAAGAAAGATACTCTCCCAAAGAATCAATTGCCCTTGCCGATGCCACCAACTTTGGTGAGCGATTTGTTTTTGATCTTTATGGCAAACCTGCCTATTACCCTCCCATTATCGTACTTCATGAAACCGTAGGAAGCGCCAGCAGTGCCATTAATTTTTTCCGCACTCCTCATATTGATGAGTCGCAACAAGTCAGCTATCACGCCCTAATTAAACGTGATGGTGAAGTTGTATATATCGTGCCGCCTGATAAAAGAGCTTTTGGTGCAGGAGACTCAGTTTTTGCGGGAACTTTAGGCAAAGAATCAATCAAAACTCATCCTGAATATCCATCTTCTGTGAATAACTTTGCCTACCACATTTCCTTAGAAACTCCTAGCGATGGTAGAGGTAATGGCAGCAGACATAGTGGATATACCCAGAGTCAATATCAATCCTTAGCTTGGTTGGTTGCTAAAACAGGTGTACCTGATTCTCGCATTACAACTCACAAATTTGTAGACCGTTCTGGGCAACGGCAAGATCCTCGAAGTTTTAATGGTAATGCCTTTTTAAAGTTGCTGCAAACTCAGCCTAAAACTAACGAAATTAACATTGATTGTCAGCCACCAGCTTGAAGATTAAAGAGGTGATGTTCTCACTTTTCCTAAAAATATTAGCATTATAGGAAAAGTGAGGATAGATGCAACAAAAATTCTTTGAGTTAATTGCCTAAGATTGTAAAAATTGATGTTTTTTTTCGGACATTTACCGTCTGAATAAATAATTTAACCATACTTACCATCTTCCTTTTGGCAGAAGCCGAAAGACAAGAGATTAATCCTCAACTTCTCTTTTCAAGCCTGATCGTTCCAAGTTCGCAACTGCAAATAAACCAACACCAAAGTAAAGCCTAATAAAACACTAGCCGCCGCCGCTGCATAACCAAAATCAAACAAAGCAAAAGCTTCTTCGTAGATGTAATAAACCAGCAGATTTGTAGAATTTAAAGGACCGCCGCCGGTAATCAGATAAACTTGTTCAAAACTACGCAAAGTAAAAATTGCCGTAGTAACCGTTGTAAATACCAAAGTTGGGCGCAAACCAGGCAGTGTAATATGCCAAAACTGAGCTAAAGAATTCGCACCATCCAACTCAGCCGCTTCATAACGACTTTGAGGAATTGCCTGTAAACCTGCCAAAAACACTACCATATTGAAGCCTAATTGTTTCCAACTACTCAACAAAATAAGCACAGGCATTGCCCAAGTTGTGCTGCCTAACCAAGGCACGGCTTCAAAACCCAGCCAACTCAAAAAATCATTAACAGGTCCTTCAGTTTGAAATAGCCAACGAAACCCTAATCCCGCCGCGACTAAAGAAGTAATTGACGGGATAAAAAAAGCAGTCCGTAGCAGTCCCCGCAAAGCAAAAGAACGATTTAATAAAACCGAGATACCCAAGGGAATTATTAAACTAGGAATCAGCGTGGCAACAGTGAAATAAAGCGTATTACCAAGCACTTGCCAGAAATCAGGATTAAGCAGCAAACGCCAATAATTTTTTAAACCAACCCACCTAACACCCGTCGTCGTAAAACTACCTGTGGTAAAGCTCAGATAAAACAGGTAGACAATAGGAAATAAGAGAAAAATAGCCAAAAAAATCAGCGCCGGTGCTAAAAACAGCCAAGCCGTAGTTGTTTCCTGTGCTCCTTGAGATTTTATTACCATAGCCTCAAGGCTTTGTCGCCGCAGCTAATTGTCTCCAGCGTTCTTGGAGGTCTACAATCGAAAACACTGCCTCAAACTTTAACCCAGAAGCCTGATAAAGCTCTTCTCCGCCCTGCTGTCGGTCTACCAAGGCAATTACCTGTTCAACGCGGTAACCTGCCCCTTGTAGCCTTTCTACTGCCTTTAAGGCTGATTGACCGGTCGTTACCACGTCTTCCAAAACCACTACCTTTGCCCCTGGCGATAGAGTTGGTCCTTCAATGTATGCCATCGTGCCATGTCCTTTGGCTTCTTTGCGGATAATCAAGGCTGGAATTGGGCGATTTTCATAAGCAGAAACCACACTTACGGCACTGACAATGGGATCTGCGCCCAAGGTTAAACCAGCAACTGCCTGAGTATCTAGCGGCAACTGAGCAAGCAACAAGCGCCCAATAGAATAGGCACCTTGGGGATGAAGTGTTACTTGTTTGCCATTGATGTAATAGGTGCTGCGCTGCCCCGAAGAAAGCACAAAGTCGCCTTCTTTGTAAGCTAGTTGGCAAAACAAATCTAGTAAAAATTGACGTACGGTCGTTAAATTGTCAGCAAATGCTGGTTGAGTGTTGTCAGTCATTATCTAAGGCAGAAGGTTGAAAATTAGGGCAGTAAAAGCTTAACCAACAAACAATAGACTTAATTCCAATATCAGATATTATTGGGAAAAAGTGAGTGTGAGGATTATGCAAATGCGCTTAACCCCGTCTACAGTGAGCTTGCCGAATTTGTTAATCAGTGTGCTGGTTGCTGCCGCCTCTAGTTTATTGGCAACTGCTGCCAAGGCACAAACAAATTCTAATTATGGACCCGTTCGCGTCGAAACTATTCCTGAAGCCTTTAATCGTAGTTTCTTTGAGGAATCAGGAGATATTTATCGTAACGGCTCAATACAGCGTCAAATCGGCTGGCTCATTGGTCCTGGTTTGCCGGGAAGAGCAGGTTTTCCTGACCTACAGATTGAACGAGATGCTAGACGGGTTAATATTCTTTATCGAGATGCCTTGGAACAGCAGGTTTCTAGTGGTCCAATTATTCGTACGCCTGATTTGCCAAATCCGTTTAACTCAACTCTACGGCAACAAACAGGAGCGGGTCGTTTTGGAACTCGCTTAGAAGGCAGTGAGTTTAATTTTCAGACACTGCCTCCGCAGTAAGGAAGTATCTCAGACTTATTTTCGGTTTTTAATCCAGGGTGCTGGAGTCGAACCAGCCTAGGGTTTCCCCGCGAATTATGAGTTCGCTGCCTCAACCGATCGGCCAACCCTGGTTATTCTATTTATTATTCTAGAGTAATTGCTAAAACAAACAAATAAAATTGTTTTAATAATTATTTGGTATAAGCGATCGCAAATTGATTATTCTGGTATCGAAGGTCTGTGAGCTGTAAAACAGGCATCGTCCCTGGCGGGTCATACCGCTATTCAAAGTAACTTATCTTGAGAAATGAAATTTAACTCAACTGTAGCGCTCACCTTGATTTTACTGGCAATGATGCTCGGTGCTGGCTTTGTCAGTGCCATGTGGGGCTTTACACTTGGTCATGAGGCTCTCAAAGGTGTAACTCAACCTGATACCCGCCCCACCAAAAAACTAGCGGAAACTCAGCAGGTTTCTTTGGGCAAAGAAGGAGTCAAGATCCTACGGGAAGAAGATATCCTAGTTAATGTGAATGACTACATCAAAGGTAAAGGCAAGGACTCAAAATCCGACAGTGAGGAAAAAAATCGTCCTGAGCAAAAGCCGACTCCTGAACCCTCAGCAACACAGGCATCATTGACCACGACTAATGCCGACCTCAAGTTACCAATCAAAAGCCAGGATCAAGGTGTAACTCTTGAGGTAAACTCGACAAGTCAAAGTGGTGGTTCTTTGCTACTAAATGTCAGTTTGCAAAACAGCAGCAGCAGCCCTGTACGATTTTTGTACAGCTTTTTGAATGTTACAGATGATCAAGGTCGCGCTTTGAGTGCGATCACAGAAGGCTTACCTGGAGAATTGCCTGCCAATGGTGAAGCTTTTACAGGCACCGTGAGTATCCCGGTAGCATTGTTAGAGGATGCCAAAAAGCTTTCCTTAAGTTTGACCGATTATCCAGATCAAAAGTTACAGTTAAAAATGTCGGAGATTCCTGTCTCACGTTGAACAGCAATGAGTAAGCTAGAGGCGTACCTGTTGCGCTCAAGTCCGGTTGCACCAAGAGTGAAAGTGGTTAAAATCCTTAAGTCTTTGACTCGTTAACCTCTAAATCAATGAAAAAAACCACAGAAAAGCAGAGAAAGTGATTAACCGGACTTGATATTACCTTTTAGCTTTCATAGGGTTGCCAATTTAATGCTGATCCTAACAGTGAATGTTTCAACTAGCCTGACAAATCGAGACATTCTACTGCGTTTGCTGTCGGTGCTAATACTAATTGCGATTAATGCCTTTTTTGTAACCGTTGAATTCTCGATGGTATCTGTTAGGCGATCGCGAATCAATCAGCTTGTGGAAGCGGGTGACATTCAGGCAAGGACTGTCCAATCACTACAACGCAGCATTGAACGGCTACTTTCGACGACTCAGTTAGGTATTACTCTCTCTAGTTTGGCACTGGGCTGGATTGGTGAAAGTACGATGGTGACATTAGTGGCAAGTGCGATCGCTAAACTACAACTGCCAATCAGCATTAACCCAATACTCGCCCGTTCTCTCTCCATTCCCTTCACCTTTTTCCTGATTGCTTATTTGCAAATTGTTCTCGGTGAACTCTGCCCCAAATCGGTTGCCTTGCTTTACTCTGAACAACTGGCGCGGTTTTTTGGTCCCCCTAGTTTGGTTATTGCTCGTGTTTTTAATCCTTTTATCTGGATTTTAAACCAATCAACTCGTTGGCTACTGCGACTAGTGGGCATCCAATATACAGGGCATAGTTGGTATAACCGCGTCACCTCAGAAGAATTACAACTTATTATTACCACTGAGCGTGAATCACCTGGACTCGAAGCCAAAGAACGAGAACTCCTGAACAACGTCTTTGAATTTGGTGAAGTTTTGGCAGTAGAAGTTATGGTACCTCGTACTAGCATTGTGGCGCTACCTCGTACTGCGACTTTCCAGATGTTGCTCGAAGAAATTGCCAAAACTGGTCACTCTCGCTATCCAGTTACAGGCGATTCTCTTGATGATATTGTCGGCATTATCTACTTCAAAGAATTAGCTCCGGCTTTGTCACAAGGGCAGCTAGCCCTCGATACACCCATCGAACAATGGATTCGTCCTGCTGGCTTTGTACCGGAATTTACGCCCCTCCATCAGCTTTTACCCTTAATGCAGCGATCGCATTTAGCTATGGTCATGCTTGCTGATGAATTTGGTGGAATTGCTGGTTTAGTGACGCTCAAAGATTTAATTGCTGAAATTATTGGTGATCATCCTAAACCGGAATCTGGAGAAAATTTAGCTTGGCAAATTTTGGATGAGCAAACTTTTTTAGTGCAAGCTCAAATGGACTTAGATACTGTTAATAACTTATTAAAATTAAACTTGCCCATAATTGACGACTACCAAACATTAGGCGGCTTTGTCCTCCACCAATTTCAAAAATTACCCGTACAAGGTGAAGTTTTACATTATGGCAATCTGGAATTAACCGTTGTTTCTACAGAAGGTTTACGCCTCAATCAAATTCGCATTCAGCGCCAAAATTCTGACGGTAAAGCAGATGCAACACTGCCAAAGATTGCACCAATTATTATTCAACATGAATCTTCTCTTGAAAAAGACTAATTTTTGACATACTTTAGATTAATCATCTTTTAGCACTGCGTAATTTAATAAATCTTCTAATCCTAATTCCGCAAAAGCTGCCAACCTCAACTGACAAGAATCACAAACACCACAAGCAAGTTCACCGCCTGCATAGCAAGACCAGGTATTCTCCCAAGGCACACCCAATTGATTACCCAGCTCAATAATTTCAGTTTTTTTGAGGCTAATTAAAGGCGCAACAATTTGAATTGGTTGTCCTTGGCGACCTTGTTTTGTTCCTAACTTAAATACTTGCTGCATCGCCTGGATATAGTCAGGACGACAATCTGGATATCCTGAATAATCCAAAGCATTAACACCAAGATAAACCCTCTCCGCATTGATGGCTTCTGCATAGGATAAACCAAAACTTAAAAAAATCGTATTACGAGCCGGAACATAAGTTACAGGAATATTTTCCGACATTTGGGCAAGCGATCGATGTTCAGGTAAATCGAGAGCATTATCGGTTAATGCCGAACCGCCCCATTGTCGTAAATCAAAGTTTACCACCTGATGTTCTGTTACATGGGCAGATGAAGCGATCGCTACTGCCGCTTTTAGTTCCTGGCGATGCCGTTGCTGATAATCAAAAGAAATTGCATAACACTCATAACCATCAGCCTTGGCTTGATAAAGAACAGTCGAAGAATCCAAACCTCCAGATAGCAAAATAACGGCTTTTAGCATAAAATTTCTCAATAAACAGCAAATCTTCAGTTTTTAAGCCTATAATGCCAAAACTTGTCAGCTTTTTGCCAACAATTATCTGCTTTAGCCAAGTTTGAGTCAAACCATCAAGAAAGCTATAAACTATGTGACTAATTACCGAGGTTGTAGGAATCGGTAACTTTTTAGTTTCTGCCTACGTCAATAAATGGACAACCCAGAAACTGACACATCTACTTGTAACAATAAAACCAGTAGACCCACAATTAAAACAGAATGACCGTTTTCAAGACCTCCTTAATCCAAGGGATCTGGGCAAAGCTTTGGAATTCTTCACATTTAGAGGTGCTGTGGTACTATCTGGATGGTTTAAGGCGGCTCAGAACGTAAGTAAATCGACTTAGTTCCCGTGGTGGAGGAGCAAATAAGAGTGCAAGATAGTATATGCCAAAGACATTTGGATACCCAGTTGCAGCGTAGCCTGCCGCAGCCAATAAGGATTGGCGTTATCGGTGTTGGTAATATGGGGCAGCATCATACCCGTGTTTTGAGTCTTCTCAAAGACGTTGAAATGGTGGGTGTGGCAGACATTAATGTTGAGCGGGGGTTGGACACGGCAAGTAAATACCGCGTCCGTTTTTTTGAAGATTATCGTGATCTCTTCCCTTATGTGGATGCTGTTTGTATTGCTGTACCGACGAAGTTGCATCACGAAGTTGGAATGAATTGTTTGCAAGCAGGTGTCCATGTTTTAGTGGAAAAACCGATCGCCGCTAACATAACTGAGGCAGAATCTTTAGTTAATGCCGCAGCAGAATCTCAATGTATTCTGCAAGTTGGACATATTGAACGTTTTAACCCAGCTTTTGGGGAACTGAGCAAAGTTCTCAAAACCGAAGAATTGCTGGCACTAGAAGCTCATCGGATGAGTCCTTACTCAAACCGAGCTAATGATGTTTCTGTAGTTTTGGATTTAATGATCCACGACATTGATTTGTTATTAGAACTTGCTGCCTCGCCAGTTGTACGATTAACCGCTAGTGGTTCTCGTGCTTCTAATTCGGGGCATTTAGATTATGTAACTGCTAATTTGGGTTTCGCTAACGGTATTGTGGCAACTTTAACCGCTAGCAAGGTGACGCACCGCAAAATCCGCCGAATTGCGGCACATTGTAAAAATTCCCTGACAGAAGCTGATTTTCTCAATAATGAGATTTTGATTCATCGGCAAACGACGGCAAACTGCATGACAGATTATGGTCAGGTGCTTTATCGGCAGGATGGTTTGATTGAGAAGGTTCATACCAGCAATATCGAACCTCTACACGCTGAGTTAGAGCATTTTGTCAACTGTGTGCGGGGCGGAAATCAACCGTCTGTAGGTGGTGAGCAGGCGCTGAAGGCACTACGTTTGGCAAGTCAAATTGAGCAGATGGCGCTAGATGGACAAGCTTGGCATTCTTTAGACAGGGAGCGTCGTGATGTTAATTCGGCAGCAGTGAGCGTTTCTTATTGAGGAGCGTGGGTTGTCGAAGCTGAGGAGAAAACTAGCGGTAGTAATTGCTGAAGCGATCGCGTTATTGCTTCAGAGACTTTCAGGTTGCCTTGAGGGCTAAGATGAATGTGGTCGCGATATAGTGCCTCTGGCGCAGCGAAGACCTTAAATTCTTCTAATAAGTCCAAATAGGCAATTTGTTGGTCTTGTGTAAACTCAGTCAAACGCCTACGCGCTTTCAGTTCATAATCACGGGAACCCGGACTGATTTCTCGAAGTAGAGGCGTCATTGCCAAAAGAAACTGGGCATTGGCAAGGATATTTATTTGTGCAATTGCCTCTAGGTTAAAACCCACACGGTCGCCTTTTTCAGCGTTTAGTACTTGCATTTCTGGTATGTTTGGCGCTTTTAAGAGGTAACGCTGGTAAATTTCGGTGATGGCAAAGAGGGGTTTATGGGCGGGATAATTGCGATCGCGTCCTACAGGTACAGAAGTTGGTGCTGTGGCAAACAAATCATCGGTATTAATCAATAACACCACGATTTGCGCCTCAAAGCTTCCTTGCCGCTTCAGATAGGCTAACTGATTACGAGGTCCCCAAGAGTTGGCAGAGGCGTTCAGAACTTCGATATGCTCAAAATCTGAGCCGATAATTGAACCACTATCTAGCATCAGTTTGAGTTGAGTCTCAATCTGTGCTGAAATCGTCTGCTCTTGATCTGTCCACCAAGCGCCATTGGCGACAGAATCTCCCAAAAGTAACACACGCAATGTTGTTTTGGGTCGTGAAAAAGTAATGTTTTGACTTCTCATCGAATACTGATTAATGGCAAGGCGATTTCCCATACGTCTTGTATATTGATTTGGCGCGAGTAAATAGCCGATTTCTGGATCGGTGATGTAAATTAGAGGATTGCCGAAACCAAACAGGCGCAATCCAATTTCTAGGATTAAGACTAATCCCACCACAACAGCCAAAAGCAACAATAGATTCATCATTTTTCTTTTTGGCGACAAAAGCTAAATCAATCTTTGGATTTATGAACTCACCCAGATTAGTCGCTAATCTAGACCAAGATACGTCTAAATTATTCATGCCTAGAATTTAACCGAGGAGTTGGATTGATATGTCAGACCTAAATCGTGGAATCATGAAGTTCAAGGGCGCTGATAGCCCAAAGGCGATCGCTATTTCGGCTATAGTCGTTTTGGGCAGCATTGGGGCACTAGTTTGGTGGGCGATTCAATCCGCTTACGTGGGTAGCTAAGTCACTGAATTTCCTCAAAACCAGAGCCATTAAGCTTTTGAGGTTCTTCTCAAAAAAACTTGCAAGATTTGCGATTAGTTGTGCTAGTATAAATAACTGTGGAAGAAATTGGGTCGATGCCCGAGTGGTTAATGGGGGCGGACTGTAAATCCGCTGGCTACGCCTACGCTGGTTCAAATCCAGCTCGGCCCACCACAATTAAATTACAAGTGGAAGATTAATAGTTTATTATTTTCCAGCGCCCCTGTAGCTCAGTGGTAGAGCACACCCTTGGTAAGGGTGAGGTCATCAGTTCAATCCTGATCAGGGGCTTAAAGTAAAGACTTTACAACAGATTATCTCTACAATCAAGAAATATTGAGCGAGAATTAAAAGGTTTATCCGCTTTACATTGAATCCTATTTTCACTTCTTTATTAATTAAATCATGCTTCTCCTGGCTTTGATTAAAAAATCATTGACTTGTTGATAATCAGGACTTTCTGGTAAAGTTGTCTGATTAAAAGCAGCTTCAAACTCTTGATGTAAATTTAGACGCCAAGCATTAACTTCTTGCCAAGGCATTTCGCCACGCCGAATTAATAAAAGCTTGTCTTTGTTTTCCTCTACTCTAACAATTAAAGTACCTTCTCTTAAAACAGTAATCCCAGACAATAAAAGCCGAATTAAATGCATAGCGTGCTTTGGCTTTATAACACCCTTTGTCCGCAAGTCTTGCTCTAATTTTTTAAACTGAGACATCACATAACCATTGTAAGTTTGATAAACTAATTGAGACAAAAACAACTGTCGCATGGCTAGCAATTCTTCGGCTAAAGGTGTTACAGTTTCTACTAAAGGTGTGTATAGACATTCTAAAATATTAGGATTTGCCTTCAGTGCCAAAGTAAGAAACTTTTGCATTTCCCAGTAGCATTCTTCTGTTGCTTTATTATCAAGTTGCTCTGGAAGATTAGATAAAGACCAGTGTAATTCAGCAGGAGGCAAATAAATTCCTCGTCGATCAGTATCAGAATTTTCGTCATCTAAACCATAAGCTTTAGAGCCAACAATACAGCGATAAATGACATAATTATAGAGATGAGATTGATCGAAGTTAGTGTTATTTTGCCAGCTTTTTGCTTGCCATTGCTTGTGGATAGTGAGTTCTTCTCGACGTAGTAAAGCTTGGGTTCCGTCAGGAAATTGGACGAGATAGGAATGAGAATGATCAAGCGCTTTTACAACTACCCCTAGTGTGCCACAAGAACGCTCCAACCCATCGATAAGCACGGCAACACGGGTGACAACCTGAGTACCTACAGGAAGGATTAGGTTATGATTAGAAGGTTGTTGATTTTTCATAACTTAAGAAAACAACGCTTTTGAATGAAGCTCAAACTTCATTGGAAAACTCAGGGCAGCAGCAGATATTGGCTAAGACAATCTTTAGAACTTTAAACATTTTATGTGCCGATTATTAGGCTACCTTGGGGCAGAAATTAAACTTGATCATTTATTGTACAAACCAGAACATTCGTTGATTGTTCAAAGTTATCAACCTAAAGAAATGACTTCTGGTGTAGTGAATGCGGATGGGTTAGGAATTGGCTGGTATGATCATAGGCAAAATGTCAACCCATTGACTTACAAAAATACGATACCAATTTGGAATGACACTAATCTTCCTGAAATAAGTCGTTATGTTGAGTCGAAAGCTGTTTTGGCATATATACGAAGTGCCACCGCCGGTCAAGCACTAGATATGAGTAATTGTCAGCCATTTCGAGACAATAATCTTTTGTTTATTCACAATGGTAGTATTGACAATTTCCGCAAGTCTATCTATCGACCGATGCGCGAACTTCTTTGTGATGAGATATATCAATCAATTGAGGGAAATACTGATTCTGAACATATCTTTGCTTTGCTACTAAATGAGTTAAAATCTAATCCAGATAGTAGCATTGAGAATGCTTTAGAGAAAACACTAAAAACCATGACAGATTTAGCAAAATTGCATCATGTTAGTTTTAGTGCAAACACAATTATTAGTGATGGACATTGCTTGGTTGCTAGTCGCTATGCATTTGGTACTACTTCTCCTACACTTTACTGGCTAAGAGATGATCCAATGTATCCAGATGCGGTAATTATTGCTTCTGAACCATTGTTTGAAGGTAACTGGAATAGTTGTAAAAATAGTAGCGTTGTTACTGTTGCAGAAAATCTTGATGTTAAAGTCGATCAACTCTGAAAAAAAAGTCATCTATGAAGCAATGCAGCGTTGTCGTAGCGGCACTTTAGCTTTATTTGAGGGTATTGATGAAGCACGTTTTTGCAAGCAAGCTCATCCAGAGTTTAGCCCTGCAGGGTGGCATCTTGGTCATATTGCTTACACAGAAGCTTTGTGGATATTGGAAAAATGTGCAGGTTTGCCGACTTTGTTTCCTGAATATCGTAAGTTATTAGCAGCAGATGGGTTGCCGAAATGCGATCGCGAAAAGTTGCCGCCATTTCCTGAAATCTGCGATTATTTAGATACGGTCAGAAGTAAAGTGTTTCGCTATTTAGAAACTACTTCTTTAGATAGACAAGAACGCCTGTGGCACTTTTTAATTCAGCATGAAAGTCAGCATACGGAAACGATCGCTTTTGTCTTGCAATTACAACGTTGGCATCTACAAAAAGAACTAAATCTAGAAAATGAACAATTAAAAATTGAGAATTCTGCCTTGAATTTGCCAGTAGAAGCAACTGCCCAAATGGTGGAAATTCCGGCAGGTGAGTTTGAAATGGGTAACAACTCAGCGGAGGCAATGGATAATGAGCGATCGCTTCATCAAGTACATCTAGATACCTACTTGATAGACCGCTACCCAGTTACTTGCCAACAGTATCGAGTCTTTATAGAAGCAGATGGTTATTCTAACCCGCAATGGTGGTCAGCAGCCGGGTGGGAATGGTTAAAAACAAATTCCGTCAAAGAACCCCTCTACTGGTCAAACAACCCTACCTGGAATGATCATCCAGTCTGCGGCGTTAGCTGGTACGAAGCAGATGCTTATGCAAAATTTGTGGGCAAGCGACTTCCCACTGAAGCAGAATGGGAAAAAGCGGCGAGTTGGGACGCCAAGACAAAACGGCATTATCTCTATCCTTGGGGTGATGCTCAACCTGATTCATTTCGCTGTAATCATGACAACAACACAGGACGAACAACTCCTGTAAATGCTTATCCAGGTGGACAGAGTGCTTATGGATGTTACGACCTATTAGGCAATGTTTGGGAATGGACTTCAAGTTGGTTTGAGGCATATAACGGCTTTGTGAGTTATCCTTACCGAGGCTATTCTCAAACCTATTTTGATCATCAACACCGAGTGCTTAAAGGTGGTAGTTGGGCAACTCGCCCTTGGTCTTTACGTTCTAGCTTTCGTAACTGGTATTATCCCGAAATTCGCCAAATTCTGGCAGGTTTTCGTTGTGTGCTTGATAATGTGTGATTATCGTCTCCTTAGTTTTGTTTAATTAGTCTCTTCCTGCTGAGGTGGGAAGGGACTAAATAAGAAGTAAAAAAATCTAATTTGCTATTATTTGAGTTATCGATATTAAGAATTTTAAAAATGAAAGTTATTTACTTTATTCATCTTTCAAAATAAAATTGGTTATACTTATATATAAGCAAAACGATAATCTTTGAATTATCCAGTTTTGTAGTCATTGCTGATTTTTCATAATTCCCAGTTTTGCTCATTTTATAAACATCCGGCTCTCTTAATGAAGGAAATAAAGTTTTAATAAATAACTTATGAGCGTGAGTTGGGCAGGAATTAAGATCAAGAATACTCGCGTTAGTTTGTTTAAACAGCTACTTAATTCTCACTAA
Source organism: Coleofasciculaceae cyanobacterium (assembly GCA_049671305.1). GTDB lineage: Bacteria > Cyanobacteriota > Cyanobacteriia > Cyanobacteriales > Coleofasciculaceae > CADCTM01. The sequence goes on from JBATUR010000121.1 coordinate 40,003, forward strand.
AAGTGATGTTTCTTCAACTAAATTGTTTTAGAATATTGCTTTGTGTGTCTTAGTTAGTTCAATCAAAAAAAGTGTAGGTGCCAAACAGATGACAGATAGTATTTTCATCCAAGAAACCATTTTTCCCATGATTGTATCAGCATTAGCTGCATATAGGATGGCAAGAATGATGTTTAGCGAAACAGGTCCTTTTGCCATCTTCGCCAGAATGCGTCGCTACATAGACCCACAACAAAAAACTTGGGTAGGTGTTGGTTTAAATTGTCCTTATTGCCTTGGTTTATGGTCGAGTTTAGTGTTTTATTGGTTGTTGGAATATAACCAAAATACAACAGCTCATTTTTTAGTTAATGTCCTAGCTATAGCGGGAATTCAAACGATAATTCAAAGTTGGGAACCAATTCCACCACCACCTCCACATTTACAAAATTCAAATGGTCATTCACCTCAAGTTGAGCATCAAAACTTGACAAATAATACCAAATCTGGAACTGCAGATAGCCAAGAAGTGATTTTATCTAAATAAAAAAGCTAACTTTTAGTTGACTGATAGAGGTTTGAGTGAAAAAACTTGCCGCAAATTTGGCATTCCTTTCATAGTAATCCTTGAGTACCTATTCATTACAAGAATGCTGAAATGATTCTACAGAAAACAGCCAATGCTTAAAAATGACCTTTAGGCAACTGACTCTTGGGCGATGTGTCCAAGCTTCCTTAGCTGCTATTATGCTGTAATCGTCCAAATTGGGCGATTTTTTATGGCTGTAGATTAACAGATAGTCTGAAACATCTATAAATTTCAAATTCTGCTGGCGTGTCTTCTGTCTAAAGATTAAATTATTGACTTTTATAATTTTTAAGTCACGGTTATAGTAGTTTCCTCATCATAGGTAACAATCAGTGTTTCTTGCTTAAATATCTACCTTAATCCTCAGTGTATTTTAGATCAGCTTGTCGGCAATTTCAGGTAAAAATAGACGTGTTAAATTCAAATCAAAACGCCAAGAGTTTTAGTAAATCTTTCCGTAAAAATAGTTGTTTACAAGAAGGAAGGTTACAAATTGAACGCTTAATTAATAGCAGTTTAACCCAAAAGACTGAAACTAATGCAGGTGAAGACATCATTCAAGGGCTAACTGAGACTCCTAAAACTTTACCACCCAAATATTTTTACGATGACCTTGGTTCTGAATTATTTGAGCAAATTTGTGAATTAGCAGAATACTACCCAACACGTACAGAAACAAGTATTTTACAACAAAATGCTCAGAATATTGCTCAAGTTACTGGTGCGTGTGAACTGGTAGAATTAGGTAGTGGTAGTTCTACGAAAACTCGCCTTTTACTTAATGCTTATGAAGCCGCAGGTTATCCTCTACGATATCTACCAATTGATGTAAGTGCGGGTATTCTCGAAAGTAGTGCAGAACAACTACTTTTAGACTATCCTTCGCTGCAAGTTTTTGGTTTAGTAAGTACTTATGAATTAGCACTTCAACAGTTAAAATCTGCTCAATTGCCATCAAGGATGCTCTTTTTTCTTGGTAGTACTTTGGGTAATCTTACTCCTCAAGAATGCGACATATTCTTTTCACAAATTACCGCTGCCCTACAAGTTGGCGAATACTTTTTGCTAGGAATTGATTTGCAAAAACCTAAACAGTTGTTAGAAGCTGCCTATAATGATAGGAAAGGTGTAACGGCTGAATTTAATCTCAATATATTGAGGCATCTAAATCGGCGCTTTGCAGGTAACTTTGATCTCAATCAGTTTGAACATTATGCTTTTTATAATGAGCAAATGCATCAAATTGAAATGCATTTGCGAAGTTTGAAATCGCAAACTGTACGATTAAATGCACTTGATTTGACTGTTAATTTTGAATCAGGAGAAACAATTATGACAGAGATTTCTCGGAAGTTCAACTTAAATTTGATTCAAAAAGACCTGCAAGCAAAAGGGCTCAAACCTATCCAAGCTTGGACGGATGAAAAACAATGGTTTGGGTTAATTCTTTGCCAAGTCTGACTTTAAAGTGTTCGCCCAAATATTGTATTAACTCTTAAATTTTGCAGAAGACTGGCGACGACGTAATAGATTAAAGGTGATTAATAAAACCAGAGCGATCGCTAATCCACTTGATGTTATGGCAACTAGAGGAATATTTACTCGACGTACAGCAATGGCAACTAAAGCCCAAACAATTACCAAAACAAAAGCAAGATCAGCTCGTTGAATACTTACTATAGCTCCAATTGCAGCACCGGCAAATAAAGCGATCGCACTCCAAACTTCTGCATTAATACCCCAACCATTCCAGCCTAAAGCATAGAGAGTAGTTGCTACATTCACAATTGTCGCTACACTAATCCAAGCGAGATAAATACTTAGAGGAATCTGAATTAGCCACTTCTCCTGCTTAGAAACACGTCGGAAACCAATCTCTAAGCGTAGATAAATCACAATTAAAGGTAGCAAAATTCCCAGCATAGCAACCAGTGAAAGCGTAAAGAGTTGATACTGAAATAAAACAACCCAAAAAATTTGCGCTAAACTTGCCAAAACTAACAAATAACCAAGCTGACGTAGATTGATATTTTGCCGTTGTCGCGGTAGTGCTTGATAAATTCCCAAGCTAATTAAACCTAAATAAATTAAGCCCCAAATCGCAAAAGCATAATTAGCTGGAGTAATCAAAACCTCTCGAAAGACTGTATTAGAAATTTCGCCAATTGTCCGCCCATTGAAAGGGACAATATTTGCTAAAATGTTGACGCCAAAAGCGGCAATAATTGCCAATAAATTGAGAAACTGTCTCAGGATATCTGGGTTCATAAAATTAGATAACAATTTCATGACAAAGCTGATGCTTTAACACTAAATGTAAATAGCAGAGAATTAATTTAATCGTAGCGGTTTACACCACACCAAGTTTTTATTGAGCTGTTTAACTCTAAATTGGCAAGACTTAATTATAATAGTGACTCTAGTTACTGGAGCAAACCATTTTTGCTGTAATTGGCTTGAGTCGTCTGCCCTGGGTTAAACTAATATTCTCATCTAGGTGCTGATATTTGTAAAGAATAATGTATAACATCGTACAACTATTAAAAAAGCACTTTAGTCATTGGTTGCCCAAAAACTAGCGCCAGATATATGGTTAATTAGCCACTTCAAAACTAAGATAGGAAAACACTGTCATTAGGGTGTATCTGCAAGTTGCAAACGTTTTCCTGTTACCACGAAAAGAAAGCAAAACATCCGTTATGAAAAAAGTATTCTTTCTGTTGGGTGAACTAGACGACGACGATATTGATTGGATGATTTCGACTGGGCGTCGTGAAGAAATTGTCGCTGGTACAGTTTTGATTCAAGAAGGTGAGGCAATTGACACGCTGCACATCCTCCTAGAGGGAACTCTGGCTGTTTCTGTTGCCGCCTTAGAAGGCAAAACCATCGCTCGTTTAACTAGCGGTGCTGTCGTCGGCGAAATGTCCTTTGCCGATGCCAGACCCCCTTCAGCCACCGTGCAGGCGGTTGAAAACTCTCTAGTTTTATCAATTCCTCGTCATCAACTCGTCGAAAAGCTCAAAAAAGACGAAGGATTTGCCTCGCGATTTTATCGTGCGATCGCAATTTTCCTTTCCACACGACTACGGGGTACAGTCAGATATCTCGGTTATGCCAAAGGTCAACTCTTGAACGAAGATTCTGGTTCCGATGATCTCTCTCCTGAAATGCTCGATAATATGCCTCTAGCCAAAGCCAGATTTGACTGGCTACTCAGACGTTTGAGAAGTAGTGATTATGCCTCACTTCCCGAATAATCCCTTAAATTCGAGGTGAACAAGACTTTTCGACGGGCAATTGCTGACTTTTTCTTCCAGGGTAATACAGATAAAATTGGCGGTATTGGTTTAGGTGCTTTTATGAAAAAATTATGCAACCGTTCCAACTTTAATCTTGTGTACCAATTAGAACTGTGCAGTTAGACTCAAAACTAGGCTATATGCACAGTTCTCTAGAAATGTCAAACATAAATATTGCGAAACTTTTGAGCGATTACTGCCACGATTAGCAGGCAACACCTCAAAATTTAGCTGACAAAATAACTGCCTCTAAGTCATAAAAGAGGCAGTAAAAAATCCAATTTATTATTTTTCGTCCAAATTCCCCTATTTTAACCGCTCCTAAAGTCCAGGCTTCTCTTCCTTTTCAACCTTTGGCACAACATCAGGACGCTCTTTAGCTTCCCAACCAACAGGACGCTTCGAGTTGTACCAGGCAATAGAGCCAATGCTTACTGCGGCGATGAAGCCCACAACATAAACCAAGGTAAAAGATACAGGAAAATGAGGTGCAGCTTCAACACCAATGTCCATCAACAAATTCATAATTTTCTAAACTCCATATCCTATTTTGGTTATCCTACCAGAGCCCAGACTAGCGTCTATCACCCCTGAGTTTGATTTACCTGCCTGCCTGACTTATTTTAAGGTGCCGCTGGTGCAGGAGGTTCTGGAGGAGGTGCTGCTGGTGGAGCAAACTCAGAATCTTTACGAGAAGCTGGTGGAGCCGGAGGTTCGGCAGCCGGGGCTTCATACCTTGGTGCTGCTACAGGAGGCGGAGCCGGAGGTGCGGCAGCAGGTTCAGGTTGATAGTCCTGCCTACGTGAAGAACGTGGGGGTTCCGAATAAGCCGGTTCCGAGCGTCGGGGTTCTGAATAAGCCGGCTCCGAATAAGCGGGTTCCGAGTAACGCCGTTCCGAACGTCGGGGTTCTGAGTATTGAGGAGCCTCCTCCACAGGTTCCCGGCGACGGTAAGAGCGCTCAGGTTCAGGTGCCACATAACTTTCTTCACTACGCCGGCTTCGATAAGAACGGTCAGTATACGCTGGCTCGGCGGGAGCTGGCTCAGGCTCATAGTACCTCTGACGGGGACTTTCATAAGCCTCCTCACTGCGACTGCTTCTAGAGCTTCTTTCCTGGCGAGGAGGCGCTTTATCCACAATCTTTTTCGGTTTAATTGGCTTGGGTTTAATCGAGCCTTTACGGTTTTCTAGATCATCGGGTAGCTCTGGAAACTTCTCAACTTTTAAATCTTTGACAATATTGACCATAAACTGCCGCCAGGTATCAGCGGCTGTACCACTGGCGCCATTTGTTGGCTTGTTATTATCATTGCCGAGCCAGACACCCGCTACCATTTGGGGAATATAGCCCACAAACCACAAGTCGCGTGCCTCGTCAGAAGTTCCCGTTTTGCCAGCAACAGGACGCCCCAATTGAGCCGCCCGACCGGTACCATTTGTAACAACGCTACGCAGCATCCAAGTCATAATTGAGCTACTGCCTGGATCGAGGACGCGATCGCTTTTCGGTTTTGCTTCATAAATTACATTACCCCGGCGATCTCGAATGCGACGAATTCCATAAGCTTTACTATGAACACCATCCGCCGCCAAAGTTCCATAAGCACTAGTCAGCTCTAGCAAATTCACCTCAGATGAGCCTAATGCCAAAGAATAAGTAGGATTGAGCTTTGACTCTATGCCCATTTTTTTGGCTACATCCACCACCGTATCCCAACCAACATCCATGATCGTTTTCACGGCAACGGTGTTTAAGGAAGCAGTTAGGGCTTCTTTAAGATTGACCCAGCCTCGATAATTATCTTTGTAGTTCTTCGGTGTGTAGCCATCTACAGTAAAAGGAGCATCTAGATAACCACGGTTTGGCGAAATTCCCGTAGCAATGGCAGTGCTGTAAACAAAGGTTTTAAAGGTAGATCCTGGCTGACGTTGCGCCTGAGTAACGCGGTTAAACTGTTGATTATAAAAATCTTTGCCACCAACCATTGCCCCAATTTGACCAGTACGAGGATCGATCGCAACTAGTGCCGCTTGTTCAAATCCTTCATACTTACCATCTTGCTCGACGACATTTTTGACAGCTTTTTCGGCAGAAGCTTGCCAATCCAAGTTTAAAGTGGTTTCAACGGTTAAACCCTTTTCTGCCAGTACGGATTTTGGGACATATTTTGGCAGCTCTTGTTGGATATATTCGGTAAAGTAGTTGGCTTGGCGATCGAGGCGTTTGGGATTACTACGCTTGGTGACGATTGGTGATGCGATCGCTTGTTTTGCCTGCTCTGGCGTAATTACACCATTATCCTGCATCCGTAACAACACCACATCACGGCGCTCTTTGGCAGCTTTGGCATTGACAAACGGCGAATAGTTACTTGGTGCCGCCGGTAGTCCCGCCAACATTGCCATTTCTGGTAGAGTCAGGTCTTTAACTGGCTTACTAAAATAAACCCAAGCTGCATCAGCAACACCATAAGCACCTGATCCTAAATAAACCAGATTTAGGTAACGTTCCAAAATTCGTTCTTTATCGATATTTTGCTCAATTTTTTGCGCCATCCGCATTTCTTTGAGCTTGCGTTGAACACTACGCTCTTGATCAAAGTAGACAATTCTGGTCAACTGTTGAGTGATTGTACTACCTCCTTCCACCAAATCTCTTGCTAGGAGGTTGGATAGGAAAGCGCGGACAATGCCTTGATAGTCTACGCCATGATGTTCTTGAAAGCGCCGATCTTCGGTTGCTAGATAGGCTTGAATCAAGGTTTTGGGAACTTCACTATACTTGACTGTATCGTGAGTTGCAGGACCGATTTGCTGGATAATTGAGCCATCAGCCGCTGTAATAGTTAGAGTATCTTTGCGGACAAAGGTCAAAACATCCTTAGTTGACGCGGGAATGCTTCTTTCTAACTGATACCAGCCGTAAGCAAAAGCGATCGCACCACTACCAACACCCAATCCTATCCAAAACCGATAGGTATGATGAAGCGGTTTTGGACCCGTAAACGGTTTAATAGCAGCACGAGAAACCGACTTCAACCCCTTGAGAGTCTTAGTTGCCCCCTTTTTACATCGTGCCAACAACTGGCGCGATTTTGGCTGTTTTTGCTGATCTTGTTGAACATCGCCATTATCAGGCAATTCCGGTTGAGATGAAGTTTCCACCACATCCAACTGGTTCGATAAATTTTCCTTATGCTCCGGGATAAACTTTGACACTTTAACTCCTCAGTTACACCGCAAGCCACCACACTTCTTGCTTATTTTAGGGCTTGAGATCGGAAATCTACACTTTTGTACGATTTTCTTATTTTTGGTGATGCCAAAACTACTCATAACAGCCTTCACGCGAAGCTGAAGTCTCTCTAGAAATAAATCATTTTAATTTTTTGATGCCTCCCAACAAATCTGAATACTGATTGTTATTGTCTCTTGGCATTTACACTAAGTCAATTTACCAATTTTTCACTTTTAGAGCCAGTTTTAGCTGAATCTTGTCTAAATTTTGTGAGTAGATTGCTAATTCCAACTCATCAGTCATTCTGTAAAGCTTTACACTGTTCGCTCAACCCTCCTTTTATGATGATCACCAGCTTACCTGCTCAGAGTCTGTTTGCCTTCTTTCAACTATTAACCCGTGGATTTTGCCATAATATTGTTTTAATATTACCGACTGCACAAAACTTAATCACAGTATCTAAAATAACTAAAAATCAATTTGATGCTTCAGCAATTATTTTTGAAAATTTAGCACAATGACTACAGAATTTATTGACTTTTTGGGCTTAGTCGCTGGCACACTGACCACAATCGCTTTTTTGCCTCAGTTATATAAAACTTGGAAAACCAAATCAGCTCAAGACGTTTCATTAGTCATGATGATTACCTTCTGTATCGGTGTTTTCCTCTGGTTAATTTATGGACTGGCAATTCATGCCATGCCTGTCGCTGTGGCAAACGCGGTTACCTTAATTTTGGCGTTATTAATATTACTTCTTAAAATTAGATATAAGTGAGCAATTTCTTGGTTTAAGTTAGAGAAAAGCGCCACAAAACCTGCCTAAATTCCCTAATTAGCCCAACTAATCCCTGATTCTTTTCTAAATTTCCCAAACCTTTATCAACACGACGCCTGTGACTTCCGCTGTATTTGCATCTGAACGACTTTTATTTACTCCCCTCACCCCCAATGCTGATGCCATTAAAACAATTTTTGCTTTCCCAAATCAATACAGCGTTGGCATCACTAGTTTAGGCTATCAGGTGGTTTGGGCAACTCTGTCCTCGCGCCCTGACCTTCAGGTAAGTCGCTTGTTTACCGACTGCCATGAGCCGTTACCTCAACAAGCAGAATTACTAGGATATTCTCTATCATGGGAATTAGATTATGTCAATATTTTAAATCTTTTAGAATTCCTAGAAATTCCTCTTAGAGCAACCCAACGTACAGATAATCACCCCCTCGTTTTTGGTGGCGGACCCGTGCTGACGGCAAATCCAGAGCCATTTGCTGCCTTTTTTGATGTCATCTTACTAGGAGATGGGGAAAATCTGTTAGGTGATTTTATTGATGCCTACCAACAAGTCCGCACCGCCGAAAGAACAGTGCAACTGCGGCATTTAGCACAAATACCAGGAATTTATGTTCCCAGTTTGTATGAAGTAAGCTATCAGGAACCAACCGGAAAAATTCAAAAAATCCAGCCAATTGATGCCCAAATTCCGGCTGTAATAACCAAGCAAACTTATCGAGGCAATACTTTATCTGCTTCCACGGTAGTGACCGAAAAAGCAGCTTGGGAAAATATTTATATGGTGGAAGTTGTACGCAGTTGCCCAGAAATGTGTCGCTTCTGTTTAGCAAGTTATCTAACGCTACCTTTTCGGACACCAAGTGCCACAGATTCTTTAATTCCAGCAATTGAAAAAGGGCTAACTGTAACCAACCGTATCGGCTTATTAGGAGCATCTGTTACCCAGCATCCAGAATTTGAAGTCTTACTAGATTATCTCAATCAGCCTAAGTATGAAAATGTGCGATTAAGTATTGCTTCGGTGCGGACAAATACCGTAACGCAAAAATTAGCAGAAATCTTAAGCAAGCGAGATACTCGTTCTATTACAATTGCCGTCGAAAGTGGTTCAGAAAAACTACGAAATATTGTTAACAAAAAGTTGACGACAGAGGAGATTATTCAAGCAGCCATAAATGCCAAAGCTGGTGGTTTAAGTAGTTTAAAACTTTATGGAATGGTCGGTATTCCCGGTGAAGAGATGTCAGACGTTGAACAAACGGTTGCGATGATGAAGCAAATCAAAAAAGCTGTTCCGGGCTTACGTTTGACCTTGGGTTGTAGTACTTTTGTTCCCAAAGCTCATACACCATTTCAATGGTTTGGCGTCAATAAACAAGCAGAAAAACGCTTACAATTTTTGCAAAAAAACTTACGTCCACAAGGCATGGAGTTTCGCCCAGAAAGCTATAATTGGTCGGTAATTCAGGCGTTAATTTCTAGAGGTGATCGTCGTTTAGCGCCACTTTTGGAATTAACACGACATTATGGAGATTCTTTGGGTAGTTTTCGTCGCGCTTTTAAAGAGTTGCGAGGGCAATTACCAGAACTAGATTTTTATGTTTATACTAATTGGTCAACTGAGCAAGTTTTACCTTGGAGTCACTTGCAAGGACCACTACCAGAAGCTACATTAATTAAGCATTTAGAGAGCGCTACTAGCCAATTTAAGCAGCCAAATCAGGAATTAGAATTATCTGCTAGAAACTGAAAAATACTTATTGCTCTCAACAAATTTTTATGCTGAGAGCAATAAACTACTAAACTAAATTAGTATTGGTGAGAGCGGGGTGTAGAGGGAAAGAAGAAATTCCCACGCTCATTAAACTGATTTTTTTCTTGTTTTTCACTATACAATTGAGTTTCTTCTGGCTCAATTTGAAATCGCAGTTGCTCCTTAGAAAAAGCTTTTTCCATTTCTGAAGAATAGGGACGCAACATAGATTGTTGTCCAAAGTTAATTCGGGAAAAAATTTCCTCAAATAAAACTTTGTTCCAAAGTTCTGTCATCTCCCATTTAACTTTAACTCCTGTCATTACCATCACACATAAGTCTACCAATTCATGTTCAACGGGAGCCATACTATCTTCTAGTAAACATAGCCAAAGATAGCCTTGAAACATTTGTAAATCACGAATGCAAGAATGTTTAATTCCTGGGTCATCTAAACCACCTCGTCGGCTACGATGATTTGGTAGTAATTGTGTCAGTCGGTAATAAGATGCCTCAGCAATTTCTAAAGCTTGGGGAAGCATTTGCTCTACTAAAAGAAAAGCCGAACTATCCAACTGATGTCGTGACGCTGCGGCACAAACTCTTTGCCAAGGAAGTGCAACGTGTTCTTCAACAAAGCGAAAATAAGGTTTAATTAATACCTGTTCAGTTGCTGTTAGCCTGTCCGGCATTAACTTGTTACTAAAATTTAGCAACGTTGTAATAAAACCTAAAGTTCGCCAATCTTTAGAAGCGATATGTTGCCCTTGAAAGGCAATTAATAAAGGTTCGATATCTTTGGCAACTTGTGTAATAGCTGGCATTCCCCAAGTACCTAGAGAAGCTTCTTTGGAATTCACTGCTGCCATTAAACTGGATGTTGATTGTGAGCTGGTATATGCAGAAGATTTTTGATAAATTTCAATCAGTTTTTTGTAAACTGCAAAGGCATAAGGAGCCAGTAATTTGGCATCACTAAAATCAACGACTTTCGGAACATAGGCATATAAACAGTTGGTTTCTATGGCTGCCATTTGGCATTTTATTTCAATCAAACGTTGATTTAATTTAGTTGCCGTTGCAGCACGACCTTCTGGGGAAGCAGCGTATGATAAGGCATAAGCGACAGATGCTTGATCTGCTTCTGATGCCAGCACAGATAAATCTGGTGTGTAACGCT
>JBATUR010000122.1:0-82085 GCA_049671305.1 Coleofasciculaceae cyanobacterium
AACAAGTAACTATTGCGACTGGTGGTGAGGGAGGGGCACTCAGTAATTCTAGTTTTGTATCTAATATTAATGGTAATGCTATTAATTCCGCTGACCTCAATAATTTTTATACTCAGGTTTATCTAACCTTCTTAAATCGCGATGTTAATTTTATTTCAACCAATAAATTAACCGAACGTACCAGCTACTATCCTCACATAGCTTTCACCGGGAATATTACTGGAACTAATCAAGTTTTTCGCTATTATACTGGTGTGATTGCTAGTGAGTCACCCAAAGTTTATTTAGGAGCAGATTATACCCGAAATAAAAACAACTGGATATTTAATGCTAGTGGAATTGGTTATCTTAACCCAGACCAAGACTACTCTAGCCAGCTTCAAGCAAATATTGCTCGTATAATTCCTCTAAGTTCTAATGCCAATCTCAATTTATTTACCGGATTTCGTTATGCTTTTAATCAAACCACAAATCCTTTAGAAACCCGAACAGATAACTATGTAAGTGTGGGTGCTAGAGCTAATGTTGGAGCTGTTTCAGTGGGGTTAACTCAGTATTTTGATGGCATTCTACCCAATTCAATTAACACCGCTTTAGGAGTTGATGCCTCGATTGCAATTAGCTCTCAAGCTAGAATTAGTGCATACTTGACTCCTGGTACTAACCAAATGAGTTATGGTGCGATCGCAGAATATAAATTTGGCAAAGATTACTATAGCCCAGCACTAGTTTTAGGTTGGCGCAAAGATCGATATAATTTCGGTCGTGATCCCTTTGAGAATTCCTTGAAAACATCCGGTGATACTTTTACCCTCCTATTTCGCATGGGCGCACCAACTTCTGCTTTTAGGGCGCCGGGATAAGGAAATCTCTTAATTTTTGGATTTACTGTTGTCTTGATAATAATTTACTACTGAATATCCTGTAATCTAATCATAATTAAGGTAGGTGAAAACATCACTTTACTTTTAGGAGGAGAAACAGATGAAAAACTTTTACAAAAGCCTAACTATTGCTGCAATTACCGCAACAGCTAGCTTATTTGTAATTGGAGTTCAAGCAAAACCATACCCTGATCGACCTGGTATTTGCTACTTTTTTAAAGGTAATTCTCTAGAAACAACTCAGACTTGCGTAATTTCCACAGGTTATGGCGCTGGCGCACAATATGTAATCCTAAATTGGGTAGATGGTGTAAAAACTAGAATTTTGAATAATACATATCCTGAAGCAGAAATTATCACAACAGTAGATGGAGAAGTTGCTCAAGACTACGCTAGAGACACAAGTTGGTATCGTGTGGTCAAAAATCCGGGTTCTAGAGATGACATCATGTTTTGTCAACGCATTCTATCAAACCAAAATAGTGTCTGCTATAAATTCACCGATAAATAAATGTGAAAGTAAAATAATTCTTAATCACTAAAAGACACTAACTATCAATTGTAATAACCAAACCTCAGCTTTCTTGTCAAGGATAGAGTTAATCTTCATAACTACCAACCCGATAACTGCCCAGCCTGAACTCAGATCATGTTAAAATTCATCTCAATTCTGAAAACTGTGTTGGAAAGGTAATTTAAATATGGAAGCTGCACTGCTATTAGCAAAGTTGCCAGAGGCTTATGCCATCTTTAACCCCGTAGTAGACGTTCTGCCCGTTATCCCTGTCTTCTTCTTGCTGCTAGCCTTCGTATGGCAAGCTGCCGTAGGTTTCAGGTAACAAGTTTTGGGGACTGGAGATTAAAAAACGGAAAGTTACACTCATACAGTTGCCCTGTTGTAGCTAATTTTCAATGCCAGTCCCTAAATGAGCCAACGCAACTAGCCACGCCCACTCATTGCTAATGCTACCCTGCCTTTTGAAACGCTGGACGCTCAGAAAGACGCTTCATATAATCGACAACGGCTGGATACTCACTAAGGTCAAGCTGCAACATCATCGGTATGTAGCACAAAAGCGCCCCAACTGCAACATCTGCAACATTAAAATCATCTCCCATAATAAACTGCTGTTTTTCCAGGATTTGATTTAAAGGCGTCATCAACTTCGGCATTTCCCGTTCTCGATTTGCTTCAACAAAAATGCCTGGTCCCAGGGTAGCATTAGCAAAGTTAATCCATTGATTAATTTTGGATTGAGTTTCCAGAGAGGTTAAGCCACCGTACTTTTGAGCCAAGTACAACAAAATTGCCCCCGACTCCCAAAGTTGAAAATCGCCATCAACAATTGCCGGAACTTTCCCCATTGGGTTTATTTCCAGAAATTCTGGTTGCCGATGTCCACCAGCCTGCATATCCAGTAGGATAAATTCGTAGGGAACTTCTAGCTCTTCCAAATACCACTGGACAATGGAAGCCCGACTGCGAGCACCGCCGTAGAGTTTTAGCATGGTAACAACCTAAAGGACTTTGTGGGTGTATTCGTGTTGTTTGACATCATCTTCCTTACGAACAACCCGCGTGGCATTGAGTACCCGCTTGCGTTCGATAGAATAGTTGAAGTTATCAAGCATCGAACCAACGGGGATATGAGACTGCGCTTCTTGACGACTGAGGTATGTGCGTGCCGCTGAAATGGCACGGAAGGCAAAGTCATCACAAAACTGGGCATCTGCGGGGAATTGGCTAAGTTTCTGGGGTGTTTCGTCTACTAGCAACTCACCGATAGTTGTGCCACAAGCTAAGGCATAAGAAGTGGGAATACCTTTGAGAATTGCTTCTAAGGCAGCCGAGGGAATTGGTTCTATGACTTTAACTTCATGAACTTCACCATCTTCTTTAATAAAGCAAGTTGCCAAACCAACAACCAGGTAGCTATCGGTAGAGAGATCAGGAGCTTGATTTAAGGATGTTGCTACTGCCATAAGCCTATTGTAGTTAAGGGTCAAGAAACCAAGAGCAATAAAAGGCTTCGGTTGCATTTTACCAGGATCTATCGGCTAGGGGATAGAGAAAGAGAAAGCTTGGTTTGTTGATGATGGCTGCCTTATGCCAATTTATGAAACTACACACACATAGATTTTTGAGAAACCATACGAATGGGTGAAGTAATTTTAAGCAGATTGCCGTTAATCTATCAGGAAATCAGTAAAACAGGGCTGTAGAGTTCTTAAGAATGCTTAAGGCTTAAGTGATTAATCTTGGTGGGTTTTTGAGACAGGGAAGACGCATCAGTAAGTGACACATAAAGACCCGCTAGAGCGTGGCTTGAGCCTTAATCTTGATTTTAGATAAGTCACAGGAACTGTTGAGGAACACATGAATACTCATACTTTTGTAACTCGGAAAAATCAAAACAGACAGTGGTCACCAATGCCTCGTAAAAATCAAAGACGCTTGGTATCGGCTAGTTTGATCAACAAAAAAAAGATAACACAGTCATCTGAAAGCTTACGCGCTAGTGCTCACAATAAAGTAAAGAAAGGTGAGTATGTTGAGGCGATCGCTTTATTCAATCAGTTAATTAGCCGTAACCCCGAAAGTGCTAACGATTATAACAATCGTGGTTTAATTTACTTTCAACTCGGTAAAACTGAACAAGCGATCGCTGACTACAACTACGCACTACTACTTAATCACGAATTGGACAGTGCCTACAACAACCGCGCTAACTACTACGTCTCTTTTGGACAACTAGCCGAAGCACTGACAGACTACGAAAAAGCACTTGATCTCAACCCTGGTAATATCCGCTCTTGGATTAACCAAGGTATCACCTTCCGTGAATTAGGACTATATGACTTAGCCCTAGAAAATCTTGATATGGCGCTCATCCTTGGTGGCTTAGAAGATTATATCTATGCTGAACGAGGTCGCACCTACGAGCTACGGGGTGACTGGAATTGTGCGATCGCCGACTATCAACGCGCTCTAAAAATCTTACAACACTCTGGGGTAGCAGGTCGTCTACGTCGAAAGGTTCAAAATTGGATGAGTCAGTTGCTAGAACCCTTTAGTGCCCAAGCAAGTTAGTTGTCTAATTCAGAAATTTTCTGATCTCTCGTCATTGGTTCTGTACTAATCACACTTCGATCAATAAACTAATGATTAATTATCATCTTTTGTACCAGGCTCTTGCCAAACAACTTGACGTTGAGTTGGATCAACCCAAGTGCTTTGCTCTCGCATCACACTTTTTGCTTGTCCAGGATCAAAAGAGCGATTGAAATCAGTGCGTAAATTTTTAACTCGTTCTTCAGTTCGTTTAACTTCTGCTCTCACTTCTCGCAACTTGGTTTGTTGTGATAGGTGATAAGGAAACAATTGTACTAAGCCTGAAATAGCAGCAGCAGAAAGTAATGCATTTACAACAACTTTAGCAGTTGTTTCACCAACAGCAGCTCCCAAGGAATGACGCCGACTGCGACGTACTGTCCGAGGAACCCGGCGTGGTTTTAATGGTTGTATTGGGGGTTGATTCGGTTGAATTGCGTTCATCTGTATCAGAATCCTGAACTTACAGCGTCCAGAGGTGAGACGTGTTATCTATTTAAGCTATGCACACCTGATTTGATCTTGCTACTTTGTGTTTAACGAAATTCGCCTCAATGAACAAAGTAGCTTCAACCGAAGGCAGTGGCACGCCAATGTTATCAAGACACTTTACAGCAAATTGCTGTGTTATCCGGAAAACATCAGTCTCCAGACAGAAATGAGAGGCATTTGCTATCTGGACTCTTAAAAGTTCTCTCAGGAGAAAACCTACTAAGGACGAAGCATTTATAATAACCTCTCGCTGCCTGCGGATAAAGCTACTTTGTCGCGCTCAATTAGGACAAAACTCTATTTATAGAGTTCTGTTGCCAAACGGAAGGCAAGGACGCCTGGAATTAGCGCCACGACTAAAGCAACGAACACTTGGGTATCTGATATAGACATTGTTTAACGGCTCCTTGTTTTCAGAGGTCTTCATTCATTAATTGCCTGAAGTTGACCCTTTGCGAAATAACTTGTAATAAGATGCAATATTCCAGGGGTGAGATCAGCTCTTTTGAGTAGGTGCTGATACCTGACGTTTTCGGCAGAAATGATCGCTGACGGGTTAAGCTTGGTAATGTAGTGGTGATCAGAGTAAATCGAAGCCGTTTGTATCGTGAGATTTTTCTCAGTTTCGTTTTAATTTATTTTTAATGCTAGACCAAATTTTTAACTTACCTTTTGATTTCGGAGTAGAAGCGCCGTTAGTTTTATTGATTTTGATAGGACTGGAGGCGGTGCTATCGGCAGATAATGCGATCGCTTTAGCTGCCATTGCTCAAGGTTTAGAAGATCCAGAACTCCAACGCCGTGCTCTCAATTTTGGTTTGGTTGCCGCCTATGTGTTGCGGATTACCTTAATTCTTACAGCGACTTGGATTGTGCAGTTTTGGCAATTTGAGCTACTTGGTGCAGCTTACCTGCTGTGGTTAGTCTATCAACACTTCACTTCAGCCACAGAGGAAGATGACCAACATCATGGACCAAGGTTTACCTCGCTTTGGCAAACTATTCCTTTAATTGCCGTCACTGACTTAGCATTTTCTTTGGATAGCGTCACAACTGCGATCGCTATTTCTGATCAAACCTGGCTGGTGATCACCGGCGGTACAATTGGCGTGATCACCCTACGCTTCATGGCAGGCTTATTTATCCGCTGGCTCAAAGAATACGTCCATCTGGAAGATGCTGGCTACATTACCGTTGGTTTTGTTGGCTTAAGGCTATTGGTTAGAGCAATTAGACCAGATTTAGTGCCGCCAGAATGGATTATGATTGCTGCTATTGCGGTGGTATTTTTCTGGGGCTTTTCTAAGCGTACGGATCAGGAATTAGTTTTAGAAACTGAATCAAAAAAAGTTGAAGAAGTCAAGCGTTAAACTAAATTTAAATATCCCTGACTTCCTGGTTTAGGCGTTGCTGAATACAGATATGGCTCATTCTAGAAGCAAAAAACCAAGCAACCCCCAATTTTAGGGGCTGCCGATACTGCCATTGGGCAATGCCTCAAAAATTACTCGTACAACCAAGGCGCTGCATTTTGCTGCCAGCTTACAAGTTCCTCATCGTTAAACCATAAGCCAATTTCATATCGGGCGGTTTCTATGGCATCTGAGCCATGAATCAGGTTACGTCCCACTGCCACTCCATAGTCGCCGCGAATTGTTCCTGGTTCCGCACTCAGAGGGTTTGTCGCACCAATAATTTTGCGTGCTGAAGCAACTACGCCTTCGCCTTCCCAAACCATTGCCACGACTGGACTAGAGATGATAAACTCAACTAATCCTGGGAAAAACGGTCTTTCTTTGTGAACGCCGTAATGCTGTTCTGCAAGTTCGCGGCTAACACTCATTAGCTTTAATCCAACGAGAGTAAAGCCTTTTGTTTCCAAACGCTTAATTACTTCACCAACAAGGTTGCGCTGGACGCCATCCGGCTTGATCATGAGAAATGTCCGTTCCAAGTTACTCTCCTCGAATTTTTTAACTCATTACTAAACCCAGATTAGACCACAAATCGGCACTCTCACCAACACTTCATCATCTGTTGATTTTTGTGCCGACAACGCCAGAGATATTAGCAATTATGTCGCTCTAAAGCGAGTTCAATCAATTGATTGACTAATTCGGGAAAAGGTATGCCTGTTGCTGCCCATAATTGAGGATACATACTAGTTGCTGTAAAACCGGGGAAGGTGTTAATTTCGTTAATCAAAACTTCTCCCGTTGCTTCTACATAAAAGAAGTCTACCCGCGCTAAACCGGCAGCATCAACGGCAGCAAATGCTTGCAGTGACATTTCTTGAATTTGAGTTGTCACACTATCAGGTAAAGCTGCGGGAATAATTAAACCTGCCTGCCCTTCGGTATATTTAGTTTCATAGTCATAAAAATCACTTTCAAAAGTAATTTCACCCACAACAGAAGCTTTGGGTTGATCATTACCTAAAACCGCACATTCGACTTCTCTAGCAACAATACCTGCTTCAATAATAATGCGTCGATCGTAACTTGCGGCATTATCTAATGCTACTTCTAATTCAGAACGCGATCGCACTTTGGCAATACCTACTGATGAACCCAAGTTTGCCGGCTTCACAAAACAAGGATATGCTAATGTTTCTTCAATTTGGTCACAAAGTTTCGGAAAAACACAAGGATTTGACCAAATTTGCCCACGGTTCAATGCCATATACTTAACTTGTGGCAACCCAGCATGAGCAAATGCCATTTTCATCGCAATTTTATCCATTCCCATTGCTGAACCTAACACACCAGAACCTACAAAAGGCACTTGCATCAACTTCAGCAATCCTTGCACTGTACCATCTTCTCCATTCGGTCCGTGCAGAATGGGTATCCAAACATCAACCTCAGACCAATTGGTATTTTGCCCTGCTAGATTTAAACTAGAACTGGGCTTTATTGTCATCTCTTGACTTTGAGATGATACGGCGTTAGCTTCTGTATCTAATTGCAGCGCTTTGCCTGATTGTAAAACTTTTTCTGCAGTTTCTCCAGTTTGCCAGACGCCATCTTTTTGGATATAAACTGGCTTAAGTTGATATTTGTCGCTATTGTGACCTGTATTGAGTGCTTGTGCGATCGCTTTTGCTGATGCCAGCGAAACTTCATGCTCCCCAGAACAACCACCAAATAATAATCCTACTCGTAATTTTGACATAATTCATTGCTCCCGGCACTCCTCGAAATGCAGATAGCCTATCACACCTTGCTGTTTTTGGAGTTATTATTATTACTATCAATCCTCAATTGGATCTAAACCGAAAAAAGCACTTTATCTATATAACTGCATAAGTGACATTGCCTCAAGAGATAAATAGAGGTAACAGTTAAATCTTTTGCCGTCATGAAATTACTATTTTTATCAGTCGCTTGTGCTTGCGTTGTTTCCGTTGCTGCTTGTAGTAGCAATAACTCAGTTGCTTCAAGCACTACTCAGTCACAGACAATTTAAGCTTCCCCGGCATCTAAAATCACCAAAGTTTCATCAACTCAAGATTGGTACAATTACACTGCCAAAGATGGTAACGTTTCGACGAAACGTCTCTACGATAATAATTATGCGTTATTTCGAGAGAATCAAAAAACGCAAACAAATAAAAATTATTGCCCCTAAACCTGCAGCTACAGGCAACGTAATCACCCATGCTAAAACAATTGATTTTAGAGTTTGAAAACGGACATTTCGCCAATTTTGAATTAAACCAATGCCAACAACGCCACCAACTAAAGCATGAGAAGTAGAAACAGGTAATCCTATACGAGATGCTACTAAAATTGTTGTAGCTGTGGCAATTTCTGCACAAAAACCACTACTTGGTTGTAGGGGAATAATGTTTTCTCCAATAGTCGCAATCACGTTTTTTCCCAATACTGCTAAACCAGCAATGATGCCGATACCACCAAGGAGAAGAATCCATAATGGTACACTAAAACCTGTTAAAGGTACAGAATTTGTCTGTATGATATAGGTAATTAAGGCTAAAGGTGCGATCGCATTTCCTACATCATTTGAGCCATGAGCAAAGGCGACAAAGCAAGCACTTAATACCTGAAATCTTCCTAGTTGTTGTTCAACTGGATTAGCTGTTGAATTATTACTGTTTCTTTTACTAACTGCTAATTGTCGCCAGCTAATTAATGTTAAGGCAACAGCGGCAAAACTACCCGTAGCTAGGGGTAAATCATGTGCCGGAATTGTAATGGCGGCAAATAAAGGGCGATTAAAAATACTAGGCAGTACAATTACTCCAAATACACCAAAAAGTGTCACACTTAGCCAAGGAATCCACTCTTCTAGTCGCTTGATGGGGTTAGGTTGAGCAAGAATTGAATACCTAACAAGGCTATAAAATCCTGCGGCGATGATACCACTAACGATGGGTGTAACTAGCCAAGCCACGGTAATGCGACCAATATTACTCCAATCTACAGCACTAATTCCAACTGCCACCCAACTAAATCCAGCGATCGCACCCACCACAGCATGAGATGATGATACTGGCAAGCCCCAACTTGTGGCAATCTGCAACCATATCCCACAAGCCAACAAAACCGCAACCATGCCAATAATTAATAACTCAGGAGTTGCAGCAAATAATTCTGGGTTAACAACTTCGGTTGCCAGAGTTGTAGACACACCTTGACTAAATAAAACTGCCCCAGTAAACTCTAAAATTCCTGCAATAATTAGCGCTTGTTTGAGGCTAACGGCTTTTGAGCCAACTGATGTCCCCATCGCGTTAGCAACATCATTTGCCCCTAAATTCCAAGCGACATAAAAGGCAAGGATTGCTGTTAGTGCTAATTGTAATGATGATGGCATTAATTTTCAGTTTCGGCAACGATTTCTTGGTATAATAATAAATAGCAGTTGTATGCCTCACTACCAAAGCAAACAAAAGTTACTTGATCTATGAGCGGATGACTAGACAAAAATGTTAGAACCTCTGTTAGGGCAATTTTTGTAGCGCGTGGTAGGGGAAACCGATAAACGCCTGTACTAATGGCGGGAAAAGCGATCGTTTTTAGGACGTGTTGCTCTGCTAGCTCCAGACAACGGCGATAACATCTAGCTAGCAACTCATCTTCTTGATGCTTGCCATCTTGCCACACAGGACCTACGGTATGAATCACCCATTGGGCAGGGAGATTATAGCCTTGGGTAATCTTTGCCTCGCCAGTCTTACAGCCGTTTAAGCGTCGGCATTCGGCAAGTAAACCTGCACCTGCAGCGCGATGAATTGCACCATCCACGCCGCCACCGCCTAATAAAGAGGTATTTGCCGCGTTGACAATAGCATCAACTTCTTGTTCAGTAATATCTCCTTCAATGATAGCGATTTTCCCTGGTATCATAAAAGTATTCCTATTGAGAGATGTGTTTCACCTAAGCCGATGCAAATTTTCTAATTCACCACTCACTACGCTTTATGGGGATGAAGTAGCATTTGCTGCGTTGAGCCTAAGCAGAATTCGCTCAAGCATTGTTTCAGGAAATATACTGACTCTTGCATTCCCCATTATTATGTCAATCTAGAACAAAAAGCCGAAGTTTTGCCCAAATGCCTGTAGTGGCTAAATCAAATTCTGTAACATTCGGTCAATTCTACCCCTGACGATTAAGAACGCTTCCTTGTCGAAATACAATCTTTGATTACTGATGCCAAGCAATCTTCTTTCCACTGCCTTAAACAGCATACAACTATCATCCCTGTCACAAACTGATGAGCGCTGGCCCACTTTTGAAGAAATTCTCCAAGCTCTCCATAAGCAGGGAATTTATATCCATTCTGAACAATTAGCAGAGTTTCTGCTAGCACATGGACTGCCAGTACATCTGCGCTATGTGCCTAGTCATTTGCGACACAAAGCGCTAGAAGTAAACCAAAACTATCAAGGCGACTCAGTGCAGGTTATTGAAGAGCTAGAGCACCCTAGCTGGGATTTTTCTTGGATGGAGGATATACAATTACCTTCAGCTCCTGAAGATGATAACCCAATGCTTGTGATTGAGGCTCAAGAACAACCAGCTTGGGATTATTCCTGGTTCCAGTAAAGTTAGAAGCAAGTTGTTAGTATAAATTTTGGCACATATCCTCGATTTCTTGGTTCAGTAATTTAGAAGTTGGGGATATGCCATAAATTCAGCAGAAAATTCAGACTTGGTACGGTGCATTTATTATGACTAAGAGCAACGAAGTCGAATCAGATAGTTTTACTGAGTCAGCCGCAGGATTAACACCTGAACAGTATAAGCGCAAAATGCAGCGGCGCAAAGAAGTGCAGGAACAACGCCTGAAAAAGGCATCACCTGAAAAGGGTTTGATTATTGTTAATACGGGTACTGGTAAGGGCAAAACCACGGCGGCATTAGGGATGGTTTTGCGATCGCTTGGTCATGGTTATCGTGTAGCGATCGTACAATTTATCAAGGGCGCTTGGGAACCTGCCGAAAAAGCGGCGTTTGAACATTGGACTTTAGCTACAACCGATACACCACCTCAGTTAGAGTTTCATGCTATGGGAGAAGGTTTTACTTGGGAAACTCAAGACAAAGAGCGAGATATCAAAAAAGCAGAAGCGGCATGGCAAAAGGCACTCTCATTTATCCGTAACCCAGACTTCCGTTTAATATTATTAGATGAAGTTAATATTGCTTTAAAATTAAACTACTTGAATGTCCAGGATGTTTTGGCAGGGCTGCAAGAAAAACCAGCCAACACTCATGTGATCTTAACAGGTAGAGGAGCACCGACTGAATTAGTTGAACAAGCTGATTTAGTTACGGAAATGACCTTAATTAAACATCCTTTCCGCGAACAAAATATTAAAGCACAGCCAGGAATTGAGTTTTGATCTTTTGTGGTGCTCCTATTCCTAATTCTCCAAATGTGCTTGATAATTGCTGCGGCAAGTATTGAGCAGTTGCTGATCGCTGTCGCTAACTTGACTAATTGGTTGATATCCTTCTAGAGCCACAGCATGATCATATTTCAGCGCATCATAATTATTTTGGATATTTAGATGCTCACCCACTGCTGCCACTTCTTGCGTTTGGCTACGAGCTATAGTGTGAGCAAAGGCAGTTTGATCGTAGGAGTTAGCTACGGTCAAATTCATTTGTTTGGCATCTAATGTGCCATAAAAACAGCTATATTCTGAGCTAGGCAGGTACATGGCTCCAATAACTTTGCCTTGACGTGCTTCAAAGACGATGTATTCTTTGCCTATTTGTTGAGGTTGATTTGATTGACCGTAGAGGTATATCCCATCAGGGATCGAAGTATTGGAAGTCGGAACTTGTGCAGTAGCGATCGCGTAGCGTGAGTTATGCTCAATCGCATTTGTTGTTGCCACCTGTAGCGGTTGTGGAGGCGCTACGGCAATAGATGCCTGCGTTGCACAGCCTGCAGTCAAAAGTAACCCACTCAGCGGTAATTGCCAATTGAGCTGTCGATATTTTGAAGAAAAGAACCCAATTAAGCGATTCATCACAGCGGTTACCCCTTTTTAAACAAGTTTGAAAACACCCTGGAACAAAATAAATCTTTTTTAAAACTGCCGCCGAAAAGCTTTTAGCTATAATCAACGATAAAAAATCATTTTAAGCCGGAACATGGCAGTGTTCACCTGTACCTTCATTAATAGTTATAAGCTGAATACATACTGCTGTTTGCTCCTCCTCTGACCGGTTTATTAACCGTCACACCCATTACTTGTGATCTGCCTTCCACTTCTGCAGTCATCTACTTACAGGCTATTTCAGCGCTTACTACAAGTTTAACTATCAAGTAATACATCATGGTTCCTTCTAATGGCTGAACGTTGACTCGTCCCAAGGATGAGTGTGAACATTAGATGACTTCAAGAGCTACTATTTTGATTTCCGAAAGTCTTTACAAAACTTTATAAAAAAATAGTGGTAACAATTTCTTGCTACCACTAGGTTTTAGGGAATTTTAGATTTCCCTGATCTTAGTAATACTTTGTCATTAGCTGGCGATATACTCTTTGACAGTCGTATTACGACGCCGTAATTGAGCCAAAGCTTGGTGTTCCAATTGACGCACCCGCTCACGGCTGAGATTGAGTCGCTGACCAACTTTTGCCAAAGATAGCTCGTTGCCATCTTCTAGTCCAAAGCGTAATGCCAACACTTCACGCTGCTGGGGGGTAAGTTCTGCCAACAAGTTATCCAAGTCTTGCCGGAGCGATTCTTGGGTAGTGTAGTTGAGGGGTGTAATACCCTCGTCTTCTAGCAGATCAGAAAGTTCTGTATCTTGGTTATCACCAACTCTTACATCAAGAGAGATTGGTTGACGAGCCATGCTGAGATACTCGCGAATTTGAGCCGGATCTAATTCCAACTCTTTACCAATTTCGGCTGGGGTGGCGTTGCGACCTAATGTCTGCGCCAGTTCCCGTTGCACTTTCTTGATTTTGTTGAGCTTTTCGGTGATGTGAATTGGTAGACGAATTGCACGAGCTTGTTGAGCAATAGCACGAGTTATCGCTTGACGAATCCACCAATATGCATAGGTGGAAAACTTATAACCACGTGTTGGGTCGAATTTTTCAACACCACGCTCTAAGCCTAAAGTGCCTTCCTGGATTAAGTCCAGAAATTCCATATTACGCTTTTGGTATTTTTTAGCGATCGCTACTACCAAGCGCAGGTTGGCTTCAATCATCTTACGCTTGGCTCGCGTTCCCAAGTCAAGGGCTTTACTGAGAGTAGCTTCGTCGATCTCAAGCCGCTCTAACCATTCCTCATTGGTTGGTTCACGCTGCAATTCTTCAGCGAGCGCTTCTTTGACATCTAGGAACGCCATCATTTGCTGCACTTGCTTACCAAAAACAATTTCTTGCTCGTGGGTCAGCAGTGGCACGCGACCAATCTCGTGCAAATAGGTACGAACCATATCTGCTGAGAACGTAGGCTGCTTGGTCGTCTTCTTTTTGGTGTTTTCCGTGGGCATTTGTTGAGTTGTGACTCCGTAAACAAGCAGTAAATTAAATAGATCGCGGGTTTTGACCTCAAAAGCCAAGAAACTGTTTTATTCTGAGGATATTAGCGCGACTTGGTGAAGGACATCTAACAAAAGATGTATAGAGCATCTGCCGAATTTTAAAATCAGACAGGACTAGAGGTGAAGGCGAATTTAAAGCTAGATCCTTAATGGAAATCTCTTAGTTTATCCTGCGGCGTTACCCAGCATATCGCTGCTCATGACTGGGAAGGAAAGAGACAACTCAAAGTCAGTATGAGTTTGCCTTAACCTCATAATATTACAAATACAGACGCCGGTAAAGGGGTAAAAGTTCAAATTTTCTTTAGTTTGAAGCTGGTGTCGCCACATTGATAATTTTTACTCCTACTTGACACCGACAGGACTGAGCCGCTTGCATCATGTCCTTATACCATAATCCCTGAAGTTATCCTTTACGGATAGATACCTGAGAGCGAGATAACCGAACTTAGTTCTGTGGTAATGTCTGGAAACCTTTAGTTTAAGTGTACAGGCTCTCTATTGCCAGTAATACAGACTACAACTTGGGGAATGGGGGCTAGCTTATCGCTCAAAGAGGGTTTCTTGAGAATCTGTCCTCAGATTGAGCTTAATTCTATCTTAAGACTCTTCAACAAAAGTTGCCTCTGAGCCTTAAATTATGAAAAAATTATGAGAACTGCATCTCTTTCTCCGAAAATCAGAGCAATTTAAATTAACAGCTTAACAGTTCATTGCGTGTAGGGACACGGCAATGCTGTGTCCCTACAAATATTTGTCGCATTTACTATTTAAATTGGTATCAGACTAGCAAAGATTAACCAATGATTTCTCAGCCTTGTGCAATGCTTGCTGATTTTGATTAATCTCAGAGGGAGAATCTAATTGATTTTTGATTATTTGCAAAAAATCACTAAATCTTAAGGGCTGAGTAAGATAGTCATTAGCTCCTAATTGTTGTGCGAGGTTGCGAGTCTCTGGATCTGTTTTTGCGGTGAGAAAGATAAAAGGCGTTTTGGCGGTACTGAAGTTTTTTCTTAACTCTTTAAGCACTTCAAAGCCATTAAGCTTAGAGAGATTAATTTCAGAAATAATTAAGTCAACGGGAAACATTTTGGCTAATAGTATGCCAGAAATGCCGTCCTTAGCACAAATAAGGTTAAAGTCTTTTAATTCGAGCCAGTCACTGATATTTACACGCTTTCGGCTGGTATCTTCAATGATTAAGATGGTTTTTTTCATGGATTTTGGAAAGGCACCTAAAACAATATAGATATAAAATAAAAATATGAAGTAATTCTGAAGATGACAAAGTTTTTTAAGATTTTATCTATTTTTAGTTAATGCATATAAATGTGCTACTGTCAATAAAATAATAAGGTTGTAAGAGACAAGTGTCGTTGACTGCTAAAATTTTCTAAAATCAGAAGACTTCCAACTCAAATTCTTCCCACAATTGGCAGGAGGAATGTAATTGAGCTAATGAGAGTTGATTATTTTAAATATTGAAATGTCCTGGATTGGGCAACTAGATTAGTTGCAGAAATTGTGGTGGGCAGGTGCTTTTTAATTAAATTACTGCGCTCTTGAAAAACGGCTTGCTCAACAATATCGCTTGGTTTGGTATGGACATCATCAATTAGGTGGCTGTTAGTACAAAAAGGACTATATGCTGTGTAATAATCGTGACCATGCCACAAACCAAGGGCGCAATTTTTAATAATGTGTTTGTGGTAACCCTTCATAATTGGTGCGGCAAGATTGGCTTTGAGTCGAGTTTTGAGAGAGGCTGTTTGTGTTGTATTTTTAATAACTAAATGTTCAACGCGATCAGTATGGATAGCATAAGCCCTACCTTGACTTTTGGCTTCGAGAGCGGCAATTGCTGCCCAGTCACCCATTAAACCACCAATGGCAAATTGCAGATAATGCGATCGCGCAATTAACTTAGCCAAAGTCGTTCGCACTGGCTTGTAACATAAGAGAAAATCTTTAGTTGAATAAGCCCAAGGCAGGGGGACAAATTCAAATCTTTCAGGATCAGCAAGAGATTGGGTATCTTGCCAAACAATGGTTTTGTTGGCTTGAGCTAAAGACTCAGGCATTATTGGCGCAACAACGATCACCGAGCCAAAGTTATTTGCCCACTGCTCCAAACCATTGCCAGCTTGAGTTTCAAATAATAGTTGATTTCCTTGTACTCTAAAGGGAACAGGAAGCACAAGTAACAACTCTTTTGGCTGAGAATTGGCAAAAGGGTGTGCCACTGGCAGGAAAGATGACGAAGGCTTTGAGTTTGAGGCGATGAGCTGACTCACAGTATTTTTCCTGTTAGTGATTGTACTGAATAAGCATCTTAAAAAAGAGTATTAAGTTACCAACTTTTTTAACTGAAATTGAGATAAAGATCAGTAGCGGCTTGTAAGGATCTAGGGTAAGAAAGCCAGATTTCAACTAAAAACAGCACATAATTGGTCTAGCCGTTCTTGATTATGTTGAGGAATGGGGCTTAATTGATTGGTAATTGCTTCTGAGAACTGATTAAGTCTGATTGGTTTACTTAAGTAGTCATTAGCGCCGAGTTGCATAGCCTTCCATCGGCTATCTTGATCAACTTCAGAAGTAAGAAAGATAAAGGGTATTTTGGCATTTTTGGGATTTTTTCTTAAAGCTTCCAGAACGCCAAATCCATTTAACCTGGGCATATTAATGTCACAAATAATTAGATCAATTTGAAAATTTTCAATAAACCATAAGCCATCAATTCCGTCTTCAGCACTATGAACGTTGAAATTTTCTAATTCCAGCCATTCACAGATGTTTAAACGGATCATCGCTGAATCTTCAATTACTAAGATGGTTTGTGTCATGGATTTTTTTGCACCAGGTCTATGTCTTTAGGTATATGACACAAAACTGAAGGAATTCTGAAGATGGTCTGACTTGATGCTGTGTGGCGACTTCATTTGACAAAAATCAAGGCGCAACAAGTCTTTGCAGTCTGTTGAATTGATTGGCGTATTTTGTCTGGCATCAGTCTGCTGACTCGGCAACGCCTGATTTTTAGGGGCTGACTTCCATAACTGCGGTAATTTGATCAGCCAAAAGTAAGGGATCGAAGGGTTTAATAATCACTCCAGCTAGATCAAGTTCAGCAAATTGTTGCCTGTCTGCTAATTGAACCCTAGCCGTTAGAAAAATGACGGGAATTGCTTGTATCGTGGGGTTTGAGCGTAGTTTTTCGAGAGTGCCGAAGCCGTCGAGCTGCGGCATTGAGACATCAAGCAGAATAACGTCGGGCTGGTGATTTTGGGCTTTTATTAAGCCTTCTGTGCCAGAGCTAGCGGTTAAAACTTCCCAACCCTTGAGGATTTCCAGGCTGATCTGAATAACTTCTTGTATTCGCTCTTCATCATCAATCACTAAAATTCGCATTGCCGTTAAACAGGAAAGTTTTATTAGAGATACTTTAAGAGAAGTCTTTGAAGACTGGGAAAGTTTATTAGAAATTCGGCAGGAATTGAAGTTGACAAATTTGCCCTATGTTAGAGTAACATTGCGTTGTATTACAATACCGACTGTAATTTGGATATTCTGAAAAATTAATGAAGAGAGAGTTAATTTTTGGTGTGATACTTCTATCAGATAGCCACTAATGGCAACTATACTCAAGAGACTGCAGAAGTGAAAATTTTGCTAGTAGAGGATGATGAGCCAACAGCTTGGGCGCTGAATCAGGCGCTGAGTAGTCATCATTATGTTGTTACGATTGCTACAGACGGACAAATCGGTTTAGAACTGGCGCAAGCGTTTACTTATGACTTGCTTTTACTTGATATTATGGTTCCCAAAATCGATGGTATCACGCTGTGTCGGCAGCTACGTTCAGGAGGATATCAAAGTCCGATTTTGTTGTTGACAGCTTTGGATAGTAATAGCGATCGCGTTATGGGTTTAGATGCTGGTGCTGATGATTATATTGTCAAGCCTTTCGATTTGGAAGAATTAATGGCTCGCATTCGTGCCTTGTTGCGGCGTCCAAATTCTACATTGCCATCTATACTTAGTTGGGGCAAATTACGATTTGATACTAATATAAATCAAGTCAGTTATGGAGAAAAAATTATTCGTCTAACTCCTAAAGAGTACAGTTTAATCAAGCTGTTTTTGCTCAATCCTCAACGAGTTTTTAGCCGAAGAATAATTCTTGACCGCTTGTGGTCTGAGCAAGAAGCTCCAGGGGAAGAAACAATTACTACTCATGTTAAAAATTTACGGCAAAAACTAAAAACGGCAGGAGCTAGTGCAGGCTTTATTGAAAAAGTATATGGTTTAGGATATCGACTTCAGCCATTATCTGAATTAGATGCTCAAGAATCGTTTACCAAAGCTGTATCAGCGCCTTCTTTTTCTCAAAAAGAGCAAAAAGAAACAAGGTTACCTGAAGAACGGCTACAAGATTCTCTTAGTAAAATGTGGCAAAAATATGAAAGCACTTTTAGGAATCAACTAGAAGTAATAACGCTTACCAATACCGCTTTAAAAGAAGATAAATTAACAGAAAGTTTGCGGCAAAAAGCCAAGCAAGAAGCACATCGACTTGCCGGATCTTTAGGAATTTTTGGTTTTGCGGAAGGCTCAAAGTTGGCAAGGTTGCTTGAGCAATTATTAGACATAGAAGGCGCAATTTCACAGGCGCAAGCTGGGGCATTTTCTCAATATGTTGGGGAACTGCAACAAATGCTAAGTCAAGCACCACCAGCACTAAGTGTTACAACTACTACGATAAAAACCTCATCTTCGCCGCGAATATTAGTAATTGATGATGATGTAACACTAACTCAATTGTTAAAAAGTGAGGCAAAAGCTTGGACGATGGAGGTGGAAGTTGCTTTAGATTTAAAGACAGCCAGAATAGCACTTGCTAAAAAATCTCCTGATTTGATTCTTTTAGATTTAAATTTTGCTGATTCTGCTCAAGATGGCTTGAGTTTATTGCAAGAACAAGCAAACCTGACTCCCAAAATTCCTATTCTAGCTTTCACTAATAGCGATCAATTAACTGATAGGGTAGAAGTGGCACGTTTAGGAGGTTGTGGTTTTTTACAAAAGCCAATTTCCCCTACTCAAATTTTCACAATAATTAACAACATCCTCAAGAGAACTTTTGCAAGTGAAACCAAAGTCATGGTTGTTGATGATGACTCAAATATACTCGCTACTTTGTCTAGATTATTAAAGGTTTGGGGAATTGAGGTAATAACTTTAGAAACAGCACAAAACTTTTGGAAGGTGCTGTTAGCTGAAGCTCCAGATTTACTAATTCTCGACTTGGAGATGCCTCGCTTTAGTGGGATTGATTTATGTCAAGTTGTACGAAATGATCCACACTGGCACGATTTACCAATTGTATTTTTTACTTCCCATACTGAAACGCATATCATTGAGCGTATGTTTGCTGCAGGTGCTGATGACTACATTTGCAAATCAGTGGTAGAACAAGAATTAATGAGTCGCATTTTTAACAGGCTCAAGCGTATTAGCCGACGAAAGCAGATACAAAAGAATTAGTGAATCTCAAGCTGATTAGAAATGCTTTAGATGATGTTTTCGGTAATTGGTATAGCATTCAGCAAGGATAGCGTTTACATTTGTTTTTAGATTATGTGTCTAAATCATCAATTCTGATTTTTGTAAGAGGTTGAATAATGAAATGGACATTTAAACAACAATGTACCGAATTATTGCAAATAATACCAGGGATAGTGTTGTTCAGTTCCTTGGTTACTTTGTCAATTCAAGCTACATCTCAAAGTATCATTTTTTATTATATTCTTTGCCTTAGTTTAACCTGTTTTTTGATTCATTACAACCAGAAAAAACAGACTTTAGCGATTATTGAAAAGCAACTTAATCTGGCTTTATCAGCAGCCAAAATGAGTATTTTGGACTGGAATATTCTGACCAATCAAGTTAGTTGGTCGCAGGGTCATGAACGCTTATTTGGCTCGGAATTTGGTACGCTTGATGGCACTTATGATTTTGCATCTCTGCTCCATCCCGAAGATAGAGAAGGCTTAAATCAAGCGATCAAACGTGCTATTAAAGAGAAGATAGATTACAAATATGAATATCGAATTATCTGGGCTGATGGTAGCATTCACTGGCTTGAGAACAAGGGAAAAACTATCTATAACAAGTCTGGTCAAGCGGTAAAAATGACAAGTACAGTTAGGGATATTAGCGATGTCTATAATGAGCGACACTTACGCAAAATTGCTGAAGAAAAAGTCCAGAATTTAAGCGCTGAATTGGAACAAAGAGTATTAGAAAGAACGGTTCAGTTAAGTCAGGATAATGAAGAATTATCTAAAAAAATAGTTGAACGTCAATTGCTAGAACAAAAGTTACATTCATCGGAAACACAGATGCGTGGAGTTTTTGAAGCAATAACAGATATTGTCCTAGTTATTGATACGCAAACTGGTTCTATTAATGTTGCACCGACTAATCCTGTATGCTTGCATAAATCGGCTACTGATATTATTGGTAAGACCATAGAACTCATTTTTGAAAGTGAGAGCAATGAGCATTATTTAAATCCAATTCAGCAAGCTTTGGAGAAGCAACAAACGATTAATTTTGATTACAGCTTATTTATTGATAATTCTGAAGTTTGGTTTGATGCTAGTATTTCGCCTTTACTTAATGAGTCAGTAATTTGGGTTGCCCGTGATATTACGGAGCGTCGGGCAATTGAAACAATGAAGAATGAATTTATTTCTATTGTTAGTCATGAATTAAGAACACCTCTAACTGCAATTCGAGGTTCGCTTGGGTTGCTATCAACAGGTATATTAAATAACGATCCACAACGGATGCAGCGCTTGATTGAAATTGCTTCAATTGATACTGAGCGTTTAGTACGATTGGTGAATGATATTTTAGATTTAGAGCGATTAGAATCAGGAAAAGTGACTCTTGTTAAAGAGTTTTGTGATGTGACGACTTTGATTGAGCAGTCGGTTGCGGCAATACGATCACTTGCTGAAAAAGAGCATATTACAGTATCACTTTTTCCGATATCAGCTCAAGTTTGGGTAGCTCGTGATTCGGTTATTCAAGTATTAACAAATTTGTTGAGTAATGCGATTAAGTTTTCTGCTGCTAATAGTGCGATATCAATTTTTGCTGAAGTGCAAGATGACTGGGTTTTGTTTAAAGTTAAGGATCAAGGTAGGGGAATTCCATCTGATCAGCTAGAGCTGATTTTTAGACGGTTTCAGCAAGTTGATGCTTCTGACTCTCGCAGTAAGGGAGGGACTGGTTTAGGTTTGGCAATTTGTCAGAGTATTGTTGAGCAACATGGTGGACAAATTTGGGTTGAAAGTGTTTTGAATTCTGGTAGTATTTTTTATTTTACTTTACCTGTATGTGCGGAGTAGGGAGAGTTTAATTAATTTTGATAAAATGTAGTTTAACTTAGGTGAAAATATAATAATATAATTTTTCAATATAGGTATAAGCAATTAATAGATTGATTGACAATCATATAGTAATTAGCTAAAATTGCATACCTACTTAAGACACTTTCTATATATGGAAAAAGCTATAGTTTCTCTATTTTCTGGGTGCGGTGGTTTGGATCTGGGCTTCAGCAAAGCAGGGTTCAATATTCTCTGGGCTAATGAGTACGATAAAGATATTTGGTCAACATACAAATATAATCATCCTGATACATTTCTGGAGCAACAAGACATCAAAAAAATTGCTTCTTCAGAAATCCCTGATTGTTTGGGAATTATCGGCGGTCCGCCATGCCAAAGCTGGAGTGAGGGGGGTACTCAAAAAGGAATTGATGATGATCGTGGCAAATTATTTTTAGAGTATGTGCGTATTCTTAAAGATAAGCAACCTCGATTTTTTTTAGCAGAAAATGTCTCTGGAATGTTGCATAAAAAGCATGATTCAGCAAGAAAAAATATCATTGCTGCATTTGAAAAAGCTGGTTATGTGGTATCTTTTAATCTGCTAAATGCTAATCACTATAATGTTCCACAAGATAGAAAACGAGTTATTTTTGTTGGCTATCACGTTGATTTGAACAAACGCTTTGATTTTGATTCGTTAGTTCCTATTTCTTGTATTTCTACTCTAAAAAATGCTATCTGGGATTTACGCGATTCGGCAATTCCAGCCTTGGCAAATAACAAGACACGGGGCGAAGATTGCCTAATTCACAATCATGAATATATGATTGGTGGGTTTTCTAGTATTTATATGTCCCGTAACCGAGTTCGTTCTTGGAATGAGCCCTCTTTTACAATTCAAGCTAGTGGACGCCATGCGCCCATTCATCCCCAGGCAAATAAGATGATTCTTGTAGGAAAAGATCAATGTATATTTGATCCTAATTCACCCAAGCCTTATCAACGGTTATCTTTACGAGAATGTGCCAGAATTCAGACGTTTCCTGATGACTTTATTTTTCAATATGAAAGATTAGCGGATGGATATAAAATGATTGGTAATGCTGTACCTGTAGAATTAAGTTTTGCTTGTGCTAGAGCGATTTATCAAGACTTGTTTGCTAATACAGAAGCTATTGACAAAGTTGATCAACGTAACCTCAAAAAACAACCAATAAAATTAAGTCTTTCTCTCTCCTAAGACGCTATTTTTGCTAAGTTTTTTTCTCAATCATCAAAAAATACACTGTTTTTCTATCGACTGCCTCAACATTATCTCTCCATCCTAGCCTTGGAGTTCCAACTACTTCATTAAATACCCAAGGAAAATTTCCTAACTTGCTGGAAAGTCCCACAGCTCTTTTATGTTCACTATTACTGGATTGCCCTACCCATTGCCTTCGGATTGCTATTTGAAACTTTTCTTTATAATTCTCAAAGTATTCATTAAAAGAGTAAACAAAAATACTGGATATACTTATATCCTTTGCTGGTGCTTCTAAAATTAATTCTGCTGGATGAATAGATTTTCCTATATTAGGACTTCCTAACATCATCAGGTAATTCAAAAGTGTCTTGAAATCTTTTTCTGAGAGAAATTCTTGCCAAGGCACATTTCTATTAGGTAAAAGACCCTCATGAAACTTTTTAACTTCTCTATCCATCTGAGTTATTTTTGATTGAGGATTAGTTAAGCCTAGCTTTGAATAAACTTCAAGAATATTTGCTCTCTGTAAGCGATTAAAGGCAAATGAACTACCAGCTTGTTTTATTGAAACTCCCATACTATTGAGATAAACATCGGCTTTTTTTTGAGAATCCGTAGTTAAGATTTCTGATATCTCATCTAGAGATTTTGCTGGGCGATAGCCTGGGCGATTGTTTAAAGGTATTCCTATTTCTACAAGTTGACCAAGATGCTTAAGATTTATACTTGCCATATTTGAGAATAAAAACTCACATACAGCTTTTTCATTACCCGCCACGCTTGTGTCTCCTAAAAGCTGTTAATGATTCTTCTGCTCTGAGTCTTAAAACCCCAAATCTGCCTTCCCAGACTCCGCTGCTGCAAAGACTTCCTCATCCGTCACCTCATCCCAAGCTTTATCCCCAACCTCAGCATAAAACTTTTGATCATAAGGACGAGTCCTTACCACAACAGGCATTGGCACAGCATGACCTAATATTAAAGCTTGTTGTTTAGAGTCTAACTTTGCCAAAACTGACCGCAAACTTTGTCCCCCAGAAACACCCGTAAAAATTGCCTCAATATCTTTGTCATCATTCAACAAAGCAGTAATACGAGTACCAATTTGAGACATCACCTCATTATCAATTCCCGAAGGACGCTGATCAACTACTAACAACGTCACAAAATATTTACGCATCTCACGGGCAATAATGCCAAAAATCGTCTGCCTTACTGTTGCTGGGTCAAGAAAACGATGCGCTTCTTCAATGGTAATTACCAAAGGACGGGGGCGATCATTAGGATTCTTCGACTGTAAAAATACCTCCGCTTTACGCACATAACTACCATGAATGCGGCGCGTCATTACATTAGTTGCCAACATATAAGAAAGCATATTGGACTGCGAACCAAACTCAACAACAACGTGCTTACCTGCCTCCAAAGATTGCAAGATTTGATCCACATAATTATGAGGACAAGCACTTCGCATATACTTCAATTCATCCAAACGCAAAAGTTTGCGTTGTAATGCCATAATTGAAGATTTATTGCCGCGCTTTTCATCGCAAAACATCTGAATTTCCTCATTTGTCATATTTAACAATTGAGTTATCCAAGATTTGCCAAATTCATTACGCAAAATAATTGCATTTTCCAAACTTGCTTCGGAAAGATTCAATTCTTGCCGCACCAGCATGATATCTTCAACTTCAATCTGATCGTAACTAAGAAACATTTCATGAGCGTCTCGGATGCCCCGGCGTTTGGTTGATTCGGGGTCGAGGGTATAAACCTGCACTTGACTAGGAAATAGCTGCCGTAAGCCTTTAACAGTGCTAAATTGTTTGCCTTCTGAAACTGCTTCCCAACCATATTCTGAGTGCATATCAAAAATTAGGTTAACTGCCGCTTGTTTGCGGATAATTCCTGATAGCAATAAGCGGGTAAGGAAGGATTTTCCAGTTCCAGATTTGCCGAAGACGCCATTACTACGTTCGATGAAACGGTCAAGGTCAATGCATACTGGTACATCCATGTCAAGAGGTTGACCGATGGCAAAATTCCGCCGTGTGGGATCATCTTCCCAGCCAAAAACTGCCCGAAAATCCCGCTCGCTGGCATCATAAACTTGTGAAAAGTGGCTAGGGATCGTCTTAACGGGCAGCAATTCCATCGACTCACTGCTTTGCGCCTGAAATGAGCCTAAGCTACTATTGCCATTCAGGGCGCCTTCTGCCTTGGGAAAGCCTTCTTCCTGGGGCGTAAACATCAGCATCGGCGTCAAATTAACCGTACCAAACGTGCCGCTACCTGCCAAAACTTCCCGTAAAAAATCGTCGTCAGGGCTGGGAGGATTAGCGATAATCCTTTGTGTGGAGGTTCCTAATGAGACATCCGTCAGCATACAGAAAAAACGCGATCGCATTCCCTGTACGACTAAAAACTTGCCAACTCTCATGTCTTCCACTGAAACATCAGGGTGCAGTCGCACTTCCAAACCAGCGGAGAGAGAGCCTTGAATTACTGAGCCTAATGGTTTATCTAAATCCATGTCGGCAATTTTAACAAAGTCCGCCGATTAAATGTTCAATTATTATTGATTTAATTTTTAGTCCTTGGCGTTTTGGAGATAAAATTTTTGCAGAAACTCGCTCAAGTTTAATAACAGCTCACAAGAACTTGTCAATGTTATGTGTTTGAGGTGACATAGCCATGACATCAAGAGTAATTATTATTCAATAAGTTAAAATTTCCTTAAAAGTAAAGCCATGACTGTTGATATTGACGCCCAAGATACCCTTACTGGTAAAATCATTCATCTACGTCAGGGTGTGGAGTTGCAGGTTAGCCATTATCCCGGTAAAAGTCCTGCGATGGTTTTTCTGCATGGAGGAATGGGAAACCGCTTCAATTTGCGATCGCAATATGAGTTTTTCCACGCCCAAGGCAGGGAAGTTTTGGCTTATGATTTAGCAGGACATGGACAGTCTAGCCCATACAAACGCTACTCTATAGGACGACATCGACGGGACTTAACACGCCTGTTAAATTATTTGGAAATTTCGGAGCCAATTTTATGTTGTCACAGCTATGGCGTCCCGATTGGTTTAGAGTGGATACGAAGACATCGAGTTAGAGGCTTAATTGCGATCGCAGGTGGTACTCATAACCTCGCGCCGTGGTGGGAAATACCAAGTATGAAGCTTCTGGCTTGGGGCGGCAGACACGTTTATCATTTAGCCTGTATACAGCAATTAACCAACTATTTCTCAACAAATCACCGCCATGAAATAATGGAAAAATTCTTTGTTGAATCTCCAGTTCCTACTGAACTAAATCCTTATCAAGCTTTGGAAATTTTCTGGAGTTATAACTTTTTTAGGCGTCCAACTCCACCCCTTAATTTTAACATTCCTGTGTTAGTTATTAGTGGCGGTCAAGACTCAATGTTCACTGCCAAAATGGGAGAAGATTTAGCTGAATGTTTCTCCTTTGGCAAACATTTACACTTACCGGATGCTGGACATTTAGTGATGGCAGAGTATCCTGATCTAATTAATAATGCTATTTCCGAATCAATGGCGCTTTAACATATATTGACAACTAATGTTGCTTTTTTTACATGGTTATATGATTAATGTTATCTACTAATACTCAGTCAATCTAACTTCTTTGAAACAATGAAATCTAAGACAATTCTCATCACAATTTCAGGAATACTTGCACTTTTAACTGGAGCTGGTTATTGGTATGTATTCATTCTCGGAGCACCGCAACTTGATGCACCTCCAACAACGGTTAAAGACCCTAAAGTCAAGCTATCTTTTGCAGTTCAAACCTTCGATAGTAAGGCAATGGGAACAGAACGCAAGTATGGTTTAATTTTACCTCCAGACTACACACAAAATCCGAATAAACGCTATCCTGTAATTTTTCTACTACATGGAGGACATGATGATGAGAATGCTTGGGTGAAAAAGATTGGGATTATTCCTGTTTTGGAAGAACTTTATGAAAGTGGAAAATTGCCACCTTCAATTATAATTACACCAGATGGTAATGATCAGCGTGGTTCCAGTCCTCTGTTTGATCCTCAATATTACGATGGTCCGAATGGTAAAGTTGGTACTTTGATTGGGTCAGAACTTCCTCAAGTTATAAAATCACGCTATCGGGCTTTAGATTCATCCCAATTTTGGGCAATTGGTGGCTTATCTTCTGGCGGTTGGGGTGCTTATAATATCGGCTTAAAACACTTGGAAAACTTTAATATTTTATTCAGTCACATGGGGTATTTCACCGATCAAAGTGGTCCCGAAAATAGTCCTGAAGAAATTGTCAAAAATTTAACACCAGAACAGCGGAAGAGCATACGAATGTACTTTGATACTGGCAAAGATGATTTAGAAGGACCTGAATTTCTGGAATCATCTAAAAAGTTTCATGAAATTTTAAATCAGTTGGGTATTGAAAACCAATTCAATATCTTTCCTGGCGGTCATGGTGTGTCAGGACCAGACTTTGGTTGGAACTATAATAACAAGCATTCTAGAGACTCACTTGCTTATGTAGGAAAGCAGTTTAAGGAAGGGTTTGCACAACAGAAAAAGCCTTAAATATTGTTGAATCTAAAAAACTAAATTGTTTGGAAAATAACTCATATTTGAGCTAGCTTGGACAGAGGAAGACAGGAAAAACTTAGTTTTACTAACAATCATCTACTTTCTCTAAACTTAAACTAACCAGAGATTAAATTAACGCTTGTATTGAGGAGGCATAGTGTTAACAAGACGCACTCAAGTTGCGGTATGGATAACATCACTTTTAACTGGTGCAGTAGGAGTAATGAACCTACTATCGGCGGTGACGGTTGGTGTCAGAGAACGAGACAAATGGTTTGATGCTCATTTTCCTTTTTCTGAGGCAATTTTTCCCTTTGAATTTCGGCAGAGTGGGCATATTTTTGCAGCAATTACTGGCTTTTTCTTGATCATGTTAGCTGCTAATTTATCAAGGCGAAAGCAGATAGCTTGGATCTTGACAGTAGCCTTGCTCTTTTGTTCAATTATCAGTCATTTACTTAAAGGTTTAGATTATGAAGAAGGCATTATTGCTGCAATATTATTAATTCAATTACTTGCTCTACGAGATGTATTTACTGCTCGCTCAGACCAGCCTTCTATTGCTCAAGGAGTCAAAGTATTAATTGGGGCATTGTTATTTACCTTAGCTTATGGAACAGCAGGATTTTATTTAGCAGATTTACGGCATTATAAAGTTGATTTTAGTATTGCAGAAGCCTTGGTTCAAACATTAGCAATGTTCTTTACAGCAGATAATGCTGGTTTGGAACCAAGAACACGCTACGGACAGTTTTTTGCCCATTCAATTTATGTTGTTGGTGCGCTAACACTAAGTTATGCCATGTTTATGATGTTGCGTCCAGTCTTGTTAAGAGGAGAACCTGCAACCATACAAGAAAGGCAGCAAGCAAAAACAATTGTCGAACAATATGGACGCTCATCTTTGGCACGGTTAACACTACTAAATGATAAAGCTTATTACTTCAGTCCATCCGGGCACAGTGTGATTGCTTATGCTTCAAAAGGTCGAGGTGCGATCGCATTAGGAGATCCCATTGGTCCGGAAGATGACCGCAAAGAAACAATTTTTGGTTTTATCAAATTTTGTCAGCGTAATGATTGGCATCCAGCCTTTTATCAAACT
Source organism: Coleofasciculaceae cyanobacterium (assembly GCA_049671305.1). Lineage (GTDB taxonomy): Bacteria > Cyanobacteriota > Cyanobacteriia > Cyanobacteriales > Coleofasciculaceae > CADCTM01. Next base: position 27,902 of record JBATUR010000122.1, read on the forward strand.
TTACCCGATGATTTAGAACTTTATCGCTCTTTGGGGTTTCGAGTTCTACAAATTGGCGAAGAAGCTATTGCTGATCTTAAGGCTTTCACCACACAAGGCAAAGCTGGAAAAGATTGGAGAGCGGCATTAAATCGCATGAAAAAATTAGGGCAGAAAGTTGAGTTTTATCCGCCACCAATCTCTGACCAACTAATACAAGAATTAAAAATAGTCAGCGATGAATGGCTACAAATGACTCAAGGTTCTGAAAAACATTTCTCTTTAGGTTGGTTTCATGAAGAATATCTAAGAGATTGTGAAATTGTTGTAGTCCGTACTGCAGCAGGTCAAATTAGTGCCTTTGTTAATGTTATCCCAGAATATCAATTAAACGAGGTGACAATCGATTTAATGCGGCGCAGAATTGAGGTAGAACAAGGTACAATGGACTTCTTATTTACCTCAATGTTTCAACAATTTAAAGAGCGTGGTTACGACACCTTTAACCTTGGTCTTGTTGCCCTTAGTGGAGTTGGTGAAAAGCCCTATTCTCCGCGCCTAGAAAAGGCACTACACTACCTTTATAACCATTTAAATCAATTTTATAACTTTCAAGGACTTCATGCCTTTAAAAAGAAATTTCAGCCCCACTGGGTGCCTCGCTACTTTATTTATCCAAGTCGGAGAGCCTTGCCAGAAGTGATTGTGGCACTAATTCGGGCTGATTCAGGCGATCGCTTGTTAGACTACTTAAAGCCAGGAGATTAAGACAATTGTCAAGCTGTTATTTTCTTTCTAGTAATTTTTATTATCACCTATCTTTATGCTTAAAAAGCACATTATCAACAACCTTAGCTCATTCCTTGGTTTCGTACTTTTAGGCATTTCAATCGTCGCAATTCATCAAGAATTACGACAATATAACTACAATGAAATATTTAATAGTTTAGTCAACTTACCCGCCACTAGCTTATATTTATCAATTGGATTCACCATCCTAAGTTACATGGGAATCGGCTGCTATGACACCGTTTCCTTCTACTACCTTAAACATCCCATTAGTTACAAAAAAAGTATTTTTACAGGCTTTATCAGCGAGGCAGCTACCAACACAGTCGGTATGGCTTTCCTGACAGGTAGCGCCATTCGTTATCGTTACTATTCTAATTGGGGAGTCACGGCACTCGAAATTGCTCAAATAATTGCCTTCGAGAATGTTAGTTTTTGGTTAGGATTATTCGCTGTTAGTGGCGTAGTATTTCTCACCCATCCCATCACAATTCCAGCTCAAATTCAACTACCATTTCTTTCCGTGCAACCGCTAGGACTTATTTTTCTAATGTTAGCTGCGGCTTATATAGCTGGCAGTATTTTTAGCAAAAAGTCCTTAAAAATTCGTGAACATGAGTTTCGCTTTCCCTCTCTAAAAATTGCCCTGATGCAGCTCGGAATTTCTAGCTTAGACTGGGTATTTACCGGAGCTGTTCTTTATGTTTTATTACCAGCAACTCCATCGCTATCTTTTTTCAGCTTTTTAGGAGTTTTCTTACTAGCAATGTTGGTAGCTGCTGTTAGCAATGTCCCTGGCGGATTAGGCGTTTTTGAATCAATTATTTTGCTGCTATTATCTGACAAAATTTCCCCTACAGTAATTATGGGAACACTACTCGCTTATCGAGCCGTTTACTACTTGTTTCCTTTAGCAGTTGCCACCGGATTAATGGGAGCATATGAAATAAAAGAGAAATTAAAAAAGCGTTCCCCTTAAAGATTAGACCTCGTGCACGAATAGAAATACGCTCTCCTAACCTCCCAACTTCGCTGCGGTAAATAATTGGGGAAATTAGATTTCAAAGTCCCCCAAAATTGAGGAATAAAGACTAGCATTCCAAAATTCATGCCATAAGTCTAAAGTATAGCTGCCCTTATGTAATGCTCACTAACTGAAGCAAAAATCATCGCGCACAATCTTCATTTGTCAAGATCAGTTTTTTACTTCCGTCCTGATCTAAAACTGATCTACCAATACTTCTGCCTATCGAAGATGGTTGAGATACAGACACTCAGAAGATTTAAACGCGATGAAACTTACAAACCGTCAACTTAAACGCTTCCTCCAAACAAGTTTATTGACCATCGTTCTAATTTCCTTAGCAGGATTAGCCTTGAAGGTGCAAGATGTACGCAATCCCTTGCAAATTAATTACAGTGCGATCGTCCCTCTAACAGAAAGTTTCCTTCCCATACCTGAGCAAGTTAATAAGTTAAATTATCCCGATCTTGCTAACAGTTTTAATAATCTGGCAGGAGGGTACAAAAGTCAGGGTGGTGGCGGTGGCGGTGGCGGTGGCGGTGGCGGCGGTGGCGGTGGTGGTGGCGGCGGTGGTGGCGACGGCGGTGGTATTTATGACGCTGGCGGCGGTGGTGGCAGTACCTATGACCTTGAGATTTTTGATGGTAGCGTTGACGGTTTCATTGGCGGCGTCATTTTGATGTTTGCCTTGGCTCCTTTCTTGATCGGCGTCATCATGATGTTTGCCTATATTTTTGATTTACTTTTTGGTTTACTCAGTTTACTCAGCTCTTTTTCACCATCAAACAAAATGAAGCTAGTTAATCTCGTGTTCATCCTCAAGCAGGGCAATACCTACGTCCCCACTATCAACAATCTCACCAGACAAGCGAGATTTACAACAGATGTAGGCTGTCGAAATTTTCTGGGTTGCTTGAACGAGCTCATTAATCAGGCTGATGTAGTTGATGGATTTCTGAGAACTTCTTCCCCCTCTATATGGGTTAATCAACAAGCAAAATCAGTTTGGCAACAGCAAACAAGGGCAGGCGAGATCCAGCAACTAGTCGTAAACGTTGCGCCTCCAGGAGAAACGCCGACATACCGCGACTTGAATCCTCCCACACCGCCAATTCCACCTGAAGAAACTTACTGTCTTCTAGGTGTAATTGCCACAGTACCAGCTAACTTAGTTTTAAATCCAGAGCGGATAGAATCTAGGCTCTTGCGAGAAATTCAGTCAAATTTTAGCACCACGAGTGTCTTCTACTATTACTTTGGACCAACAACAGCCGGTGTACCTTTAGCTGAAGCCCAAAGGCTGTTTGCTAATATTCGTCAAAGTATCAGATTTACCTAACCTTTGACAATCTTCTCTTACATTTGCCCAAAAAAAATGCCCCCTCGCCTTCTATGTAAGCCAGAGAGCACCGTCATTCATTCACCTTCACAAACAAGAATAGTCAATGAATGTGACGCGAGGGTGACAAGCAGATAAAAATGCTGCGACAATTTTCTGACTTTTGCTATTTGACGACAAATAGAGATCAAAAAGCAGCTACTTCTCAGCGAAACAAAAGCAACACAGTTTGCATTAACCCAACAATTAAACCCAAAACACCGCCTAAATTAACGATCGCTTGTAACTCACTCTTGACAATACCTTGAATCGTCGATTCCAATTCCGCCGGCGTCGTCGCCTGAATGCGTTCAACAATTACCTGATCAATCGATAAAACCGGAATTGTTTCTGCAACAATCTTTTCTAAATCTTTCTCCAAATAGCGCTCTAAAATTCCCGCTAACTCCTGACTAATCAACCCCAAGGAAGAAGTTACCGCCGCCGAAGTTCGCAATCGATTTAGCACAAGCGACGCCACCTTTTCCCAATCAATCGATTCTCCCAAACCTTTTATTAATTCCGCACCTCTGTCTTGGATATAAATACGCACTGTATCTCGGATCGTTTTACGCAACTGCCGCACAGTAGAAACTGGTAGATTTTGCAACGAAATATTTTGCAACCATTTACGCAAACGTTCTCGAACCGATAGCGAAACAATTAATTCTGCCAAGCGGATATTTGCCGCATCTTTTTCATCCAAACAATACGCTCTCAAGCGCGTCAAAGTATTTCGTAAACCAAATAAATTCGCAACTACCCAATAAGTACCACTCGACTTTTCTCGAAAGCCTTCATCAATAATATTTATATTGCTGTCAGTCAAAAAATCAATTATTGCCATGCGTATAGCATCCGGCGGCAACACCACTTGCAACAACCAATCAGAAAGCTTACGCGCTTGATCTTCGCTTAGTTGAAAATCCAACAAAACCTGGTCAAAAATTTGATTAATTTGAGCTTCCAAAAAATCTTCCCGTCGCGCCAAAACCTTCAGCAAACGAGGTAAAGATTCACTCAACAAATCTCGCAGAATTCCCGCCAGAATTTTGGCAGTTTTTTGCTCTTTATCAAGCTGAATTTGCTCCAAAGCCAGCTTAAAAAGCCAAAGAATTGCTCCTTGTACCCGTTCCTTTGCTAATAAGCGAGATGCTAAGGTTTGTAACTCACCAGGTGTGAGCAACGAGCCCATAATTGTATCAGCAATCCGCCTGGCAAGACGCTCTTGATTGCGGGGAATTAAACCAGGAGTAAAGGGTAGCTGTCGCTTACCAAAATAAAGCGGTTTATAGGGGCGAAACAGCATCTTAATGGCAATATCATTGGTGAAATAGCCAATAATTGCTCCCGCTACGGGAGGCGCAATATAAATCCAAAGAGAAGCTAAATCCAAGTCCAAGGCGGCACAATCCAGTTAGGCAAGCAGGAAGTCGGCACTAAAAAAATGCTGTACTCAACTCCCATCTTAGCGAGAACACCTGCAACTTACGCCGCTTATTTTACTGAAGCAGCCGGTAATCTGTCCTAATTACCAAGAAACCAGAGTTTTCTGTACAAGCAAGTCTAAAAGTCTGGTCACTTTGTCACCAGCAAAACCCCCATCATTCCCATCGCAATTGGGTAATGAGTCGCCGAAAAGCCTGCCGCTGTGGCAAGTTGTACCTGCTCAGAACCGGTCGGAAATCGCTCTAAACTGGGAGCAATGTAGGCATACTCTTCAGTTAAGCCGAGTTTTTGGGCAGACGGTACAACAATTGTCTCCAGATACCACTGCTGAAAGGTACGCATTAACGCTTGTTGTGGGCGATGAAAGTCCAAAATTGCGGCTTTTGCCCCAGGTTTGAGGACACGATACAACTCAGCAAGACAGCGAGGAATATCAGTAACATTCCTCAGACCATATCCCATCGTTGCACAGTCAAAATAATTATCGGGAAAGGGCAAATTTAAGGCATCTGCTTCTACCCAATGCAGGGGAAGTTGAGGTGGAGTGCGTTGACTTGCCACTTCTAGCAGCGCGGCAGAAAAATCTACTCCATAAACTTCTCCCATAGATCCTACCCGTCGCGCCAGCAGTTGGGCTAAGTCACCGCTACCGCAACATAAATCTAAACCGATGCTTCCTGGTTGAACTTGCGACCATTTTACCGCCATCAACTTCCAGACTCGGTGTTGACCAAAACTTAAACCGTTGTTGAGTTGGTCATAAACTGGGGCAATGCGGTTAAATAAATCGCGAATCTCCGAGGCTTCTGGCGTCGTAGGACGAGAATTAATCATGAGTGCAAGCTGGTAACGGTTAGTGCCAAACCAACCTGCTGTGCTGAGAGGTGAATCAGTTTCAGCTCATCTTCTCGCAGAGGTTTTGTTGGTCGCTGCCACTGAAGTGATAGTATCGCCAGCAGGGAGGCTCGGTAAGTAATGGGCACCAGTAGGTGTGCTTGAATGCCTGCTGTTTGGTAATATTGCTCAACAGGCGTTGCGGTTGTGCTGGCAGTATTAAGCCAGATTTGCAGTGTCTGATTGGCAATGGCTTCTTTGAGTAGTGGATCGTTTTCTAGGCTTGTGGCTGCGGTTTCACTAGGATAAATGCCTCGCGTTGCCGTCAATTGGTTATTTTCTACCAACTGTAGGATACAGCTATCGGCAGCAAAATTTTCGCCAAAAGCGGTCGCGATCGGTTCGAGGGTTGCGTCTTTACTAGCTGAATCTTGAGCAGCTTGCACTATAGTTGCTAGAAGTGCTGTTTGCGCCTGAGAGCGATGTAATTCCTCGGTGCGCTGCTTGAGTAATTCATAGGTTTCGGTGGCGTGTTGGACGACGTTTTTTAGCTCAGTTGGGTCCCAAGGTTTGGTAATGTATTTGTAGACTTGTCCGGCGTTAATTGCCTCAACCAAATCTTCAACATCGGTAAAACCTGTCAGGATAATCCTTACTGTGTCGGGAAACTCAGGTACGGTTTTGCTCAAAAACTCGGTTCCCTTCATTTCTGGCATCCGTTGATCAGAGATAATTACTGCAACTTCTCCTTCTGTGGAAAGCAAGGTTAAGGCTTCAATACCGCTTTCTGCCCGCAGTACGTCAAAATCTCGCCGGAAGGTTCGGTAGAGTAAATCCAGATTGTCTGGTTCATCGTCTACCACTAGCATTTTCGGTTTTTTTGGTCGATAATCTCGCATTAATTGACGGCTGATTTGATCAAAATTAGCAATATCCTTGTCCTTAACCATACAATAAACCTCATTCAGGAATTATAGATAAGTAACTAAATTATTAAAGGGCTAATTTACTTAATGATTGCCACGAAAAAAATCTTTTTTGAATCAATTCGCTGACACGATAAATTAAAGACATCCTGCTATTTGCTTTTACTAGTTCATTTTGGCAAACTATGACTGAAATACCAGCCGGTACACCCGAAAATCAGCCTCAACCTGACTCTGAAGCCTTTGATCCTCAAGAGTTGCTGCTATTGCTGCGACGTAAGGAACAAAATTGGGTGGTGTGGGGTAAGGCTTGTCAGCAACTTACGAAAGCCGGCTATACTTCTCAGGTGATTTTTGAAGAAACTGGGTTTGAGCCAATTCAACAAAATCAAGTAATTGTGGCTTCTCAGGTGTATACGACTTTGCTGAATGCTGGGGTATCTGAGAATGTGCGATCGCGTTTTGAGCGCACTGGTAGTGATTCATTATATGAGTTACGCATCCTCACTCAAGACCAACGTGCCGCCGCCGCCGAGTTTATTGTGGCAAGATCCCTCGACTCGGAAGGTGCCCGCGAAGTTGCTAAGGCAGTTAAGGAATTTTCCCGCCGCAGCAAACTCCCAGAAGGCTTTTCTAACCATCCTGGTGACGCTGTTGCTTTTGAGTATTGGAAAGTTGCCAGACAACAAAATGATATCCAAGAGCGATCGCGTTTGATTGCACGAGGTTTGATGTTTGCTCATACCCAGTCAGCAAGGCAGCACGTCGAAAAGTTACTTACCGAATTACTCGGTGGCAACACTCAGCAAGCACCCCGCTTACCTTTTTACCGAGTCGAAGCTGATGATGCCTTACCCCGTCTTTTGCCTGTAGTTGGACAATTACCACTAAGTGTAGACAAACTCAAAGATTTTCCGCCTCTTCACACTCCCACAGGATCTTTTCCTTTAGTTACAGTATCAACTAATCAAACCTTAGTGGCAATACCTGGTTGGCAAATTATTTTGAAGGCGCAAGATGCGGTAGTTGTTGCTTGCAAAACCAGTCAGTTACCTACTCAACAAAATGAAAAATCAGAAGATGTTCTTTTAGTAATTGATCGCTCAAATCAAACTTGGCAAGCTGATAGCTACTTTGCTGTAGAGCAGTCTGGGCAGATAGAAATTAATTGGTTTGAGCAAGAGCCAAATATTCCTTTATTAGGATGCGTTATCTTGATTTTGCGACCTAAAAAAATCCTTGATGAAGCCTTAAGTCGTGATGTTTGGCAAATTGACGAATAGTGCGATCGGCTCAAGATGAAGTTCTTGGTTTAAACTTGGGTTGTTCAGATCCCTGATTTCTTGAAGAAGTTAGGGATAGTAGCCTTTACGAATCCTTTGGAGTTGCTATCTCTATTCTGAAAAGCGTTGCCAAATCTTAAATAGATGCCGCATTTTGATAATTCACGATAATTTGCATAAAAGCCAAAGCAACGGGTGATAAGTATTACAGGAAGCCGCCAAAATTGACATTGGTAACAGACGTACTTCAAGCAAATTGAGAAACCGACATGAATAAACCTCTGATAGTTACAATTCCGACTTCAACCAAGAACAACTTGATTGGCAAAATCTTAGTGATTATCATTAGTTCAGGACTCTTAGGATATTGGTACTCTCTTGACTCAGCAGAGAAGTTTGAAACGAATAAACAGTTAACAATAGAGCAATATACCGCCAATTTTTCTCAACATAAAGCAAAACTCCTTTCTCCCGGACGTATGCCTATACCGCTTGGCATTTTTTCTGTGTTGATTGCCTTGGCTGTGTTTTTTGGACTTTATGAACTACTGGGTTTATTGTTAGGATTGACTATTGGCAAAATATTTACTCCCCAAGAAAGTTCTCGTGATCGTGAATAAAACCGATTGAGAAAACTCATTATTACAATTTAGGTGCTGAGGCACATCGATATAGCTGATAAGGTATTCCAATCCGGTAATACCTACTAGAATCAAGCAAACAACGAGTTTTATTCTTCAGCATTAGTTTGGGTGGATAGTTTCGCTGTTTTAGCCCTGGAGCAACCACCCATAAATTTAACCTAGATGTTGGTAAGATTGCTAGATTAGAAAGATTAGCCCAAACTTGCTCATAGCCTAATTTCGTATTTAAGAAAGCAAAGTTAGGTTCAGTGTTGTTATGATTGTTACTCTCCTGCTTTTGCTCAATGGCTAAGGCAAAGCTTAAGCCTAAAGCCACATCCTGAAAGTTATTGTATCCCATCACCATAATAATGGGAATAGTTGGCTCAAAATTCATATTTTGTGCTACTTTTTGAGGCTGGAATGGTTTAAGAAATATTAGGTTGTTGACTACAAAGAGGCTACTCAATAGGGTAAAAAGCAAAATTATAATAATTTGTTTATGCTTTTTGAGTAACTGAGGCAAAACAGGTTTTTTTGAAAATGATTGATTAACATTTTTAACAATGTTCGTAGTTGTAGTTGAATTAACAGCAAAACAAGCTCCCAGTATTGCACATACAGCCGGATAATAAACAAAGTTATAGCGAGGTGCAACGGTAATATCTTTACCTAATAAGTAGACAATCGCTGCAAATTGTAGCAGTACAAATAAGGTAAAGCTTGTTAAAGTAAATGTAGCGATTGCTGGTTGTAATTGTTTAAAACCTTGACAAGCAAGTCTTGCAAACCAAATACCAAAGCTAACGCTTAACAAAACACTGGGTATTTGAACCCATAAAGGCTGACTTTCTACAGGAAAAGCGATCGCTATACTCAACCAAGTAGCTAAAGTTTGATAAATTGGTGCAAGAATTGTCGGTTTCGGCAACCAACCAGTTTCGGCACGCCCAAAACTCCCCAACATTACAGGTAACCAAGGCAAATAACTTGCCGCCACGCCAATAATTACCAATGCTAAACTAAGCAAGCTGCCACGTGGTAACATTCTGCGACGCCAAAGTATTAAGGAGATGAAAGTTAAAACCTGGGCAATAAAGGCGATAAAGAAAAAATAGTGAATATAGCAACCAATGCTATTAACAATTCCCCAAAATATCCAGAGTAGAGGATGTGGTAATTTTTGCGAAACTAAAGCTTTTTGAATCTGAATTAATCCCAATAGCGCCAGAATTAGGAAAAGCATTGGTAGAGTGTAGTGACGTGCTTCTTGGGAAAGGTAGACAGCAAAAGGAGAAACTGCCATAACTGCTGCACCCATTAAACCCGCAGCAGGTGAAAAGGCGAGGCGATTTAAGAGGTAGGTTAAAGCGATCGCAATTACTCCTAGTATTGCAGGAAGCGATCGCAATTTCCAACTTAAAGGTTGCGTTAAAGGCTCTACCCAGTTTAACCACTGATGCATCAAACAGAAAAACAAAGGCGGATGTGTCGATTTTGTCGCTACAGCTTCAGCAATTTCAGGACAGCTAACACTTGACTTTAAAGTAAATAAATGCTGCAAAGTTGAAGCAGGAAATAGGACATCTAAAGGCACATCTTCATAACGATTTCCTAAGCTTAATAAAGCCGTAAGCACTTCATCTAACCACAAAGGTTTAAGATCAAGATGCCAAAATCGCAGCATTGCACCGAGAGTAATTAATCCGATTAGCGCGAAGTAATGTTGATAATTTTTGCTATTATTCATGGCAACGTCAGATCAGGAAACCACTCTACCAGACGCCTGATCAGGAAATTAAGATCACGTCGTTGTTTATGTTAAATTAAAAGTGCTGTACTGACTGTTTCCAAAGAGGACAAAGCAATGGTTCAGATCCAGCCAAATGCACCGTCAGAAGTCATCTACCCCGACAGCGATGGTGAACCAATGTCCGATAATACCAAACAGTTTCGTTGGATTGTCACAGTCAAAGAAAATTTGGATTGGCTATTTGCTGATCAGCCGGATGTTTTTGTTGCTGGAGACTTTTTATGGTATCCAATTCAGGGCGACAACAAAACGCGGGTTGCTCCTGATGCAATGGTAGTATTTGCTAGACCAAAAGGCGATAGAGGTTCTTATAAACAATGGGAAGAGGGTAATATTCCTCCCCAAGTCGTCTTTGAAATTCTTTCACCAGAAAACACGCGCTCGGAAATGAATCGCAACTTGCTATTTTATAACCGTTTTGGTGTGGAAGAATATTATGTGTATGATCCTGATAGCAACAACCTCAGTGGCTGGTTGCGGCGTGAAGGTTTTTTAGATGTAATTGAGCCAATTGAGCAATGGGTAAGCCCACGCCTCAAAATTCGCTTTGAGCCTGCCGAGACATTACGCATTTATCGACCTGATAATCAACCTTTTTTGACTTACACTGAGATTGCTCAACGAGCCGAAGAAGCCGAGTTACGTGCCCAACAAGCCGAGTCACGCGCCGAAGCCGCCGAGTCACGTGCCACAAAATTAGCCGAGCAGTTGCGGGCTTTAGGAATAGATCCGCAGCTAGAGTGAAGACGTCGCTTTTTATGTCAAGCCTCTCGACCCAATAAGCTCGCATACATCGCGTTAAACTAAAACTGATACGTTGCTGCGATTACGGCGTCAAATGTCTCAAGATGACCCGACGAACTTAACTCAATCACAAACAATACAACATAAGTTGCAGGAGCTCCGCAATGGCTTGCGAGAGGGGCAACAAAGCATGACAAAATGGCAGTCGGGGCAGTTGGCGGTTTCGGCTGTACCCGGTGCTGGCAAGTCTACAGGCATGGCTGTGGCGGCGGCGTTTGCTGTAGCAAATCATCAACTCCACGGCAGGCGTCAGTTAGTTGTTGTCACCTTCACTCGTTCTGCTGCGGCTAGTATTAAAGCCAAAATTCGGCATAATTTAAAGGAACTTTCTTTACCACAAAATAGCTTTGTTGTCTATACTTTACATGGTTTAGCGCTAAGTATTGCCAACAAACATCCAGAGTTATCGGGACTAAATCTAGAGACTTCCACTTTAATTACGGCAAATAAAGGTCATCGCTTAATCCGTACTTGTGTGGAACAATGGATTGTTGCTAACCTGCACCTTTATTCTAATTTGTTAGAAGGATTGGGGTTTGATGGTGAAGAAACTGAGCGTTTACGCAGACAGTCAGTGTTGCGTACAGAGGTATTACCAGAAATTGCCAAAACCGTAATTCACGAAGCAAAAAGTTCTGGTTTATCGCCTGAAGATTTACGAGAAGTTAGTCAACAAATAACCGATGATTATCAGATTTTAGCGATCGCATCTGGCTTATATAAACAATACCAAATCGTGTCTCGCGCCCGTGACTTCATCGACTACGACGACATGATTCTTGCCGCTTTACGTGTCTTAGAAAATGACACAGTGCGTGAGAAGTGGCAAAAGCAATTTTTTGCCGTCTTTGAAGACGAAGCACAAGACTCGACACCTCTACAATTCAAACTTTTAGAAACCCTAGCCGCTGACCCAAATCATGCCAACGCACCACCCAATTTAATTCGAGTTGGTGACCCAAATCAAGCAATTAATTCTACTTTTACCCCAGCCGATCCAATTTATTTCAACAGGTTTTGTGAAAAGTGTCAATCAATCAAACGTTTGGCAACAATGAATCAAGCCGGTCGCAGTACAGCGATTATTATTGATGCCGCTAATTTTATCTTAAATTGGGTCAATGAATCAAAGTTAACAGGTGAAATTCAAGCCTTTCGTCCTCAAAAAATTCTGCCAGTTGCTATTAACGACCCGCAACCAGATGCTAACCCAAATCCAGTTGGTCGAGGGCTAGAAATTTATAATCCCCGCGACGTTTATCAGACTGTAGAATTGATCGGAGAAAGAGTAATTGAACTATTTAAAAAAGCACCAGAACATAGCGCGGCGGTATTAGTGCGAGAAAATCGTCAAGGCAGTTTTGTTGCCGAAAAATTGGAGTATTTGAAACGGCAGCACGGCATTGAGGTGTATGATGTGCAAGGAAGCGATCGCCATTCTCATGTTCCCGCAGAAATCCTCACTCTACTGCAATTTCTCGACCGTCCCCACTCTCCAGGCTATCTAAAAGCTGCCCTAGAAGTCTTGGTTCTCCGCCAACTTATTCCTACTCAAGACCTCAATGCCCTCGCCACTTTTCCTGAACAATTCCTCTATCCAGGTCCTTTGGACGCACCCCAAAAACCGATCGTCCAACAAGCGCGGCAATACTGCAACAACCTGCTGCGTGCCCGTTTAGAATTACCCCACTATCAACTAATTTCCTTCCTAGCTATCAACTTAAACTACGACCAATCTGAATTAGCAACCGCCGATAAATTAGCTGAACGAATTGCTAAACAAACTTATAATGATAGTTCTATGAATTCTACCTTAAATGCATTAAGTGAAATTGTCACATCCGAACGTTTTGAACCTGTAGAAGCTGAAAATGCTGAAGACCGCTATCTCCGCAAAGGTCAACTGACAATTATTACCATGCACAAAGCCAAAGGGTTGGACTGGGATTATGTTTTCCTGCCATTTTTGCATGAAGATACGCTGCCAGGGACGCCTTGGGTGCCAACGGCGGCAAAGTTTTTAGGCGATTTTACTTTAGCAGAAGTCGCAAGAGCTCAAATTCGTGCTCATCTGCACAACAAACCTTTACCAATGGCGTTAGAAGCGTGGGAACAAGCAGGGCATTTGAAAACAGCAGAAGAGTTTCGTTTATTGTATGTAGCAATGACACGGGCAAAGCGTTTGTTGTGGATGTCGGCAGCGGCAAAGGGACCGTTTCGTTGGAATACTTTTAGTGGTCATGCTTCAGATAATTTACAGCAGAAAAAGCCTTGTCCTGTGATACCTGCTTTAAAAAGTCAGTTCCCTACTTCGGTGGTTGCTTTGTCTCAAATATCGAATTGAGATGCAGTTTTTAAAATAATTGAGTAACGCCGAATAGCGAGAGTGAAATTTTATTAAACAAAATAAAAGTTGGCAAGTTAGAAAAAGCTTAATGCAAGAGTTAATATCTAGTTTATACTTAATTTTTGATAAAATTATAAAGAAAATTCAAATAATCCGGTTTAACTAAGTATAATTATCGGATGTTTCGAGATTTTGAGTAATTGCCATTAAATTTGAGCTTTATTGCTAAGAATTAATGAGTCAAAATCAAATATGCTCTCCGTAAGTTGTAACGAGCAAACCTGAAATTTAATCGTCCAAAGCGATCGCTATTATGTCAATAATCCCACAACACCGCTTTTTTTCAGCGAAAAAACTGCCATTGCGTTGGATTCTCGTTGTGCCGTTTGTGCTGCAAATTTTTGCTGCGGTAGGACTAACAGGTTATTTTTCCCTAAAAAATGGAGAGCAAGCAGTTAATAACCTCGCAGCGCGATTAAGTCGAGAAGTCAGCGCTCGTGTCGAGGAAAATATCCGCACATTTACAGATATTCCTCAGCTCTTTTTGCAAATACAAGCTTCAGCGATTCGTACAGAAAATTTAGATATAGAAAATTTTTCTACTGCTGAACGTTATATATGGCATCAAATTCGCTTAAGTAACTTCATCCCTACTCTTTATTACGGCAATCAAGAAGGCAATTATATTAAAGGTCAAAGAGGTGAAACTGCAGAAACTGACCTAGTGCAAATTCGCGATCAATCCACAGGGTTTAGGCGTAATATTTATAAACTTGACCCAGAAGGAAATCGGCTTAATATAACTCGAACTGATGATTTTGATCCGCGTGTTCGTCCCTGGTATAAAGCCGCAATAAAGGCAGGAAAACCCACTTGGTCACCTATTTATGTCTTCGCTTCTCAACGTGTTCTTGGCATTACTCCCGTTGTTCCTATCTATAACGATAGTGGTACTTTACGAGGCGTCTTAGCAATTGATTTTAAGCTTTCCCAAATTAGTGATTTTCTACAAAAACTAAAAATAAGTAAAACAGGACAAGCTTTTATTATCGAACGTTCTGGGGAGCTTGTTGCTGATTCAACCGATGAATTACTCTATGTTACTAGTAAAAAAGGTAAGGAAAGGCGTAATGTAATTAATAGTACTAATCCTCTAATTCGAGACACTGCACTTTATTTACAAAAAAGGTTTAAAAGCTTTGACAAAATTGATCGCAATCAGCAAATTGATTTCGATATTAATGGTAAACGTCAGTTTTTACAAGTTACAGCAATTCAAGATGGTCGGGGTTTGGATTGGTTGGTAGTTGTAATAATTCCAGAAGTGGATTTTAGAGAACGAATTGATGCTAATACTCGCTCAACAATTCTGCTATGTTTAGCTGCTTTGATTTTAGCTACGATACTAGGAATTTTAACAGCTCGTTCAATTACTCATCCAATTTTACGTTTAAGCGCCGCCTCTTGGACATTAGCAAAAGAAGCCGCAACTGCGGAATTTGCTAACACACAACTAGAAAAAAATGTAGAAATGCAAGGTGCAAAAGAACTGAGAATTTTGGCGCAAGCATTTAATCAAATGGCGCAAAAATTACGCGAGTCTTTTCGTGAATTGGCAGTAATTAATCAGGAATTAGAACAGCGTGTTTTGGCACGAACTAATGATTTAAAAGAAGCTAATCAGGAAATTACCCATCTTAATAGCCGCTTAAAATCCGAAAATGTCCGGATGAAAGCAGAGCTAGAGATTACACGTCAACTGCAACAGATGATTTTACCTAAAGCAGAAGAGTTAAATCAGATTCCCCAACTGGAAATTGCTGGTTTTATGGAAGCTGCCGAAGAAGTTGGTGGTGATTATTATGACGTACTGGTACATAATGGTTTAGTCAAAATAGGTATTGGAGATGTTACCGGACACGGGTTAGAGAGTGGCGTATTAATGATTATGGTACAAACGGCAGTGCGTACATTGTTAGCGAATAATGAAACTGACCCAACTAATTTTTTGAGTGTGCTAAATCAGGTAATTTACGACAACGTGCAGCGGATGAATTCTGAGAAAAATCTTAGCCTATCTTTATTAGACTATAAAGATAGAATTATCAGTTTGAGCGGTCAACATGAAGAAATGATTGTAGTACGATATGGTGGTAAAATCGAACGAATTGACACTATAGATTTGGGTTTTCCAGTTGGTTTGGAAGCTGATATTAGTGATTTTGTTGCTCAGATTTTTGTAGAGTTAGAACCCGGAGATGTAGTAGTGTTGTATACCGATGGCATTACGGAAGCCGAAAATAAATCAGGTGTGCGGTACGGCGTTGAGCATTTTTGTGAAGTAATTAGCCACAATTGGCAACAGTCGGCTGAAGCAATTCGGCAAGCTGTAATTGAGGACGTACGCCGACATATCGGTGGACAAAAAGTTTACGATGACATTACTTTACTAGTACTCAAACAAAAGTGATAGTTTTTTGTTAATTTATTAGTAAAGCAGATAAAATTGATGACAAATATTGAGATGAAGGAGATAATTGGTGACTTTAATAATGATATGCCAAAAGGTAAAGAGTACTTAACTTTGGTTTTTTCACCTAGTTCAATTCCGTTGAAACAGCGGTGGAGGACGAATGGGTTATCAGCCGATTTTATGGCTGATTATTTTGCTACATTCTTTCCTGGAAAAGAAGGAACTACTACTGAAGCTAATCTACAAGCGGAAGTAAAGAGCGCAGTTAGTTTTATCGGTAATGAGTTATTAGAGAATGCTATGAAGTTTACTGATGATCAATTAGATTATCCGATTAGTTTGACTCTACAAATGTATAGTAACAAACTAGTTTTTATGACGACTAATAGTGTTGATTGTCATAGTGTTGAGAAGTTTCAGGCTTTTGCCCAGGAGTTAACTTCTTCTGATATCAGTGAATTGTACATTCGTCACTTTGAAAAAATAGAGTCAGATTTAGAGGCTTCACTGCCGGAAACTTCTGATTCTGGTTTGGGCTTATTAACCATGATTAATGATTATCAAGCAAAGCTAGGTTGGAAATTTGAGGCGATTCAAAATGAATCAAAAGTAGTCTATGTCACAACTATGGTACAATTAATAGTTTAACTGATTTAGCTTGATTGAAATGTTAAAAAAGCTTTGAGATAATGGAAATTCAAACTGAAGATTACAGCATTTTTTACGAATTATCTACTGAAACAATCACCTGCAAAGGTTCACTACGGCTAGGTGGCATGGAGGAGTATGAACCAATTGTCAATTTACTCAATCAGCTAGCTGAGAAAGAACCGTCAAAAATTACTTTAAATCTGCAAAAGCTAGAGTTTTTAAACAGTTCCGGCATAAATGTTCTATCAAAGTACGTGATTAAAGTGCGTCAAAAAGGCACAATTGAAATGGTTGTTCAAGGCTCTAAAGATATTCCTTGGCAGGGGAAATCCTTAAAAAACTTACAGCGATTGATGCCAGCTTTACAGTTAGAATTGAACTAATACATCTCAGGTGCATTGTAATACAAGTAATACTATTTTTGTCAAAATAAAATACAAGGACGATGCACATTCAAGATTTATCAACAGAATATTTACTTCTAGAAGTAGAAAAACTTCGTAGAGAATTAGAAGTTTTAAAACAAGACAAAATTGATGTAGAACTCTTACTAGAAACAACGCTTGCTCATGCTGATGCTATTGAAATTGAGTTGCATGAGTCGAACCAAAAATTACAAACTGAAATTATTGAGCGCCAACGTGCTGAAGCGATACTTCAACTTTTAACTGAACAATTACGAAGTTTTTTAGCTAAAGCAAATAAAGATAAAGAAGACTTAGAAATCATACTAGAAACAACAACCGAACATGGCGATTTAGTAGGTAATTTATTGCATGATCAAGCTGCTGCAACAAGAAAAGCAAGTGAAAGAAATTTAGCTCAATTTCTGGAAGCTGTGCCCGTGGGTGTAATAGTTCTAAATGCTCAAGGTAAGTATTATTATGGCAATCGCATCGCCAATCAAATTCTTGGCAAAGACTGCTTATTATCCATTGATTATGAGGATTTGACTAGGGATTGTCAAATTTTTATTACCGGAACTAATCAGCGATATCCTGTTGACCAACTTCCTGGCAAAAGAGCTCTTAAAGGCGAAAGTACTAGCGTTGATAACTTGGAGCTTCGTAAAGAAAACCAAGTAATTTTTTTAGAATCTTGGGGAACACCGATTTTTGATGAAAAGAGTAATATTGCCTATGCAATTGTCGCTTTTCAAGATATCAGTCAGCGCAAACAATCAGAATCTGAACGTCAAAAATTTACTGATGAACTGTTTAATATTAATGAGGCTTTATCTCGTTTTGTGCCACGTCAATTTCTTCAG
This sequence comes from Coleofasciculaceae cyanobacterium, assembly GCA_049671305.1. Taxonomy (GTDB): domain Bacteria; phylum Cyanobacteriota; class Cyanobacteriia; order Cyanobacteriales; family Coleofasciculaceae; genus CADCTM01. The sequence continues at coordinate 45,542 of JBATUR010000122.1, forward strand.
TTTCTCAATAAAGAAAGTATTGTAGATGTCACAATTGGCGACCAAGTTCAGCAAGAAATGTCAGTACTATTTGCTGATATTCGCAACTTTACTGGTTTGTCAGAAACTATGACTCCTCAAGAAAATTTTAATTTTATTAATGCTTATTTATCTCGTATGGAACCTGCGGTTATCGAAAATCATGGCTTTATTGATAAATACATCGGTGATGAAATTATGGCACTATTTAGTGGTGGTGCTGATAATGCGGTTAAAGCCGGAATTAGTATGCTCAAAAGACTAACTGAATACAATCAACATCGCGCTGAATCTGACTACGATCTGCTCAAAATTGGTATTGGTATTAATACTGGTTCTTTGATGTTGGGAACAGTTGGCGGCACTTCTCGCATGGATAGTACAGTAATTAGTGATTCTGTAAATTTAGCCTCTCGCATTGAAAAATTGACTAGGCATTATGGTACATCTCTACTAATTTCTCACCACACTTTTTTTGAGTTAGAAGATACGAGTTTATATGCTTTCCGTATTATTGACCGTTTAAAAGTCAGAGGAAAATTAGAAACTGTCAGTATTTATGAAGTATTTGATGCCGAAGATCCGGAAATTTATCAAGGCAAGTTGGCGACAAAACAAGAATTTGAGCAAGCTTTGTTACTTTATCATTTAGGTGCTTATAAAGATGCAGCACAACTTTTTGGACATTGCCTGTTTCTCAACCCCAATGATACCGTAGCTCAAATTTATCGCAAGCTATGTAAAAAACGTCTCACTTAAATAGTATATTGGTTGAAGTTGCATATCCAAGACCTGGAATTAATTATAAAAATAATTTGCCAGCAAACCTAAGATAGTAGTAATATTATAGATTGTGTCCTTATTTAAAACAAATCATGCCTAAACTAAAAACCCGCAAAGCGGCGGCAAAGCGTTTTAGAGCAACCGGCACTGGCAAAATCAGACGCCGTAAAGCTTTTAAAAACCATATGCTAGAGCATAAAAAGTCTGCTCGTCTGCGTCGTTTGTCTCAACTGACTTTAGTCCATGAAAGTGATGAAGAAAATGTCCGCTTGATGCTGCCTTATTTATAAAGATTAAAGTCAGGCGCTTTTGATTATCCCATCACTAAATAACCAACTACTAACAACCAAACATGACAAGAGTAAAACGCGGTAATGTCGCTCGTAAGCGACGTAAAAAAATTCTCAAACTTGCTAAGGGTTTTCGGGGTTCACACTCCACCCTATTTCGTACAGCAAATCAACAGGTGATGAAGGCGTTACGGAATGCCTACCGCGATCGCAAAAAGCGTAAGCGTGATTTTCGTCGCCTCTGGATTACCCGCATTAATGCCGCAGCACGTCAAAATGGCGTAAGCTATAGCCAGTTGACTGGTTTAATGAAAAAAGCCGACATCCAGATCAATCGTAAAATGCTGGCACAATTGGCAGTTCTTGATCCCACTAGCTTTACAAAAGTGGTGGAACTTGCAACCCAATCAAAGGCATAGATCTTAGTTTTTGGTAATACAAGCTTAATCGCTTCATTACTCAAAAGACCAGCAAACTATAAAGCAGTTAACCAATGACTGGTATGGTGCTTGACAAAAAGGCACTTATATGATAAGGAACAAGTTCTTCAGCTTGATCGTAATTGGAGTAGTGGGGATGTCGTCTGTGGCATCCCCTCCTGCTTGGAGTGCCACTTTTAATGAGATACAGGCGCGAGGCAAGCTAGTTGTTGGCGTCAAAGATAATTTGCGTCCTTTGGGCTTTCGTGACGCTACAGGCAACTTACAGGGCTTAGAAATCGACATTGCCAAGCGTCTGGCTGAGGAATTGTTAGGAAAAGCTGATGCAGTCGTTTTGCAGCCGGTTAAGAATATTGACCGCTTAAATATGGTGATCGACGATAAAGTAGATTTAGCGATCGCCAGAGTCACACAAAACGAGTCTCGCTTACGAATAGTAGACCTCAGTAGACCATACTACATGGATGGCACAAGCTTAATTACCAAAGATGCTTCAGTCAAACAAGTCAGTGATTTAAGCACAAAAGCGATCGCAGTTCTCAAAAGTTCTAGCACAATTGCCATCATCAAATACGCCTTACCCACAGCCAAACTAGTAGGAGTCAACTCATACCAAGAAGCACGCACCCTGCTAGAAAACGGCACTGCCAGCGCTTTTGCCGCCGATGCTAGCATTTTGACAGGTTGGGTGCAAGACTATCCTCAGTATCGCCTGCTACCCGCCAAGCTTTCCAGCGAAGCCTTGTGTATAGTCATGCCCAAAGGGTTGCAGTATACAGCATTGCAAGAGCGCGTCAATCAAGCTATCCTACGTTGGCAAGCCTCTGGTTGGTTAGCCGAACGTGTTGCCGCTTGGGGTTTACCATAGATAAAGATAAGAATCGCACTATTAACTTAACTAAAAATCATGGAAAATTCGCTTCCTCTTGTTTATTTATCAGTACTACTAGGGCTACTGGCTTTTGCAGGTGTTTCAGTAATTCGTCAAGTCCTCAAAACCCGTAAAGTTGAAACTGCCCTGACACGATTGGAAAAAAAGCTAAAAGAAGAAAGAGGCACTGTTCAAGAATACTACGAATTGGGCAGTATTTATTCAGACAAAAAAATGTTCGCCCAATCAATTATGCTGTTTCAAAAAGCCATTAAAGGCGTAGATGCTGAAGAAGAAAACCTAGCACCAGTGCATAATGCCTTGGGTTTTGCTTACTTTTGCCAAGAACAGTATGATATTGCCATTCGTGAGTATAAAGAAGCCTTGAGAGCCAATCCTGAGTATGTTACGGCACTTAATAACTTAGGTCATGTTTATGAGAAGAAAAAATTAACGAATCAAGCCTTACAAATGTATGAAGAAGCTTTAAAATATGAGCCAAACAATGTGATTTCTAAGCGTCGAGCAGAATCTCTACGAAAACGTCTTGTAACATCAGCTTAAAACTAACTTATAAGAAACCCGACTTTTACAAAAAGTCGGGTTTCTATCTTTCACAGATCATTTAGGTTTGCTACATATCATCTCAAACAATTGTCACAGCTATTACATTTAAATTCATTTCCTTGTTTGTGAAAACCAAACGCCTCTAACAAAAATTGCCAACGACACTTACGAGTTATTGAATATTGCTTCATTGGAGACGGCACCGGCTTCTGAAAAATATTTAATCCCAGTTTTGTCGGTTCTTCAGATAAGCATTTGCGATAATGAAAAGGGTCAATCCATTCTAATTGACCAGCGCTATAAAGCAAAGACAAAGCAACAGCACCATCCCGAAATTGTTTTGATATTGTAGCAATTTCTCCTTTGACTGGTAACTTTTTTACTAACTGTTGGGAGTTTTGATATTGCGAGTACAATTTATCATTAAAAAACTGCCTTTGCTGGCGATCATCCGGATATAGCCAGCCCGTAGGTTCACATACTAACATTAAAGCCTCCGCTGGCTTACCATCCCTGCCGCCTCGACCGACTTCTTGAACATATTCAGATAACAATAGAGGAGACTGAAAATGGATAACCCAGCGCACATTAGCTTTATTTATACCCATACCAAAAGCACAAGTACAAATAATAAACTGGCTTTTTCCACTTAACCAGCTAACTTCTATTTCGCGACGTTCTTCTGCACTTAAGCCAGCATGATAAGCTGTAGTTCTATATGATAATGACTGCAACCATTCTGCCAACTCTTCAGCATCTTTCCGGGAACGAACATACACTAATCCCGTTTGATTTGAGTGTGCTTTAATAAACTTTAATAACTGTTGTTTGCGTCCTTTCGGAGTCCATACAATTTGGACTTTTAAGCTAAGATTTTTTCGGAAAGGATTGATTAAAAAAAGCTGCGGTTGTTGTAATTGTAAGACCTTTTGCAGAGTTTTTTGAACTGTAGGATCAGCCGTTGCCGTAAAAGCCGCAATACTAATTTTTGTCCCTGGTGGCTTACACTTAAGTAAAGCTGGACGTACTGCACCCAAACGCATATAAGCTGGTCGAAAAGTCTCTCCCCATTGCACTAAACAATGTGCTTCATCTAAAATTAAACCATTAATCTTGAGCCGTGGATGGCATAATCTTTCCCAGACTGGTACACTAAATAAGGTTTCTGGAGATAGATAAAGTAATCTTAGTTCCTGCCGTTCTAAAGCTTGTAGAGTTTGCTTTTTTTCCCAAGATGGCAATTCACTGTGTAAAAGTGCAGCAGGTAATTGCAGTTTTTGTAATTCCTGGACTTGATTTTCCATTAGTGCAACCAGTGGCGAAATTATCAAGGTTAATCCAGTTTGTAATAAGGCAGGCAGTTGAAAACAAATCGATTTTCCTCCACCCGTTGGCATGACAATTAAAGCATCTTGCTTTTCTAACAAACTACGGATAATCTCACCTTGAGGATATCTAAACTCTTCATATCCCCAAATTTTCTTAAAAGCGGCACGAACTTCATTCCATGATCTAGATTTAGTTTGCATGATTAATAGTAGATGCTATGCCCAAGATACAGAATGCTACTAGTTAACGCACCCGAAAATATACTGATTGCCAAGAAGAGTTGATCCGTCCAAACACCCGTATAATTATTTAGGTAAAACCATAGTTACAAGCAATTTTTCTGACACTTATTGCCACTCTAACTAAGACGCAGCTCAACAATACTTAAGAAAGCTAGTTACTTTTCTACAAAAACCGCAAAGAATATCAATGAGAGTAAAAATCAAAATTAGTAGAGAAGCCTCGTACAATTAAATTCACATCTATGAGTTGACGAGGGAGATCAAAGAAGAATGCCAGCAGCAGTTGGAACAATTGAAACGTTAGGTTTTCCGTCGGTGCTAGCAGCAGCAGACGCAATGGTAAAAGCTGGCGCCGTTACTCTGGTTTATTACGGTTTGGCAGAAAGAGGTAACTTTATCGTTTCTGTGCGAGGCAAAATTTCTGAAGTCAAAGCGGCAGTAGAGGCAGGACTTGAAGCGGTAGAGAAAACCTTTGGCGGTAAAGTAATGGCTTACTATATCATTCCCAATCCTAATGAAAATGTGGTTGAGGTTATGCCTATTGAATATACCGCAAAAGTTGAACGATTCAGAACCTATTAAAATCAAGCATTAGCATCGGTAATCTTACAATTAGACTGTTGAAAAGCCAGAAAACCGAAAAGAATAAGCATTTCTGTTCCCAAAGGTCAAGAAGATTCGTAAAATAAATCCTTGGCACACACCATTCATCGAGAAGGAGATAAATAATGTCATCAGTAGCGGTTGGGGCGCTTGAAACAAAAGGCTTTCCTGCTGTATTAGCAGCAGCGGATGCTATGGTCAAAGCAGGTCGAGTCACCTTAGTTGGTTATATCCGGGTTGGTAGCGCCCGCTTTACCGTGAATATACGGGGGGACGTTTCGGAAGTTAAAACGGCAATGGCGGCGGGAATTGATGCCGTAGAAAACGTTTTTGGTGGAGTTGTCGAATCGTGGGTAATCATTCCACGACCCGATCCTAACGTCGAATGCGTACTGCCGATCGCCTTTAGCGAAGAAGTCGAACAGTACCGAGATGCCGTCGAAAACCCGTTAGTCAGATCCGGAAACACCTTTTCCAGATAACTAAAACGGCGCAAAGTGTGAATCGCATTTCAATCATCATCCCAACTCTCAACGAGGCAGGCAGCTTGGGAAACACCCTGCAACAATTAAGCATCCTCGCGCCTGCCCCCTGGGAAGTGTTAGTGGTAGATGGAGGCAGCACAGATGAAACTGTGGCAATTGCTCAAAAAGCCGGGGCGCAAGTCATCACCTCACAGGAGCAAGGACGTTCAATGCAGATGAATCAAGGCGCTGTTGCCGCAACAGGTGATCTGCTGTGCTTTCTCCACGCTGACACCATCGTACCCCTTGATCTAGGGGCAGTCATTGAGCAAACCTTAGCAGATAAAACCATTGCTGGTGGTGGTTTTATTTCCTTGATGACTGGTTCTGTAACAACACGTTGGGGAGTATCGTTACACAACTACCTCAAAACCTATTACGCGCCCTTGTTATTTCGTCCTCACTTATTTTTCAAAGGCTTACGCTTATTATTTGGCGACCAAGTAATATTTTGTCGCCGTGCTGATTTTTGGGCAGTCGGCGGCTTTAATATTGCCATGCCCATTATGGAGGAAGCCGACTTATGCCTAAAACTGGTAAAGTTAGGGCGAATTTGTCAAGTTAATCGCATCGTTCAAACTAGCGATCGCCGTGTAGCACATTGGGGTTCTTTCAAAGCAACGCTCATTTATCTTTCAATTGGCTTGCTTTGGGGCTTAGGCGTCCCAGCAACCTACCTGAAGCAGTTTTATGAAGACATTCGTTAACAAATTTTATGAAAAAAATACTTGAAGTATTACCAGACAAAACAGCCTTAATTGAGCGATCGCTCACAGTCGTCCTCGAAAAGCTACAAACCGCCATAAAATCCCATGACCGCGCCACCATTGCCCTAGCAGGCGGCGGCACACCCAAACCCCTCTACGAAGCCCTCGCCCAATCCAATCTGCCCTGGGACAAAATACACGTCTTTTGGGGTGATGAACGCTACGTCCCTGCCGAACATCCCGACAGCAATCAAGGCATGGCACGTCAAGCTTGGTTAAACAAAGTTGACATCCCCGCCGCCAACATTCACCCCATGCCCACCACCGGCAGCAGTCCTAGCGCCGATGCTGCCCAGCATGAAACCGAGCTACAAGACTTCTTTGGGACATCTCCAGGCACGTTTCCCGCATTTGATGTCATTTTGCTAGGAATTGGCGACGATGCCCATACCGCCTCACTATTTCCCCACACAGACGCCCTGCAAGTACAAGACAAATTAGTTACAGTTGGCAACAAAGATGGTCAACCCCGCATCACCTTTACCGTACCCCTAATTAACCAAGCTAACTGTGTAATTTTTATCGTGGCAGGAAGCAGCAAACGCCCCGCCCTGGCTCAGATTTTTGCTCAAGAAGCTGACCCAATGCACTATCCTTCTCGGTTAATCCAACCACAAGGGGAACTTTGGTGGCTCTTAGAAAAGGAAGCAGGTCAAGAGTTAGGCACACTCTAAAAAATGAGTCAAGTGAGCATTGGCTGTGCTTTCATAAGGAAGATAAATACTGATTGCCGAAAGCAAGTAAATACTATGATTGTCTGCCCCAACTGCAATCACCAAAATCCAGACGGCGCAACCCAATGCGAAGCCTGCTACACTCCTTTACCTGCCACCACGGCTTGTCCTAATTGTGGGGCAAGTGTCCAAACTGATGCTGCCTTTTGCGGTCAATGTGGCTTTAATTTAAAGGTCAGTAATCCAGTGGCAGGAGGGCAATCTGCTCCGACTCCACTTCCCAGTGCGCCAGAGTTAGAAACCCCTGACCCTTATTTGGAACCGTCGATGAATCCACAACCTGATCCGATATCAAATCCCACTAGTCCGCCCAATCCTGACCCTACACCAGTCCCGGCGACGGTGGTTAGTCAACCGCCAGAGGAACCAGCCCCACTCCCAAGTTCTCCAGATCCAGATCCAGATATAGCGCCGCCACCTGTGGTCAGCGAACCAGAGGAGGAACAAGCGGCAGTAGTTAGCCCACCACCCGCCGCACCGACTCCTTTATCTGTGGCGTCAACACCATCTGCTAGTTCAACCGTCGCCAAAACTCAGTTACAGGTGCCGTCGGCTCAATTTTTGCACCTGCAGACTAATACGGTGATGGAGTTGCCGTCCAATTTGTCGGTGATTCATGTTGGTAAGCCTAATGACCAAATTCCGCCGGATCTTGATGTTTCCGGTTTTCCCAACTCAGATATTGTTTCTCGCATTCATGCCGATATTCGCGTGGAAGGGGATGCTTATTACATTGAAGATGTGGGAAGTTCTAATGGCACTTATGTCAACCATACGCCTCTATCTAAGGGCAATCGGCATCGCTTACGACCAGGCGATCGCATTAGCTTAGGTAAAGGTGACCAAGTGACCTTTTTGTTCCAAAATTCTTGAGTTGCCTCAGTCTAAGTTTGCCTCACAATTAGGGGTGAGGGGTAAGACCAAGTTGTCGTGCTGCATCTGAAGATGATAGCCTCTTGTTAATACCCCTCTATAAATTGGCGCTGATTTAATCGGCTAATTTATAATTAACTAGACAAGTAATTGTTACAATGCTCAAAGCCATAAATTTCTGGGCGGCTCAAACTTAGTTTTTTTGGCTGGAGCAACTCCCACCACAATCCCAACTATCAAATTGTTTATGATTAGTTGAGTAAAAACTAAAAAGTTGATTTTTAGAGGTATGCACTTCCTGAAATGCTGAAATTCAAAAGCGGCATTTGCTACAGGGATGCAGTAAATTAGAGTGGATTCACTTGTTATTAAGCTGGGATTCGCTCTTAACGACTCTAGCATCAGCGTTAGTAAACTTAAGAATGAAATTCCCCAGCATTGGCGAGGGAAGAATTGTAAAAAGTCTCAGCCCATGAGGCAAAGTCTTTGAAAGATGTGACAACAGTGATTACTCTGACCCTGCTGCACCCTCTCCAGTCTGTGCCTGTTCAAAGTTGGCCCTTTGAAACCGAGTCTTTGATTCGGATTGGACGGTCAACAGATAATGAGGTCATTCTATACAGTGCAGTGGTTTCCCGTCACCATGTAGAACTACGACGTAATGGTTCTGACTGGGAAATTGTCAGTTTGGGTGCCAACGGAACTTATATCGATGGCAAGCGCATTACCCAAACACCGGTTATCGACGGCATGATTATTCGTCTAGCAAGCTCTGGACCCAAAATCCAGATTCGCGTTGAAGGAGAAGCATCTCAAGAAAGTTTACAGGCGGCTTCCGGCAGGCGCTCATCTTCCAGAATTAAGGAGATTGATCCTGCAAAAGAGACGTTTATTAATTCCAGAAGTACTCATGTAGAAGATGAGAATTAATTAGGAGTTGATTAAAACAGTTCCTTTTTTGTCAATACGATTGAGCTGGGGGCGCATGACTCAAGCGCTCCTGTTAGATTGTTGATTTTTAATTAAAAGTTAAAATGACAATCTAGGCAGTGCTAAGAAAAGAAAGTTAAGTCAATAGCCCACACTCAACTATGAGAAAATAAGTGCAGGTTTGAAAGATGATAAATTTGCCTAATTGGATTCCCTCTCTTACCGCTTGGATGAGTTCTCTACTACTCATTTTATTGATGCGGGGTCTCTTGGTTCTAATCAGGGTAATTTTTCAAATGGGTGAGCCAATAATGGCAGTTTCACCTAAGTTGAGATTTGTCTTATATTTTGTCGCCTTGCTATCACCTATTTTAATCATAACTATTGCCCATCATTTACTTCACATTGTTCTAGAGCGATTTTATCCCAATACCAGCTCACCAGAAATTAGTGCTAATGCTGGGCAGCTTCCTAGTTTGATGAGTTGGTGGGAAGGCTTTTATGGTTGGATGGCAATATCTTTAGCAATCGTGGTAAGTGGCATGATTCAAGTTATTTTCTTGCCCCTACCTGACTCGTACGTGCTGCTGGGCTGGTGGAAGGAACTAAGAGATTTATTCACTCTGACGACACTTTACCAAGTGATTACCGCCGCTTACCTTTACCAATTTGAACATTTAGTTCGTAATCATTTGATGTCCGTTGGTGCAAATTCTGAGTTGAATCAATAGTATAAATAACAAGCAGAAATTCAATTTCATCTAATACATAGTAGAAGTATAAACTCTTGATTAATGTCAACCAAGAAAGTTCATACCTCTACTACATATTTTTAGCTTTTCTTATCTCGATCTTGGCGACGGCGATCGCGCCATTCGGCTGCTGTCAGGTAAATAACGCCGCCAGTAACAATAGCTAATAATCCTGCTGCTGCCAAAAATAGAAGCGTAACAAAGGAACTTTCCACAATATCTCTAGAAGCCGTTACGACCCCAAATAACCATAGCAATTGACCAAGTAAACAAAACTAGTGTCGAAACCCAACCCAGTGAGAGAATATCCATAGCGGTCTATAACAAAATGAAATGACTATAAACATTAATGATAATTCAATCTGCCCCTGCTTGGACTACAGACGATGATTGTTAACCCATCATCCAACTTAAAGCTGGAGCGAATTGAGTCCCTAAAAGCTGGCATTCTCGCGGCTTTCTGCCTAACAATCAGTTATAGCTTGCTAACTCTTGTTCATCAATTACTACCATTTGAGCCACTGGCAGCGCTGCAGATTACTAGTATGAGCAGTTTTGGGCTGAAAGTAGCGATCGCCTTTATTAACGGTTTCCTGTTTGGCATCACCTACCGTTACGTGATTCGTGATGATGATAATTCTCACCTATCAGAAGGCGCTGTGCTAGCCTTTGGCATCGTGCGAGGACTGGCACTGGTGGAAGCAACACCCGATTTAATTGGCTCGTTTTGGGTATTGAGCATTTTAGGCACGGAAAGTATTTTGTATTTTACCATCGCACGTTGGCTGATCGACTGGGCAATAGGGATGCAGTGGCTCAAACCATTTAAGACAAATTAAGTTCCTCAAACCCAGCTTGCCCATAAGTCATTTCGCGGTCAACTGCTGAGAGAATCTTATTATTAGCTGCTTCATGGAACAAACACTGCACTGCCAACTGAGCCACATCAGCGCGATGAATTGAGCCGGCAACAGTGTAATCTGGTGTCAAAACTCCATTACCTGTTGCTGGTTCCGACTTTAAGCCACCAGGACGAATTACAGTGTAATTTAAGCCACTCTTGACTAAATATTGCTCGGCTTTTTCCTTTTCCAGCAAAACTGGCTTTAAAGTTGCCATAGCTTGGGGTGGTAGTGCTACCGCGCTTTCGCCACTGCCAATGGAAGAAATTAAGATAAACTTTTGTACAGCAGCTTTTACCGCCGCATCAATGAGATTTTTGTTACCCAAAAAGTCGGCACGTTCACCATCTTTAGGTAAACCGCCAATTGTGCTAATTACAGCATAAACTGGTTCAGCGAGCATGACTTGCTCCAAACTTGCGGCATCCATTGCATCAGCAATGACAACTTTTATAGCCATTGCTTCTAATTCTGGACGCGCATCTTCTGAGCGTAAAAGTGCTTTAATATCTTGATTTTGTTCAACTAAACATTTGGCGATTTCTCGACCAACACCACGACTTGCGCCCGCGAGAAAAATGTAAGGAGAATCTGTCATTTGTCAAGTCCTTTTTGCTGTTATTTGTCGGAATTACGCCAAAACTTAGTAGCTTTTTGCCTAAGTTTTGATTAATTTTTTTTAAAGATATTAAGACACTTTTTTTGCCACAATTACGAGCCAGGATTGTTCTTGGCGGGGCAAACCTGGAGGACGATAATAGTGATTAATAATCGTAAATCCAGCTTGTTCGAGGCAGGGAGCCAAGGTTTCATACTCCCAGGCTACAACATAACGATGTCCTGAAGTACGGGGTGTGTAACCTTCCCAGTCGCCGCGCCCCATAGACATCAGCAGCACACCATTGAGAATAAGCGATCGCCATAAGTCCTGCAATACCTTTGCCATCTGATCACGCGGCACATGAATCAAAGAAGCATTAGCAAAAATGCCATCAAAGCTATCCGTTGGCAAATTGAGGCTAAGAAACGACTGTTGCCACACCTCACATCCCGATGCTCGTGCCATTTCCACAAAGGCTGGTGTAGCATCTAAGCCAATTGCCGTTTGATTTTGAGCCTTAAACGCCACCAAATCACGTCCGGGACCACAGCCTAAGTCTAGGATTTTACCAGGATTTTTGGGCAGGGCAGCCAGCAAGGCGTCGCGGTTTTGAGAGACATCATGCCCCCAGGTGCCTGCTTTGAAGCTATCTGCCTCGGCTTGGTATTGAGCGATTGTAACTTGTTCGTGTTGCTCCACAATTATATTTAACCTTTTATCTAGCAACCTTGGCGCAAATCCCCGACTTCTTAAATTTCCCAGAGTTATTTTGAGGGTTTAACTCCAGAAGTCGGGTATTTTGTCTAGTTTAGTAACGCCAACTTTCTTAGCTTTGAGCAAATAAGTGATCATTTCTCCTTTACCTTTAACTTGGATGATACCGCGTGACTCAAATTGATAACTATCTTGTAAATATTGATAAGTTGCTTCAGTTACTTGAATACCGCCAGCCACACCGTGAGATTCCATACGGCTAGCGGTATTAACGGCATCACCCCATAAATCATAGATGAATTTTTTTGTGCCTATTACACCAGCAACTACGGCACCTGTATTAATGCCAATACGGATATTAAGTGTTGTCTGATGTTTGGCATTAAAATTTCTGACTTCTTGTTGCATATCCAGTGCCATATTAGCGATCGCTTCTGCATGATCGTGACGTGGCAAGGGCACACCTCCAACTACCATATAAGCATCACCAATTGTCTTAATTTTTTCTAAGTTGTGCTTTTCAGTCAAGCTGTCGAAGCCAGTAAAAATCTCGTTGAGCAATTTTAAAAGTTCTTGGGGCGAAATCTGTTCTGACAACTGAGTAAAATTGACAATATCGGCAAACAAAATTGTCACCTCAGCAAAACCTTCAGCAATATGGCTCTGTCCTGCTTTTAACTTGGCAGCGATCGTTTCTGGTAAAATATTGAGCAACAAACGCTCAGATTTTTCTTGTTCAATTATCAATTGTTCGTTGGTTTCTTGTAATTGGGCTGTGCGTTCAACTACACGCCTTTCTAACTCTTTAGAAGTTTGACGCAAGCGACCAATTATTAAAGTTAACCCAAACACTCCCAACAGCGATAAAATAGCTAAGGTGATGAATGTACCCCTTAGTCCGGCGTTTGTCTGAGCCATTAAATTATTGAGAGGTGTGATGATTTCCAAAACACCCCGCACATCTCCCACCTGCCAATCTTTCTTAGGACTATCAAGCTGAGTATTATGACAGTTAACGCAGCTAGGTTTGAGGATATCTGCCTGAGCATAACGTAATGACATTTGACCTTTGAATGGCTCAAAGCGATAAAATGCTTGTGTAGGATTTTTTCTTAACTGTTGGAGTGCTTGGCGCTCAAAATCATCCTTAACACCACCACCTTGTTTGGCTCGACGAGGAAAGGGATAATCACTATACAATCGTACAGAGATTCCCTGATTATTTTGACTGAGGCGCGTCCCTAAATCAATTAAGAAAGTAGCAGGAAGTGGAATTGTACCTTGTTTAGAGTAGTAGTCGTCGTCTTCTTCGCTGACGGTAATGCCATGAGCTGATTTTATCCGATCAACTACTTTATCACTGTAAAGCGTGCGAGCTTCCTTGATGGCTTTGGCATACAGGATAGAATTTTGCACTGCTTGTGATTGAATGAGGTTGGAAGACAGACGCCACATATTAGATAATGCGATCGCAATGCCAACACAAAATAGCAGTGTCAAAATCAGAATAGTCCGTTTATAGAGTAGGCTAACAAACTTACTCCAAGCTTGGGCAATTAACTGGCGCATTACATCCTTCAACTAAGAATCTGTCAGTTTATACTTCAATAAAGTTTAAATATCTTCGTAAATGCAGCCGTTTTTCTCAAGTTAGCGCAGCTAAGTAGCTAATGCAAAAATCCTCGACTTCAACCCTTGAGTATCTACTCATGAAAAGGATTTTCAGGGCATTCGGCTATATTATCCAGCTTTTGCCTAATTTAGGTACGATATCAGTAGTGATCATTATTTAGGGTAACGTGAGTTCTAATCCCACAGATAGCCACAAAACAATATTTCCTGGAGAAGTTTTTGCCAACACCGCCGATTTTGATGACGGTATTCGGCAGCTATTGCCCAAATATGACGAAATGTTGGATGCTGTTGCCTATTGCCTGCCATCCTCTGCCCAGCGTATTCTAGATTTGGGTTGTGGTACAGGTGGATTAAGTATCAAAGTTTTGCAACGTTGCCCAACTGCCAAAATTACTGCCCTTGATTACTCGCCACGGATGATTGAGTTTGCCAAAGCTAAGTTAGAAGCGGCAGGATATGCCCAACAGTGGCAAGGTATGCAGGCAGATTTTGGTGATTGGGCAAATCATCAGCTAGCTTTAGAAGATGGTTTTGATGCCTGTGTGTCATCTTTGGCAATTCACCATCTTAAAGATGAAATGAAATTAAAGCTATTTTATCGCATTCGTGAGTGTTTAAATCCTGGTGGTGTTTTTTGGAATGCTGACCCAGTTTTACCAGAATTTCCGGCGCTTGGCAGCACTTATCAACAAATTCGCGAAGATTGGGCAGCAAAACTGGGAGCAACTTTGGCAGAAGTTCGTGCTAAAACTGAAAAAAGTACTCCTTATGGCTACTCTAACCCAGACCAACTGGCAACCTTAGATACTCATCTGCAAATGCTGCAAACTGCTGGATTTACAACCGTGGCTGTGCCGTGGAAGTATTATGGATTAGCGGTATTTGGGGCAGTAAATTAGCTATCTTCGGCAACTCCAGGAACTAAGATATTATCTGGCAATGTCGCATTAGTTAAATCCACTTCTGTCAAATCCAGATTTGTCAGATTTATTCCTTGTAAATCAACTCCACAAAGCTTTGCCCCCGTGAGTATAACTCGTGCCAAATTTGTGCCGGAAAGCTTTGCTTCTGTCATATCTGCCTCTGTTAGATTTGCTTGCCGCAAAAAGGCGACGGTTAAATTTGCCTTAATTAATTTTGCCTTAGTAAGATTCGATGAGCGTAAATCAGCATTAGTTAGATTTGCTGCTGTTAAATCTGCCTCGGCTAAATTTACCTTGCGTAAATCAGCAGAATTTAAGTTTGCCTGATTTAGCTTTGCTTGTTGGAGATTTGCCTCATATAAATTTGCCTCACGTAAATCTGCCCCCGCCAAGTTTATACCTTCGAGATTAGCGCCCCGCAGCGCGGCTTGCCGTAAATCAGGCTGAATTTCGGGATGTTTTGCCCTCCAATCATTCCAAATCTTTGTAGTTTGTTGAAGTAATGCTAAATGTTCGGCATCTGCCATTTTAAAAAAATCTTACGATTGTAAGATGTAGGAAAAAATTTTGTTTTTAATTATCTTTTAAGTATCGAGTCAAGCTTTGAAAAATCGGGCTTTTATCTCATTGAAGCTAAAAAAATTCACAGAAACTTAAACAAAATTTTTAAAAAATATACAACAATAAAGGTAAAAGATTAAAAATCTCAACCAGGTAAAGCACGGTGAATCACGAAACATTGCTAAATCGAATGACCACACGCATTCGACAATCTTTGGAATTGCAGGAAATTTTGTCAGTCACCGTAGCAGAAATCCGCTCATTTCTGAATACTGATCGGATCAAAATTTACCGCTTTCAACCAGATGGCACGGGACAAGTAATTGCTGAATCAGTTGCCCAAAACAGCCTGCCTTCGCTTTTAAATCTCAACTTTCCCGCCAGTGATATTCCGCCTCATGCGCGTGAAATGTTTGTTAAAGCTAGAGTGCGCTCAATTGTCGATATTCCTAACCAACTGCTGACTTTAAATTGCCCAGATAATTTAGAGACTACAGGAGACTTGACAGTTGAAGATGTGCAGAACCAAGCAATAGAAGATATTTTACAGCGTACAGTAGATCCGTGTCATGTGGAATATTTAAGCAGCATGGGAGTGCAATCTTCTTTGGTTGTGCCAATTTTGCATCAGCAAAACTTATGGGGATTTTTGGTTTCCCACCATTCTCAACCCAAGACTTTCTCGAAAGAGGAATTGCAGATTGTACAGATTTTAACAGACCAAGTAGCGATCGCTATTTCTCAATCTCATCTGCTTTCTCAAACACGAGAGAGAGTTCGACAAGAAGCACTAATTAATCAAATTTCAACTCTGCTGCATTCTCCCTTAAGAATTCAAGAAATTATCCAAATTGTCCTCGAAAGAATTGTTACTGCTCTCAACGGATCAGGTGGCAGACTTTATCTTAATTCTATTAATGGAGAAGCTGAACTTTTTACCTATGGTACACAACCTGTATCCTTGCCAGAGAAAGCCGTACTAGTAGAAGATTATCCATTTTGGCAGCAATTAATGATTGTTGAAGGTCAAGTACAACTTAGTTGCGTGGTGGATAATTGGCAAAATGCCAGTTTCAATGGAAGTGATGAAATTGTTAGTGTCTATCAAAAAGCAGCCTCTACAGTACGAGCAATTACTGATATTTATAAAGAACCTGAATTACTAGAAGTTGCGTCTTTTTTTGCAACAACTCCTATCCGTAGCTTATTAGCCATGCCTTTAGTTTATGGTGAGCAATGCTTGGGCATTTTAAGCGTTTTTCGTAATGAAGTTGACACCGATATCCTCTGGGCAGGAAGATTTGATTCAGATGAGCGTCAACAACGAGTAAGGCAGTCTTTTGAAGCATGGCGAGAGTTAAAACTTGCTCAAGCTTGCCAGTGGAAAAATACAGATATTGAAATATTAAGTTCTTTGGGAACTCATCTAACTATGGCAGTGTTGCAAACGCGACTTTATCAGTGCGAACATCAACAACGTCTTTTGGTAGAAATGCGAAACCAAGAACTTTTTAAAGCGAGGACAGTTGCCGAAGAAGCGACTCGCCTTAAGTCCGATTTTTTGTCATCAACGAGTCATGAATTACGCACTCCTTTAGCAGCAACTCTCAATTATTTAAAACTACTAAAAGAAGGCTTTTATGATAATGAAGAAGAACTTAAAGAATATATCGGTGTTGCCTATCAGTCAGCCGAAAATTTAGTGGCAATTATCAATGATGTATTAGATATTGCTAAAATTGAAGCGGGTCGAATGTCGCTTAATATCGAGCTTATCGATTTGCCAAAGCTATTGCAAGAGCAACAAAATTTGTTTCGCCTCGAAAGTCGTCAAAAGGGAATTCCCTTAATTGTAGAGTGTGATCTGCAAGAAATTCCTGCAGATGCTCTCAAGCTTAAACAAGTTTTGACTAATTTAATTTCTAATGCTTTTAAGTTTACAACCACAGGAGAAATTCGTTTACAAGTTATGCAGAAGATGTTTTTAGGAAAGCCTTGTGTCCAAATTATGGTAGCTGATACGGGAATTGGTATTGAGTTAAGTAAGCAAAATTCTTTATTTGAACCGTTTGTACAAGCAGATGGTTCAGTTAAACGCCGCTATGGAGGTACGGGACTGGGTTTAACAGTTTGTAAACGCTTGGTGAAATTGATGGGAGGTGAAATTTTGTTGAATAGTCTTGGCAAAGGTCATGGCACAACGGTACTGTTTACTTTACCGTTAAAACCACAAGCTGAGTCTTGGAATTCCTAATTTCTGCTCTTTCTTAGGATAAATTATTGAAAATTTTACTTGTTGATGATGATTACTTGTTGGCAAAAGGAACGGCTAAGTTAATTGAACGATTAAGCGAATATACGGTTGCACTTGCTGATGAACCGGCTGAAATTTTTCGCCTCTGTCAGTCTGGAGATGTAGATATTGTCTTAATGGATGTTAATTTACCGGGGGCTTATTTGGGAGATGAGGAAGTTAGTGGTACTGATCTTGCTCGTCTTTTGAAAACTGATCCGAAAACAGCTTATATCCCAATCGTTTTACTAACTGCTTACGCTTTGCTCAGTGAACGAAAAACGCTTTTAGAAGACTCTATGGCAGATAATTTGTACACTAAACCTGTAACGAATTATGAGGAGCTTTTGAGCTTAATCACCCAACTGTATGAGGCTAGCCAGCAACAGCGTCAATTATAATAACTGTTGTGAGTGTTGGTAATTGGGGATTGCATAGATGTAACTCAACTGAAAATTGACCTAGCAATATATTAGTTTTTTTGTTAAAATTTTTATCAAATCTTTATAAAACTTCTTAGTATATATTTATTTTGTAGAGTTACTTAAATTTATGAACGTAAAAAAGTTATGATTATAATATAGATTCATAAAGACAAACTTAAGACGAGTTGAGTTAATACACTTGTCACTCAAAGTAATTTTACAGACTTAGGATAATGAATACAATTGCTGTAGTGGATGATGATATCCATTGGTGTTATGTTATTGAGCGTTTTTTCAGAAATGAACTTGAGGTTTATACCTTTCCAACAGTATCGGCGTTCTTAAAACAATTATTCGACTATGACTTAGTAATTGTCGATTATTCGATTCCTCCAGTTAATTACGAAGAAAATATTGAAAGTTGTGAGCTGATTCATCACTTAAAAAACAATTTGCGCTATCCGCCTTTAGTCGTTCTTATTTCAGGGTATGTTAGTAAGAATGACAGTGAGTTGGGCAGGCAAATTTGTCCAGAAGCTGATGCTTTTTTAACCAAAGATGCTGGCTTAGATGAACTTTTGCAGCAAATTAAACAATTAATTGCTTCTCACAAAAAAGCCAACTCATATTCACACTCTCTAGAAAATGTCATTGAATACAAAGAAAAAGGTGTTTTGGACAGAGAATACTACAGATAGCCTCAATCTCTAATTAATTCCAGGTTTAACTCTTTTTAACGTCGGCGTACAATTACTTTTAACGTTTTCCTTGCTTCCACTTGAGCTGGGCTTTTTGAGCAGCCTCAAAGGACGATGTGCCGCTAGGAACTAAAGTTACTGTCTCAATAGCACTTTCTAGCTTACCTTGTGATGCTCGTGATTGGGCAATTAAATAAATGGTGCGACTCCATTGCTCAATTAATTTTTGGGCTTGGTTATAGCCTGGTTGATTGGGTGGTATTTTACTCAAAATATTAATGCCTCGGCGATAAGATGAAGCTTGATTTGGTTGCAGTTGTACCTTAGCTTCTTGAATTACGGCTTGATTTTTCGAGTATTGTTGCGCCATGATCTGCCAGTTAGCGATCGCTTCTTGCGTCGTTTTGTAAGTTACAGGATCATCATCAGGAACTAATTTCGCTGTAGCTATTGCTTCGGCAAACTTCTGACTAGCTGCCCTACCCTGGGCTAAATCTAAAATTACCCGACTCCAGCGCGCCATATCTTGTTGTGCTTGGGGATAAAGCGGATCACCTGGTTGCACCTTACGGGCTTGCGTGATCGCTTGATTAAATAATGATGCCTGATTGGGGCGCAGGAGACGCCTTGCCTGCTCTAAATCGGCTCGATTTATAGATAGGCGCTCAGAAGACGGTAAGGCGCTGGTGGTCGTAGCAATGGCGTTGTCAGGTACAATTGTGGCGGCTTGATTACCGATTAAAATTTTGCGATTGTTGAGCAAAATTGCCGCCAATGTCAGCAATAAAACCAAAACTGCACCACCACCCAAAAGTATAAATTGCAATCCTAATGAGTCAAAAATTCCGTTTTTTTGGTGCTGATATGGCGTTAAATCTTGGAAATTGGGATTAGATCTGGGTGGAGGCGGGGCAGGAGTAGGAAGATTTAAATGTTTATCGGCAGGTATTTCCGGCGCTGGTTGCCTGGGTATGGAAGCACCATTATTTGTATTATCATAATCGCCACTAACATTTAAGCCCGTTAGATGCAAAACATCAGCGGGAATTGTGACAGGAGTTGCCACCGTCGGTAAAATGAGCTGTTGCCTTGCTTCTTCAACCGGAACTATCATTAAAGGATTTTGAATTGGTCGATAATGATGTTGGCTTAACTGCGGCAGGTAAGAGCGCAGATACTGCTCAAGATTAGCTAATGTTGTATCAGTTTGGTAATAGCGTAAGGCTTCCAGTAGTGCTGCGGTAAATAAGCCATTACCCAAAGCCACCGCTTCGTGAGAAAATTGGTCAAGTTGGCTCGAAAATATCAAAGTAATGTTCATTTCTTGAGCTATGGCGATCGTCTCCTCACCCACAGCAAGCCCTGTTGGCAAACCCGGTGAGCGATTGATGTCTAATAAAACCAAAAGATTTTCACCACCTGCATCTTTGAGGGTAGCCAAAAGCGTCCGCATCGGTATCGCTGTCCGGGGAATATCATTAGGGTTACCATCAATTGGCATCAAATAATCTACTCCTTCCCAACTGACACCATAGCCACTGAAAAAAAACCAGCGATAATTGGCAGAGTGCCAGGAAGCTTGCTCCGCTTCCAAATGACGCCAGATGTTTTCTTGAGTTGGATAAGTAGAAACATCATCTATCAACGGTGAAGTGTCAGAGAGCAAGAGAAACTGATTTGATGGCAAGTTGGCTTGATTAACCAAAAACTGCCTCAAACTAAAGGCATCTGCTTGCCCATAACTTAAGGGTTCCAAAAACTGATAGTGGTTAATACCGATAGCAATGCAAGCGTAATGTCCCATATTCCTCTTGTCTTGTGTTGTTGAGATTTTGGCGTAAAAATATTGGCGGTTTTCGTTAATACACATTTAAATAACTAAATCAGTTTATAGTTTAAATCTGTTCTCCCTCAGATTGAGGATGAAATTTTTAAAGATAAGTATTTAGTTTTAAGAATCATCGTTTAATAAGCTTAATTTTTAGTAATAACCAGGGAGCAAGTGGCAAGTATGTTGCATCAAAGAGGTCTGAATCCTTTCTCAAAAGTTATCAATAGTCAGCCGTCGCTCACCCAGTTGTTAAAACCCAAGGTGCGATCGCACCTTGCAGGGCTGAGTTTGTTAGGAGTATTGGGCTTGACGGCAATTAGTTGGCTGGGGACGGAAGCGATCGCACCCCAAAGCGCTTTTGCCTACACGGCTCGTCTCAACGTCTCTGTCTCGCGTCAGCCTGAAGAAAGCTACCGCAGCTTTGTGCGCCGTGCTGAGGCGGTTGCTCGTGCTGCCGCCCAACGTAGCTTTGATCGAGATATTTTAGTTTCAGATGTGTCTGTGACCATTATTGGGCAAAATAACGGCTCAATTGCGCCTATTTTAGACTTAAAAGTCAGCCGTCAAAACTGGAGGCGTCGCCCCGATGCCTCTCGTTGGGCAACTTATTTTCCTGATACCCAAACTCTGCTAAACTTTAGTCCCACCAACCAAGAGCAAGAAACTGGAGCTGAAGGTAATCCCCCTCCAGTGGGTGAAGATAATCTCCCTCCAGCACCTAATAGTGCTCCGCCTGCAGGTACGCCGAATGAAACTACTCCAGGGCGGGTGATTGAACTGCCTGGTGGTGTGCGACTAATTCCTAACCCAGGCGGCAGACCACAAACGGGTGCTCCTAATCGGAGAACGTCTCCTAATGGTGCGACTCCACAAAATCAGCAGCAGCCAGGTTTGCCTGATAATGGTACCAATCAACAGAATACTACGCCAAATCGCATCGTCGCACCGACTAATCGTAATAATCCGCCTGCAGGTGCGGCGCCAGGGCAAGTGATTGAAATTCCGGGCGGCGGCGGTGTTCGTCTGATTCCTAATCCTGGAGGCGTAAATCCTGGGGGAGTCAATCCCAATCAATAACAGGATTGCTGGCAGCTAGAACTCAGGGTGTTTTTAGGTTCACAAAAAAGCCAGAGTAAACGATGACGACATAGAATAGAAAAGCTGTCAAAAATTTTAAACTTAAACTCATGGCTGTTCCTAAGAAGAAAACGTCAAAATCTAAGCGAGACAAACGCAAAGCGACCTGGAAGCACAAAGCAGCAATACAGGCTCAAAAAGCTTTGTCTTTGGGTAAGTCGATTTTGAGTGGACGTTCTAGCTTTGTCTACCCAACAACAGAGGAAGAAGAGGAAGAATCTTAAGTCTCAATGGGTAGTCTTTGGCGCTGATGGTTTTTTGTTTCGATACCCAAAATTTTGTTGAAAAAGCAAATAAGGCTACGGTTTGATTAGTACCTGTAACACTTTTTTTATCTACTGGCATAATCATGATCGGAAAATTTTTCAGTAAACCCGAATCTGAACAAAGTGACCGCGTTCCTCCTGGTCAATATCTCGCTAAAGGCTTCCCAGTCCTCACTTATGGTCAAACTCCCCAAGTCAGTATTGAAGGTTGGGAGTTTCGTGTCTGGGGTTTAGCAAAAGAAAAGACCTTTAGTTGGTCAGACTTTATGGCGATGCCTCAACACAATTTTACTAAGGATTTTCATTGTGTAACGCGCTGGTCAAAGCTTGATGTGCAGTGGACTGGGATTAAAGTTACTGATTTTATGCAGTTGGTGGAACTTGATCCTAAAACTACGCACTTGGTGGAACACTGCTATGGCGGTTATACGACGAATATCCCTCTAGATGATTTTGTGCGCGAGGAAAACTTTTTTGCTCACACTTTGTTTGGAGAACCGTTACCTGCTGAACATGGTGGTCCGATGCGTTTGGTTGTGCCTCACTTGTATGCTTGGAAAAGTGCCAAGTGGATTAATGGTTTGGAGTTTCTTGACCATGATCAACCGGGTTTTTGGGAACGTAATGGCTACCACCATCGAGGCGAACCGTGGGCTGAGGAGCGTTATAGTAACTGAGGGGTTGAAGGTTTTTTGATAATACTTTCGGTGGAGGCGATGTACAATTTTAGCTTTGAAATTGCGCCACTTTCTTGAAAAAACTGTACATCCCCGGCAAATTATATTGCGATCTTTTCGATAATAAATGTGCAGCCGACTAGCTGCGTACTAAACACCGCGATTCTTGCTTAACTCTACCGGATGTTGTAGCCTTTTGTAAGCGAGTTAAAGCTTCGATATCTTCCAAGTTATAGCGGACTGTAAACAGATGTCGCAGTTGCTCTTCGACTTCGACGCTGAGATATCCATTTTTAAGAACCTTTTGAACAATCTCACTAATCGTAGACATATCCGTGTCTTCTGTTTTGGATGTGTTATTAGATTATTCTCGGTTTGAGCAAAAACCTATGTGATGCTAGTAGAGGGGATTCGTGATATTACTAAAGGCGCTTGAGTGATAGGATAGGTTTTTTCCTGTGATCTAAATCACGATCAATCAAACGTGGCTAAAATTAGTTAACCAAGTAACCGTTTCAATAATTTGAGTTTGCCTTGATAAGGAGCATACCTCAACTTGATGTCAAACCAAAAAGATTTGTTTAGTACGCTTTTTTGATGGG
Source organism: Coleofasciculaceae cyanobacterium (assembly GCA_049671305.1). GTDB lineage: Bacteria > Cyanobacteriota > Cyanobacteriia > Cyanobacteriales > Coleofasciculaceae > CADCTM01. Next base: position 68,530 of record JBATUR010000122.1, read on the forward strand.
AAAAGGTTTCAAAACTTGCCTTGCCGTGATATCTTCCCATTCCACTTGCACCAACGCCACCAAATGGCAAACCCGGAAAGGCTATATGCACTATGGTATCGTTGAGACAGACACCGCCAGATGAGGTTTCTTTTAATACTTGCTGTTGATGTTGTTTGTTGTTAGAGAAGAAGTATAAAGCTAGGGGTTTGGGTTTGGCGTTAACAAAGGCGATCGCTTCGTTTAAGTTAGTGTATTCCAAAACTGGCAAAATTGGTCCAAAAATTTCCTCTTGCATGACCAAATCTTCTGGTGTTACATCAATAATCGTTGGTGCAATGTAACGCTCTGTTGAATTAGTTTCACCACCAACAATTATTTTACCAGTTTTTAGTAATTCAGCTAACCGAGTGAAGTGATGTTGATTAATAATTCTGGCATAATCGGGACTAGTTGCGGGAGTTGTACCATAAAACTCTTGAATAGTTTGTTTGATTTTTTCTAGCAATTCTTGTTTAATCGTTTTATCTACCAAAAGGTAATCTGGCGCCACGCAAGTTTGACCGGCATTGAGGAATTTTCCCCAAACAATTCGGTTTGCTGTATATTGCAAATGTGTATCAGCATCAACAATACAGGGACTTTTGCCACCTAATTCTAAGGTAACTGGTGTTAGTTGTTTTGCCGCTGCACTCATAATGCTTTTTCCGACTTGAGTACTGCCTGTAAAAAAGATGTGGTCAAATTTTTCTGCTAGTAGTTGTTGAGTGATTTCTTTGCCTCCTTCCACAACAGATATCAAGGATGAATCAAAGTATTTAGGAATAATTTCTGCTATTAAATTAGAAGTATTTATGGCAATTTCTGAAGGTTTAAGAACCGCACAATTACCAGCAGCAATGGCACCAATTAGAGGTGAAATGACTAATTGCAAAGGATAGTTCCAAGCGCCAATAATTAGCACAACACCCAAAGGTTGAGAATAAATTTTAGATGAAGCGGGTAAAAAGGGAAGTGGTGTAGTAACTTTTTGGGGTTTTGTCCAATTTTTAAGATGTTTTAGGGCGTATTTTATTTCTGCTAAACAAAAGCTAATTTCTGAGGCATAAGCTTCAAGTTCTGGTTTACTTAAATCTGCTTTTAGTGCTTGTTGCAGCGCCGTTTCATTATCTAAGATAGCTTTTTTTAATAAGTTTAATTGTTCCAGACGGAAGGATATGTTTTTGGTTGTATTGGTGTTAAAAAATAAACGTTGATCAGAAATTATTTTGGCAGTATTGTATTGTGTAAGCATATTTTTACCGTAACTATTAATTAATAATGTGTTAACTCAGACTTGCTTCTTTTAATAAGGATAACCTTGATTTTTTTTAGTTTGGTTCGACATATTTTGAGAAATCACTCGCTCAACGGCATTTTTTAGTCCTAAAGGAATTGACCAACTTCTAGTTTGCAATAAAGGGATAGATTGTTTTAGCCAAACTGTGAGAATATTGCCTTTTTCTCCTTCCCATTTATAAGAGGCAATTTGCTGCCACTTAACTAAGCCAAACTTGAAATAAATGCCTTTTTCTCGAAGTTCTAATTTGCTAAATCCTGTCCATAAACAATAAAAAGCACCTGACCAATATAAGATTAGTTGAGAGATGTAATATTCAATACTATAACTACTCCGAGAAAAACCCTGATTAGCTAATGCGATAAACACAATAGTTTGCAAAATTGCCATAATGAAAAAGATTGTACTAGCTAGTAACATATATCGGTGGGTGAGTGGCCAGCCAAGATGCCACAATAGATAACCAGCTTGTCTTTTGCGCCGTTGCCAGGTTAGGATCTGCATCCAAAAAAGTACTGAAATTATTGTAAAAATACTAATAGATAGGTAATTTTTCCAAGGTTCGGGAAGCCATAATATGCCTACCATAAGAGCAAATAAGGGCAATAAAAACAAGCCGCCTAGCAAATTTCTGCCTGCGGCTTCTTGACCGAGCATCGATCGATTGATTGCATATATTACTAGTAATGCAATCAGAAAAGGAATAACGAGCAATGCCCAAATCATATAGTATCTCTTAATGCAAAAAGTGACGAATACCCGTAAAGACCATAACTAAGCCGAGTTCATTGGCGGCTTTGATTGAATCTTTATCTCGTAGACTACCACCCGGTTGAACAATACTAACAATTCCTGCAGCCGCTGCGGTTTTTACCGAATCATCAAAAGGAAAAAATCCATCACTTGCTAAAGTTGCACCTTGAGATTTTGCACCTGCTTGCTCTAAAGCAATTGTAACCGAACCAACGCGATTCATTTGCCCTGCACCAACGCCTAATGTTGTGCAGTTATGGGTGACAACAATGGCATTTGATTTAACGTGTTTGCAAACTTTCCAGGCAAAGCCTAACTCTGCTAATTGTTGAGGAGTTGGTTGTTTTTCGGTAACTACTTGCCATTGTTCTGGAGTTGCCAATATATTATCAGCAGATTGTACTAATAAGCCACCGGAAATAACTTTTACAGTTTGTTGTGATCCTGTGTTTAAATCTGGCAAAATTAAAACACGTAGCTTTGATTTAGCCGCTAAAATTTCTTGAGCTTCTGGCTCAATAGCGGGTGCAACTACACATTCTAAAAAGGTTTTGGTTAATTCGCTGGCAGTGGCGCTATCAAGGGGCTGATTTAAGGCGACAATGCCGCCAAAAGCAGAAATAGAATCAGCTTGGAAGGCTTTTTGATAGGCTTCAACTAAAGTTGTACCTAATGCGACACCACAAGGGTTGGTGTGTTTTAAAACGGCTGCGGCGGGGGTATCAGGAAATTCGGCAATGAGTCGTCTTGCTGCTTCTAAGTCTACCAAATTGTTGTAGCTGAGTTCTTTTCCTTGGAGAATTGTTGCAGCAGAAAAGCCTGTTTTTGTTGCCCCGGTTTGATACCAAGCGGCGGGTTGATGGGGATTTTCGCCGTAACGTAGGGGTTGTAATTGTTGTCCTGATAAAGTAAATTCTGAGGCGTCGTTGAGGTAGGATGCGATCGCTTGATCATAACTTGCAGTGTGTGCAAATGCTTTCCCAGCGCAAATCTTTCTAAATTCTACTGGTACTAATCCCGCATTTTCTCGTAATTGTTGCAAATAATCTTCATAGTTATGGGGATTGCACAATACGGTTAAATTAGCAAAATTTTTCGCGGCTGCCCGAACCATAGCAGGTCCACCAATATCAATCTGCTCAATTGCTTCTGCCTGGGTTACACCACGGGCAATTGTTTGTACAAATGGATAAAGATTAACAACCACCAAATCAATAGGGCGGATGCCGTGAGTTTCCATCTGGGCGACATCTTCAGCATTGTCGCGACGCCCCAAAATACCGCCATGAATGCGGGGATGCAGTGTTTTAACTCTACCGCCCAAAATCTCCGGAAATCCCGTATAATCAGAGACTTTTGTCACAGGTAATCCTGCTGATTTGATAGCTGCTGCGGTACCACCACTGCTGATTAAATCAAACTTGAATTCCTCCACCAACTGACGGGCAAATTCGATTAACCCAGTTTTGTCAGATACACTCAGCAGTGCCAGATGTGCCATGAATGATTTAGTCTCCCGTCTTGAGTAATTATTTCAGCATAAAAGCGCAGATGATTACTCAAACGCTTTTAAGTATTTTTAATGGCATTGTCTATGCTACTACTGTTGAACCAAAAAATTAACCCGCGTACCGTAGAGTTTAGTAAGAAATGCAGCACACCTTAGCGCGGCGCATTTCCGATTTCTCTACAAGACGCGGGTTACAACTAGCTAAACTGCCAACTACAAAAGCTGACAAATTTCCAGTAATATTCCCGACTTAGCCCAAAGAAAGTAAGTCTGGATAAAACATATTAATCACAATCAAAATTGCAGCTTGGGCTGAAAGCAACAAGAAAATCTGGATGGGGGCTAAAGAAAGCCAGGTCAGAAAATCATTTTGTTTTGCCATGAATTATTCTCCCAAAAACAGTGAACAACTTGTAACTGACTAACGAGGTGAAACAGGAATTTCTTCTTCTTTGGCAGTTAATTCGCCAGAAAGAAATTCTTTGATTGCTGCTAGGGGCCAGGTGAAGCCAGTTAACATAAACTTAAGAGCAAGAGGTACATCAATGATGACTTCTTTCATTTCAGGATTAGCTTCTTTTCTGACTGCAATCAGATAAGCCCGACCAACCCAACCAATCCAACCAGCAATATAGAGAAATAGTGCGCCAGGAATGATAAATTCATCAGCGTGATCTAAGCTACCATCGGCAATAATCCGAGGTAAACCATCAGCGCCACAAAGCTTATTTGCATATCTTGCAAAGCGTTTTTCTCCCGATGTCGGGTCGCCTACTGTATTTTTAGCATCAGTGGCTCTTTGTTGGAAAGCGGCAGAATCCCTGCAAGGTACAAGTCCTGCTACATCATCAGCCGAGGCGGCGGTTGCACAACTAAACCACAGCGTAACGGCAAAAAATAAAGCTAACAATCGTCGCATGAAGTTGTTTCCTTTTATTACGAAACAAAAAGTTTTATCTACAAAAAGCGAAAGCTATTTGTACACTCAAGCAATATTACTCTGAAGGGTTAATCTATTGACACTTTTGATGGTTAAAAATCATGAAATTCTTCCATCTAAGAGTGATAGCCTGATGATCCTCTTTATAATTAGTCATGCCAATACCATACTTTAGTGGCAACAGACATAAAGCTTGTCTGTTATACCTTGGTACTTGAAAGATTTTACCCATCCTTGGGCTGATCTGGATGGAACCTTCTTTGTTAATTTTTCAAGGTTCTGGTATTTCTTTTTTTTAGCCGCTGTTTTTCGTGTGAGTAATGCCTAATTTTATCATCGGTATGACAGCTTGATCATTAATAGTAGGCAATTGCCAATTATGTAAAGTTTAATGAAATAAACTAAAATTTCGCTCAAGGTAATTTATATGGCTTGCATATTAGCAATAGAAACAAGTTGTGATGAAACAGCAGTCGCGATTGTCAATAATCGGACTTGTTGTAGTAGTGTGGTGGCTTCGCAAATACTCGTACATCAGCAGTATGGCGGTGTTGTGCCGGAAGTAGCATCAAGGGCTCATGTGGAAATTATTAATCAAGCGATCGCTCAAGCCTTTGTTGAAGCTAACCTAGAATGGGACGCTATCGACGCCATCGCCGCCACTTCTGCCCCTGGCTTAGTCGGGGCATTGTTGGTCGGTTTAACTGCTGCCAAAACCCTAGCAATGGTCAATTCAAAGCCTTTTTTGGGCGTCCATCATCTAGAAGGGCACATTTACGCCAGCTACCTTAGTGAACCAGAATTAGAGCCACCGTTTTTATGTTTGTTGGTTTCTGGCGGTCATACTAGCTTAATTTACGTCAAAGATTGCGGTCAATATGAAATTTTGGGACAAACCCGCGATGATGCCGCAGGTGAGGCGTTTGATAAAGTGGCACGTTTGTTGAAGCTAGGTTATCCCGGTGGTCCAGTAATTGATAAGTTGGCAAAATTAGGCAACCCAAAAGCTTATCCGTTGCCAGAGGGTAGAGTTTCGCTTCCTGGCGGTGGATTTCACCCCTATGATTCCAGTTTTAGCGGCTTGAAGACGGCTGTATTGCGTTTAGTGCAAAAACTAGAGCAAAACAATACTGAGCTGCCTGTGAACGATATCGCGGCAAGTTTTCAGCATAGTGTAGCGCGGTCATTAACCAAAAGAGCGATCGCCTGTGCCCTCAATTATGGACTCAACACTATTGTCGTTGGCGGTGGCGTAGCAGCAAATAGTGGACTGAGGCAGCATCTGCAAGCTGCAGCGGCGACTCATAACTTGCGCGTCCTTTTTCCTCCCCTCAAATACTGCACCGACAACGCTGCCATGATTGGTTGTGCTGCCGCTGATCATTTTAATCGGGGGCACACTTCAAAGTTAACTTTAGGAGTGCAATCGCGTCTTTCTCTAACAGAAGTCATGCAACTTTATTAAAACTTATCTATCTGCCAAAACTGCATAAGTGTCTTGGCAGATAGAGGGGTATCCACCCTACCGACGATAAATTTTAATTAGTTGAGGGGCCAGATATTACGCCACCAAGGCACATCTACAACTTGATCAACATTGGTCTTCTTCCTGATATCTTGAATCTGCCATCCGGTTAACTTTGCTAAAGTTTGAGCTTCTCTTTCTAGGCGTTGTCTTAAAGACTGTTTGTAACTTCTTGCAGCATCACATTGCATTTCTCCTGTATAGGGATGACGTAAGATATAGCGTCCTTGAAATTGTTGGCGATTTGAAGTTTCTTGAAAGACTAAATCTTCAGGGAATTTATCACGAGTATAGCGGACATGAAGGCGGGTAATAAAGACATTATTTGGCGCATTAGAAGTTAGCCAAAACACACCTGCTTTTTTCAATTCTTCAGCATTTAATGGTTCAGCAGAACAAGGATCACAACTTGCCATATCCCAGGCATATTCTCGAAAAGCAACTTTTTTTCCTTCTCGGTCATAACTAGTTTGAAACATGGCTTTGTAAAAGTCACCAAACTCATTTTTTACAAAGACTGGAATTTCAGTATCTGAAGGAACATTCACGGTACGATAGTTGGTGATTTCGGCTTGACCTTTGGGTGATAAAACATAAACAATTAGGTCTTGCGCCGCCGTTGCATTCACCATGCCCAAGCGAATTGGTAACATGAATTTAGGAGATTCATAAGCCATTTGCAACGGTCGTAAACGTTGATATCCTGCCTTATCAAATTCTTTGAGATTGACCTTAGCAACGAAGAATTTCATATTCTGTCGGATGTAAGGTTTAAGTAATTGATTTGCCCCTTCTGGTATGCGGTAATTATTGCGTTTCAGCCAAGTTTCTAGACCGTTAGATTCTTTGGCACTAAGCACAAGAATATCATATTCACCTACTGAAAAACTTGCTTCAATAGTAACACCTAATGCTCGCTCTTCGGCAGCACCTCTTATTGCTCTTCGAGGCGCAGGTAGAGGCACTTGCATCTGATCATATAACATCGGGGGACTACAAGGATCTGGGTCAAAATATTCTACTAATCTTGGTGCACTAAAAGCATCAAGTCGTTCGATAATTTTCGGGTCACCAACATTAACTTGTTCTTTTTGAAGTACTACGGGAACTGGCACAACAATTGCAAAATCTTTGACTTCTCCTTGGAAGTCATTTGCCATTGTTAAAATCGTACGATTGTTATTACGGGCGATGATAACTTGAGAAGCTTGATTATACAGTTGTGCATCAGCTTTAGCGACATAAAAGCCGCAAAAAGCCCAAGCTTCTGGAACCAAACTAAATACTAACAAAAGGCTTAAAAGCAAGGTCATGAAAACACGAAATAATTTCATGGAAATTTCCTAAGATTTAGCTACTAGTTGTTCTGGTTTGGAATTGTTAAACCAATCAAATCGGGGCGCTGACCAGAGATAGTTGAAGAGAATGCTTAATGGTGCAAGGCAAAATAATGCCCAAAAAACAGCGGTAGAAAGAAAGAATTGATTGCGTAAAATAAAAGTGAGAACAGCGATACTTACTGCCCACAAAATACGGCTGTTTTTATGATCAGGAATTGAACGGGGGTCGGTAATCATAAAGAAGGCAAACAAGAGTAATGAACCATTCATTAAGCGATGATTCAAGACATCCCAAGTCCAACCTAACCAAAGATTTCTGGTTGTTTCTAAAAGTGCATAACTCCCCAAAAAAGCAGCAGTAGTATCCCAACGACCGACCCGATTTAAGACCATACCACCAGTAGCAAAAAATAACCCTGCATACCAACTATCATCCCCCCATTGTCCTGGTGAAACCCAAGCATCAGGAGTTAAAATTAGAGCGGCAATAATGCCAAAGTTAGCAGGATTAAAAAAGTGTTTTTTCTCTACTTGTAAGAAAAATTTACTTAATATTGCCAGGGAACCTGCTAGCATCATTGTGCTGTAATGATCGGCTCGTAATAGTATAGTTAAACCGAGAGCTGTGATTAGGGCACTTTTGAGCGATGCTAGTTTATAGCTTAATTTATTTGGCTCAGTTTCTGTTGAATTTGTCACAATAGATATGGCGATCCATTGAGTCAAAAGACAGGTCAAAAATAATACAACAATTAAGTCAGGTCGTAATGTCCAATCTCTCGTACCAATTCCTAAAAATAAGAATAAGCAAAGAAAGAGAATTTGATAGTTACGAGGATCTTTTTGCAGCATTATTTGCCCAAATCTAGGAATTAACTGGGTCATTTGGCTCAAAAATATGGTTGTTGCTAATATGACTGCTAAAAAGGTTTATAACTTGGCTGTTACGCTTTTTGCAACCAAATTGATTATTATTAATAATTAAAGGCTAAGTCTTGACGTTGCTAGTAAAATATATCTTAATATTTCAATTTAACGCGCTTCTCTAACTGTTTGTGGCAGCACACCGACTAAAAGTGCTAAAGCAATATCTGGTAATTGTGCAGTTATCTCTGCTTCAAAGAAACCCTCAAACTGATTAAGAATCTTTTGTGCACGTTGTGATGGTACGAGATTATCGGTTATTTCTATAGTTAGTCGCACCCACTGCCGACGAATTAAATAGCCACGTTGTCGCTCATTGGCTGATTCAGGCGAAAATAAAGAAAGATTACCTACAGGTAACACTTGTTGGCAATCTTGATCAATTAATCCTCCTACTGCCGCACCAGGTCCTGCAAACTCAGCATGATAAGGTTTATATAAGATTAAGCCATTACGGCGACGAGGGCTAACAATTTGTACATCTGGAAGCAGAGGTTTATTCATTGGCTAAATACTCTTCGTAAAAGTCATTTAGGTGTTAAAAAAGACTGAAAGCAACTAATTAGTTATTGTGCTGATTTGCACTCAAATTATGAGAAACTATTACTAACTTTAGTCTAGCTAATTTTTATTGTAAATACATCTGTATTCAAAAAATACTATGCAAGCCAAAGTTAGTTAGATATCCTCTCAAATTGCAACTGTAAATTTTTATGGAATCTACTTCAAAACAATCTAATGTACTAGATGTAAAGGTTAAGCTTCTCCTGGCTGGGGGGCATAAGTATACTATTTATTTGAAAACGGATGACCCGATATTGTATAATTTGATGAGTACGCTTGCATCTCATTCTCAACAGCAAGCACCTACTTTATCTCATCTTTTTCAAATTCCAATGGGGGGGGGACGTAAAGCACTTTGTTTCCCCAGTGAACAATTAATTGGTTTAGTTACAGAACCACCTATTTATTGGCAAAAAGCAGAAACAGAACCTCAAGTTTTAGATATTTTAACTTCTCAGTTTGTACAAATTGATAATTTTTTGACCAAAGAAGAAACTAGTCGCTTACTTGATTATGTATTGCAAAATGAATCAGAGTTTGTCCCAACTAGCACTTCAACTAATCATATTGATTATCGTCGTTCCATGACTATTTACTCATTTCCAGAATTTTCTCAACTCATAACTAAAAGAATTACAGCAATTCTTCCTGACGTATTTAGAAAAGTCAATATTGAACCATTTCCGATCTCAGAAATTGAAACGCAATTAACTACTCATAACGATGGCAATTATTACAAAATTCATAATGATAATGGTAGTACAGATACAGCAACTCGTGAATTTACCTATGTCTACTATTTTTATCGAGAACCAAAAGCCTTTTCAGGTGGAGAATTAGTAATTTACGATAGCAAAATTGAAAACAAATTTTATGTTAAAGCTGACACCTTTCATACTGTTGAACCGCGTAATAATAGTATTGTGTTTTTTCTAAGTCGCTACATACACGAAGTCTTACCTGTAAGTTGTCCTTCTCAAGCCTTTGCTGATAGTCGATTTACTATTAATGGTTGGGTACGGCGTTAATTTATGAGGGTAAATTAAGATAATTATTCTGTTGCCCCAGCCGCCTTTAAAAGTCGTACAACTTGAGGATAACTATTAAATTCGGCAATCATCAAAGCAGTATAACCACCTCGATTTTTCAGATTCAAATCAACACCAGCAGCCAACAAAACTTGCACCGCCTCCACATAACCACGATGTGCTGCCCACATCAAAGCCGTTGCCCCATTACTATCAATAGTATTCACAGCCGCATCTGCTTTTAAGAGATATTTGATCATCTCACTATCACCTCTATCTGCTGCTTTCATCAACAAAGTTTTGCCATTTATGAGTATATTTGTATCTGCACCAGCAGCCAACAAAACTTGCACTATTTCGGTATAACCATTAGCAACAGCCAAACTTAGAGGCGTTTCACCGAGATTTTTACTATTAACATCAGCCCCATTTTGCAGCAATAGCTGGACAATTTCTGTGTGACCATGCAGTGTTGCTAATATTAAAGCTGTATCACCTAATTGATTTTTGAGATGGAGATTACTACCCCGTTCTAAAAGTACTTGAACGACACCTAGATAGCCTTCCACGGTAGCCAAATGTAACGCTGTTTCCCCGTCCGAATCTTGAGCATTAACCTCAGCCCCAGCCCCTAATAAAGCCGCAACCACATCAGCATAACCAGCCGCCGCTGCTGCCATTAATGCCGTTCCTCCTGTAGAATTTGGGAGATTGGCATTAGCACCAGCAGTTATTAAGGCTTGCACAACTTGACTGTGACCTTGATCAGATGCCAAAGTTAAAGCCGTTTCTCCTTCTTGATCTTGCTGGTTAATCTCGGCAACGGCTAACAATTGCTGTACAACATCTTGATATCCTAGTTCCGCTGCTTGCATTAATGCCGTCCTGCCCTCAGCATTGGCAGTATCGACACTTCCCGCTTGCAATAAGACTTGTAGGGTTTGAGTCTGATTTTCACTGGCAGCTAGACTTAAAGCTTTGCTAGGATCAGCACCCGCTGCTAATAAGACTTTGACAATATTACTATGACCACTTTGTACTGCTAAATTGAGGGCAGTATCGGCATCATTGTCCTCAATATTGACTTGGGCACCGGCATTTAGCAAGCTTTGGATGACTTGAAAATGACCTTTGTGGGCTGCTACCATGAGGGCGGTACTGCCATCATCATTTTTGGCATTGATGTCAGCGCCTGCCTCGATTAGAATTTTGACAACATCAAAATGTCCGGCAGCAGCGGCTAACATTAAAGCGTTTAAACCGTAGAGTTTTCTTTGTAGGTTAACAGTTGCACCAGCATTTTTAAGCGATCGCACAATCTCGGTATATCCCCGCTGTGCCGCAAACATTAATGCTGTAGTACCATTACGATCAGTAGCATCCAGATGGCACTTCTCTTGCAGCAAGGCATTTAATTGAACAATATCACCACTCTGAGCGGCTTTTAGTAACAAAACATCATTAGTTGAGGTCATCTCAGGTCGAAGAAGAAGGCGCATAGTCAACTTATCGCTTTTCGGGGGACTTTGAGAAGTAGTTTGCCCTCCAAAAGCAATTGTTGCCAATCAGACTGAAGAAGACCACGATGGCTATGCTAAGTTAAGTTTTATCAAGATCCTGCAATCTCTACTTTGAACACCATGAACCTCGAAATTCCAGATTCGGTGAAATTTTGGTCACAATTCTTTCATCCCGCTTTGATGTGGGTACTGCTGGCAATGACTGTTTATGCCTTATATTTGGGTATTAAGGTGCAGCGCCTACGCTATGCTGAGGGCGACGCCAAAAAAGAACTAATCAAAGGTCGCTATAACGTTAAACATTACCAAGTCGGTTCAGTTCTTTTAGCATTGATGATCATCGGCTCACTTGGTGGTATGGCTGTTACCTATATTAACAACGGCAAGCTTTTTGTCGGTTCCCATCTTTTAGCTGGGTTAGGCATGACAGGACTTATTGCCACCTCGGCTTCACTGTCGCCGTTTATGCAAAAAGGCAAAAATTGGGCACGTATTACTCACATTACCCTTAATGTCGTGCTGTTGGGCTTATTTGGCTGGCAAGCGATCACTGGTGTGCAAATCGTACAGCGAATTATCAGCAAAATGTAGCATTATCGTAGAACCCCGACTTCTTGGCTAAAATTTTGCCAATTATTTTCAGGTTTAACTTGAGTCGGGGTTCTAGTCTATCGTCGTAGATCCCCGACTTCCCGAAAATATTGCTAGTCATACTCAGGTTTAACTTAAGAAGTCGGGGATCTGAGCGGTTGTCGTAGATCCCCGACTTCCCGAAAATATTGCCAATTATTTTCAGGTTTAACTTAAGAAGTCGGGGATCTTAATCATTAACGCTTCTTAAATTGCTTAGGTGTTGAGATACCTAAGCTAGTGTGAAAATCATCTTGAACTTTGTGAGTTAAAGCCTTAGAAACTTGGCGTACAACTTGGCATAAAAGGCGATCGCCTGTGGTTTGAATTAAAGACTTAGGCAACTTGTTGATAAACTTAGGGAAGCGCAAAGCTACCTTCAAGTCAAGATCCCATTCAACACGAGTAATTGCCTTTGGTAAGGAAGTCGCCTCATACTCACCAGGCTGAAAATACTCACTAACCGGGACTTCTACAAAAGATTGTGTCGCATAGAAGTCCACCTCATAGCCAGGAGCCGTGTAATTAGGAATAGGGACTGATTGGATACGATATAAACCATGATCTGAAGGCAACATTTCTAAGCCAATTTTGGGCTCAACCTCATAGCCAAATGCGCCAAAACGCCCAATAACCAAAGCATAGGCATTTTCGCCAATTTCTTCTACCTTCATCGGACTAGCACAACGGCAAAACCAGTCTTGATGAGCATCTAAATAAGCAGTTACCTGAGATGCTTCGGCAAGCATTTCCATACAATCATGGAACTGACTATGAAAATAGCTCGACTCACCAGCGTAAGGCAATTGTGCCACTAGATCAGTTTCTGGAATATTGGCATTTTTATGCTCTTGTTCCTCAATCAGTTGATTGTTAGCTAACTGCGATTGCATTATCAGAGTATCCTCGTTGCTGTGCCTTGTGCCTAAGTTAATGATGCCCACTTGAGCAATAAATTTTCACTGATTTCTCAAACTCTTTGCGGTAAAGACGAGTACAAATTGAGAAAGTTCATCTAAAGTTCATACAATAAAGGTGTTAATGTTCACTGTCCAAAGATAGATTTTGCGCTCACTTGAGCATAACTTGTAAGTCTTTAAATTAACCACATCAGTTTTACGGAGATCAGGATGAAAGCATTTGTTGCTGGTGCCACAGGCGAGACGGGACGTAGAATTGTTAAAGAATTAGTGCGGCGCCAGATTCCTGTGCGGGCTATGGTGCGAAACTTAGAAAAAGCTCGACAAATTTTGCCACCAGAGGCGGAGTTGGTGGTTGGGGATGTTTTGAAGCCAGAAAGCCTCAGTGCGGCTATTGGCGATAGTACAGTAATTTTGAGCGCCACGGGGGCAAGTCCTAGCCTCGATCCCACAGGTCCTTATAAAGTAGACTTGGAAGGCACAAAAAATCTGGTAGATGCGGCTAAAGCTAAGGGTATTGAGCATTTTGTGATGGTGTCTTCTTTGTGTGTCTCCCAAATTTTCCATCCCCTCAATTTATTTTG
>JBATUR010000123.1:0-13926 GCA_049671305.1 Coleofasciculaceae cyanobacterium
CCCCAAAACCTAGAAACCCAGCTATTCTGTATAAGCTGTGGCTCTGAGTTGCTCTTGGAAGGACGCTATCGAGTCACGTGTAAGTTAGGAAGTGGCGGTTTTGGTAAAACTTATGAAGTCAGAGATAGCGAGGGCACACTCCAAGTCCTAAAAGTCTTAATTAATAATGATTCCAAGTATGTTGAACTCTTTCAGCGAGAAGCTCAAATTCTGACACGCTTGAGGCATCAAGGCATTCCCAAAGCCCAATCTGATGGCTATTTCTTATTTTATTCTAGCAATAAACAACAACCATTACACTGTTTGGTAATGGAAAAAATTGAGGGATTAAACCTGCAACAATACATTCAAAAGCGGGGTAATCCTATTGATGAGAAAAGTGCAATTCGTTGGCTGGCTCAGTTAGTAAATATCTTAGAAGCTGTACATAGCCAAAACTTTTTTCACCGCGATATTAAACCATCTAATATTATGCTAAAAGTTGATGGACAATTAGTTTTAATTGACTTTGGCACGGCGCGAGAAATCACAGAAACTTTTGTAACCAAACAAGCTTCTGGTCAAGTTACAGGAGTAATTTCAGCAGGTTACACACCCTCTGAGCAATTCAATGGTCAAGCTGTGCCACAATCTGATTTTTTTGCTTTGGGACGTACTTTTATTTTTCTCTTAACTAGCAAAGATCCCAATCAATTTTATAACTTTCAAACTGATGAATTGTCTTGGCGTGAAGCAGTTCCTCATTTATCTCAACAATTTGGCGATTTTATTGACCGTCTTATGGCACGTTTTCCCCATCAGCGTCCTCAAAATACTCAAGAAATTTTGCAGAAGTTAGAACAACTCACCGACACTTTAGAGCAAACCCAAACAGGCTCACCGCCCACACAGCAGATTACTTCAGCAAGGGCTGCATCAACAGCTTACACACCTAACACCGCACCCATAAACCCAGCTACAGAGCCATTTGTTGCCTCAACATCATCTAATCAATCTAAACTTGATCCCAATTTTATTAAACGTTGCAAACAAGAACTTGCAGAATTAATTGGACCAATTTCTGCGATTATTTGTCAACGCACACTTGCCAAAAATCCAGGACTTTCACCAACAGAGCTTGTAGAATCTATAGCAAAGCAAATTCCTAACCCCAAACAAGCAAGTGACTTTAAGAAGCGCTTACTTTCTTAGTTATTGCTGACTACTTTGACTCTGAATTAAGCATATTAAGTGCCATTTCTAAGCTGACTTTCATCCTATTAAGAGATGCCGCTAAAATGCCAATTTCATCATTTGCTGAATGTTGAAATTCTCCATCTAGATCGCCTGTACTGACTTTTGTTGATAATTGAGCTATCTGTCTCAAAGGCTTAGTAACAGCCTTTTTAAGGAACAAGTTAATTAGTAAAATTGCCAGTAAGAAAAAACCAGTCAAAATCCCAATCACTGATATTTGCAAACGTCTAGCGGCATCAAAAACCTGACTAGCTGGTGTAGAAATAATTTTTGTCCCCACAACATCATTTAGTTTCCAATTAAAGCCATTTTTATTACCATAAGTTGCAATTAAACTTTTAGGTGCATCACTTGGATTACCATGACAGCGTAAACAACTTTCTTCAGTAACAATATGAGGACGAGCAACATAAAAAATATCTCCACCGGGAAGAGAACGAAATCCAGTTAATTCTTTAATGTCCCGTTGCTTGCGAAAATCTTTAATGATTGTCTTCTCAAATTCGTCAGCCATATCTCGTGGATTTGTCGGATTTAAGACTGCTTCTTTGTAGAAAAAATCACGATATTCCTCTTGTTTGCGAAAAATATCAAACACTTCACGAGCTGCATAACCAGGAAAAATTTGGGGTAAAAAATGATCTTCTGTTTCTATTCTAGGTAATAGTTCTGGAGTAATTTGAGTATCACTATATTCACGAACTCCACTCATTGCTTCCATTAAAATAAAGGCTTTGGAAGCCACTACAGTCTTGGCATTTTGCTCCAAAATACTAGACAAGGCTAAACCACTGGCTAATACTATAGATAAGAAAATCACGATTAAAAGTAAATTGAGTTTAGCGCCTAATTTGAGATTTTTAAACATTTTTGAACTCCTGATAATTGCTAGATGATTGTCGAAATATCACTTGGAGCAGCTTGAAAGCGTAAAAGCCTACAGGTGTCATTAGCATTCATTTAGCTGTTCAGTTGAAACTTGATTAATTGCTCTCCGTCTTAATTTAAGCAAAAAAATCCTAAAAATACTACTTAGGTTTACTAAGGTTTATTTATATGCTTAGAATTGTGATGTATACTAAAATCCCAACTTGCTTTTAATTTAATATTCATTTAAAAATAATTTAATTATTATGCTGACACGCCGTCTTTTGTTGTTCAATCTCGTATATCTAATTACAGCTTGTCAAACAGCAGAAAAACGGCGATTAGGCAAATTTATAGTAGGAGCCGTCACTTATGAAGACAATCAATCAAATCAGCGCTACTCCAGCTTTACCGATTATTTAGCTGCTACTCTCAAAACAATAGTAGAACTAGAGCCAACATTCAATGAAATCAGGGCTCTTGAAAAGATTAAACAGAAAGATTGGGCGCTAGTATTCGCACCGCCAGGATTAGCAGCAATTGCTATTTCTGAAGCACAATACTCACCCCTCTTTACTTTAGATGGCATTAAAAGTACTCGTTCACTAATTTTAGTTCGCCAAGAAAGTTCATTCAAAAAACTAACTGACTTAGCCAACAAAGCAGTAGCTTTAGGTCAACCAGGTTCCGCCACCGACTACTATCTCCCACTCTACGATCTCTATGGCTTAACATTAGCTCAAGTCCGTATTTCTCCCACGCCAAAAACAACTCTTAAGTGGCTAGATCAAGGAGATATTGCGGCAGGAGCCTTGTCATTAGCAGACTTTGATCGCTATCGTTTAGACTTTCCCAAAACCAAATTTAGGATTCTTTCTACGAATTCTGTTCCCCTTGGTTCACTTTTAGTAGCGCCAACGATAGAGCGAAATCAACAAGAACAAATTCGTAAAGCTTTAAAATTAGCTTCGCCTCAAATAATTGATGCTGCTGGCTATATACCAAATGCTAAACCCTCCAATTATCAAGAATTAGTTAAAATAATAAATAAGGTTAGACCACTTGCCGAGCAGCTTAAAAATAAGCCTGTTTCTTTATATTTTAAATAAGCAATTAATCACCCGACTAAAAAGAATTAATTCTACCTTTAAGAAAATATGTAACCATCTCTCCTTTACCTTTTACTTGAATAGTTCCTCGCTTTTCAAAGACGAATTTATGACGTAATCGCTCATAAGTATCAGCAGTAACTTGGATACAATCTGGTATTCCTAATGATTCCATACGTGATGCCGTATTTACAGTGTCGCCCCACAAATCATAAATAAACTTATTAAGACCAATTACCCCGGCAACAACAGGACCACAACTAATGCCAATGCGAATGCGGAATGGTTGACCATCATCTTGCTTAAAATCATTAATAGCTTGTTGCATATCCAATGCCATTTGAGCGATCGCTTCTACATGATCAGATCGAGGTGTTGGCAACCCTCCAACCACCATATAAGCATCACCAATTGTCTTAATCTTTTCCAAGCCAAGTCGTTGTGCTAATCGGTCAAAAGTTGAGAATATTTCATTAAGTTGTTTAACTAATTCATGAGGAGAAATTTGACCAGAAAGTTGAGTAAAACTAACTAAATCAGCAAACAAAACCGTAACTTCTTCAAAACTATCGGCAATTGTATGTTCGTCTTGTTTCAAACGTTCGGCGATCGCTTCTGGTAAAATATTCAGTAACAAACGATCCGATTGTTCTTGAGCAGTACGAGCAAATGAATAAAGTTCAGCTTGACTAATTGCGATCGCTACTTGATCTGCCACAGCTTGCACAAGTTCTACCTCTCTCTTCACCCAGAGGCGGAGACTGCTACAATGAGCGCAATAAAGTACACCAATGCTATCAACACCAACCTTAATCGGTATCGATAAAAAAGCAGCAATACCCATCGTCGCCAAAAAATGCTGCTCCATCGGATCTTCCAAAGTTCTTATATCATGACTTAACCTAATATTCATCAGAGAAAGCTCTGCCAAAAACGCATTGGGATCAGAAACAAAACTACCCAAAGGATAGCGCCCCACATGACTCGGTAACTCTGAATTCTTAGATTCCTTCACCGTTTCCCAATAAGGTTCAGGTGAAAAGTGGAACCACATAAAGTGACAACGATCAATTTCTAACAAACTACGAATTTCATGAACCGCCGTTTCTAAAATCTGATCTAGATCAAGAGAATTACGAATTGCTTTCGTTAAACGATTTTGTAACTCTTCTTGTTTAGCCAATTCTCGATACTTTGCTTCCGACAGACGCAAAATCTCCTCAGCTTGCTTGCGCTGCGTAATATCCGTTGTTACCGCCAACAGATATAGCTCATTTTCCAAATTAACAACTTCCGCCGAAAGTAAACCAACAACAATTTCACCAGACTTCTTACAAAACTCAAATTCTAAAGAATGAATTGACCCATGCTCTCGCAAAATTTCCCTAATTTTTGTCCGCTCTTCCGGTTGTGCCCAAATTCCCAAATCAGCAGTAGTCCGCCCAATTACTTCCTCACGAGAATAACCAGAAGCCCGTAAAAAGCTTTCATTCACTTCAATAAATTTTCCCTCTTCCAAGGTACTAATAGTAATGAAATCAGGTGAAGAACGAAACGCCTTAGAAAACTTTTCTTCAGAAGTTTTTAATGCCGCTTCGGCTCGTTTGCGGTCAGTAATATCCCGTACAATAATCAATGCTTCCTCTGCTCCACAAGGCACAATTCGTGACTCTTCATAGCGAATTTCTTCCTCAATTAAAAGTTGATATTCATGAACTTGGATTTGTCCACTAACCAAAGCTTGCTGCACAGCTTCAAGGCGTCTTGAAGCTACTTCCGGTGGCAAAACTTCAAACACACTTCTACCCACAACTTGAGCTGCAGGCACAAGCGATGTCGTATTCAAAGAAGGCAAAAAGTCTAAGAAAATCCCATCCCGACTGACCACCATCATAATGTCAGGAATCGCCGCCAGTAGACTACGATTAATCGCTTCACTTTGCCGCAATGCCGCTTCCGATTGCTTGCGCTCCATCTCCGCTGCCGCTCGTGCCGCAAAAACCTCCAAAATCGCCTTTTTATGCGAACTATCCGACATCGGCTGCACATCCATCACCGCCAAATGACCTAAAAGCTTGCCATTCGTATTATGCAAAGGAATTCCTAAATAACTTTGGGCGCTCATTGTCAGCACTTGCTCTTCAGGAAATAAACTTGGCAACTGTTCGCTGTAGCATTGGCTGCCATTCCGCATCACCTGCTGGCAAGGCGTGCCCTTCAAGTCATACTCAAAATTGTCCCCAAAGCCTGTACCGAGCCAAAAAGCGATCGTGCGAACACGAGTAGCTGAGGCATCTGTACACTCGCTAATTAAGGCATAACGTACCTGTAGAGCCGTGGCAAGTGAAGCAACCAAAGAACGAAAAAAATCATTACCAGTAACCGAAGCCGTACCTTGAACAATTGAACGCAATGTTTGCTCTGAGCGCCGCCGCTCCAAAATTTCATCTCGCAACTGAGTATTCGCTTCTCTTAATAACCCTGTGCGTTGCTCAACCCGAACCTCCAAATCAACTTTAGCTGCTTGCAAAGCGGCGAAAGATTGTTGTAATTGCTCTGCCATTTGCCGAAATGACTGGGCTAGCACTCTAACTTCAGTGGCATGAGCATTTGGTATAGTTTGGTTCCATTCCCCCTGTGAAAGCGCCACCGCCGTCTTACTTAATTGCAAAATAGGGCGAGTTATCCAGCGCGAAGTGAGGATACCAATACCTGTGGCGATCGCTAAAGCCACCAAACATAACAAAATTGTGGTGCGAGTATTAGCATTAATTTGTCCCATAAACTCTGCTTCTGGCACAACCACCACAATCAGCCAGTTCAAATTATTACTATCAGAAAATGGTACTACTTGCACAAGTTGCCGTTGACCTAAAAGAAAAAACTCTAAAGGTCGGCTATTCTTAATTTGCTTCAAATCCTGATTTTGATTCAAATACTTGGCAGTGGCACGAATTAAAGGATCTTCAACATCTGTTGCCTTAATTTGTTCAATTGCACCGTTTTTGATCATAAATGGCTTTTGAGTTGTCGAACTTGCCACCAAACGTCCCGAATGTTCAATGATAAAAACCTTTCCAGATTTACCGATTTTTAACTGTCGCAAAAACTCGCCAATTTCCACAAGCACCAAGTCAACGCCCACTACTCCACGCAACACCCGCGTCTTGTCATAAATCGGTTGAGCTAAAGTAATCGTCAGTCGAGGATTATTAAAGTCTGAATAAATAGGACTCCAAGCCGGTAAGGTGGTTTTTTCTATCTGTTTGTACCAAGGGCGCCGTCTAGGATCATAATCTGCTCCCTCAGTGATTAAATTCGTCGGGTTTCCCTTGTCATCATGATCGTAGCGATAGTATTTTCCACCCGTAGATTTACCCGCACGAGAAATCTGCCAAGTACCATTGTCAAGATAGGCAAGTCCGGTGAATTCTCCTTGATTTGTACCAAAATAAATACTCGATACTCTTCCTGACTCAAACAAAAACCTTTGTCTCCAATAGTGGCGAGTTAGATTATCGGTTTCTGGTTGATATTGCTCCGACTCGATCGCATCAGCGTTAATTTGATTGAGTAAGTGAGGCACTTTCAGGTAATCTCGAAGTCTCTGCTGGAGCCTAGCCACAACTTCTTTGCGTAACTCAATAGTCACCTCATTAACAGCTAGCTGCCCGTTGCGTAGCGATAGCCAGCCAGTTAAACCAACTATGGCAGAGATTTGCACCACAAAAGGCACAATTAGCAAAGCACGCAGTGGCACTTTGGAGGTAAGCTGTTGGGCTTGATTAGTTATAGATCTTAGTAATGTCATAGTGCTGCATCACCTAAAGCTCGACTTATCGCCAAGCTATTAACCATTGGCTTGACTGTTTACAAATGTCTGCTGAATCAAACCTGCTTCCACAGCTTGTCCTGGACAGAGCAAAGCTTATAATTGACCCGTCTAGCATGAATAACAGATCTTATATGACTAAAGCCTTTGCTGCTCGGTTTAGCTTTGTTTCACTACTTGGAACAACTTTTTTAGCCGTGAGCTTAACTGCGGCAGCAGCGAGCGCACAGAATCAACTATACAATCCGATTCCTCTGCCTCCTAGTAATGAAGTTTCTGACACCCTAACTGAGAGAGATATTCCTATTGAAAAAGGAGGCTTTGCCCGCGATTATGCGATTAATTTAAAAGCAGGTGACCAAATAGCGATTGATTTGTCTTCAGAAAATTTTGATACTATTGTCTCTCTCCTTGCTGCTGATGGTTCTACTGTTGGCGAAAATGATGATGGACCTGATGGCAGCACTAATTCTTTATTATTTACCCGAATTGCCCAAACGGGTAAGTATACGGTTCGGGTTCGGGCTTTTGGGGCAACGGGTGGTGGTGCTTTTAAGCTGAAGCTAACGCGACTCAAACCGCTTTAAGTATTGTAGAGACGTTCCGCCGGAACGTCTCTCTACACCCTGGATAAACATTTAAAGGAGATGCATAGAGGGGATTTATCGGTAAATAGTGTAGAGCCGGAACGTCTCTACAATACGTTGGATAAACATTTAAAGGCTGGTGAATAAACAGAGAAATAAGGCTTCTGTCCACTCGACAACGGCTCCATAGGTATCGCCAGTATGTCCCCCAAGCTGGCGATTAAACCAAACTCCTGTTAGGTAGGCGATCGCACTTCCTCCTATTGCCATTTCTAGTCCTACCCACCACAGCCCCCGCTGCAGCAGGGGTACACTGCATAATATGAGCAGAAAGACGAGTCCATATAGAGCATCATTAGGCTGACGTATTGCCTGTTTGTGAAAGGCACCTTTGCCTGTGGGTTTGAGATAGGGATAAAAGGCGATCGCAATAACTTGCCCCCAGCGCCCCCAACCTGCCGCTGCCATTAATGCCAAGCTGCGATTTGTTTGAATATCTGTTAAGGCTGCGGTTTTGAGCAATAATAAGGCGATCGCTGCCATTGCCCCAAATGCACCAGTTGCACTATCTGTCATCACAGCTAAACGTCGCTCTTTGTCTGGAACCGCCAAACCATCGGCTGTATCCATCACACCATCCAAGTGTAGCCCTCCGGTGATCGCAATCCAACTGGCAATAATTACCGCCGAGCGAGTTAAAATCGGCACGCCAACTTGTTGCAAAATTAAGTCAAAAATTCCCAGTAGTCCCCCAATTAACAATCCCATCAACGGTGCCCAACGAGCAATACGCCGAAACTCCAAGGGACAGTTAGCAGGAATCGGTATGCAAGTATAAAAAGTTACAGCACCGATGAAAGATAACAACAAATGATATCCCCATTGCGCTAATTCTCTAAATCTATATCGCTTCATAGAGGACTAGCCTAAAAAATTAAGTAAATTGGCGTATGAGCAGCACTCTTAACTTGGGATAGTATTGTCTCATACCCTACTGTCCAAGTATCAAGTTTCCTGCCTGCCAGGGAATGTCCAAATCTTACCTCACTCCGCCAGCTTGACCGAAGCCCTGGCTCTGGTCTAAGCTCGTAGTTTCACGTAGGGTTTGTTAATCAAAAACGGTTACATTAAGCCGTTAACCAGGCAATGTGTCACACCCGTTTGCATCATAGGCTGTTATTATGAGTCATTCTCAATCTTCGCACCAACTGCCGGCTCCCTGCCTGATTGATACAGGCATCATCATCAACAAGCAAGACATGGGACGCCTACTGACTGATCTAAGTCGCGTCCGCTACATCCACTCCCTTGATGGTAAAATCCAAACTGAGGGTGAAGGATGTATCTTGGAAGTATTTTCTGACTTGCAGCGCTCGACGATGATAGCTAATCAAACTTTGTATCTAAATGTCCAAAGTTTTGATTATTTACAGCTTGGTCAGTCTGACAAAAACGAGCCTTTATTTGATTTGATCCAAGATAATCGCCGATTACGGCTGATTCCTCTGTCAAATCCTTTACAAGAGCAATCTACTCAACAACTTAATGCTGATGCCCTCGAAGCTATGGTAACGCGAGTTCTCAGCGCTAAGTGGGATGTGCAAATTGATGATGAGGGTGAATGTCCTTTTTGACCATCTTTCAATTTACCCAAATTTTAATCAGTATTTTTACTATTGACAACTGACGGCTTTGCATCAACAAAAGAACTTTTCCTTTCAATGTCAGGCGACTTGTAGTCATACGAAGGCACGCGCTGGAGCTTTTTTGACGCCTCATGGAGTAGTAGAAACGCCTCGGTTTATGCCTGTGGGAACTTTGGCAACTGTGAAAGCTCTCTCCCCAGCTCAACTAGAAACGGCTGGAGCGCAAATGGTACTCTCCAATACCTATCATCTCCATTTGCAGCCGGGAGAAGGTATTGTTCAACAAGCTGGTGGTTTGCATAAGTTCATGTCTTGGAAGGGACCGATCCTAACTGATTCTGGCGGCTTCCAGGTTTTTAGCTTAAGTAAAATCCGTACAATTACTGAGGAAGGTGTCAAATTTCGCTCACCCCGCGATGGTAGGATGATTAATCTGACACCAGAGCGATCGATTGAAATTCAAAATGCTTTGGGTGCGGATGTAATAATGGCATTTGATGAATGTCCTCCTTACCCCGCCGAGCGCTCTGAAGTTGAGGCAGCAACTCAAAGAACCTATCGTTGGTTGAAACGCTGTATAGAAGCTCATCAGCGCCCTCATGAGCAAGCTTTATTTGGTATTGTGCAAGGCGGCGTTTTTCTTGATTTGCGTCGAGCGGCGGCAGAGTCTTTGGTAGAGTTAGATTTACCAGGTTATGCGATCGGTGGTGTGAGTGTGGGTGAACCTGCGGAGTTTATTCACGAAATTGTTGATGCGACTGCGCCTTATTTACCGCCAGAGAAGCTACGTTATCTGATGGGTGTGGGCACTTATCGGGAAATGGTAAGAGCGATCGCAGCGGGAATTGATGTATTTGATTGCGTAATTCCCACCCGTTTAGGGCGTCACGGGGCGGTTTTGGTACAAGGAGAGCGCTGGAATCTGAAAAATGCTCAGTTTCGCCATGATTTCACTTCTCTTGATCCTAGTTGCCCTTGTTATTGTTGCCAAAACTTCAGCCTCGCTTACATACATCATTTGCTGAAGTGTAAGGAAGCTTTAGGTTATATGCTGCTTTCTCTACACAATGTGACTGAATTAATTCGCTTTACCCAAGCAATTCGCGCCGCAATTTTTAATGATACTTTTACTACAGAATTTGCCCATTGGTTATAGTCAGAAGTTTGGTAATAGGAATTAACCTGCCAGATAAAAATTAAATCAGTGAGTCAACCGCTTGTCTAAGCAATTGCCAAAATTACTTACTGAGAATGGTGCAGCAACTCAGTTAAAATGATTGTTCTGTAAATTGCCATCTTGGGGCAGAGTAATTGTTTTCTGTAGTTTTAACACTCGGCGCTTGATTGCAAAACTAAAATTCTGCTTAGTTATCGGTTCTCCCAGCACTTTTGATAAACACTGCCATAACTGCGAACCTACTGCTTTGATGTAGTCAGCATTGTAGCCAGTTTTTTCGGCAATTTGAGCATAAGTTTTTCCTTCCCAAACTTGACGCAATATTAGTTCTTGAATTGGATTGAGATCGATAGGTTTCAGAATAGTTTTTAATGTTGCAAGTATCTCTTCTATTGTTATAGAAATTTTTCCTTGTAGCTGACTCACTCGCCGTGTGATTGCACAATAGAAATTACGTTTGTTTATCGGTTCGCCCAAAACTTTTGAGAACTCCTGCCATAACTGAGAACCCATTGATTTGATGTAATCAGCATTGTCGCCAGTTTTTTGGGCAATTTGAGCATAAGTCTTGCCGTCCCAAACTTGGCGCAATATTAATTCTTGAATGGGATTAATATTTATAGGCTTTAGATTTATTTCCACTGTTGAAATTATGTCTTCTATTGTCATTAAAACTAATTTTTTATCTTCCTGATAAAGAGTTCAACTCCCGTCAATTGAATCAGGACGAATTTATTGATGTATCACAATAATCAGCATTATTGCCTAGCTAATTCAGCAATTTGGCTGAATTTTTATCTGGTTTTGGGATATGGCAATCTCTATTTATACTTATTTTTTTCTTGGTTATGTAACTGTATTCGAGGAATGTAATACAGTCTTAGTGAGCTAAATGACTCAGTATTAGCATAAAATTTATGTCTGTTACAACCCTTTAATAAAATTGATTATTTTACTATTTAAATATTTATTATGAAAAAAAATCAAGCCTATTTACCGGTTTTAAAACATCTCACTTTTTTCTCACCTTTGACTATCGACAACTCAAAAGTAGTGAAATATTCTAAAAGAACAGAGCTTTTTTGTTTACTAAAAAAGAAAAAATAAACAACTTTTTTTCTTCTTTATATTAGCAAAATTTCTGTAAAGTTAAACTATTAATTGGGACACAAAATGAACTTAAATACTAAGGTTTTGTTGGCTGTTGCTACCATTACTGCTAGTGGTTTTGGTTTTACTACCAGTGCATTTGCTCAATCAGTTGGTACTGGTGGTATTGCTGGTTCTGCGTCTTTTCAGCTAAATGGTAATCAAGTACAAGCGGCGGCTGTGTCGGCGGCTCTTGGTAAGGATACAGCCTACGCTGGTGCAAATGCTGTTCCCATAACCGCTGGCGGTTTTGCGCTGGATGCCTTTGCTGCTGGTACAGCCGGAACAGTTACAACAAATGGCAGGAATAATTATGTCACTACAATAACCCCTGATAATTCGCGGGGTGTTGCACAAAGTAATGTCATAGGCGGATCTATCGGTATCGACGCCCTCACTGGGCAGACAGTTGGCAACGTCGATGTTACTGTTTCTCGATGAAATTAGTAATAGTCAGTCTCCAGTCACTCTTTAACGCAGTAACGTAACAACAGATAAGTGAACAGGAGTTTCCTGCTAGCAGGGAACTTCTGTTCAAAAAATTATGGCTATTAATTATTAAAACTTGAAAGATGAAAGTCAAAAGATTATTATTAGCAACCTCCTCACTTCTAGTTGCAAAAAAATTAGCAGATGCCGCCACCTCTTCTGTCCAAACACCAGAAGCAAAACCTAATTCCAAACTAACACAAACTAATCCTTCCGAGGAAGATAACCAGCCTTTAATCATCCCAAAAATCACTTCACCGGAGACAATAACAGAATGGGGAAACTCGACTACAGATAACCCAAAAGCAGCGCAACTATCAGGTATTTCTCCTCAAAAAACCAAAGAAAATTCCCAATCAACATCTTTACAAACGAGTCAGGTACAAGAGAAACTTCCACCACTTGTCGTCCCACAAATAACACCACCGGAAACCCTACCTAAGTGTGAATCTTCAGCCCAAAACTTGGCGAATTCAAAAACACCTATTACCAAGCTTCAACCCGGCGTAGAACCACCCACAACCAAACAAAACCCTACTTGTATCGCCCAAAATCCCCCCAAAGATCCTGTTACAGAGGACGCGGTTGGGAGGCAACAACAACTGCCAATCATTCCGGCAGAATCTCAAAATCCAAACTATATTAATCCGCCGGAAATTGTTCCTAGTTCTAAATTAAATACCTTAATAACAACTATCCCACTCAATGGTAATATTATTAACCATCGAACTGAATGGGAAACTAATAACAGCCTTAGCTTTGGTAGTGACCGCAGTACTAATCTTGACCTTAATGCTATTATCAGAGTTCGCTCTCAAGTTGAGCAAAGTTTAAGCAAAGATAACGTCTTCACTTCTGATCAACAAGGCAGTTATCTGCAATTCCAAACTTTTAAAACTCAGCGTGAAGTTGAACTGCTGCAAACTGCTCCACAAACCCTGCAAGGACTAATTATTCAACAAAGTTTCACAGGTCCTTGTGTAGCTGTAAACTCTCAAGAGGCAGGAGCTAATACCCAATGTACTTTTACTCCAGCTTTAGTTACTGACCGTGCGAGTATTGATCCTAAATTTTTCGTGCCTACTCGCATCAACCAAGTAGGAAATGTTGGAGATGTAATCTCTCCGGAAACATTAAATATTTTAGCACAACCTGGGTTTCAAAATGTAGGAGCAAATAATCAAGTTGTCGGCTTAGATTTGTATTTTCCTAATGTGGGGGCAACTCCTGGCAATAGCCAAAGTAATCAGTCTACAATTTCTCGCAAAGAAGATATTGAAACAACTCCTTTGCTTGGTTTTTCTCGTGTGCGACAAATTTTGAAAGCTAATGATAATGAAGCAGTAATAGGGCGCACAATTCGCGGAACTGGGTTGATTTTGGGTGACAAAAATACCCTACTAAATTTAGGAGTAACTGCCGCTACAGAACTTCTGCCCGACGCCAAACCATACCTAGAAGGTAGCACAAATCCAGCCAATACAAACATTAATTTGAACTTATTTGCTGCTGCTAATAATACTTGGATTCCGTCAAGTAGTTGGACAGTTTATCAAGCAGGTTTAGGTAACGCAACTCATCCTTCTTTAACTTCGGAAGGAAAAGCTAGCTTACCCGATGCCCGTTTTAATAGTATTTGGATTGGGCTTTCACCAGTCACCAAACGAGATAGCCAAACTGATATTTTTTATGTGCCAACTGGTCCCGAACAAGTAACTATTGCGACTGGTGGTGAGGGAGGGGCACTCAGTAATTCTAGTTTTGTATCTAATATTAATGGTAATGCTATTAATTCCGCTGACCTCAATAATTTTTATACTCAGGTTTATCTAAC
>JBATUR010000124.1:0-13562 GCA_049671305.1 Coleofasciculaceae cyanobacterium
TTGCTGCCGATGGGAAAAACGAGCATCCCAGGTGCCAACTGTTTGCCCAACGGCGATAATTTTGGCTTGCTTTTCAGCATCAATACCTGGTGGAAAGCGGTAATCAATTTCTATTGTCATATTTTTAATTTTGTTAGAGCTAAACTTATTTTTTGAGTAATATCTGTTGTTAAAAGAATTTTTATTTGTTTAAAGTTTTGCCTTTAAAAATTATTTAATAAGAGAATATTTCTGCCTACGCCAAATCGCGTAGACGATTCAGCAAAAATACTGAGGTTACTCTGCCTTTAGCATAGATGAAATGGATAGTCGAGACTTCAAATGTAACTTTTCTGGGCGTTAAGATTCGATTGTTAACTGCTGTGAGGGACATCTGCCAAACCTAACCAGTTGTTAATGTTTGCCAAGAAATAACCTTATGTCAATACTGTCATCCAAGTCAATGCTGAAAGCCCAAAAACTTCTTGGACTTTTAGCTTTTTTCAGCTTGCTACCCATTTCTGCACAAGCACAGTCAATTATACCAGCATCGGATGGTACGGGTACAGTTGTTAATCATCAAGGCAATCAACTTAATATTGCTGGTGGTACTTTTTCTGGAGATAGAGTAAATCTTTTTCATAGTTTTAGTCAGTTTGGTCTAAATCCTAACGAAATTGCTAACTTTATTTCTGATCCCAATATTCGTAATATTTTAGGACGGGTGACGGGAGGAAATGCCTCGCTTATTAATGGATTAATTCAAGTAACGGGAGGAAATTCAAACCTTTACTTGATCAATCCTGCGGGGACAATTTTTGGTAATAATGCTCAGTTAAATATTCCAACCTCATTCAGTGCAACAACAGCAACAGGAATTGGTTTTGGTGGTAATAATTGGTTCAATGCCACGGGGACAAATAATTATGCAGCATTAATAGGAAATCCTAGTAGTTTTGCCTTTAATCTCAGCCAACCTGGAAGTATTATTAATGCTGGTAATTTGGCAGTTAAAGAAGGGCAAAATCTTAGTTTAATTGGCGGCAATGTCATTAATACTGGGACGCTGACTGCACCAGGGGGAAATATTACGATTGCTGCCGTACCAGGTTCTAGTAATGTGCTGATTTCTCAACCGGGAACTGTTTTAAGCTTGCAGATTAATCCTAACAATACTTCTAACTCAGGCATTAATCCTGGATCTTTAGCACAATTAATTACAGGTAGTGGTACTACTCAAACGACTGGTGTAGCTGTAAATAGTGCAGGACAAGTTGTGTTGACAGGTTCGGGAACTATTATTCCTGAAGGAGGAACAGCAGTAGCTAATGGTACTCTTAATGTTTCACCCCCCCAAACTCCCCTTTACCAAGGAGAGGTTGGCGGACAAGTCAATGTTTTGGGTGACAAAGTTGGTGTAATTGGTGCTAATATCAATGCTTCTGGTAACAATGGCGGCGGTACAGTGTTAATTGGTGGAGATTACCAAGGTAAAGGCACTGTTCCCAACGCATCTCGTACTTTTGTTAGTAGTGATTCTGTTATTAATGCTGATGCCATTAATACAGGTAATGGTGGAAGAGTTATTGCTTGGGCGGATCAGTCGAACCGCTTTTTAGGAACTATTACAGCACGAGGCGGCAGTCAGTCTGGTAATGGCGGGTTTGTCGAAGTCTCCGGCAAGGAGAATTTGGACTTCCGGGGGAATGTTAATACCACTGCGGCAAATGGGAATGCGGGAATGTTACTGCTTGACCCAACAAATATTACGGTAATTAATGGACCGGGTTCCTTTACTTCACTTGCACAGGTAGATGATTTTGCCGATCCAGATGTCGGGGACAATACGATTGATGCGGCTCTGATTAATAATGCGGCAACGAATGTGACGTTGCAAGCGACGAATGATATTACTTTCAATGCGCCTGTAACGATGACAGGTGCGGGGGTAGGATTGACTGCCTTGGCGAATCGCAATATTAATGTGAATGCCAATATCACTACCAATAACGGCAACGTTACCCTGACTGCGGATGCAGATAATCTTAATGGTGGGGCGCTGACAGTTAGCGGAGCAACGATTTTTACGGGTACGGGGGCAATTACTCTTACAGGTAAAGGATTAGATGGTGCGCCAGGAAGTATCGGCGGTGATGGAATTACGTTGAATGATAGCCAGTTAATTAGCAGTAGCGGCAATATTTCCCTCACCGGGACTGGTGGTGCTGGCGGGGTAGGCACGGATGGTGCTGCTGGGGCAACTGCAACGGGTGGTGCTGGCGGTATTAGGGGGGCTGATGCTCTTAATGATAAGGGATGGTGGCATCGGGATTGTCGTTACCAACAGTAGTATCACTTCTACAAGCGGTCTGATTGCTTTAACTGGCACTGGTGGTGGTGGTGGCGGCAACGGCGGTGGTGGCGGTGGTGGTCGTGCTGGTACGTCAGGTACAGTTGGCGGCAGTGGAGGACAAGGAGGAGATGGGTTTAATGGCAGTGGAGGCGCTGCTGGTGGCGGTGTTGTAAGTAGCAGCAACGGCAGTGGTGGTGGTATTGGCTACGGTGGTGGCGGCGGTGGCGGTGGCGGCAACGGCGGCATTGGAGGTACAGGTGGAGTGGGTGTTGCGACACCCGGTAGTGGCAACAATGGTATCAGTGGAGGCTTCGGTGGCGGCGGTGGCGGCTCTAACGCATTAGGTGGAAATGGAGGTACAGGTAACGGTAGTGGTGGCATTGGTACATCTTCCAGCTCTCCTCCTGGACAGGGCGGTGGTCCTACTGGCTTCGGTGGTGGTGGCGGTACCCCTAACTTCTGTAATACCTGCATCGGTGGCAGCGGCAAAGGTGGTAATGGCAGTGGAGCCGCTGGTGGAGGTGGCGGACAAGCTGGTGGCAATGGTGGCACGGGCAGCGGTGGTGGCGGTGGCGGTGGCGGTGGTGGCGGCAACGCTAGTACTGGCGGCACTGGCGGCACTGGTATCCTATTGACGAGTGGTTATACTGCCAATGCTTCTGGCAATCTCACTTTGACTGCAACTGGCGGGAATGGCGGCATTGGCGGCATTGGTGGTGGCGGCGGTGGTGGTGGTCTTGCAGCCGGGGGCGGGCAGGGTGGCAGTGGTGCTGCTGGCGGCACAGGTGGTTTGGGTATCTCCCAAGCAGCCGGCTTTCAGCAGCGGACAATTACTAGCATCAGCGTCTCAGGTGGCGATGCTCAAAGCACCACGGTTAATACTGCTTTCACTACTCCTGTCTCTGCCACTGTCCTCGACCAAAATAACAATCCTATTCCTAATGTCAGCGTCACTTTTACAAATCCTAGTACAGGTGCGTCTGGTAGTTTGGGCGGCACGACGCTACTCACTGATGCTGTTGGCGTGGCAGCTAGTCCCGTGACTGCCAATACAGTTGCAGGTGGCTACATAGTTAATGGTCAAATTACTGGTTTGAGCATCTCTCCGGCAAACTTTAACCTGACTAATAATCCAGGAGCAGCTAACATCATTAGCATCACAGGCGGCAACTCGCAAAGCACTGATGTCAATACTGCTTTTGCTACACCTGTACAAGTTTTAGTTACTGATCAATACGGCAATCCAGTTCCTAATACTAGCGTTACTTTTGCCGCACCCAACAGCGGGGCATCAGGGACTTTTGGCAGTGGCACAACAGTCACGACTAATACCTCTGGTGTGGCAACTAATACTTTGAGCGCTAACGATACTGGCGGTACTTACACTATTTCAGCACGGATTGCTGATCAAAGTATTGCTCCTGTCAATTTCAATTTGACGAATAATGCTGTACCAACGCCTGTACCAACTCCAATACCAACACCCGCACCAACTCCAACGCCTGTGCCAACTCCAATACCAACACCCGCACCAACGCCTGTGCCAACTCCAATTCCCCCCCCACCTGCTAATACCCCATTTAAACCTAATGATGAAATAGGGCGTTCTGTTCAGCAAAGAAACTCAGATCTTGGCGCTCAAACACAGCAAACTGTTGTCTCATCTTCCGGTATTCTCGCCTGTTCTTTCTCTAGTGAGTCGGGCGAACTACTTAAAGATTATCTACCGACAATTGCTGGATATATGAATGATAAAGGCGGTAGTTTGTCAATAAATCTCAATGATTTGTTGGCTAATTGTAGTCAAGAGTTGCTAAATTTAATCGGCAATCGGACTATGTTTAAGCAGCAGGTTATGAAGGAAGTTAATCAGTCAATTGGTGCTGATTATGTTGGGCTCGTTAATGTTCGCTTTGAAAACGTAGCGGGTAAACTAATGGCAATTGTTGATGTTGCCAAATCTTCTACTCCCGTGTCTGTTAAAAAGTAGCATCGTCTATCGGTAGGGATACGATATTATCGTGTCCCTACAACAAGAAAAATCAACAAAGTTGTTAAGATTTTTTTATAAATATCCTGACAATTGATTAAAGTCTTGTAAATAATAATATGTATTCAGGGCAAATAGATAATTGCAAAATTCTATTTGTTTCTCCTCTAAGCCATCAAAAAAAAATAACGGAAAAGTGCCTACTAGTTCAAAGTTTTCGTTCATTAATTAATAGGATTGTAAATAGATATGCGTTTCACTCTGCAATTGAGCGTATTAGCAGGGATCTTTTCTATGGGAATTTTACCCTGTTATGCTACTACGCCTGTCTCTTCTGATGCTGATACTAAGTTGCAGCAAGAAGATTCTGCATCATTCTCTCTCCTCCAAACTGCCCAAACATCACCTCTAAATCAACCGGAAAATCTGCAACCTAATCCAAATCGTGACCGCTTTTTACAACCTCAAACTCCCTCACTTCCTATACCCAAACCAACCGAAATTCCAGTTACTCCTACTCCAACTTCTGAACCAAGTACTGATACTAATATCGTCCCAATTCAGGTAAAACGAATTGAGGTAGTAGGTAGCACTATATTAATAGAACAACTCCAAAAGATAATAAAGCCGCTGGAAGGACGTACTGTAACTTTCAACGAACTTACTAATGCTGTTGAAGCAATTAATAAACTTTATCTAGAGCAAGGCTATACGAGTTCTAGAGCAGTTTTAGAACCACAAACCATCGCAAATGGTATTGTCAAAATTCTTGCTGTTGAAGGCTCTATAGAGCGGATTGAAGTGGAAGGAACGCGACGACTGAATCCAAATTATGTACGATCACGTGTCAAATTGGGAGTAGGAACACCCCTTAATACCAATAAGCTAGAAGACCAATTACGACTATTACGAGCTGATCCTCTATTTAAAACTGTAGAAGCAACTTTGCGTTCTGGTAGTGGGGAAGGTAAAAGTATTTTAGTGGTGCGAGTGGTTGAAGCAAATCCTTTTCAAGCTAACCTGAGCGTTGATAATTATTCGCCTCCAAGTATCGGTTCTGAACGATTAGGAATTAATGCCAGTTATCGCAATTTAACAGGAAATGGGGATGTATTATCTGGTTCTTATTATCGAACAACTACGGGCGGTGCAGATGTTTTTGATTTTAGTTATCGTGTACCTTTGAATGCGATGAATGGTACTTTGGAATTAAGAGCCGCGCCAAATCGCAATAATGTCACTCAAGCACCTTTTAAAGCTTTGGATATTCGAGGCGAATCTCAATTATATGAAATCAGTTATCGACAGCCATTAGTCCGCACAACTCGTGAAGAATTTGCCCTTTCTCTTGGCTTTGCTTACCAAAACGGTCAAACTTTTACCTTTGCCGGTCCCACACCTTTTAGTATTGGACCTGATGAACAAGGTGTTAGTCGTACTAGTGTCATAAAATTTGGACAAGATTATGTGCGGCGAGACGCAGGAGGCGCTTGGGGGTTGCGATCGCTTTTTTCCTTTGGCACTGGTACACTTGACGCTACAATTAATCCTGATCCTATTCCTGATGGTCGTTTCTTTAGCTGGCTTGGTCAAGTTCAGCGCGTCCAAACACTTAATGATAATAACCTTTTAATTTTGCAAGCTGATCTGCAATTAACTCCTAATAGTTTATTACCTTCCCAACAATTTGTAATTGGTGGTGGTCAATCTGTAAGAGGCTATCGGCAAAATGTTCGAGCTGGTGATAATGGCGTGAGATTTTCAATCGAAAATAGAATGACTTTGCAGCGAGATGAAATCGGTAATTCGGTGTTTCAGCTAGCACCATTTGTTGATTTAGGAACTGTTTGGAATGTGTCTGATAATCCTAATAAGTTACAACGGCAAACATTTTTAGCAGGTGCAGGTTTAGGCTTAATTTATTCACCGCTACCAAAGTTGAGTTTGCGTTTAGATTATGGATTACCTTTAATTAATTTATCTGACAGAGGTAATAACGCTCAAGATTCCGGCTTCTACTTTAGCGCTAATTACCAACTTTAATGATATAAAAGGAGTGCTTCGAGTCAACGCAGGGGCGCCCTCACGTTTTGCGCCCCTACAAGTCATTTTCTATAACTTCCTAATACCTTCCCTTAAACACCAACAGAAGAACGAAAGCGGATTTCTTGACTTGTATATTCAGGCGTCCAACCTTCCATAGTTGTAAAGTAACGCACGGCTTTAATTTGTTGAGTTGAAGTTAGATAAAACCAATGTTCTGTATTTTCTGGCACATTGATAAACTCTTCTTGTTGCACAGTCAACTCTACCTGGCTACCATCAGGGCGTACAAAACCAAAGATGCCTTCCCCTGCAACAATATAGCGAACTTCTGCATCGGTATGATAGTGACATCGGTCAAATTTGGCAAGCAGAGTTTTTAAATTTGGTAATTTTGGATGTAGCACAATTAAGTCACGTGATTGATAGCCATCTGAGGCTTTAAGTTGCTCAAAATAGCCGTCGAGTGCTTGCAAAACTTGCTCTTTCTCTTCATCGCTCAAAGCATCTTTTGCCAGCAAATCTTTAATTTTTGGGTTATTGCCAATCGTCCAGGTATTTAACTGTATCTTGAGTGGGGACAGTTCCCGTGCAATATCACCTATCTGGGTATAAGTTGTTCCATCTTCAAGTTTTAAGATTGCCACAATTTACCTCCAAGTCGCAATTGAGTTAGTAGCATTTTTTATACGCAATATTTTTTATGATACCACTGTTGAGCGATCGCTGATTAGTTGAAATTTATAAAAGTCTGGTTTCTGAAGTAACCTAGTTGTCTTAGCAGCTTTAATAATAAGTAGCTTATCTGTTTACATTAGATCAGATTTTAAAGAAGATGTGATTGACATTATGATTTTCCAATTCTTTACTGTTGTTTGAAGTTATCGGCAGTTTTTGTTAAGCTAATTCATTAACAATATTAATACAAAAATCTTAACAAAATTTAGTTTTGTTTTAGAGGAAAATAATTACAATGCTATAAAACTGAACACTTAGCAGTAAATGTTCCGGTGTAACTTTTTATAGCAAAAAGATTCAGCAAGGTTTTAATAAACTTATGAATGATTTAAAGCTGTTGGGATTACCTGCCGAAAAAGGAAGATGGTTACTTATACCTCTTGGGGTAACAGTATTGCTTTGTTTGGGTACAGTTTATTCTTGGAGTATCTTTCGCAAACCTTTAGAAAAGGTACTCAATATTAGTGCAACTGAAAGCCTTTTACCTTTTACCGTGCTTTTAGTTGTTTTTGCAATTTTAATGCCAATTACAGGCTTTTATATTGATCGGTTTGGTTCTCGTGTTGTTACAGCAGTAGGTGGCGTTGTAATGGGAGTTGGCTACATTTTATCTAGCTTTGCTTCTAACATTGTCATGTTGGTAATTACTTATGGAGTAATTGCCGGTGCAGGCGTTGGCATTGTTTATGGTGTACCGCTAGCAGTTGCCGCCAAATGGTTTTCCGATCAAAAAGGTCTTGCTGTTGGCTTAACAGTTGTGGGGTTTGGTTTGTCGCCATTAATAACTGCGCCTTTAGCAAGAAATCTGATTGGAAATTATGGCGTGCAGTCTTCTTTTTTGATTTTAGGTGTTGCCTTTACTGCTATTATTTTGGCGATTTCTATACTACTAAAAGCACCTCCTAAAAACTGGAAGCCGACAAACTGGAATCCTCCGACAGTAACTTTCAGCCAAGAAACAGAAGAACGAGAAATGATCCGGACATCGACATTTTATGGACTCTGGATCTGTTATACTATTGGTACTTTTGTTGGGTTGGCTGCAATTGGCATTTCTAGTTCAGTTGCTCAAGAAATTATCAAATTAGATACGGTAACTGCTGCTATGACTGTCTCCCTATTTGCCATTTTTAATGGTTTAGGGCGTCCTTTATTTGGTTGGCTAACTGACCGATTTAAACCCAAAATGGCAGCAATTATTTCTTATGTCCTGATTCTAATTGCTTCGATTTTGATGCTATCAGCTCGTGAAGGTCAAATCCTCACTTATCTAATCGCCTTTTGCTTATTTTGGCTGTCCTTGGGTGGCTGGTTAGCGATCGCACCAACTTCAACCTTAGCCTTATTTAATAGCCAAAATTATGCAAAAAACTACGGTATTGTCTTCACAGCATACGGAGTAGGTGCAGTTTTGGGTACAATCTTAGCTGGCGAAATTCGAGATATCTGGGGTAGTTATACTGCCTTCTTTTATCCTACAGGGGCATTAGCAATTATTGGCATAGTTATTGCCGTATTCATGCTAAAACCAACCGTCAAAACGCCAGCCAGCCCTGAAACAAGCAACATTTCTTCCTAATAACATTAGATGAGTGCCTGATAATGAAATCTAACTTAAAGATTGTTTCTTTACTACCCAGTGCAACCGAAATTGTTGCAGCACTAGGATTAAGTAGTGCCATTATCGGGCGTTCTCATGAATGTGATTATCCGCCAGAAATACTGGATAAACCAATTTGTACCGAGGCACAACTAAACTCAGAACAATCAAGTATTCAAATCGATGCAGACGTTCTGAATTTAGTACAAAAAGCTCTCAGCATTTACAAAATTAAAATAGATGTTTTAGAGCAACTAAAACCAACTCATATTGTTACCCAAGATCAATGTGATGTCTGTGCAGTTAACTTTGCCGATGTCAAAATAGCCGTTACTCAGTTAACACAAAGCCAACCGCAAATCATCTCTTTACAACCTAATAAATTAAACGAAGTTTGGTCAGATATTCAACGAGTTGCTGATAGTTTAGCAGTAGAATCAGAAACTATACTGCATCAATTACAGTCTCGCGTCAAAGCTTGCCAAGAAAAGACCCAAAACCTACCTACAAATAGTCGCCCAACAGTTGCGGCAATTGAGTGGACAGAACCCTTAATGGCAGCAGGTAACTGGATTCCAGAATTAGTAGAATTGGCAGGAGGACAGTCATTATGGGGAGTTATTGGTGAACATTCGCCTTACTTACAATGGGATGATTTAGTAACAACTGATCCAGAAATAATTATTATTATGCCTTGCGGTTTTGGTTTAGAACGTACCCGCCAAGAAACTCAAGCAATGGCAAATAATCCCCATTGGCAAACTCTAAAAGCTGTCAAAAATGCCAAAGTTTATCTTACGGACGGCAACTCCTACTTCAATCGTCCCGGACCTAGATTAGTAGATTCTTTAGAAATTTTGGCAGAGATTTTGCACCCTAAATTATTTAATTTTGGCTATCAAGGAACAGGGTGGGAACGTTATTATTCCTAATTACCAGTTTCTTCTTTTTGTCGCAGGGGAATCTCAATATAAAATTGAGTTCCTTTGCCAATTTCTGATGTACACTGCAAAATGCCACTATGTTTTTCGACGACAATTTGATAACTAATTGAAAGACCTAAACCTGTACCTTTACCTATAGGTTTTTTTGTGAAAAATGGATCAAAGATTTTGGACATTGTTTCTTGACTCATTCCTAAACCATTATCAGCAATTGTGATTACCACGGTAGGTAATGGCTGCTCAAGTGAAGCGTTTTCTGATAAAGTTTTTTCCTTAAGATTAGTAGATATAGTAATTTTGCTAGGTGAACTTTTAATTTCGGCTAATGTGCGATTAGAATTGTATTCTTCAAGGGCATCAATGGCATTACTAATTATATTCATAAATACTTGATTAAGCTGACTGGCATAGCAATCAACTAGAGGCAATTCACCATAATGTTTAATAACCTCAACACTAGGAAATTTTGGTGTTGCCTTAAGTCGAGGCTGCAAAATTAATAAGGTGCTGTCTATTCCCTCGTGGATATCAACTGCCTTCATCTCAGCTTCGTCAATACGAGAAAAATTACGCAGAGATAAAACTAACTTGCGAATGCGCTCGGCACCAATTTTGAGAGAAGCGATGATTTTTGGTAAATCTTCACTTAAAAATTCTAAGTCAATTGCTTCTGCTTTATCGATAATTTCTGGGTGGGAATTGGGGAAATGTTTTTCATAAAGAGCAAGCATTCCTAATAAATCGTTAGCATATTGACTTGTATAAGAAAGATTGCCATAAATAAAGTTAACAGGGTTATTTATTTCATGAGCAACTCCCGCAATTAACTGCCCTAAACTACCCATCTTTTCTGTCTGAATTAAGTGTGTTTGGGTTT
The DNA here is from genome assembly GCA_049671305.1 of Coleofasciculaceae cyanobacterium. GTDB lineage: Bacteria > Cyanobacteriota > Cyanobacteriia > Cyanobacteriales > Coleofasciculaceae > CADCTM01. The sequence continues at coordinate 10,525 of JBATUR010000124.1, forward strand.
GTTGCAGATTTTTCAGAGCAGTAGCTAATTGTTCTGCTTGTTGCTGTGTTTGAGTTAGTAATTCTGCTTGCTGTAAAGCAACACTTAAATGAGCCGCAATTTGTTTGATAAAATCAATTTCTGAACTCTGCCAAATTCTCGGTGCAGTACATTGGTGAATACATAGAAAACCCCAAAGATAATCACCTTTTTGTAGGGGAACTACTAAATCAGCTCGGACTTGAAATTGCTCTAAAATACCGATGTGACTTTTACTCAAATTGGCTTGATAAATATCGGTAACTGCTTGAATTTTACCTTGACTGTATTCTGAGGCATAGCATTCTCCAAAACAGCGATCGCTAATGTGATCGCCGACAGTCTGAGGAAAACCATCCTCTACATCTTCTGAGACAAACTCTCCTCGATCATAACTATTAGGAGAAAAACGAAATACTGCTACACGATCTACCGCTAACAATCGTCGAATTTCGGTAGTTGTTGCCTTGAAGATAGTCTTAACATCAAGAGATTCACGAATTTTTGAAACTACTCCAAACAAAGCTTCTTGTTGTTTAGCCGCAAAGGTTAATTGTTTGGCTTGAGCGGTAGCCGTAGCAGCAGCAGTTTGGCTTTGTTCGTATAGTTCAGCTTGCTGAATTGCTACTGCTGCTTGATCAGCAAGTTGTTGTAAAATCTCCAATTCAAAGGCACGCCATTGGCGGGGTGCTTTACATTCTTGGGCAATCAAAAGTCCCCATAATTGATCGCCAACGCCAATTTGGATAATTACAGCCGCTTCAATTTGAAAATAGCTTAAGACTTCTTGATATTTAGGACTTAAACTAACTTGAGAAACATCATTAATAGCTCGGACTTTGCCTCGTTTGTAGAGCTTAAAATTTATATCAGGTGATTCATTTTGAGGAATACTTATCCCCAAAGTAGACTTCCAATTACCTTTGATTGCCTCTACAATCACTTCACCTTTCCAGTCATTGGAAAACTGGTAAATTAATACTCGGTCTGTATCGATGACATTTCGTACTTCTCGTACGATTGTTTGCAGCGTTGTTTTTAAGTCGAGAGTGCTGCGGATATGGTTAGTAACACGCTCAACTGCTCGTCCTTGGACTAAGGCACGCCGTAGTTTGGCGGTACGTTCCTCAACTTGTTGCTCTAAATTACTGTTGAGAGATTGCACCTCCGCATACAGTTCGTATTGTTGAATTGCCATCGCAAAATGATGTGCTAAAGCGATCGCTAGTTCCCGATCACTCTGCGTCCATTGTTGGGCTTGACCTCGTTTTAACTCTCGCCACATCTCAAAAGAATTGCGAGGAAACTGTTGTTTTTCATTTGGATCAAAGCGCCCTGCCCATAAAGTTTCTGTGTCAATTTCTGTGCGAAAAATACTTAAATATCCGAGAAATGAGGCGCGATAATATAAAGGTAAAACCAGCATTCCCCGAATTCCCGTGTCTTGAAAGGCTGGGATTAAAAACTGCAAAGCTGGAGTTTTATATAAGTCGGTAACAATCAGTGATTCAGTACCTGAACTCCCCAGGTTTTGCTGATTAAAAGAAGCCCAGCTTTGCCAATCTGGATCTTGTTCAATAAAACTATCTTTGCCCTCCAGCAACTTTGGTCCAGTACCACAAACAAATAACTCTGCTGTACTATTTGATTTGTAAGGAGTGATGTAAAGTCTGCCGCCACACCCTTGTAAAGCTTTGACCGTTTCTTGCAGTGCTGCTTGCAACTCAATTGTTGGTAAAGAATGTAAAAGAGTTGATACCCAATTAATAGTTGATTCAGTTGTGTGCCATTGCCGTGCTTGAGATAAAAGCAGCGCTTGAGCAATGGCAATTGAAACTTGATCGACAATTCCTTGAGCAATTTGCAACTCTTGTTTAGAAACTGTACGCGGTTGGGCATGATGAGACACCAACAGTCCCCATAGTTTTTGCTCCAAATGCTTGGTCTGCACATCATAATGGACAATTGGTATGACCATTGAAGATTGGACACCCATCGCCGTCAAATAAGCCGCATGGCACGAGTCTAGGGGTTGATACTGGATCTCTTCTAAAGGAGTTGTCTGTGATGCTTGTTCGCGCAGCTTGCCAACGCGAGACATCTCATTGGAGGTAATTGTTGTTGGTAATTCTGTTGCCCTCGTTGCAGTACTGTCCTTCTCCTCTGGGTACAAACTGACGTATTCTGTATCATCAATCGGCGACAAACCAACCAAACCCAATGAAACATCAACAATTGAACGTAGACGCATCTTGAGGTACAAGTGGCGAGAATATTCAGGAATGTCATCGGCGGGAAAATTGAGCCCTAGGAGGGATGGCAGGCGATTATCTTTAATTGACTCAGCCATGACTTCTCCGCTACCAGATTCATGAAAACGATAAATCATGACTCGATCTGTTTCCAGCAAAGAACGCACTTCGGTAACAGTCGTCGTCAAGATTTCTGGCAATTCCAAAGATTGACGAATCCGGTTTGTGATTCGACGCAGCAAGTCATCCGAGTTATGGTCTGGCTGTAGCACGCTCGTACTCTCTTATAAAATTTTGTAATGGGTGATGCCCCTGGTATCCGGAGAATATGTATTGAATATTACCTATCTATAACTATTGTGTATCGTTAAGAGCAAATTAGGGAACTCTCTTTGGATCAGCATTGCTCATTCTCTCGTTAGGGATCACTAAAACCGCATAAATGCGTGAAGTCGATTTCTCTGCCCCTTTTTGCCAGAAGCAACAGTGTCCTGCTTGTTCAACTCAAATAAAATAGTTATAGGCAAGAGTCTTATAATAGGTTCTAAAGGAAGAAAAGGCATTAGTGTTATTAATTTTCAACAGGAAAACCTGGTTGCCGTGTTGATTAAGAGAACTTTTCTAGAGAAAGCTATCTTTTTATCATTGCATAGATTTGCTTTTAAGGTTTATGCTTAAGGCTCAATTTTAGTTAAGTGACGCTGCCGAATTTCTTGACGAATTTTCATAAGGATTTTTCCTAGCTGATTTTGACCAGTTTTTTTCTGC